>NZ_JBEZGL010000012.1:0-240320 GCF_040649915.1 Micromonospora sp. NPDC048839
GTTGTTCGATCTCCGTTGTCGATTGACGTTGATCGGCCGGGTGGTCCAGGACGTGGATCGAGTGCAGCGAGCGCCCGGGGTCGGGGCCGAGTCGCCGGCTGCCAATGTCGCGCGGTGCGGCCCGAGGGTGGTGCGGCCGGAGGGTGGTGCGGCCGGAGGGTGGTGCGGCCCGAGGGTGGTGCGGCCGACGTCGACGCTCGGCCGACGGTAGTGCGGCCCGACGGCGGCCGTCGGCTGGTCGCGAGGGCTTGATCGACTCGGATTTCTTGAAGTCGGCCGGTCTCCCTCCCCGGGACCCCCCGATTTCAAGGAACGCGAGTGGATCAACCCCGCTCGGCTCGGCCCCGCCCCGCCCGGCCCGGCCCGGCTCGGCTCGGCCCGGCCCGGCCCGGCCCGGCCCGGCCCGGCCCGGCCCGGCCCGGCCCGGCCCGGCTCGGCCCCGCCCGGCTCGGCCCGGCTCGGCCCCGCCCGGCTCGGCCGGTGGGCTCGCGGCCGTTCCAGGCCGCGCCCAAAGGTTGAATGTTATCGATAACACCGGCCCCTCGCGCGGCCCCGGGGTGAGCCCAAAGCCCCCGGGGAGCGCTCGCTCATGAGTCATCGTGATGCCGGCAGCGATGCCAGAGGTCCGACCATGGGAGCACGGCGGCTCGGTGATGTTATCGCCAACATCATCAGACGCCGGTGCTCGGGCGGGCGTCTGGCGGTGCGGTGGTGCGGTCCCCGTCGCCCGGCCCGTCGAGGGGCTTACGGTCGATGGCGGTCCGTGCGACGGGCCTCGTCCCGGCTGCCCGATCGGTGGAGGGTGCGTGCGACGGCCCCCGGCCCCGGCTGCCCGATCGGTGGCCGACACCGGATTCGCGTGCTTTGTGGCGGTCCGCCAGCGACGCGCCCGAGTCGACTCGGCTTCCGCGTTCCGTTACGGAGCTGTTGCGCCTAGATGTCTTGACGAGGCTGGATGTGAGCGTTAACACTATCCCCGTTAACGGTGGAGGTGAACATGAACCGTGTGGACGGAGCTGACGACCGCTACGTCGTCGGTGTCGACTTCGGCACCCTGTCCGGGCGAGCTCTGGTGGTCCGTGTCGGCGATGGTGCCGAGTTGGGGACCGCGGTGCACGAGTACGGCGACGGCGTGATCAGCACGGCGCTTCCGGGAGGCCGAGCGCTGCCTCCGGACTGGGCTCTGCAGAACCCGGACGACTACCGCGACGTGCTGCGCCACGCCGTTCCGGCAGCGGTGTCCGCCGCGGGGGTGGACCCCGCCGCGGTGGTTGGCATCGGCATCGACTTCACCGCCTGCACGGTGCTGCCGACGCTCGCCGACGGCACCCCGCTGTGCGAGACGGCCGAGTTGCGCGACCGGCCGCACGCCTGGGTCAAGCTGTGGAAGCACCACGCCGCCCAGCCGCACGCCGACCGGATCAACGCGCTGGCGCACGAGCGGACCGAGCCGTGGATCGGCCGCTACGGCGGCAAGATCTCCGCCGAGTGGCAGTACGCCAAGGGTCTGCAGATCCTCGAGGAGGACCCCGAGGTCTACGACCGGGCCGAGCGTTTCGTCGAGGCGGCCGACTGGATCGTCTGGCAGCTCTGCGGCACCGAGACCCGCAACGTCTGCACCGCGGGCTACAAGGGCATCCTCCAGGACGGTCACTACCCGTCCGAGGGCTTCCTGACCGCGCTCAACCCCGACTTCGGCGACTTCGTGACAAAGCTCGACGGTCCGTTGCTGCCGCTCGGTGCCCGGGCCGGCGCGCTCACCGCTCAGGCCGCCGCGTGGACCGGCCTACCGGAGGGGATCGCGGTGGCCGTCGGCAACGTCGACGCGCACGTCACCGCGGCATCCGCGCAGGCCGTGGAGCCCGGCCGTCTCGTCGCCATCATGGGCACCTCGACCTGCCACGTCGTCAACGGCGCGCAGGTCGCCGAGGTGGCCGGGATGTGCGGTGTGGTGGACGGCGGCATCAGCCCCGGCGCGTGGGGTTACGAGGCCGGGCAGAGCGGTGTCGGCGACATCTTCGGCTGGTTCGTCAAGCACGCCGCCCCGGCCGGCATCGACTCGCACGAACAGCTCACCGAGCTGGCCGCCAGCCAACCGGTCGGTGCGCACGGGCTCATCGCGCTGGACTGGTGGAACGGCAACCGCTCGCTGCTGGTCAACCACGACCTCAGCGGGATGATCGTCGGAATGACCCTGGCCACCCGGCCGCAGGACATCTACCGGGCGCTGCTGGAGTCCACCGCCTTCGGCACGCGGATGATCATCGAGGCGTTCGTCGACGCCGGTGTGGCCGTGAACGACCTGGTGATCGCCGGTGGCCTCACCAACAACGCGCTGCTGATGCAGATCTACGCCGACGTCACGCGGCGACCGCTGAACATCATCGCGTCCGCGCAGGGGCCGGCGCTCGGGTCGGCGATCCATGCCGCCGTCGCCGCCGGTGAGTTCCCGTCGATCCACGAGGCGTCGCAGGCGATGGGCCGGGTGCACGAGGCGGTCTACCGACCGGACCCGGACCGGGCGCGCGCCTACGACGCCCTGTACGCCGAGTACCGAGCGTTGCACGACCACTTCGGTCGCGGCGGCAACGACGTCATGCTCCGCCTGCGGGCGATCCGCAACGCGGCGGCCGAGACCGCCACGGCGACCCAGGAGGCCGCGCTGGAGGTCGTCGCGTGACAGCGGCCGGCGAACTGGACGTCCACGGTCGCCAACCAGTCCCACCGGCGGGTTCCTGACCCTCTGCGGCCACACCCGACCCGCCGGTCTGCACCACCCCGAAGTAGCAGCACGCAACACCCGCGTACGCCGCTCCTTGCACATCGGCGGTTGGCGCGGTTCCCCACCACACCGAGCCAAGGAGATTCGATGCGCAAGATGCGAATGCACTCCGCTCCGTGGCGCGCTGCCACGGTCCTCGCCAGTGTGCTGCTCGTCGGCAGCATGGCGGCCTGCGGCAACAGCGACACCGGCGGCGGCGACACCAAGGACGACGGCAAGATCACGATGGGCTTCTCGCAGGTCGGTGCGGAGAGCGGCTGGCGTACCGCGAACACCACCTCGATCAAGGAGTCCGCCGCCGCGGAGGGCATCGAGCTGAAGTTCGATGACGCGCAGCAGAAGCAGGAAAACCAGATCAAGGCGATCCGCAACTACATCCAGCAGAAGGTCGACGTGATCGCCTTCTCGCCGGTGGTGGAGTCCGGTTGGGACACCGTGCTCAAGGAGGCCAAGGACGCCAAGATCCCGGTCATCCTGACCGACCGCTCGGTGGACTCGGCCGACAAGTCGCTGTACAAGTCGTTCCTCGGCTCGGACTTCGTCAAGGAGGGCAAGCTCGCCGGTGAGTGGCTGGTCGAGCAGAAGAAGACCGCCACCGGTCCGGTGAACATCGTCGAGCTGCAGGGCAACACCGGTGCGGCGCCGGCGAACGACCGTAAGAAGGGCTTCGGCGAGGCGATCGCCGCCAACCCGAACCTGAAGATCATCGCCTCCCAGCCGGGTGACTTCACCCGCGCCGGTGGCAAGCAGGTCATGGAGCAGTTCCTCAAGGCCAACAAGCAGATCGACGTGCTGTTCGCGCACAACGACGACATGGGCCTGGGTGCGCTCGAGGCGATCACCGCCGCCGGCAAGGTGCCGGGCAAGGACATCACCATCATCACGGTCGACGCCGTCAAGGATGGTATGCAGGCCCTCGCCGACGGCAAGTTCAACTTCATCGCGGAGTGCAGCCCGCTGCTCGGCCCGCAGCTGATGGACCTGGCCAAGAAGGTCCACGCGGGCGAAGAGGTCCCGGCTCGGATCGAGACCCAGGAGACCACCTTCACCCAGGCGCAGGCCAAGGAGGCTCTGCCCACCCGCAAGTACTGATCGACGTCGGGGGGCCGCCGCGCTCGCGTGGCGGCCCCGCCTCGTTCCCCCATAAATCCGAACGGACCGGGCATGACCCGCGATGACCCGCGCCACGCCCGCCCGAGCCCCCCGCAGGGGCGGCCGGGCGTGCGCGGTGGGAGCGCAGCGGCCCTTCCGCGTCGACAACCCCCAGAAGAGGTCTGATGGGATGACGGATAGCCGTCCGGTCCTGACGATGACCGGGATCAGCAAGTCCTTTCCCGGGGTGCGCGCACTCCACGACGTCAACTTCCGGCTTTTTCCCGGCGAGGTGCACGCCCTGATGGGCGAGAACGGCGCCGGCAAGTCGACCCTCATCAAGGTGCTGACCGGCGTCTACGACACCGACGCGGGCACGATTACCCTGGACGGCGAGCCGGTGTCCTTCACCGGGCCGATGCAGGCGACCGCCCACGGCGTCAGCACCGTGTTCCAGGAGGTCAACCTCTGCACCAACCTGTCGGTGGCGGAGAACATCTTCATCGGCCGTGAGCCCCGGCTCCTCGGCGCCGTCCGCTGGGGCGAGGTTCGCCGCCGCGCCCGAGCCCTGCTCACCCGCCTCGACCTCGACCTCGACGTCAGCGCGCCGCTCGGCTCGTACTCGCTGGCGATCCAGCAGATGGTCGCCATCGCCCGCGCCATCGACATCAAGGCCCGGGTGCTGATCCTGGACGAGCCGACGTCCAGCCTCGACGCAGGCGAGGTCGCCCAGTTGTTCCGCATCATGCGGCAACTACGCGACGAGGGCATCGCGATTCTGTTCGTGACCCACTTCCTCGACCAGGTCTACGACATCGCGGACCGCATCACCGTGCTGCGCAACGGTGGGCTCGTCGGCGAGTACCTGACCACCGAGCTGCCCCAGCTCTCCCTGGTGGAGAAGATGATCGGCAAGGAACTCGACGTCCTCGAGGGCATCGAGGAGCACTCCCGACGGGACCTCGCCGCGGTGGAGAAGGGCACCCCGCTGGTGGCGGTGTCGGACTTCGGCCGGGCGGGGGCGGTCGAGCCGTTCAGCCTCACCATCCACGCCGGCGAGGTGGTGGGCCTGGCCGGCCTGCTGGGCTCGGGGCGTACCGAGGTCGCGCGGTTGTTGTTCGGCGCGGACCGGACCGACGGCGGTCAGGTCGCGGTCGACGGCACGACGAGTAGCCTGCGGACCCCCGCGCAGGCCATCGACCATGGCGTCGGCTTCTGTTCGGAGAACCGCCGCGCCGAGGGCATCGTCGCCGACCTGTCGGTCCGGGAGAACATCATCCTCGCCATGCAGGCGGCCCGCGGCTGGCTGCGGCCCATCCCGCGCCGTCGCCAGGACGAGCTGGTCGACAAGTACATCAAGGCACTCAACATCCGGCCCGCGGACCCGGAGGTTCCGGTCCGCAACCTCTCCGGCGGCAACCAGCAGAAGGTGCTCCTGGCCCGGTGGCTGATCACCGAGCCGCGGCTGTTGATCCTCGACGAGCCGACCCGGGGCATCGACATCGGTGCGAAGACCGAGATCCAGAAGCTGGTGACGCAGCTGTCCGACGGAGGCATGGCGGTGCTGTTCATCTCTGCCGAGTTGGAGGAGGTGCTGCGCCTCAGCCACAAGGTGGCCGTCATGCGGGACCGCCAGATGGTCGCGCAGCTCGCCAACGACGACAGCCTGAACGCCGACCGCATCATGCAGACCATCGCGAGTGGGTCCCACCGCGAGGAGGCAGACCGATGAGCGACACCGTGAGCCGCTACCGGACGATCACCGGTCACCGGCTGTTCTGGCCCGCGGCCGTGCTGGTCGCCATGCTCGCCGCGAACACGATCTACCGGCCCGGGTTCCTGTCCATCGAGCTCAAGGACGGGCACCTGTACGGCTCGCCGATCGACATCCTGCGGTTGAGCGCGCCGTTGATCCTCGTCGCGCTGGGCATGACCCTGGTCATCTCGACCGGCGGCATCGACCTGTCGGTCGGCTCGATCTGCGCGATCAGCGGCGCGATGGCCTGCATGTACATCAGCAAGCAGCCCGACCAGAACAGCCTCACCGTGGTGCTGATCGCCCTCGCGATGGCGTTGGGGCTCGCGCTCGTGCTGGGCGTCTGGAACGGGGTGCTGGTGGCCGTGATCGGGATCCAACCGATCATCGCCACCCTGATCCTGATGGTGGCCGGCCGGGGTCTCGCCCAGCTGATCACCCAGGGGCAGATCATCACCATCAACTCCGGGCCGTTCCGGGCGATCGGGCTGGGTCACCTGCTGACCCTGCCGTTGGCCATCTTCATCGCCCTCGCCGCGGCACTGCTCGTCGCCGCGTTCACCCGCCGCACCGCACTCGGCATGATCATCGAGTCGGTGGGCGGCAACGCGGAGGCGAGCCGACTCGCCGGCATCCGCTCCGGCCGGGTCATCTTCCTCGCGTACGTCGTCAGCGCCGTCTGCGCGGCGGTCGCCGGCTTCATGATGACGGCCAACGTCTCCAGCGCCGACGGCAACGCCGTCGGCCTCTGGGTGGAGTTGGACGCCATCCTCGCGGTCGTCATCGGTGGCACGTCCCTCGCCGGCGGCCGATACTTCCTGAGCGGCACCATCCTCGGCGCGCTGATCATCCAGACCCTGACCACCTCGGTGTACGCCATGAACATCTCGCCGCAGACCTCGCTGCTGTTCAAGGCGGTCGTCGTCATCGCCGTCTGCCTCATCCAGGCGCCGGCCTTCCGGGCCCGGTTCGCCCGCCGCAGGCGCAGCGTTCCGCCGTCCGCCCCCATCGCCGACAAGCCGAAGGAGCAGGTGCCGGCATGACCACTGGAACGCTTACCGCCGGTCGTACCCGGTTCCGGCTGCCGAGGAAGCAGATACCGGTCCTGGCGACGCTCGCCCTGCTACTGGTGATGTACGCCATCGGGGTGTCGCAGTACACGGCGTTCTCCAACGTGCAGGTCATCTTCAACGTCTTCATCGACAACGGCTTCCTGCTCGTCGTCGCGGTCGGCATGACCTTCGTGATCCTCACCGGCGGCATCGACCTGTCGGTCGGGTCGGTCGTCGCCATGACGGCGATGGTGTCGGCCGCGCTGCTGCAGGACGGCATGCCGGCGGCACTGGTGCTCGTCATCGCCCTGCTCATCGGCCCGACGCTCGGTCTGCTGATGGGTTGCGCCATCCACTTCTTCGAGATCCAGCCGTTCATCGTCACACTCGCCGGGATGTTCTTCGCCCGGGGCATGTGCACGTTCATCTCCGGCTCGTCCATCCCGATCACCGACGGGATCTGGACCTCGATGTCGCAGGAGCGGATCGGTAACCCGCAGGGCAACTTCGTGTCGATCAGCGTGCTGATCGCCTTCGTCGTGGTCGCCGTCGCCGCGTACGTGCTGGCCTACACCCGGCTGGGCCGCAACGTGCACGCCATCGGCGGCAACCCCCAGTCGGCCCTGCTGATGGGCCTGCCGGTGGGGCGGACCCGGATCGCCGTGTACACGATCAGTGGCCTGTGCTCCGCGATCGGTGGGATCCTGTTGTCCTTCTACACCCTCTCCGGTGCGCCACTGATCGCCGTCGGCATGGAGCTGGACGTCATCGCCGCCGTCGTCATCGGCGGCACGGTGCTCACCGGGGGCGCGGGTTACGTCTTCGGAACGGTGCTGGGCGTGCTGGTCCTGGGCGTGATCCAGACCCTTATCACCTTCGATGGGAGCCTCAACTCCTGGTGGACCAAGATCGTGATCGGCGGTCTGCTCTTCGCGTTCATCCTCCTCCAGCGCCTCATCGGAATCCGTTACAAGTGACAGTTCCTCTCGCGGAAGGCAACCCCATGGCACCACAAACCCAACCCGAGATCTGGTTCCTCACCGGCAGCCAAGGCATGTACGGCGAGGAGACGCTCCGGCAGGTCGCCGAGCAGTCCCGCCAGATCGCGGCCGCGCTCGACGACTCGCCGCAGATTCCCGCCCGGGTGGTCTGGAAGCCCGTCCTGACCAACAGTGGTGAGATCCTGCAGGTCTGCCGGGACGCCGCCGCCCAGGGTGCCGTCGGGGTCATCGCCTGGATGCACACCTTCTCTCCGGCGAAGATGTGGATCTCCGGTCTGGACGCGTTGCAGACGCCGCTGCTGCACCTGCACACCCAGGCCAACGTGCTGCTGCCCTGGAACGACATCGACATGGACTTCATGAACCTGAACCAGGCCGCCCACGGCGACCGGGAGTTCGGGTACATCCAGACCCGTCTCGGTGTGGCCCGTAAGACGGTGGCCGGGCACGTCAGCGACCCGCGGGTCACCGCTCGGGTCGGGGCGTGGGCACGTGCGGCGCTCGGTTGGTCGGCGATGCGGTCGCTGCGCCTGGCCCGCTTCGGTGACAACATGCGCGACGTCGCGGTGACCGAGGGCGACAAGGTCGAGGCGGAGCTGCGGTTCGGGGTCTCGGTCAACACCTACGGCGTGAACGACCTGGTCGAGGTGGTCGGTGAGGTCACCGACGCGCAGGTGGACGACCTGGTCAAGGAGTACCAGGACACCTACCGCATCGGCAGCGACCTGCTGCCCGGCGGCGACCGGCACGACTCGTTGCGGTACGCGGCCCGCCTGGAGCTGGGCATGCGCACGTTCCTGGACGCGGGCGGGTTCCGGGCCTTCACCACGAACTTCGAGGACCTCGGGGGCCTGCGTCAGCTGCCGGGCATCGCCGTGCAGCGGCTGATGGCCGACGGCTACGGCTTCGGTGGCGAGGGCGACTGGAAGACGTCGGTCCTGGTGCACACGCTCAAGGCGATGTCGGTGGGCGTGGACGGCGGCACGTCGTTCATGGAGGACTACACCTACGACCTCACCCCGGGCGAGGAGTTGGTGCTCGGCGCCCACATGCTGGAGGTCTGTCCGACCATCGCCTCCGACGTACCCAACGTGGAGATCCACCCCCTGAGCATCGGCGGTCGGGAGGACCCGGTCCGGCTGGTGTTCGACGCCGCGCCCGGCCCGGCGGTGGTGCTCGGGCTCGCCGACATGGGCGAGCGGTTCCGGCTGGTGGCCAACGAGATCGACGTGGTGACGCCGCCGCAGCCGTTGCGTCGACTGCCGGTGGCCCGTGCCGTCTGGCGTCCGCGGCCCGACCTGCCCGTTTCGGCCGAGTCGTGGATCACCGCCGGGGCGCCGCACCACACCGTGCTGTCGCAGGCGGTGGGCGTGGAGGAGTTGCACGACCTGGCCGAGATGAGCCGTACCGAACTCGTCGTCATCGACGCGGACACCGAGCCCCGCCGCTTCGCCGACGAGATCCGCTGGAACCAGGCCTACTACCGGTTGGCCCGCGGCTTCTGACCGGCGCGGCCCGGCCGCGTCCATGACGGGTGGTCCATCCCGGCCTGCGGGCCGGAGGTGGGCCACCCGTTCGCGTCTGCGCCAGCAGGGCCACGAGGCGATTGTGTTACGCCTTGACTAACAGCATGTTATCGCTCACAGTCTATAGCCAAGATGGTCGATGTCGTTGGCTGGTCCGGCCGCGCGCGCGTCCTACCCCCGCGGTTTCGGCACCTCGTCACCGCGACGGTCGGGCAACCGGTGTTAGCGATCACATGGCCGGGCGTGGTCAGCTCGGTGCCCCGCCCGGTGCCGCGGACGCCGACCCAGACCGCACGGTTCGCGTCAGCAGAGGAGGATCATGCTTTCCATCGGTCGGGTTCCCCGGGGTGCACCACGGCGAGGGTGGCTCACGAGACTCGCCGTCGCCGCGATGGTGCTGGTGGTCGGTGGCGCGGCTGCGGCCGTCGCCTCGTCGCCCGCGTCAGCGGCCACGGTCGACACCAGCGCGTGGTACGTGTTGGTGAACCGCAACAGTGGCAAGGCAGTGGACGTGTACAACCTGGCCACGAACGACGGCGCGCGGATCACCCAGTGGACGCGCAACAACGGCAACCAGCAGCAGTGGCAGTTCGTCGACTCCGGCGGTGGCTACTACCGGCTCAAGTCGAGGTTGTCGGGCAAGGTGCTGGACGTCTCCGGCCGCTCGACCGCCGACGGCGGGGCGATCGTGCAGTGGTCTGACAACAACGGCACCAACCAGCAGTTCCGGTTGGCCGACTCGGACAGCGGTTACGTCCGGCTGATCAACCGCAACAGCAACAAGGCGATGGAGGTGCAGGGCGCCTCGACCGCCGACGGCGGCAACATCGTGCAGTACGCCGACTGGAACGGCACCAACCAGCAGTGGCAGCTCGTCCGCGTCGACGGCGGGACCGACCCCACGACGCCACCGCCCACCACCACGCCGCCCCCGTCGAACGGCACGTACACGAACCCGGTGGTCTGGCAGGACTTCGCCGACGTCGACATCATCCGGGTGGACAACGCCTACTACATGTCGGCGTCCACCATGCACTACTCGCCGGGCGCCCCGGTGCTGCGCTCGTACGACCTGGTGAACTGGGAGTTCGCCGGTCACTCGGTGCCCAAGCTCGACTTCGGCTCGAAGTACGACATGAGTGGCGGCAGTAACGCGTACGTCGACGGGATCTGGGCGTCGACCCTGAACTACCGGCCGAGCAACAAGACGTACTACTGGGCCGGGTGCATCGACTTCGCGCAGACCCACATCTACACCGCGTCCGCCGTCGACAGCACGTGGAGCAAGCACACCACCATCCCCAACTGCTACTACGACGCCGGCCTGCTGTTCGACGACAACGACACCCCGTACGTCGCCTACGGCAACGGCACCATCAGCGTCGCCCAGCTTTCCGCCGACGGGAAGTCCCAGGTCCGGGCCCAGCAGGTGTACCAGACGCCGTCGAGCATCGGGACGCTCGAGGGCGCCCGCTTCTACAAGCGCAACGGCGCCTACTACATCTGGCTCACCCGCCCGGCCAACGGCCAGTACGTGCTGAAGTCGACGAACGGCCCGTTCGGCCCGTACGAGCAGCGGCAGGTGCTGCTCAACCTGCCCGGCCCGATCTCCGGTGGCGGCGTGCCGCACCAGGGCGGACTGGTGCAGACCCAGAACGGCGACTGGTACTACATGTCCTTCGTCGACGCGTACCCCGGTGGTCGGATGCCGGCCTTGGCCCCGATCACCTGGACCGGCGACGGCTGGCCGGTGCTGCAGACGGTCAACGGCACGTGGGGCACCACGTACCCGAAGCCGAACCTGCCGGCGCCGCCGCGAGCGGTCAAGCCGCTCACCGGCACCGACACGTTCGCCGGCACCACCCTCGGCCCGCAGTGGGAGTGGAACCACAACCCCGACACCAGCAAGTGGTCGGTGAACAACGGGCTGAACCTGCAGACCGCCACCGTCACCGGCGACCTGTACAAGGCGCGCAACACGCTGACCCACCGGATCCAGGGCCCCACCTCGACCGCCACCATCGAGTTGGACTACTCCACGATGCGCGACGGAGACCGCACCGGCCTGGCGGTGCTGCGCAACTCGTCGGCCTGGATCGGGGTCCGGCGGGACAACGGGTCCACCCGTCTGGTCATGCAGAACGGGCTCACGATGGACGGCAGTTGGAACACCACGAGCACCGGCAGTGAGGTGGCGAGCACCGCCGTCTCCGGTGGCCGGATCTGGTTGCGGGCCAACGCCGACATCAGACCCGGGTCCGGCCGCCAGGCCCGCTTCTCGTACAGCACGGACGGGGTCAACTTCACCTCGTTCGGCAACACCCTGACGTTGGCGAACAACTGGCAGTTCTTCATGGGCTACCGGTTCGCCATCTTCAACCACGCGACGTCGGCGCTCGGCGGCGCGGTCACGGTCCGCAGCTTCAACCTGTCGACGCCGTGACACCGGTCACACAACGATCGGTTTGACCGGTGGCGTCGACGAGCGCCGGCCCAGTCGGCACACGGAGTCGGCGCCACCAGGTCATGTTCCAGTCGGCCCTGCTCCACGCTCTCTCCAGGAGCGTGGAGCAGGCTGGCGTGCCACCGCAGCCCGTAACCGCGAGCCGGATGCCCGCGTACGGCGGGTGGGAAATGCCTTGTGCGGCTTTCGATGCGTAGCACATCCGGGCACAGCCGTCCCGTATTCGAAGCGGATGCTGGCGTAGACTGACGGCGATTCAGCGCTGGTCACCTGGGATTCAGCACCGGCGTGGTGGCTGAGCGAGGGGGATCGGGCCGGGCCGCTCCAGTCGACGTCGACGGGCCGCGGGCCGGAGACGTAGCGGGGAGAGTGAAATGGCCGTCCACGGTCCCGCGATGACAGATGTCGCTCGTCTGGCCGGTGTCTCCCATCAGACGGTGTCGCGGGTGCTCAACGGGCACCCCAACGTTCGTGAGCAGACCCGGCTTCGGGTGCGGGCGGCGATCGCCGAACTCGGCTATCGCCCCAACGGCGCCGCTCGTGCCCTGGTGACCGGCCGATCCCAGGTCATCGGGGTGGTCGCACAGAACACGACGCTCTACGGTCCGGCCTCGATGTTGGCCGCGTTGGAGCAGACCGCCGCCGAAGAGGGTTTCGCGGTGAGTGTCGGCAGCGTGCGAAACCTGGACCACCGCTCAATTTCGGCAGCCGTCGAGCGACACCTGTCGCACCGGGTTGCCGGCATCGTGGTCATCGCGCCGGTGGAGTCGGCGGGTGAGGCGCTGGAACACCTGCCGCAGGATGTCCCGCTGGTCACGGTCGACGGCGACCCGAGCCGCCCGGTCCCGTTGGTGACGGTCGACCAGGTGGCGGGCGCCCGGGCGGCGACCCAGCATCTGCTCGACGCGGGGCACCGCACCGTCTGGCACGTCTCCGGGCCGTTCGACTGGTTCGACAGTGTCGGCCGGATCGACGGTTGGCGGGAGGCGCTGCTGGCAGCCGGGGTGGACCCGCCGCCGCTGATGCCGGGGGACTGGTCCGCCGCATCGGGTTACCGGTGCGGGCAGATGTTGGCGAGGATGCCGGAGGTCACGGCGGTCTTCACCTCGAACGACCATCTCGCGCTGGGCGTGCTGCGGGCGTTGCACGAGTTCGGCAGGCGGGTGCCGCACGACATCAGCGTGGTCGGCTTCGACGACGTGCCGGAGGCGGCGTACTTCATTCCGCCGCTGACCACCGTCCGCCCCGACTTCGACGCGGTGGCGCGGGCGAGCCTGCAGATGCTGCTGGCCCAGATCGAAACGGGCACCGGCGGGGCGATGCGGCAGACCATCGCCCCGGCCCTGGTCGCCCGCGAGAGCGTCGCCCCACCGCGGAGTTGAGTCGGTCCCAGCCGGAGGCTGTTGGGCGGGGTGACCGGAGGTTGTCGGCGTTCGCAGCACGTCGCCGTACTGCTGGCTCGTCACCGTCGGTAAGACGACGCTCAATCGAGCGCTGACTTTTTTCATCGACCGAAGGCAATGCAACTGGTGGCGAGGTATTGAACCTCGTGAAATGTGGCCGTAACATGATGGACGTCTCTGTTAACGCTAACAAGATTTGGCGTCCAGCTATCGCCCCACCAGTCAGATCGTAGTCACGGGCGGGCGCCACCGACAAGGAGGCTCGATGAACCGCATCACCCGAGGTCGACGCTGGGGGAGCGTACTGGCGGCCGGAGTGCTTGTCGCCGGTGCTCTGGTCGGCCTCCGCGCCCCAGCGGCGCAGGCACTGGACAACGGGGTGGCGCGTACTCCCCCCATGGGCTGGAATTCGTGGAACTCGTTCGGCTGCAACATCAACGAGGCGCTGATCCGGCAGACGGCGGACGCGATCGTCAGCAGCGGCATGCGGGACCTGGGCTACAACTACGTCGTGGTCGACGACTGCTGGTTCAACCCCAACCGGGACAGCTCCGGCAACATCCAGGGCGACCCCACCCGGTTCCCCAGCGGGATGAAGGCGCTCGGCGACTACCTGCACGCCCGGGACCTGAAGTTCGGCATCTACCAGGTGCCCGTCGACAAGACCTGCGCCCAGTACTTCGGCGCCTACCCCGGAGCAACCGGCAGCCGGGGCCACGAGGTGCAGGACGCACGCCAGTTCGCCGCCTGGGGCGTCGACTTCCTCAAGTACGACTGGTGCTCGCCGGAGGGCAGCATCAACGACCAGGTGGCGACCTTCGCCAAGATGCGTGACGCGCTGGCCGCCACCGGCCGACCGATCGTCTACAGCATCAACTCGAACAGCATCCACGCCAAGACCGGCCCGCAGCGCAACTGGGGCGATGTGGCCAACATGTGGCGTACCACCGAGGACATCACCAACGCCTGGG
The DNA here is from genome assembly GCF_040649915.1 of Micromonospora sp. NPDC048839. NCBI lineage: Bacteria > Bacillati > Actinomycetota > Actinomycetes > Micromonosporales > Micromonosporaceae > Micromonospora > Micromonospora sp. NPDC048839. The sequence goes on from NZ_JBEZGL010000012.1 coordinate 14,048, forward strand.
ACACCGGCCAGACCAACGGCTACCCGATGGGCATCCAGAACATCATCAACGTGACCGTTCCGTTGGCGTCCTACGCGAGGCCGGGTGGGTTCAACGACCCGGACATGATGGAGGTCGGTCGCGGCGGCATGAACGACACGGAGATGCGCAGCCACTTCGCCATGTGGGCGATCATGGCGTCTCCGCTGATCGCCGGCAACGACGTCCGGAACATGAACTCCGCGACGCAGACCATCCTCAAGAACGCCAACCTGATCGCGATCAACCAGGACTCGCTCGGGTTGCAGGGGACGCAGGTGTCGTTCGACGGCACCCGCCGGGTGCTGGCCAAGCGGCTCGCCAACGGTGACGTCGCCGTCGCCCTGTTCAACCAGGGTGGCTCGACGACGACGATCTCGACCACGGCCGCCGCCGTCGGCAAGTCCGGGAGCTCGTTCACGCTGGTCGAGGCGTGGTCCGGTGCCACCACCTCCAGCAGCGGCACCATCAGCGCCAGTGTTCCGGCGCACGGCACGGTGGTCTACCGGGTCAGCGGTGGGGGGACGACTCCTCCGACGACCCCGCCGCCGACGACCCCGCCGCCGGGCACGTCGAGCGCGCTCGCCAGCGCCGCCTCCGGCCGCTGCCTGGACGTTCCGAACAGCAACACCACCAACGGCACCCAGCCGGTGATCTGGGACTGCAACGGCGCCGCCAACCAGCGCTGGACCGTCAACGGTCAGACCCTCCAGGCGCTCGGCAAGTGCCTGGACGCGCCCACGAACGCCGCGGCCGGTTCCAAGGTGCAGATCTGGGACTGCAACGGTGGGGCCAACCAGCGGTGGACCGTCAACGCCAACGGCACGATCAGCGGCGCCCAGTCCGGGCTCTGCCTCGACGTCAACGGCAACGGCACGGCCAACGGCACCACGGTGATCCTCTGGAACTGCACCGCGGCGGCCAACCAGCGGTGGACGCAGCGATAGCCGACCGGGTCCGTCGACCGACCAGGTCGCGGCAGCCCACCTGATCCGGCTCCACCCCGGTGCCCGCGGACGACGCCCGTCGTCCGCGGGCACCGTCGCGTCCGCCGACCGTCCGGGCCGGTGGTGCGGCCACCCGGCGGCGGTCTTGCCCGGGGGTAGCCCCGCGCTGTGGCGGTCCGGCTTGGTGGGTCGCCTGGTCGGGCCCCCGCGCGGCGGCGGTCCGGGCCGGTGGTTCGGGACGCTCGACGGTCCCGCCCGACGGCTGTTCGCTCCGGCGCCGGTCACCGCTGTGCTCCCAGGTCCGGGCACCTCCGAGCGCTGGTCTCGTCCGTGGAGACGCCTCCGTTACGAGACCGTGACACCGGTATTTCGGATCAAGTGTTGACGTGCCGGATGTGAGCGCTAACACTACCCCGAAAGGTGACAGTTTTGGCCCCGGCACTCGACGGGGGAGTCCAGAGAGGAGAAGCCCGTGGGCAGGAGATTCCTGGTTGCTCTCGGCGGCGCTATGCTGACGCTGAGTATGGCAGCGTGCAGTGGCGGGGGTGCCGGCAGCGGTGACGACAAGAGCAGCGCGAAGCCTGGTGACCTGACCATCGGTGTGTCGATGCCGACCCAGACCTCGGAGCGGTGGATCGCCGACGGCAACGCGGTGAAGTCCAAGCTTGAGGGCAAGGGCTACAAGGTCGACCTCCAGTACGCCGGCGACGACATCCCCACCCAGTCGCAGCAGGTCGACCAGATGATCACCCAGGGCGCTGACGTCCTGATCATCGCGGCGATCGACGGCACCGCGCTCAGCAGCCAGCTGCAGGCCGCCGCGTCCGCGAAGATCCCGGTCATCTCCTACGACCGGCTGATCCGCGGTAGCAAGGACGTCGACTTCTACGTCAGCTTCGACAACTACAAGGTCGGCGTCGCCCAGGGCACCGCGCTGCTCGTCGGGCTCGGCCTGCTGAACAAGGACGGCTCGAAGGGCACCGCCAAGGGGCCGCTGAACGTCGAGCTCTTCGCTGGGTCGCTGGACGACAACAACACGCAGTTCTTCTTCAGCGGCGCAATGGACACGCTCAAGCCGTTCGTCGACGACGGCACGCTTGTCGTCAAGTCCAAGCAGACCACCCCCGAGCAGGTCGCCACCCTGCGGTGGCAGCAGGAGACCGCGCAGAAGCGCATGGAGAACCTGCTGACCTCCAGCTACAACGACGGCTCGAAGGTCGACGGTGTGCTGTCGCCGTACGACGGCATCTCCCGGGGCATCATCACCGCCCTGCAGAACGCCGGCTACGGCACCGGCGCGAAGAAGCTCCCGGTGGTGACGGGTCAGGACGCCGAGATCGCCTCGATCAAGCTGATCAACGACGGCGTGCAGAGCTCCACGGTCTTCAAGGACACCCGTCTGCTGGCCGACCAGGCCGTGAACGCCGCCGAGGCGTTCCTGCAGAAGAAGGAGCCGGAGGCCAACGACACCAAGACGTACAACAACGGTGTCAAGGTCGTCCCGTCGTACCTGCTCCCGATCGTCACGGTCTACAAGGACGACATCAAGACCGCGCTGATCGACTCCGGCTACTGGACGGCGGAAGAGGTCGCCGCCGGTCAGGCCAAGAAGTAAGCCTATCGTCGGGCCCGGCGGTCGCCGCCGGGCCCGACGTCTGGGCGTACCGTGTCCAGACCTGACGGAGGACAGTGACCATGGACGACACCATCCTCGAGATGCGTCGCATCACCAAGACCTTCCCCGGCGTGATCGCGCTGGAGGACGTCACCCTCGCAGTGCGCCGTGGGGAGATCCACGCCATCTGCGGTGAGAACGGCGCCGGCAAGTCCACCCTGATGAAGGTGCTGTCCGGCGTCTACCCGTCCGGCTCGTACGACGGCGAGATCCTCTTCGACGGCAAGCCGATGCAGTTCCGGGGCATCCGGGACAGCGAGGCCAACGGCATCGTCATCATCCACCAGGAGCTCGCCCTGGTGCCGTACCTGTCGATCGCGGAGAACATCTTCCTCGGCAGCGAGCGGCGCAACCGCCTCGGGCTCATCGACTGGAACCTGGCCAACGCCGACGCCGCCAAGTTGCTGGCGTCCGTCGGGCTGCACGAGAACCCGGTCACCCCGGTCATCCAGCTCGGCGTCGGCAAGCAGCAGTTGGTGGAGATCGCCAAGGCGCTGTCGAAGAAGGTGCGCCTGCTCATCCTGGACGAGCCGACGGCCGCGCTCAACGACATCGACTCGGCCCACCTGCTCGACCTGCTGCGGGCACTCCGCGACCAGGGCATCACCTGCATCATGATCTCGCACAAGCTCAACGAGATCACCGCCATCGCCGACTCCACCACCGTCATCCGGGACGGGCGCGCGGTGGAGACCCTCGACATGCGCTCCGACGAGGTGACCCAGCAGCGGATCATCCGGGGCATGGTCGGGCGCGACCTGGACAGCTTCTACCCCGACCGCGAGTCGTCCCCCGGCGAGGAGGTCCTCCGGATCGAGGACTGGACCGTGCGGCACCCGGTGCAGGACCGGATGGTCGTCGAGGACGTCGCCCTGTCCGTCCGCGCCGGCGAGGTCGTCGGCATCGCGGGCCTGATGGGCGCGGGGCGCACCGAGCTGGCGATGAGCGTGTTCGGTAGGTCGTACGGGCGCGACATCCGGGGCCGACTCTTCGTGCGCGGTCAGGAGGTACAGGCACGCACCGTCGCCGAGGCGATCGACAACGGCATCGCCTACGTCACCGAGGACCGCAAGAGGTACGGGCTCAACCTCATCGACGACGTCCGCCGCAACGTCTCCGCCGCCGCGTTGGACCGGCTGTCCCGCCTGGGCTGGGTGAACGGCAACGAGGAGATCAAGGTTGCCGAGGACAGCCGGCGGGAGATGAACATCCGGACGACGAGCGTCATGGCGGTGGTCGGGAAGCTCTCCGGCGGCAACCAGCAGAAGGTCGTCCTGTCGAAGTGGCTGTTCACCGACCCGGATGTGCTGATCCTGGACGAACCCACCCGGGGGATCGACGTCGGTGCGAAGTACGAGATCTACACGATCATCAACCGGCTGGTGGCCGCGGGCAAGGCGGTGATCGTCATCTCCTCGGAGCTGCCGGAGTTGCTCGGGATGTGCGACCGCATCTACACCCTCGCCGCCGGCCGGATCACCGGCGAGATGCCGGTGGCCGAGGCGACTCAGGAGAGCCTCATGGAGCTGATGACCAAGGACAAGGAGCTCGTGGCGTGACCACCATCAAGACCCCTCCGACGGAGAGTCCGGCGACTCCGGACGGCACACCCGCGGCCGCACTGCACAGCGGGACGAACGACCTGCGGGCGCTGGTGTTGAACAACCTGCGGCAGAGCGGGATCTACGTCGCCCTGGTCGTCATCGTCGCGTTCTTCGCGATCCTGACCGACGGGGTGCTGCTGAGCCCCGGCAACATCACCAACATCGTCCTGCAGTACTCGTACATCCTGGTGCTCGCGATCGGGATGGTCATCCTGATCATCGGTGGGCACATCGACCTGTCGGTCGGATCGATCGTCGCGCTGACCGGAGCGGTGTCCGCCGTCCTGGTGATCCAGCAGGGCTATCCCTGGTGGGTAGGAGTCGTGGCCGCGATCGCCGTCGGCGTCGCGGTCGGCGCGTGGCATGGCTTCTGGGTGGCGTACGCCGGGATTCCGGCCTTCATCGTGACCCTGGCCGGGATGCTGCTGTTCCGGGGTCTCACCCTCCGGGTGCTCGACAACATCTCGCTGTCGCCGTTCCCGGCGGAATACCAGAAGGTCGCGGCGGGCTTCCTGAACGGGCTGCTCGGCGGGCAGGGCTTCGACGCCTTCACGCTGCTGATCGGCGCGGTCGCCGTGGCCGGGTACGCGGTGAGTGGTTTCCGCACCCGGGTGGCGCGCATCCGCTACCAGCAGCCCGTCGAGTCGTTCCCGTTGTTCGTCGCCCGGGTCGTGCTGGTCGGCGCGGTCATCATGTACTTCGCCTGGCAGCTGGCGCACGCCCGCGGCCTGCCGATCGTGCTGATCATCCTGGCGGTTCTCGTCCTGGTCTACGGCCTGCTCACCCGGCGTACCGTCTTCGGCCGCCAGGTCTACGCGATCGGCGGCAACCTGTCGGCGGCGGCGCTGTCCGGGGTGAAGGTCCGCACCGTCAACTTCTGGATGTTCGTCAACATGGGCTTCCTGGCGGCGGTGGCCGGCGTCATCTACTCGTCGCGGTCCAACGGCGCTCAGCCCGCCGCCGGCAACATGTTCGAGCTGGACGCGATCGCCGCGGCCTTCATCGGCGGTGCGGCGGTCACGGGCGGGGTGGGCACCGTGGTGGGCGCGATGGTCGGCGGTCTGATCATGGCGGTGATGAGCAACGGCATGCAGCTGATGGGCATCGACCAGTCGACCCAGTCGGTGGTGAAGGGCCTCGTCCTGCTCGTTGCGGTCGCCTTCGACGTCTACAACAAGCGCCGGGCCGGCACGGCCCGCTGACGTCGCAACAGCACGACCGTGGCCCCTGCCCGCCTCGCGGGCAGGGGCCACGCGTCAACGTGTAGTCGGTGGGCACACCGGGCGCGCCGCGCCGCCGCGCCCGGCACGCCGGCCGCGGGCTCCCGCGCCGATGCCTGAACCGCCCCTGCAGGGTCGATGCCACCTGTCGGCGGTCCTGTAGAGCTGCCCCAGATATGGACCAGCGCCGGCCTCGTGCAGGCCCCTACCCGAGGCACACCCCGCGCCGCCCCGTATCCGGGGCAGCTCTACAGGGCACCGGACACACCCAAGGCCCGCCAGGCGGGCGACGCAACAGCGCGGCGGGGTCGAGCGCGGGAGGATCCCGCCGCGCTGCGGACGGCGCAGCGGGATCCACGCGGTCAGTGGCAGGTGCCGGTGCCGCTGTCGGTGTAGGTCTGGCCGGCCACCGGTACGAACTGCCAGTCGTAGCTGTTGGAGTGCAGGGTGAACTTCAGGAGTCCCCAGGCCGAGCTGTTGCGCGCCTCGCTGTTGGGCTGGATGGTGCCGAAGCCGTAGTGACCCGCGCCGCCCATGCCGGCGACGAAGCTGCGCATGCCCCGGCTGGCGTCGGCGCCGCCGGACGGGTTCATCGGCGCGAAGCGCTCGTACACGTGGTTGTGTCCCCACACCACGACGTCGGCGTTGTAGTCGTAGAGCGCCTGGTACAGCGGACGCGTGGACGTCGACGGCGCGTGGTTGGAGCTGGACGTGAACAGCGGGTGGTGCCAGTACGCGATCGTGCACGGCTTGCTGCTGGCGGCCAGGTCGGCCCGCAGCCACTGCTCCTGGGTCGAGCCGGCGGACATGCTGATGTTCGAGTTCAACGACACGACGTGCCAGTTGCCGAGGTCGAACGAGTAGTAGCCGCGTCCGCTCGGGCCGGCGGACGTACCGAAGTAGTTGTAGTAGCCGGTCGCGCCCGACGTGTTGTAGTCGTGGTTGCCCGGTGACGGGCGGGTGCGGGACTTGTGCCGACCCCAGGTGGGCTCGTAGTAGCTGCTGAACTGCGACGCGGTGCCGCTGTCGTAGACGTTGTCGCCGGTGGTGAAGACCGTGCCCGGGATGTTGTCGAGCAGCGTGGCGGTGGCGCTGTCGCCCGAGCCGGAGTCGGCGATGTCGCCGGCACCGACGAACACCGGATCCCCGGACGGCGGTGTGGTGGTCCCCGTGGTGACGACCAACTGCGGGGCGTCCGCGCCGCTCTCGCGCGTGTCGTAGTAGGCGCCGTCGCCGCTGGCGGAGGTCGCACCGAAGCTGTACGTCCCGTTGCCGGTGACGGCTGCCGTGACGTCGACCTCGTACCAGGTGTTGCCGCCTACCGCGCCGATGGTGCCGAGCGTGGCCCCGTCGATCGTCGGCTGGTTGTTCCAGGTGGTGCCGGTCTCCGACCACGTCGTGTTGGACATCCGGCGGAACGTGCCACCGGCATCGCTGCCGCTGTTGCCGCTGATGGTGCGCAGTCGTAGTTTGGCGCCGGTCACCGTGCCGCTGACACCGCTCACCGAGAAGCGCAGGAACGAGCGCCGCACCGGTGAGTTGTCGACCACGACCTGCGTGGACGTGCCGTAGTTGGTGGCGGCCGTGTCGCTCTGGACGTAGGTGTCGGCGACCGGCGTGAACGTCACGCTCGCCGCCGACGCCGCGACCGAGCCGGTGAGGACGACGGCGGTGCTGGCGACGACGAGCACCGCGACCGTTCCCAGCGTCAACGGTGGGCGGTTGATTCGAATGTCCATCCAGGACCCCTTCTTTGCGGGTGGAGAGCGCAAGGAATGTAGGAAGGCGGATGAACCGACGTACTGCCGTTAGATGAACAGTACGCTCGAACAACGAAACTCTTCGATGTTTGTCGCTTGTTCACCCGTCGCATGTCTGCTTGACGCCCACGGTCCCTTGCGGCCCTTCGGACCCGGTCGCCACGATGGCTGACCGTCAGTCGTCGACCCGAGGAGATGCTCGTGTACCTGTCGACCGTTTCCCGACCGGTCGCCGACCCGCCCGAATCCCGGCCACGGCGCCGGCGGCTCGCCCTGGTCAGCGGCAATGTCGTCGCACTCGGCACGGTCAGCCTGATCACCGACATCTCCGCCGAGATGGTGGCCGCCGTCCTACCGCTCTATCTGGTGCTGGGCCTCCAGCTCAGCCCGGTGGCCTTCGGCGTGCTCGACGGCGTCCACACCGGTGCCACCGCGCTCCTGCGGGTCGTCGGTGGGTTCGCCGCCGACCGGTTCCGGCGGCGCAAGCTGATCGCCGGCATCGGCTACGCCCTCTCGGCGGTCGCGAAGCTCGGCCTGCTGCTCGCCGGCCGGTCGATACCCGCGATCGGCGCGGTCATCGCCGTCGACCGGCTCGGCAAGGGTGTACGCAGCGCCCCGCGCGACGCGCTCATCACGCTGTCCACGCCGCCCGAGGCGCTGGGTCGGGCGTTCGGGGTGCACCGGGCGATGGACAGCGTGGGGGCGTTCCTCGGGCCGCTCGCCGCGTTCGCGGTGCTGCTGGTCGTCGGGCAGTCGTACGACGCGGTCTTCGTCACGAGCTTCTGCGTCGCCGCGCTGGCCGTCGTCGTGCTCGTGCTCTTCGTCCGGGAACGCCCCGCCGAGCAGGCGACGGCCGGCCCGGACGAGCCGGCGGTCTCCGTGCGGGAGGCGTTCGGACTGCTGGGCGGGGGACCGGCTCGCCGGCTCGTGCTGGCCGCGGCGATGCTCGGGCTGGCCACCATCGGCGACGGTTTCGTCTACCTGCTGCTGCAACGCCGCGAGGACCTCGGTCTGCGCTGGTTCCCGCTGCTCGCGGTGGGAACCAGCCTGGCCTACCTGCTGCTCGCCGCCCCGCTGGGCGTACTCGCCGACCGGATCGGCCGGCTACCGGTGGTGCTCGGCGGCTACACCGCCCTCGGGGCCACGTACCTGCTGCTGGCCGGTCCGGTCGACGGATGGCCGCTGATCGTGCTGACCCTGGGGCTGTACGGCGCGTTCTACGCCGCCACCGACGGTGTGCTCATCGCGCTCGCCGGACCGGTGCTGCCGGCGCGGCTGCGGACCACCGGCATCGCGCTGGTGCAGACCGGGCAGGCCCTCGCGTACCTCGTCTCCTCTGTCCTGTTCGGTCTCGCCTGGCAGGCGTGGGGGCCGGAGGCGGCGATCCGCGCGGCGGCCGTGGCGGTCGCCTGCGTGCTGGTCGGCACGCTGCTCCTGCTGACCGCCCCGTCCCGTCTGATCACCTGGAGGGTGCCCCGATGACCGCGTTGTCGACCCGAGCGAAGATCGGTGTGGTGGTCGCCTCGGCCGTGCTGCTGGGCAGCGTGGCGGCCGGTTACGTGGCCATGGCCGCGGAACCCACTCCGACGCCACGCCCTGCCTCCGGCGACCAGGCGGTCACCCTGACGCCCGGCCCGCGCCTGCTGGCCCTCACCGACCGGCACCTGTCCACCGTCGCCACGGCCGACCCCACCGGGCCTCGCACAGTCTCCGGCCTGGAATGCCTGCGGGTGTACGCCGCGGCCGGCACCGGTGTCTGCCTCAAGCAGGAAACCGCCTGGTCGTACCAGGTCGTCGTGCTCGACGCGGCGCTGCGCCAGACCCGGACGATCGACGTGCCGGGCCTGCCGAACCGGGCCCGGGTCTCGGCCTCCGGCCGGATGGTCTCCTGGACGACGTTCGTCGGCGGGGACTCCTACACCGCCAGCGGCTTCTCCACCCGTACCGGGATCCTCGACACCACCACCGGCGCCACGGTGACCTCGCTCGAAGAGTTCGCCGTCACGCGGGACGGCCGGAGCTACCGCAGCCCGGACGTCAACTACTGGGGCGTCACCTTCACCGCCGACGACAACCGCTTCTACGCGACCATGTCCACCGGGGGCAAGCGCTACCTCGTCCGCGGTGACGTCGCGGCCCGGACGGTCGAGACGGTGATGGAGAACGTCGAGTGCCCGTCGCTGTCACCCGACGGCACCCGGATCGCCTTCAAGGAGGCCGTCGACGCCGACCCGGCGAAGGGCTGGCGGCTGTCGGTCCTCGACCTGGCGAGCATGCGGGTCACCGCGACGGCCGAGAGCAGCAGCGTCGACGACCAGGCCGCCTGGCTGGACGGGCGGACACTCGCCTACACGAGACGCCAGAGCGACGGCCAGCCCGACGTCTGGAGTGTCCCGGCCGACGGGTCCGGTACGCCGAAGCTGACGATCCCGGGCGCGGAGTCACCGGCACCGCTGAGCTGACGGTCCGGCTACCAGGCGGCCCGGACACCTGACCGCCGCGGTGCCGTACCCCTTCAGACTCGGCGTTTGCTCCTCGGGTTGGCGCGACGAACTCGACCTGGTTGATGTCCGCCGACGAGTTGCGCCGCCTGAAGGCGCGGGGCACCAGGGCGAGCTGACCCCGTTGACCCGGGTCGGCCGACCTCTCCCGGTCGGGGAGGGGTCAGCCGGCCCGGGGTGGCCGCTCGTACCGGACCAGGGCGGTGAGGAGGGCCGCCAGCAGGCCGAGGGCGGCCAGCGCGGGCAGGATCCGGGCCACCGGCAGCAACAGGAGGACGACGCCGATCGCGGCGAGATGGCCCAGCGAGCCGCCGACGGTCAGCCGGAGGAACAGCAGACGACCGATGAGGTAGAGCGCGGCACCGCCGTAGAGCACTGTCGTCGCTGGCCATCCCATCGGCTCCCCGGCGGGGTGCCGAGGCTGATCCGTCAGGTTCGCGAGGATCAGGTGGATGCCCAGGGCGAAGTAGACGACCCCGGCGACCAGCGGCAGGTGCGCCAGCGTGTACGCGTCCGACGCCAGTTGCTGACGGCGGCGGGTATTCGGCGAGGCCGAGGTCAGCACCTTCGCGGCCTCCGGGGCGACGCCCACGAAGTAGAGCCACCACAGGCACACCGTCGCGGCGAAGCCGAACACCGCGGCCACCAGCACCGGCCAGACGATCGTGGCCCGGCCCACACCGGCCCCGGCCGACAGCAGGGACTCACCGAGCACGATGATCAGCACCAGACCGTGGCGTTCGGCGAAGTGCGCCCCGCTGCGGACCTCCCCGAAGCTGGCGGCGGTGGCGATCCGGCCGCCGCCGTAGTCGACGAGGAACGCCACGGTCCACAGCACGGTCTGCGCGGTCCCGCCGAGGACGGCTCCCACCAGGAGCGGGACCCAGGCGAGTGTGGTGGACACGGCGAAGCGCAGGGTCTGCCGGCGGTACTGCGGGTTGCCGGACGAGGCGTAGGTCATCAGGGTGAGGTGCACCCCGCGGACCGCGATGTAGGCGATGGCCAGGGTGAGCGGCGGGCTCAACGCGCCGTCGTGGCGCTGCCAGGCCTCCGGGATCACCAGGGCGGCCACGAAGATGGCGGCCATCGCCGCGAGCATTCCGGCCAGCACGGGGCCGTTGTCCGCGCGGACCTGATTGCCCAGCCAGGCGTAGCAGCTCCACGCGTACCAGAACCAGAGCAGGAGCAGCAGCCCCTGGTAGAGGGTGAGCGGACCCAGCGACTCCGCCATGAAACCGATGAGCCGCGTCAGCGCGAAGACCAGGACCAGGTCGAAGAAGATCTCGAAGGTGGTGGCCCGGTGTGCCTCCTCGACCAGCACCGGCCGGGACCGGCGGATGCGGCTCATCCGCCCATCCTGGTCGGTGTCACCCCTCGTCCGGGGGCCAACGGTCAGCTCCGCCGGATCAGGCGAAGAGCAGGTCGAGGTGGGCGTCCAGCGCGCCCAGCGCCTGCTCGGCGGTGTACTGCCCACCCAGCAGGTACACGCCGAGCCCTTCCATGAGCGCCAACAGTCCGGCCGCGGCGGCGTAACCGTGCCGGTCGGGCAGGACGCCGGCGATGAATCCGGTGAGCTGCCGCGTGCCCTCCCGGAGGCTGGGCGCGGCGGCCGGACGTACCGCCGTGTAGGCGAGGAACGCGAGCGCCACCCGCCCGTCGTCACGGGTCCCCTCGTCCAGGGGCAACAGGGCGGCGAGCATCGTGCGCAGCAGCAGCCGGGGCGGTGGGTCGTCACCCAGTCGCGCCAGCGCCTCGGTGACCCTGATCTGGCTGCGTTCCCGCACCACGCTCAACGCGAACGCCATCATCTCGTCCTTGGTCCGGAAGTAGTGCTGGACCATCCCGGCGGACACCCCGGCCTCGGCGGCCACGTGGCGGAGGCTGACGGCCTCCAGGCCCTGATCGGCGGCGACCCGCATCAGCGCGTCCGCGATGAGGGTGCGTCGCTCCTGGTGGTCGACCTTCTTGGGCATGGCCTCGATCGTTTCACAGTGGGTGGCCCGGACACCCCGCCAGCGGCGGCGGTCACCGGCTGACGGTGGCGTTCGCGGGGGTGCCCCGCGCGCTGCGCAGGAGGCCGTCCGGGTCGTCGGCGTACAGGCGCAGCTCGTTCATCGGCAGGGTCCCGGTCTTCGGCAGATCGAAGGTCAGCGGTCGGCGCAGCAGGACGTCGACGCTGGTCTGGCTGCCGACCGAGATGGACACCACCCGGCGGTCACCCTCCTGCTCGACCTGCACCGATCTGCTCGACGGCAGCGAGCGGTATCGCTTGCGCAGGGCCTCGACGTCGGTCCACGGGATCCAGATGTCGATGCCCGAGCTGAGGCGTACGCGCAGGCCCCGGTCGCCCACCACGTGCGGATGGATCGTCATGCTGGCGAGGAGCCCGATCATCCAGAGCAGGCCCCAGATGCCGAGGCCGAGCACGATCCAGCGGGCCGGCCGCCACGGCACCACGTGGGTGACGACCACGTCGAAGATGGGGATCTCCACGACCGACAGGCCGATGAAGATGCCCAGGATCGGCGTGACCACGCCCCGGTAGCCGAACGGCTCGTCGCCCGGTCCCAACGGCAGGGGACGGCGGCGGGCCCAGACGTACAGGCTGCGCCACATCGCGGCCTCGGCCTCTGCGGCCCGGCGCAGCAGTGGACCCACCCGCGTCCTGGTCGGTGCCTTCGTGTCGGTCATGGTCGTCCCTTCTCTGCGAGGGCCGACGGCCCGTGCGGCGTGACGGTTCCGGCGCCACCGTCCACCGTGACGAGTTGTCCGGTCGTGATCGTCCGGGTGGCGTCCGGGACGCAGATGACGGCGGGAATGCCGTACTCGCGGGCCACCGTCGGGCCGTGCGCCATGATCGCGCCGGTCTCGGTGACCAGCGCCGCCGCGGTGAGGAACAGTGGGGTCCAGCCCGGGTCCGTGGTCGCGGCCACCAGGACGTCGCCGGGCTCGACATGGGCGGTGGCCGGGTCGTCCACGACCCGGGCGGGACCGGTCACCCGGCCCGCCGACGCCCCCACGCCGATCAGCGTCCCGTCGGCGGCGGCCACCGCCGGCAGGACGGTCTCGACGTCGGTGCCGTCGGACAGCAGCGCCACCGGCACGTTCCGGCGGCGCACCTCCCGCCGGTGCGTGACCCGTCGGGAGGTGACCGTCGCGCGCGGGTCGACACCCTGGTGTACGGCGGCGTGCGCCTCGTCGAGGGTCAGGAACATGATGTCGTCGGGTTGGTCCAGCAGCCCCGAGTCGTGCAGGTCGGCGCCGACGAGCAGCAGTTGGCGGCGCGTCTCGCGCAGCGGGTACAGCCCGGCGAACTTGCCGGCCTCCCGCAGGCCGGCGAGTGACCGCGCCCGGCGCAGCAGGAACCCGGCGAGGCTGCCCCGCACCGGCCGCCGACGGCGGGCCCGCCCGACCAGCTCCCGCAACGCCGCCTCCGCTGCCGCGCTGGCCCGCTGGAAGCGCTGGTCGGGGCCCTGCCGGGGATCGGTGACCCGCAGGTAGTTGGCGAGCGCGGCGAAGACCGGGGTGGGATCCTCCGCCCAGCGCGGCACCCCGAGGTCGACCTCGGCGACGCCCCGGTGACCGTAGGCGTCCAGGAAGGCGGTCATGCCGATGTCGGGCAGCGTCCCGTGCAGGTGGCGTTCGGCCAACTCGGCCGGCGGGGTGTCGAGCAGGAGTTGACGGTGGTCGCCCGCGCCCTGGGCGAGTCGCCAGAGGGCCAGGTCCATCTCGATGGTGACGTTGTGCGGCATGCCGCCCAGCACGGCGTGGATCTCGTCCGGGCCGGCGACGCCCTTGAGCAGGGCGGCCGGCAGCGCGGTGGCGAGCATCCCGGCGACGATCGGCCACATGATCGCGTCGGCGGTGTCGTCGGCGTCAGCGTCCTGCGCCTGCACGAAGCGCAGCCGATCGGCCGCGGTCCGCAGGTCGGCGGGGGCGGCGGATCGTACTCTGAGCTGCTCGACGGCCTCGAACATCCGGACCCGTGCGGTCTCCGGACGGGTCAGAGCCCGCAGGATCCCCACCACCGCGCGACCGGCCGTCCGCAGCGACGCGGCATCCTGCGCCCGGCCGCGCGTGGCGCGGCCACCGGTCGGGGCGAACCGGGGGTCCGCCAGCACGTGCTGCATCACCGCCTGGGCGCGCGGGCCGAAGTCGACAGCCATGAGCTTCACCAGTCGCCTGCGGGCCGAGGAGTCCCGCGCCAGGTCGGTCAGGTCGCCGTAGAGCCGACCACCGATGTCGACGATCTCGACGCGGATGCCGAGCGCGGCGAGCATCCCGGCGATCTGCGCCCGCAGGGTCGACATGCCCATCGGCGTGACCGGTTGCCGCATGCCCTGGACGTGACCGAACTCCAGGTAGACGCGGGGGAGGGGCTTACCGCTCTCCGGTGGGAGGGGAAACAGGGTGGTGATCGGCCGCGACTGCAGGAGCCACCGGACGCCGTCCGCGTCGATCGCCCACTCCACGTCCTGGGGGCAACCGAAGTGGGCCTGCAACCGTTCGCCCGTGGCCCGCAGGTCGGCGAGGTGCGCCGACGTCAGGCAGCCCGTGTCGTCGCGCGGGACGCCGTCGAGGACGTAGTGGTCCACGCGCGCCGCGCCGTCGACCACCGTCGTGCCGAGACCCACGGCGGCGTCGACGGCCATCTCGTCGCGGTGGCCGGTCAGCGGGTTCGCGGTGAACAGCACCCCCGCCACGCTGGGCGTGATCATGCGTTGCACGACGACGGCCATCCGTACCGTCTGGTGATCGATCCGGCGGGCGTCGCGGTACGCGGTGGCGCGCTCGTTGTGCAGCGAGCCCCAGCAGGTCTCGATGGCGGCGATCAGGTCGGCGGTGCCCGTGACGTCGAGGATGGTGTCCTGTTGCCCGGCGAAGCTCGCGTCCGGCAGGTCCTCGGCGGTGGCGCTGGAGCGGACCGCGACGGGACCCGCGCCGAGGCGCTCGTACGCGGCGACGACCTCGGCCGTGGGGAGGACGCCGAGGCGGTGCGCCTCGGTGGTGACGCAGAAGCCCTCGGGCACCCGCTCGCCGCACCTGATCAGCTCGCCCAGCCCGGCCGCCTTGCCGCCGACCAGGTCGACCATGTCGGCGCTCGCCTCGGACAACGCGATGACCCGCATCGGAGCCTCTTCTCTTTGCAATGCGATCGTATCGCATCAACCGTAACGCTTTCACGATGCAACTGCAATGTCACGCGGGGTGCGAGACGTGACCGGCCGCAGCGGCGTTGCCGGCGTCTGCCATCCTCGGGACGGTGACGACCGGCCACCCGACCGCAGCCCGCTCCCACCGCCGCGCCCGCAGCCGTAAAATCCGCGTCCTCATCGCGCTCGTCGCGGCGGCGGCCGTCCTCGGCATCGCCCTTGTCGTCGTGCCGATGCTGCGACCGGCCGGACCGCGCCCGCTCTTCCAGATGCCCGTGACCTGCGGCGAGACGTGGCAGCTCAGCACCTACCCCGGTCACGACGACTACGACGTCGACTTCTTCCCGATCGAGGGCGAGACGTGGGGGCGGCCGGTGCTCGCGTCGTACGCCGGCACGGTCACCGTGGCGGGCATCAACGGCTCGTTGGGTGGTCGGACTCCGGACAACCCCGAGGGTCCACGCGGGCGTGGTGGCGGTTACTGGGTGAAGATCGACCACGGCGGCAAGTGGGAGACGCAGTACCTGCACATGCTCGAAGCACCGATGGTCAAGGTCGGTCAGCAGGTCAGTCAGGGTGACCAGATCGGGCGGCTCGGCAGTACCGGCAACTCCGGCGCTCCGCATCTGCACTACGAGCAGCGGCGCGGCTGGGAGAAGGTCGAGACCCACTTCGACGGCGAGCCGTCGGGCATCACCACCGACGAACGCGAACAGATTCTGCGGCGGGTGAGCAACAACTGCCCGGCCGTCTCCTGAGGACCGTAGTTTGCCCGGCGCGGCTCGGGGCACTGATTCGGGAGACAGTGCAGACGCAGGGAGGAGCCGGCCATGGTCAAGGGTGACGTCGACACGTACCACGAGGACGGGCAGTGGAAGAACAAGGCGGAGGGCAACGAGCGGGCCAGCAGCACGCATGAGGTGAAGGCCGACGCGCAGGCCCAGGGCCGGGAGATGGCTGCCGACCGTGGCGTCGAACACGTGGTCAAGAAGCAGGACGGCACGATCGGGGAGAAGAACACCTACCCCCGCAGCCGCGACCCCCGCGACATCGAGGGCTGACACCCTCCCACCCACAGCCGCGATGGCCCCGTCGATTCCGCGTCGACGGGGCCAGCGCGATGCCGCGCCGCCCTCAACTCCTGTTGCATCGGGATATCGGGCCACCCACGCCTAATGTCCGATAAAGTCCGAATTGGGACTGGAGTGGGTGCGGAAATGAGGTGGGCATGGTGGTACCAAGCCGGCGCGGGTCAGCACTTGTCGCGCTGGTGCTCGCCCTGACCGTGGGTGCCGTGGTGGTCGCGCCCCGGCCGGCGGCGGCGGTCGGGGCGGTCCTGTTCGACCAGCCGTTCCACAACAACACCCCGAATGGCATCGGCGCGGTGACGGTGCCCGCCGTGCCGACCGCTGGTGCCAGCAACGCGGCCTGCCTCAGCGCGGCCGGCAACTCCACCACCGGCCCGTTGCTGAGTTGCACCACGTCCACCGATCCGCAGGGCTCGGGCAAGCTGCGACTCACCCCGGCCGTCGCAAACCGGCAGGGTGGGGTGTTCGGTGCGGTGAGCGTGCCCACCTCCCAGGGACTGCACGTCACCTTCAACACCTATCAGTACGGCGGCATCAGCACCGGAGCCGACGGTCTGGCGTTCGCGCTGGCCGCGGTCGACCCCGCCAACCCGCGGTCCCCGGCGGTGATCGGCCAGTCGGGCGGATCGCTGGGCTACTCGGCGGCCTTCAACGGCGGCTCGGTGGGCCTGTCCAACGGTTACCTGGGCATCGGGCTGGACGTCTTCGGCAACTTCAGCAACAGCCTCTACCAGGGCACCGGCTGCACGAACCCGCCGTACATCTCGACCACCAACACCCGGGTCCCCGGCCAGGTCGTGATCCGCGGGCCGGGCCGCAACGGGGTCGGTTACTGCGCCATCAACAGCACCGCCACCAGCACCTCGTCCCCGCCCGTGGCGCTGCGTGCCGCCACCCGGGCCGCGTCGGTGGTGCCGGTCGAGGTGGTCGCCAACACCACCGCGTCCCCGTTCACCACCGACACCGGCATCTCCGTACCGGCGGGGGAGTACCGGGTCAGGTTCACCCCGGTCGGCGGAGCGGCGCGGACCCTGGCCGGCAGTCTCCCGGTCGTCTCGCCGAGC
This sequence comes from Micromonospora sp. NPDC048839, assembly GCF_040649915.1. NCBI lineage: Bacteria > Bacillati > Actinomycetota > Actinomycetes > Micromonosporales > Micromonosporaceae > Micromonospora > Micromonospora sp. NPDC048839. The sequence continues at coordinate 31,078 of NZ_JBEZGL010000012.1, forward strand.
CTGTACCCGTCGCCGACGTGGCTCAACGCCAACGGCTACCCCCGGCAACTCGCCTTCGGCTGGGTCGGCTCCACCGGCTCGGTCACCGACTTCCACGAGGTCGACAACGCGCGGGCGGTCACCTTCAACCCGGTGCCGGACCTGAACGTGGCCCAGACCAGCGCGGTGGGGGCCAGTCCACAGCCGGGTGACCCGGTCACCTACTCGATCACCGCCGGGGTCGATCCCGGCGCGACCGAGACAGCGCCGATCTCGGTCACCCAGACCGTGCCGGCCGGAGTCGTGCCGCGGGCCGCCTTCGGCTCCGGCTGGGTCTGTGCCGCGCCCTCCGGCCAGAGCATCACCTGCACCAACAGCAACGGCCCGTTCGCCGGCGGCAGCTCGTTGCCGCCGATCACCGTCGTCGCGACCGTGACCGGCACCGGAGTGACGCCGGCACTGATCCAGACGGCCACGGTGGCGACCTCGTCGTCGATCGACGCGAACCCCGGCTACTCCACCGCCACCACAGCCGTGGCACCGGCCGCCGCGCCGACCGGCGTCACCGTCACCCCGACGCAGAGCGCGATCTCCGGGGGCATCGCGGTCACCGTCGGCGGGAGCAACCTCGCCGGCGCGACGGCGATCACCATCGGTACGACCGCCGAGCAGCAGGCGGGCACCTCGGTGCTGCTGGTGCCGTGCACCTCCGGCCCGGCCGCCGGCTGCTTCACCGTGAACCCCGACGGCACACTCGGCATCTCCTCGATGCCCGCCCGGTCCAGCCCGGCGACGGTCACCGTCAGCGTCGTCACCCGGGGTTCCGCCGGCTCGGCGACCTACGTCTACGCGTCCGCGCCGGGCACGCCGGCCACGCCCACGGCGGAGGCGGGCAGCGCCAGCGCCACCGTCAGTTGGACCGCGCCCGCGAGCAACGGCAGCCCGATCACCGGGTACCTGATCACCCCGATCCGAGACGGGGTCACCCAACCGACTCTCACCTTCGACGCCTCCACCACCAGCCGCACGTTGACCGGGCTGACCGTCGGCTCGTCGTACGCCTTCCGGGTGGCGGCGGTGAACGCGTACGGCACCGGCGCTGCCAGCCCGGCCTCGGCGGCGGTGGTCCCGTACACCCTGCCGGAAGCACCGACGATCACCTCGGCCACCGCCGGAACCAATGCCGCCAGGCTGAGCTGGACGACCCCGGCGAACGGCAGCTCGGCGATCACCGGCTACACCGTGACGCCGTACCTCAACGGGGTGGCGCAGACTCCGCAGACCTTCACCGGAACCGCCACCACCCAGATCGTCACCGGGTTGACCGGCGGCGCCACCTACACCTTCCGGGTGGCCGCGACCAACGCCGCGGGGACCGGCCCACAGTCGGCCCCGTCGGCGTCGGTGCCGGTCAACCCGGCACCGACGCTGACATTCGCGCCGCCCCCACCCGGCAGGGCGTACGACCCGTACCAGTACCAGTTGACGGTGACCGGTGGCACGAGCCCATTCGCCTGGTCGGTCAGCGCCGGGAGCCTGCCCGCCGGGCTGACCCTCGACCCGGCCACCGGCCTGCTCTCCGGCACGCCCACCGTCGCCGGTACGTACTCCTTCACCGTCCGGGTGACCGACTCGTTCCAGCAATCCGCGACCCGACCTGTCGAACTGGTCATCGCCCCGCTCGGCGGGCTCTCCATCAACGTCCCGGCGATCACCCCGCTCGGCACCGTCACCTCGGGTACGACAGGCGTCTCGGGCCACCTCGGCCCGGTGACCGTGACCGACGACCGCGGGCCGTTCTCCGGGCAGTGGGTAAGCCTCGTCTCGGCCACCAACCTCACGACGGGTTCCGGTTCCGGTGGCGAGACCATCCCCAACAGCAACATCACGTACGCCTCCGGTGCGCCCCTCGCCGCCACCGGTGTCGGGACGTTCCACCCGCAGCCGGGCGCGGTGTTGGACATGCCGCAGCTGGCCGCTGGCTGGTCCGGCCCGGCCGGTGACCCGAACTCCGTCACCTGGAACCCCACGCTGTGGCTGGCGATCCCGTCCACAGTGGTGGTCGGCGACTACGTGACAGTCGTGACGCACTCGGTCATCTAGCGCCGCCGCCAAATCGTGTGGACGACGTGGCCACACGTCGCTGCCCGGCCGTTCCTCGGGGGACGGCCGGGCAGTCCGTGCGGGCTGTGCGGGTCAGCGGTGTGCGGGTCGGATCAGCCGGGCGCGTTGCCGGCGGAGGAGATACCAGCCGGCGAGGGTGATCAGCACCAGCAGGGCGATCCCGCCGACCGCGTAGACCAACCACCTCGGCCCGGTGGAGGTCGCGACCGTCATCGGCGCCGCGACGGGCAGGGTGATCGTCCCGGTCGCGGTGCGTTCCACGATGCCGCTGGCGAGCTTCGCGTGCACGTCCCAGACCCCCGCCGGCAGCGCCTGGTTGATCTCGATCCGGACCTGGCCGCTCTGGCCGGGCAGGATCGTCACGCCGTTTGTCACGGCGAACGGGCCGGCCTGGACCGCCGCCTTGCGCAGCGACAGGGTGCCGGTCATGTCCAACGCGCGTTGACCGGTGTTGGTGACCTTCGCGGTGACCACCGGAAACTCGCCGCGGCCAGGTTCTGCCGCCAGTCCGTCGACGCGGAAGTCGGTGGGCGGTTCACCACCGGGACCGATGTCGAGGTAGATCCGGATGCCCACCCGGTGGATCTGGGTGACGTTGCCGGTTCGCTCCTTCGTGCTGGTGACCTGCGCCCAGATCGCCGCGTACCGCTCGCCCTTGGACGCCTTCCTCGGCACGGCGATCTCGACCGCGACCGGCCGTCGCTCGCCCGGTTCCAGGTCCATCCTGGCGGTCTTCAGCCGGATCCACCCGCTGAGCTCGTTGCCCGTGCGTCCCTCGGGAACGGTGAAGGCGTTGTCCTCGACCGAGGCGGCGCCGGAGTAGAACTCGATCTTCTGCGTCTCGGCGGAGGTGTTGTGCACCTCGACCCGGCGGTGGATCGTCGTACCGGGGTTCAGGTGGTCGACGATGTAGACCTGGGCCCGGGGATCCTGCGCCCGGCTGGCCGGGATGTCCACCATCCGGATGCTGATCGCGGCCTCGTCGGCGGGCTCCTGTCGCTGCTCCCGCACGGCAACGGCTGGCACCGCCGAAACCCCGAGCGCCACGAGGGCGACCGAGGCCAGCAGCGCCAGCCGGCCGAGCGGCTCAGAACACCGAATGTGTCACCGTCCCCGTGTAGACACCCTGGACGGTGCCGACCGGGATGTCGACCGCCAGGGTGGGGTTCCAGGTCGCGAAGTTGTTGCCCGTGCCGCCGGTGTGGGTCATCGCCGTCCGAGGAACGTTGATGATCACCTGCTGGGCCGCGCCGGGCTGGCCCGGCGTGAAGGTGCCGCCACCGGCGGTCGCCGTCGCAGGGCCGGACCAGTACAGGACGTTGATGGCCGGGATCGTCTCTCCGGAGCTGCCGCCGCCGGTGACGAAGTCGGTGGAGACGACGCTGGCGGACCAGTTGGGGGTGAGCGAGCCGCGTTGGTCGAGCACGGTCACGGGGCCGAGTTGACCGGTGACGGTGGAGCCCTCCACGCCGTGCCCGATGTTCGCCGTCGCCGGTACGGTGATCGACAGGCCACCGGCGGCGTCGACGGTCAGGGTCACGATCGTGTCGCCCGTGGTGTCCGCGGCCGCCGGCCCGGCGAGCGCGACGACGGCGGCAACGCCGGCCAGGCCCGCGAGAATCTTTCTACGCATCGAGTCTCCCTTGTCCCTAGAAATGCCCCTTGGTAGCAGCTCAGAGCCTATCTAGGATGAAAGCCCCATATCGGACTAACGGCACGATCGTTGTTATCTCCCCCCGTCGTTGTCGTCGAGCAATGGGCGACGCGCCGATGGGTCGGTCAGGCCGGCACCACGTACGGGAAGCTGGCGGCGCGGGCAGCCTTGGCGACCGCCGGGGTGAGGCCGGACGTGGTGCCCGTGTTGAGCACCAGGGAGAACATCACCTCGGGTGCGTTGTCGGCCATGCCGCGTCCGTTGCGGACCGCGAAGCCGTAGTTGGCCGCAGTGCCGACCTGGTAGGAGAGCAGGTCGGGGTAGAGCTGTCGGGCGACGCTCCACCCGTACGCCTGCGGGTCGGGGGCGGTGCCGTTGGCGGCGACGACTCCGGCGACGGCGCTCGCGATCTCCTCGCCGTCCTCGGAGAGGTCCCTGCTGGGGTGCCGGACGTTGGCGGGGTCGGAGAAGTCGGTGTCGTGCGGCCAGAACAGGGGCCACATCATGGGGTGGCCGGCGCGGTTGATCTGTCGCCATCCGCCGGCGTCGGTGGCCAGCATCGTGCGGCACCAGACGCCGATGTCGGTGCCGTCACGCAGCAGTGGCTCGTCGTGGGAGACCTCGAGGACGATCGACTCGACTGTCGTGCCGGCGAAGCTGTTCTTGGCCTGGTCCATTCGCCAGGCGGAGCGGTCCACCGGGGCGCCGTTCTTGAGCGCGCCGTTGATGGTGGCGAGTTCGTCGAGATCGATGTAGAACGGGTCGGTGATCCGCCCGGCCCAGATCCGGACGTTGCCGCCGGTCGACACCTCGCCGGTGTGTCCCTCGGCGATGGGAGTGCCCATCGCGGCGTCGTCGCGGGCATCCGCGCCGGCGAGCTCGTACAACTGGAAGGTCTGCCTGCCGTTGCCGTCGGGCTCGCCGAAGGCGAACCGGTAGGCCAGTCCCTCCATCTCCGCGCCGTTGAAATGGATCTTGATTTCGTACCGCGCCTCGGGGTGGAAGCCGCGCTTGATGTCCGCCTTCGTCACCGAGCTGTTGACATCCATGACGAACACCGTGGCGCGGTCGCCGTTGAAGACGTAGAGATCGTCGATGTAGAGCTGGCCGCCCTGGGCGGCGAGGGGGGTGTCGAGATGGTGCGACATGAGCTGACTCCCGAAATGCCGGATTCTGGACGTATCCGAACATAGCGGGCGTCAGACCGCTGGCCTCGCCATCGGGCTAATTCCGGCTCGCCCTGGCCGGGAGCCCAGGGCGAAGGGCCGCCCTAAGCTGCTGCCGTGGGCGGCCCTTCGCTCGTGTCGCGTGTCCTCAGACGCGGGACCACTTCTGGTTGGCGGCCCCGAGGCAGTCCCACAGGTGCAGCTTGCCGCCGTTGTTGGGATTGGCCTCCCGCACGTCCACACACCTGTTGGCGTTGATGTTGACCAGGTCGCCAGCGGCGTTGAGGGTGAAGCGCTGCGCGGTGTTGCCGTTGCAGCTGACCAGGTTGACCTCGGTGCCGTTCGCCGTGCCGGCCCAGGCGGGGTCCATGCACTTGCCCATCGCGCGGACCGTCCCGTCGGAGGCGAAGGTCCAGGACTGGGCCGCGGTGGTGTTGCAGTCCCAGATCTGGAGCTTGGCGCCCTCGATCGGGTTGGCGCTGGGGATGTCGACGCACCGCCCGCTCTGTGCGCCCCGGATCCGGCTGGTGCCGGGTGCCGGGTCACCGCCGCCGGAGGTGTAGCTGGACACCCGGACATAGTCGACGAGCATCTGCTGCGGGAACTGCGTGGAGCCGTCCGGGTAGCCGGGCCAGTTGCCGCCCACCGCCACGTTGAGAATCATGAAGAAGGGGTGGTCGAACACCCAGCGGTTGCCGCCGAGCCGCGCGGGGTCCACCCGGTGGTACTGGACCCCGTCCAGGTACCAGGTGATCACGTTCGGCTCCCAGTCCACCCGGTAGGTGTGGAAGCCGTCGGCGAGCGGCCCCCCGATATTGCGACTGCCGGTGATGCCGCCGCCGCCGGAGTAGCCGGGCCCGTGCACGGTGCCGTACACGGTGTTGGGCTCCCGGCCGATGTTCTCCATGATGTCGATCTCGCCGGCGTCGGGCCATCCGCCGCCGGTGCCGAGCATCCAGAACGCCGGCCAGATGCCCTGGCCGCGCGGAATCTTGATCCGGGCCTCGAACCGGCCGTACGTCTGGGTGAAGGTGGCCGCCGACAGCAGCCGTGCCGACGTGTACTCGCAGCGGCCGTAGTGGCACTGGTAGTTGGCGGGATTGTCCCGGCGGGCCGTGATGACCAGGTTGCCCTGGCCGTCGTGGACGGCGTTGCTGGTGCTGTTGGTGTAGTACTGCCGCTCGTTGTTGCCCCAACCGCCGCCGCCGATGTCGAAGCGCCACTTGTTCTGGTCGACAGGCGTTCCGGCCGGGGAGTTGAACTCGTCCTGCCAGCTGATCGAGCCGATGGCGGCCTCGGCTCGGTCGGGATGGGCCGGGACGAGCGCCGCGGCGGTCGCGACGAGGGCGACCGCCAGGAGTACGAGGGGACGAGACCGGGTGCGGGCTGTGAACACGGGAGGCTCCTCGGCGGGAGAGTGGTGGAGGCTGCGCGGCGAAGGACGGAGAGCGCTCTCTGTAGAGAAGCATGTCGATATCGGGTCTTTCTGTCAAGAGTGTTTCCAATACGCCCCGCATCGCCCTTCGCGTCGTCGCCGTCGGGTGGGGGTTACTCGATAGCGGTCGAATCGACCCTTCCTATTGCCGTGGGGCGTCCACCCGGGACAGGATGACGAGGCGTGCGGGAAACCTTCTCGTAACCTGCGCGCTGCTGGTCTCTGTCACAAGGAAGTGGGAGTCAGTCATGAGCGACGCGTCGACGGCGCTGGGTGTGCGCCTCTACCCGGATCTGGTCGAGCGAGGTGGTCTGGCCCCCGCGCTCATCGAAACCGCTGCCCGACACGGGCTCGAACTCGGCCAGGTCACCGCCCCCGAGCAGGGGCGGGGCCGTTTCACCTGTGCGGAGCTGCACTCCGGGCAGGGCGTGGTCTGCGTGAAGCTGGGATCGCAGGCCCGCTACTTCATGATCGATCTGCGGGTGTCCGGCGAGGTGCTGGCGCGCGGCGACGTGATGGACCTGTTGCAGGTCGCCAAGGTGGCCGCGGCCTGGCAGGCCGGGCTGACGATCGCCGAACTCACCGCCCAGTTCCCGTTCATGGAGGAGATCAGGCACCGCCCGGCACCGGTGGCCCAGGCCAGCTAGCCGCGCCGCCTCGTCCGCGTCAACACCGCAATCGCGGTGGCAGCGACGCCTCGACGCCGACACCACGGTCCAGATAGGTCGACTGGACGAAGGCGACGAACCGTTCCGCGTCGGTCGCGGTGGACGCCAGCCCGAACGAGACACGGACCGCGCCGCCCGTCGGCAGGCGCAGCGCGGCAAGGTACTGGTCGATCGTGTCGACCCGTGCCAACAGCCGCCGCCGCACCGAGTCCCGGCTGATGCCGAACGCGCCCTCGCCCGCGCCCGGGTTGCAGAAGCAGCCGGTTCGCAGGGCGAAGCCGGCCGCCGCCGACTCCCGCGCGACCAACCGCTCGTCGACCAGGGCGCCGTCCGGGTCGCGCAGGTTGAACGTCACCGTGCCGCCGCGGCCCGTGCCCGTCGTCGGCCCGTACACCTGCACCAGGGGTTGACCGCTGGCGTGCCGCAGCGTGGTCAGCCGCGCCAGCAGCCACTCGGTGAGCAGACCGACCCGGGCGTGCACGAGGTCCACGCCGATCGAGTCCAGCCACCGCAGCCCGAACTCCACGTCCGGGATGCTCAGGAAGTTGAGCGTGCCGTCCTCGAACGCCGACTCGTCGTCCATCGACCGGTGCCAGTCACCCTGCACGCTGACCGCGCGGATCGTGCCACCGGCGAACCACGGCCGGCGCAGTCGGGCCAGCGCGTCGCGGCGGGCCAGCAGCGCGCCGATCCCGGTCGGGTAGCCGAAGAGCTTGTACCAGCTCAGACACACGAACTCCGGCCGGACGACGCGGAGGTCCAGCCGATTCGTCGGCGCGAAGGCGGCAGCGTCGAGCAGCACGTCGTAGCCGTGCTGGTGGGCCACCTCCACCCAGTCCAGCGGGTGCCGCACGCCGGAGAAGTTGCTCTGCGCCGGATAGGCGAACAGACCCCGACCCCGCCGCGCGCCACGGCCGGCGTGCAGCACCGTGGCCAGGTCCGACTCCGCGACCCGCAGCTCCGGCCCACTCAGCGGTACGTAACGCACGGCCGCGCCGGCCGCGCGGGCGTACTCGCGGATGCCGTTCACCGAGTTGTGGTTGTCCCAGGTCAGCACGAGCGGAGCGGTGCGGCCGAAGTCGTACGCCTCACCGACGAGTCGGCAGGCGCCGCTGGCGTTCGGGGTGAACACCACCGCGTACTCGGACGGGTCCGCGTGGAAGAAGTCGAGAACCGCGCGTCGTGCCGACTCCACCAGGGAACCGGCCGCCGCGCTGCTCGGGTTCTCCGAGTGCGGGTTGCCGTACAGGCCGGCCAGCAGCCGGTCGTGATGCTCGCGTACCTGGGCTCGCGCCACGACCCCGGCACCGGCGTAGTCGAGGTACACCTGCCCGGCGGTGTCCAGGTGGCGGTACTCGGTGGCGCGCAGCTCGTCGATCCGGCGGGTGGCGGCGTATCCCGGCAGCGCCGTGGGGGAGGCGTGCGGGATCAGCTCAGGACGCATGACGGGAGTCCCGTCGGGCCAGCACCGCCCAGGCGGCGACGAGGAAGAGCACCGTGAAGCCGCCGAGCACCAGCCAGTTCACCCAGACCGGCCGGGAGAAGCTGTCACCGTACGTGGCCAGCAGCGGCGGGCCGAGCGGGGAGCCGCCGTCGCGCCAGAGTCGTTCCACCCCGGCGGTGTGCCCCAGACCCTCGAACGCCCAGCGGTTCGACATCGCGACACTGAGCCACTGACCGCCGACCGCCATGGCCGGCACCGGCAGGATGGCACCGACGAAGAGCACCTGTGGAAAGCAGAGCATCGGCAGCAGCAGCGTCGCCTGGGCCGCGTCGGAGACCGCCGCCGAGCACAGCAGGCCGAGGGTGAGCGCCGCCGCCGAGGAGAGCAACAGGGTCGCGTACAGGGCCGCGAAGTCGGTGCCGTCGACCGGCGGCAGCCGGTCGATCCCGCGCAGCACCCCGAGCAGGGCCAGGTCCACCAGGGCCAGCAGCGGCAGCAGCACCGCGACCTTACCCAGCAGGTACGGCAGCAGCCGGACACCCGCCAGCCGCTCCCGGCGCAGGATCGGCAGCTCGGTGCAGATCTGCAGTAACCCGTAGGTCAGCCCGAAGAAGAAGCCGCCGAACGCGATCCAGAACAGGATCATCACGGTCACCGTCGGGCTGGGGCTGGTCGGCTCGAACGCCCCCGGGCGGAACAGCAGCGCGAACATGCCGAGCACCAGCAGCGGCGAGCCGAGCAGGATGGCCAGGGTCAGTCGACTGCGGACGACGATCTCCGCGTTGCGCGCGGTGAGGACGGCCCACTGACGCAGCCGGCCGACCCGCCGGGGCGCTGGCAGGGCGCTGTCACCGTCGCCGCTCGCACCGGCCGACGGGCTGGCGTCGCGCCGCGCGGCGAAGCGATCGGGCCACTCGGCCGGATGCGCCGCCTCGTCGAGCCGCAGGTGCACCTCGACGAGGGACCGCAGGTCGAAGAACTCCCGGGCGGCGGCGGGCGTGCCGGTGAACGCCAGACGGCCCTGACGGGTCAGCACGACAACCCGGTCGCAGCGGTCCACGTCGGTGATCTGGTGGGTGGTGAGCACCACGGTGGTCCCGGAGTCGGCGAGCGTACGCAGCACCCGGAGCAACTCCACGGCGATCGCCGGGTCCAATCCCGAGGTGGGTTCGTCCAGGAAGAACACGCCGGGCCGGGTGAGCAGCTCGACGGCGATGCTGGCGCGTTTGCGCTCACCACCGCTGAGCAGGCCCACCGGGGTGTCGGCCCGTTCGGTGAGGCGCAACTCGGCGAGCACCTCCGCGACTCGGTGAGTGGCCTCGGCCGGCCCGGTGCCGGCGGCCAGGCGCAGCCGGGCGGCGTAGCGCAGGGTGTGGGCCAGGGGCAGCTCGCGGTGGATGATGTCGTCCTGCGGGACGAAACCGATGGCGCCCGCCGGGGCGGTGCCGTCGTAGGTCACGGCGCCCGCGGTCGGTCGCCGTACCCCGGCCAGCAGCTCCAGCAGACTGGTCTTGCCGGCCCCGCTGGCGCCGATGATCGCGACCAGTTCGCCAGGTGCGATGGCCAGCGAGACGTCGGCCAGGATCTGGCGACCGCCCCGGACGCTCTGGCCCAGAGCGGTGGCGGCGATGCCGACGCCGGTACGTGACGGAGAGGTGGTCTGCTCGGTCGTCATGTCGGGTGCCCGATCCGGTCGGGGGAGTGGTCCGCCTGAACATCGTCCGTCGCCGATGCTACTGAGTGACGGCGCAGTGCGCCCGGTGTGGACGGTCAACGACAGTCGTCCGTTCAGCCGGTGGTGGTGACCACCGGCCGCCGCCAGTCGGCGTCGCTGATCAGTTGTGCGACCGTCGGTCAGGCCGTTGACGCCTCGACGAAGAACCGCCGCAGGGCGTCGGCGACCAGAGTGGGCGCGGTCATGGTCACGAAGTGTGACTGACCTGCCCAGACGGTGTAGCGGGCCGCCGGAAGCGTCCGCGCGAGGGTGGTCATCGTCGTGGGCATCGGCTCCCAGGTGTCCGCGCCGGCCAGCAGGAGGGTCGGCACGGTGATCGCGGACCACCTGGTGATGTCCGTGCTGTCCCCGGCGAGGGCTTCGAGATCGTGCAGCCAGCCGATCGCCGCCCGCCGCGCCTCGGCCGGGTCGGGCGTCCGGGTGCCCGCCGAGGCGGCGAGCGCGGCGACGATCTCGGCGGGCACCCGGGTCACGTCGTTCAACGCCGCTGCCATCGCCGCGGCGTCGTCGCGTTCGAAGGCGGAACGGTAGCGGACCAGCAGGGGTGCGACCTCCGCTCCGGCCGCGAAGAGCGGGGGTTCGAAGATGGCGAGCGAGCGGATGCCGCGCGGGTCGGCCGAGGCGGTGTGCAACGCCACCGTCGCGCCGTAGGAGGCGCCGACGACATGGACCGTCCGGCCGGTGGGCTGGCCCGCCGCCTCGATGACGGCGAGCAGGTCGGCGGTCTCGTCGGTGAAGGACTTGGGGCCGGGCGGGACGTCGCTGGGACCGTATCCGCGGCGGGCCGGCAGCCACACCTCGTGGTCGTGGGCGAGCTGGTCCGCGACGGTGGCCCAGGAGTGCAGCCCACCGCCCGATCCGTGCACCAGGACGACGGGGTCGCCGGCACCCAGGCGCCGGAGCGCCAGGCGCGTCCCGTCGGCGGACTCGACGTACTGGTCGTGGCTGCTCACTGCTGCTCCTGTTGTCCGGTCGGCCAGTTGTTCAGAGTCGTGTGGACCGCGTCGAGGATCGAGTGCCACGACGCGTCGACGGCGCGCGGATGCCCGAAACCGTCGACGACTTCGAGGCTCGCGAAGCCGTGCAGGGTGCTGCGGACGAATCGCATCGCGTCGGTCAGCGCCGGTTCGTCGAGCCCGTAGCCGCGCAGCATCGCGTAGCTCAGCTCGATCAGGCGCAGGTGCCCGGCCGAACTCGTGCCGACCTCGGGCGGCAGCGGGAGTTGCGTCGCGGCGTACTGCCCCGGGTGCGCCACGGCGAACGCGCGCCAGGCGTCGGCGAACCCGACGAGAGCCAGGTGGCCCGATCGTCCGGCCACGGCCATCGCGAGCTCGTCGGCGAGCGCGGCCGCCGCCCGGACGGCGACCTGCTCGATCAACGCGTCGCGACTGCGGACGTGCACGTACAGCGCGGCGTCCGAGACGCCGAAGTGCCGGGCCACGGCCGCAACGGTCAACCGGGACAGACCGACCGCGTCCGCCAGTTCGGCCGCGGCGGCCGACACGCGTGCGCTGGTGAGTCCCTGCCGTGGCATGGTGAACCTTTGTCTCGCTAGGGAGAAACTTAGGATCCCTAAGATAGCACTGCGTTCCGCCTGGTCCAACGCCCCGGGCATGAACGGCCCGGTCGGGGGAAGGCCGGCTCTTTCGTCACCGAGGCAGGAGACCCGGGATGCGAGCCGTCGTCTACACCGACGTCCGGACCGTCGCGGTGCGGGAGGTGCCCGACGCGACGCTGGAGGCGGAGACCGACGCGCTCGTGCGCATCACCTCCACCGCGCTGTGCGGCACCGACCTGCACATGTACGACGGACGGACCGGCGCCACCCCCGGACTGGTGCTCGGCCACGAACCACTGGGCGTGGTGCGGGAGGTGGGCCGGGCGGTGCAGACGGTCCGGCCGGGCACCCGGGTGGTGATCCCTACGCACCTCTTCTGCGGGACGTGTGTGATGTGCGCCCGAGGTCTCTCGGCTGCTTGTCTGCGGGCCCGGGCGGAGGGGCCGGGCGCGGCGTACGGCTACGCCGGGATGGGCCCCTACCGCGGTGCCCAGGCCGACCTGCTGCGCGTGCCGTGGGCCGACGCCAACTGCGTACCCGTGCCCGGTGAGCCGGGGGACGGGTACGAGGACGACTTCGTGCTGCTGGCCGACGCGTTCGTCACGGGGTGGCACGCCGCCGCCACCCTCGCCGGGGTCGAGCCCGGTGACACGGTGGCCGTCTTCGGGGCCGGCACCATCGGCCTGCTCGGCGCCTACGCGGCGCTGCTGCGGGGCGCCCGGGTCGTCTACTGCGTCGACGGCATCGACGCTCGGCTCGACAAGGCCGGGGAGATCGGTGCCGTACCCGTCGATTTCCGCCGGGGGGATCCGGTCGAGCAGATCCGCGCGGACCGGGCGCGGGTGGGGCTGCCGCTCGGGGAGGAGAAGCTCGGCGGGGTCGACAAGGTGATCGACGCGGTCGGGTTTCAGGCCCGCGACCGGGAGCGCCCCGACCGGGAACGCCCGGACCAGGTCATCGCGGACGCCGCCCGGCTGGTCAACCCCGCCGGCGCGATCGCCGTCGCGGGCGTGTATCCGGAGAAGGACCTGCGCCCCGGACCAGGCGCGGACGCCCACGAGGATCTCGTCGCACCGTGGGGGACGCTGTTCGCCAAGGGCGTTGCCGTCCGGTTCGGCCGCACCCACGACCGCCGCTACACCGTGCTGCTGCGCGACCTGGTCGTCGCCGGTCGCGCCCGGCCCAGCATCGTCGTGACCCACCACGGCACCCTGGCCGACGCGCCGGAGTTGTACCGCCGCTTCGACCGCCGGGACGACGGGGTGATCAAGGCGGTGCTGCGCCCGGGGTGACCGGTCGGCACGGGCGCGGGCCGGAGCCAGATGGCCCCCGATTCGCCCTTAAGGGATGTTAAGTCACGGACCCGCCCCCTGGTGGCGGCCCTGAGGCGACGATCCTTGTCGATCCGACCTGGCGATTGAGGCGCGGGTCACATCGCCGGCCGGGGGTCGTCGGGGCCGTCCCGGGCGCGGCGTGGGTGCGGCGGCCCGCTCACGGTCACTCGATGGTGGCGGGGGCGCGGCGTGGCACCCCTTCTCCGGCCTGCCACGGATCGTGGCTGGTCGTGGGCCTGTCGAGGAAGATGGGAGCCGGGTGTGGTGTTGTCTCCATTTGACAACGTTGCCACCGACGGGCGAAGGTGCCGGGAGGGGCTGCGGAGGCGGCTGTGACAGGCGAAAACTGTGCGTCGTCGATATTGCCGGATTGTTACATTTTCAACAGTCCCTCGCCTTGCGGATGGCCCTTCGGCCGCAATACGTTGCCGACAACAACAAAACCAAGTGAAGGTTCAACCTTCCGGAGGCAACCGATGACGTTGGCGAGGTGGTACGAGCGATGAGCAACGTGCCGACCCTCCTTGAGATGCGCTCCATCACCAAGGAGTTCCCCGGAGTCAAGGCCCTCTCCGACGTCAACCTGGTGGTTCGCGCCGGTGAGATCCATGCCATCTGCGGCGAGAACGGTGCGGGCAAGTCCACGCTGATGAAGGTCCTCAGCGGGGTCTACCCGTACGGCAGCTATGACGGCCAGATCGTCTACCAGGGGTCGGAGACCAAGTTCTCCGACATCCGGGCCAGCGAGAGCGCCGGAATCGTGATCATCCACCAGGAGCTCGCGCTCATTCCGGGCATGTCGATCGCCGAGAACATCTTCCTCGGCAACGAGCCGCGCAAGCGGGGCGCGATCGACTGGAAGGCCGCGAACCGGATGGCGCTGGACCTGATGGCCCGGGTCGGTCTCCAGGAGGACCCGGACACCCTGATCAAGGACATCGGTGTCGGCAAGCAGCAGCTCGTGGAGATCGCCAAGGCGTTCGCCAAGGACGTCAAGCTGCTCATCCTGGACGAGCCGACGGCCGCGCTGAACGAGGCGGACTCCCGGCACCTGCTGGACCTGCTGCGCGGCTTCCGCTCCCGCGGCATCACCTCGATCATGATCTCGCACAAGCTGAACGAGATCGAGGCGATCGCCGACCAGATCACCATCCTGCGCGACGGCCGGACCGTGGAGACCCTCGACGTCAAGGCGGACGGGGTCGACGAGGACCGGATCGTGCGGGGGATGGTCGGCCGTGAGCTGGGCAGCCGGTTCCCGGACCACACCCCGAAGATCGGTGACGTCTTCTTCGAGGTCCGCAACTGGAACGTCCGGCACCCGATCTCCGCCGACCGGCAGGTCTGCAAGAACGAGAGCTTCGTGGTGCGCCGCGGCGAGATCGTCGGCTTCGCCGGTCTCATGGGCGCGGGCCGCACGGAACTCGCGATGAGTGTCTTCGGCCGCTCCTACGGGGTGTACGAATCGGGCACCATCATCAAGGACGGCAAGGAGATCGTCCTGAAGTCGGTCGCGGACGCGATCGACAACGGCCTCGCGTACGTCAGCGAGGACCGCAAGGCGATCGGCCTCAACCTGCTCGACGACATCAAGACGTCGACGGTGGCCGCCAAGCTGTCCAAGATCCGGCACCACGGCGTCCTGAACGAGGTCGAGGAGTACCAGGCGGCCGAGGCGTACCGCAAGGAGTTGCGGACCAAGGCCCCGACGGTCGACGAGGGCGTCTCGAAGCTCTCCGGCGGCAACCAGCAGAAGGTCGTGCTGGCGAAGTGGATGTTCACCGACCCGGACCTGCTGATCCTCGACGAGCCGACGCGCGGCATCGACGTCGGCGCCAAGTACGAGATCTACGGCATCATCCAGCGGCTCGCCGACCAGGGGAAGGGCGTCGTCGTCATCTCCTCGGAGTTGCCTGAGCTGATCGGGCTCTGCGACCGCATCTACACCGTGTTCGAAGGCGCCATCACGGGCGAGATCGCCCGGGCGGACGCCACCCCGGAAAACCTCATGAAGCAGATGACCTCGACGAAGAAGATGGCCACACGATGAGCCGATTGAAGGACCTTCAGAAGAACCTGTTCGGAGGAACCACCTCCAACGCTCGCCAGTTTGGAATGATCTTCACTCTGGTGGCGATCGTCCTGATCTTCCAGATCTGGACCGACGGGCTGACCCTGCGGTCGGACAACCTGATCGCGCTGTTCCAGCAGAACTCGTACATCCTGATCCTGGCCATCGGCATGCTCATGGTGATCGTTGCCGGGCACATCGACCTCTCGGTCGGCTCGGTCGCCGCCTTCGCGGGCATCCTGGTCGCCAAGTCGATGACCGAGTGGGACCTACCATGGCCCGCCGCGATCGTCTTCGGCCTCGCCATCGGCGCAGTCATCGGCGCCTGGCAGGGGTTCTGGGTGGCCTACATCGGGGTGCCGGCGTTCATCGTCACCCTGGCCGGCATGCTGCTCTTCCGCGGCGGCAACCAGTTCATCGGCAACGCGCAGAGCATTCCGGTGCCGGAGGGCTTCCGGGACATCGGCTCCGGCTTCCTGCCCGAGTTCGGGCCGGACACCGGCTACAACAACGCGACGCTGCTGCTCGGCCTTGCCGCCGCGGCTGCCGTGGTGTGGCGCGAGCTTCGGGCCCGCAACACCCGGCGGGCCATGGACGCCGACCCGGCGCCCATGTGGGTCTCGATCCTGCGGATGGCCATCATGGTCGGGGTCATCGCCTTCGCCTCGCTGCGCTTCGCCAGCGGTCGGGTGGGCACCAGCTTCCCGATCTCCGGCATCATCCTGCTGCTCCTGGTCATCGCGTACTCCTTCTACACCCGCAACACGGCCGGTGGCCGGCACATCTACGCGGTGGGCGGCAACTCCCGAGCGGCCGAGCTGTCCGGTGTGAAGCTCAAGCGGGTCAACTTCTTCGTCATGATGAACATGTCCGTCCTGGCCGCGCTGGCCGGCATGATCTTCGTGGCCCGTTCGGCGGCCTCCGGACCGCAGGACGGCAACGGCTGGGAGCTGGACGCGATCGCCGCGGTCTTCATCGGTGGCGCGGCCGTCGCCGGCGGCATCGGCACCATCAGCGGCTCGATCGTCGGTGGTCTCGTGATGGCCGTGCTCAACAACGGCCTCCAGCTCCAGGGCGTGGGCACCGACAAGGTCCAGATCATCAAGGGCCTGGTCCTGCTGCTGGCCGTCGCGATCGACGTCTACAACAAGAGCCAGGGGCGCTTCTCCATCATCGGGAGCCTGATGCGGCCGTTCCGCCGCGAGGACTCCGCTCCACCCGCCTCACCGCCGGACGCGGAGCGCGAGCCCGCCAAGGCAGCGGTGTCCAGCTGACGGTCACCGACCCTCACCACCCCGTTACACATCCAGAAAGGCAAGTCCTCACCATGCGTAAATTCTTCGGCACGTCGGTGGTCGCCATCAGCGCCGCCGCGATGCTGGCCCTCGCCGGTTGCGGCTCCGGCCGTGACGGCGACTCCGGTTCCAAGGGCGACGCCGCCAAGGGTTTCCCGGCCAACTCGCTGATCGGCGTGGCCCTCCCGGCCAAGACGTCCGAGAACTGGGTCCTCGCCGGTGACCTGTTCACCAACGGCCTCAAGGAGGCCGGCTTCGAGGGCAACGTGCAGTACGCCGGCGCGTCCACCACCGTGGCCGACCAGCAGGCGCAGATCACCTCCATGGTGACCAAGGGCGCCAAGGTCATCGTCATCGGCGCGACCGACGCCGCGCAGCTGTCGACCCAGGTCGCGGCGGCCCACGCCGCCGGTGTGAAGGTCATCGCCTACGACCGGCTGATCACCAACACCCCGGACCTCGACTACTACGTCGCGTTCGACAACTTCAAGGTCGGCCAGCTCCAGGGCCAGGCCCTGCTGGACGGCATGAAGGCCAAGAAGCCGAACGGCCCGTACAACATCGAGCTGTTCTCCGGCTCGCCGGACGACAACAACGCCGGTGTCTTCTTCGACGGCGCGATGAGCGTGCTCAAGCCGGAGATCGACAAGGGCAACGTGGTCGTCGCCTCCGGTCAGAAGGAGGTCAAGCAGACCGCCATCCAGGGCTGGAAGGCCGAGGGTGCGCAGGCCCGCATGGACCAGCTGCTGACCTCGACGTACGGCAGCAAGGAGCTGGACGGCGTCCTCTCCCCGAACGACACGCTGGCCCGCGCGATCCTGACCTCGGTCAAGGGCGCTGGCAAGCCGATCCCGGTCGTCACCGGCCAGGACTCCGAGGTCGAGTCGGTCAAGTCGATCGTCAAGGGTGAGCAGTACATGACGATCAACAAGGACACCCGCAACCTGGTGAAGGAGACCATCAACATGGTCAAGGCTCTCCAGGCCGGTGACAAGCCGCAGGTCAACGACACCAAGTCGTACAACAACGGCAGCAAGGTCGTCGACACGTACCTGCTCCCGCCGGTCGCCGTCACCAAGGCGAACGCGGCGGAGGCGTACGCCACCGACCCGAAGCTCGCGCCGCTCACCAAGTAATCACCGCACGGTAGGCAGCAAGGCCGATGGGTCCCGGATCTCCTCTTCCGGGACCCATCGTCGTCCGGACTGCCCCGCGCCACCCGGCACCGACCCGGAAGGAGGTCTGACCGTGGCAACACCCGTCCGGTCCAGGCCCGCCGGCGTCGGACGCCAGACCGAACCTCCGCTGCCGTCGGTCCCCGGCGCCAGCCAGGAGGAGATCCGGCGGCAGAATCTCGGCGCCGTGCTGCGCTACGTCCACGTGCACGGGCCGACGTCCCGGGCCGAACTGACGAGCCGGCTCGGCCTCAACCGAAGCACCATCGGCGCCCTCGCGGCCGACCTGGTCGCCGGCGGCCTGGTCACCGAGGAGGCGCCGACCACCGCCCGCCGCGCCGGCCGGCCCTCACTCGTGGTCAGTCCCCGCTCCGACCGGGTCTACGCCCACGCGTTGAGCATCGACGCGGACCGGCTCCGTGCCGCCCGGGTCGGCCTCGGTGGGCAGATCCTCGATCGGCGGGAGATCCCGCGACCCAGCGGCCTGTCGGCGGTCGACGCCGTCCGGCCCCTCGCCGACCTGGTCCGGGACATGGAACGGTCCGTGGCCACCGACGCGCTGCTGGTCGGCGGTGCCGCCGCGGTCACCGACACCACGCGTGGCCAGGACGGCCGGATCCGGATCGCCGGCATCGACGAGACGCTCGGCATCGCGCTGGAGGCGGAGTTCAGCGGCGGCCCCGGTTTCGTGGCCGGTGACCTGGCCGACATCGCCGGGCTGGCCGAGCACGTCCGGGGCGTGGCGGTGGGCATCGACGACGTCATCTACCTGCACGGTGACCTGGGCATCAGCGCCGGCATCATCGTCGGTGGCCGGCTGGTGATCGGTCACCGCGGTCACAGCGGCAAGGTCGGCCACATGGTCGTCAACCCGAACGGCCTGCCCTGCGGCTGCGGCTCACGTGGCTGCTGGGAGACCGAGATCTCCGAAGCCGCCCTGTTGCGGCACGCGGGCCGGGACCCGAGCGACCGTGCGGCGGTGGCCGAGGTGCTTCGCGCGGCGGCCGACGGCGACCGAACCGCGCGGGCCGCCGTCGAGCAGGTCGCCGGGTGGCTCGGCTTCGGCGTGGCGAACCTGGTCAACGTGGTCAACCCCGACGCCGTGGTGTTCGGCGGGTCGCTTCGCGACATCTTCACCGCCGGAGCGGACGTCGTCCGCGAGCGGTTGGACACCATGCCGCTGCCGGCCTCCCGCGAGCACCTGCGCCTGCGCGCGGCGGCACTCGGCCGCGACGCCGTCCTGATCGGGGCGGCCGAGCTGGCCTTCGACAAACTCCTGGCCGACCCGCTGAACGTCGGCGTCGCGGGCCAGGTCGGGACCACCGAGCCCGCGTAGCCGCGACCGCCCCCCGTCGGCGAACCGTCAGGGACTCGGCACCTCTTCCACCACGCTACTGCCGCTGCCCGGCCGGGACTCCCAGGACCAGGTCTCGTGCAGCCGGACCCGGCCGTCGGGCAGCACCGACACCTCCGAGACGCAGTGCCCCGAGGACGTCTGACCGTCGGCGTTGAGCTGGACGTACCGGAAGTCCAGTCGGTCGCCCTCCCGGGTGCCGACGAGGTGGCCGCGCCGAATGGACCCGCCGGCGTACTCGGCCCACACCTCGCCGGCCCGCTCGTGGTACGTGAAGACGGTCTGCGTGCCCACCTCACCGGTCACCACGTCTGCCACGGCCCGGAACCGCCGACCGTCCACGGAGATCGAGATCGTCATCTGCCGAACCTAGTCGACGCATCGTTCCCGTATCTCCTACCGTATGTTGTACGGTAGCGCGGTTGACGCCTGCGGAAGGGGAGCGCTGTGCCGACAAGAGGTGACGCGATAGTGGCGGACGGGCTGCGTAAGCGGTATCGGGACCGCTACGCGCTGGACGGCTTCGACCTGCGGGTGCGACCGGGGACGGTGTGTGGCCTGCTCGGCCCGAACGGGGCCGGCAAGACCACCTCGGTACGGATCCTGTCCACCCTGCTCCGGCTGGACGAGGGGCGTGCCGAGGTCGCCGGGTTCGACGTGACCCGCCAGCCCGACGAGGTGCGCTACCGCATCGGGTTGGTGGGGCAGCATCCCGCGCTCGACGAGGCCCTGAGCGGCCGACAGAACCTGGTGCTCTTCGGCCGGCTGTTCCATCTGGGTCGCCGCCGCGCCCGGCAGCGAGCGGTCGAGCTGCTGGACCGCTTCGGTCTCGCCGACGCGGCCGAGCAGCCGGTCAGCACGTACTCGGGGGGCATGCGCCGCCGGCTCGACCTGGCGGCCGGCATGATCCTGGCCCCCGCGGTCCTCTTCCTCGACGAACCCACCACCGGGCTGGACCCGCGGGGCCGTAACGAGGTGTGGGAGTCGGTCCGGGAGTTGGTGCGCACCGGCACCACCGTGCTGCTCACCACCCAGCACCTGGACGAGGCCGACCAACTCGCCGACCGGATCTCGGTGGTCGAGGCCGGCCGGGTGATCGCCGAGGGCACTCCGGACGACCTCAAGACCCGCCTCGGTGGCGACCGGATCGAGGTGGTCGTCGCGGCCCCGGCCGACCTCGCCGCCGCCGTCGCCCAGGTGCGCCGGGTGGCCGGCGACGAACCGACTGTCGACGTGGACCGGCGGATGGTGAGCGTCCGGGTGGGTCACCGGGCGGGCGCGCTCGTCGACGTGTTGCGGGCGCTGGACGCCGAGCACGTACCGGTGGCGGACGTCGCACTGCGCCGCCCCACCCTGGACGACGTGTTCCTGCACCTCACCGGGCACCGCACCCGGACCGCCGAGGAGGTGGCCGCATGAGCGCGGTGAGTACGCCGGTCCCGGGGGTGGACCTGACGCCCGGCCGGCCCGCCCTCCTGGCCGACAGCGGCACGCTGATCTGGCGCGGCCTGGCCCGGTGGCGACGCGACCCCGGCCCGCTGATCGCCTCACTCGGCTTCAACATCCTGATCGTGCTGATGTTCGCGTACCTGTTCGGTGGCGCGTTGCAGGTCCCCGGCGGTGGCAGTTACCGGGAGTTCCTGATGCCCGGCATGTACGTGATGACGATGGTGTTCGGCATCAGCCTCACCACGATCGCCGTCGCCGAGGACCTGGAGCGAGGGGTGACCGACCGGCTCCGGTCGATGCCCGTCGCGCCGCTGGCCCCGCTGGCGGCGCGGGCCGTGGCCGACATGTTGTTCGCCGTGGTCACCCTCGGGATACTGCTGCTGACCGGTCTCGCCATCGGCTGGCGGGCGCACGGCGGGGCCGTTGCCACGCTCGCCGCGGTGGGGCTGATCCTGCTGCTGCGCTTCGCCCTGATCTGGGTCGGCATCTTCCTCGGGCTGGTCACCCGTGGGCAGACGGCCGTGGTGGCCGTGCAGACCCTGGAGTTTCCGCTCGGCTTCCTCTCCAACGCGTTCGTCGCACCGTCCACCATGCCCGCCTGGCTCGGTGCGGTGGCCGCCTGGAACCCGCTGTCGGCGACCGTCGGCGCCACCCGGGAGTTGTTCGGAAACCCCGGCTGGGGTGGTGACTCCTGGGCGGCGCAGCACTACCCGTTGCTGGCGGTGCTCTGGCCGGTCGTCCTGGTCGCGGTCTTCCTGCCGCTCTCGGTCGCCCGCTACCACCGACTGGCCGGCTGACCCGCCCGCCGGACCGGCCCGGTGGTCGACCCACCGGCGCGGACGGGTGATCGCCGAGCCCCTGTGGCCCGGCGATCACCCGTCGTCGACTACGCGATCCGGCGCACCCGGCGGATGGCGAGGTAGAGCAGGAGCAGGGCCAGGGCGACGAAGATGCCCGTCTCGATCCCCTGGAACAGCCAGAACCGGTCCGCCGGCTGGTACAGCTGCCAGTTGTACGCGCCCGGCTCGAGCCCCAGCTCCGCACCGCAGACCCGACCGTCCGGCCCCTTACCGCCCGGGGGGCACTGGATCCGGCCGCCCTCCGAGATCACCGTCCCGTCGGGGTTCCGGATGCCCTGGGCGAGGACCCAGTTCCCCCGACTGATCTCCGGTGGCCCTTCCCCCTCGGTCGAGAAGGTCTGGGTCAGGGCCGGCTGGTAGTGCCGTCGGGCCAGCAGTTCCACCGCCGCCCGTACGCCGATGTAGCCGGCGAGGGTGATGCCCATGGCGGGCAGTATCCGCTTCCAGACGGTGCCGGCGAAGACGCCGAGCGCCACGGCGAACAGGGTGTATCCGATCGGGACGATGCCCTGCAGGTCGAAGACGATCATGCCGAGCCGGCCCTCGAGCACGGACTTGGTGAGCGGGTCGACCCACCAGGACATGCCCAGCCCGTAGACCGTCGCGAGGACCAGGACGGCCCCGCTCACCAACCCGAACTTCACCAGGGCCCAGCGGGTCCGGCCGACGCCCTGGGTCCAGGCGAACCGGTGGGTGCCGTGCTCCACCTCGCGGGCGACGAGCGGCGCGCCCCAGAACAGGCCGAGAAGTGCCGGCAGGGTGATCAGCAGTACGGCCACCAGAGTGAGGCTGCCGTACTGGTTGCCGAAACGCCGATAGCCCGCATCGCACGTCTCCCGGGTCGTCTGCGCCACATCGGCGCGGGCGAGTTGGCTGGCGCAGTCCGTCAGCCCGAGGTCGGCGTAGGTGTTCCGCATGGCCAGGCCGATGGGCACCAGCAGGGCGGCGAGCGCCACGAGCCCCAGCAGGGTGTAGAGCGCCTGCTTGCGGTGTTGCCGCCAGGTCAACCAGATCATGCTGCCACTCCCCACTCGCTGTGCCGGGTCTGCGTGGTGCCGTCGGCCAGGTAGGCCAGCACGACGTCCTCCAGGCTGACCTCGCGGACCGTCCAGGCCGGGTCGGTGACCGGGCCGTCGGTGCGGACCAGCAGCGTGGTCTGCCGGTCGGTGTGGCTGGCCCGGACCACGGCGGCGACGCCCCCGATGACGCCGCCGTCGTGCCGGGGGCCGACCAGTTGGCGGTGCTCGGCGACCACGTCGTCGACCGCGCCGGTGAGCTGCACCTGGGCGGAGTTCAGCACGATCAGGTAGTCGCAGACGCGCTCCAGGTCGGCCAGCAGGTGCGAGGAGAGCAGGACCGTGGTGCCGGATTCCGCGACGCTGCCCATCAGCGACTGGTGGAACTCCCGTCGGGCCAGGGGGTCGAGGCTGGCCACCGGTTCGTCGAGCAGCAGCAGCCGGGGCTGCTTGGCCAACGCGAGGGCGAGCGCCACCTGGGCCCGTTGACCGCCGGAGAGTTTGCCGACCGGTCGGTCCGGCGGAATGCCGAGCTGTGCCAACCGCTGACGGGCCAGCGTGGCGTCCCACCGTCTGTTCAGCTTGCCACCGGCGATGACCAGCTCGGCCGCGGTGAAGTCGCGGTAGAGCGGGGTGTCCTGGGCGACGAAGCCGATGTCGGCCAACCCCTCGGTGTCGCCGTAGGGGGATCTGCCGAAGACCCGGACCGCGCCCGCGTCGGGCTTGAGCAACCCGACGGCCAGGTGCAGCAGGGTGCTCTTGCCCGCGCCGTTCGGCCCGACCAGCGCGGCGATCCGCCCGGCCGGCAGGTGTAGCGAACAGTCCCGCAACGCCCAGGTGCTGCCGTACCGCTTGCCCAGCCGGTCGGCCTCCAAGACCATGTCCATCCTCTGTCCTCTCGATCCGGCTGCGCCCGCGGCTTCGTGGGGGAGCAGCCCTTGCTTCGGTGCCTGGTGGTTCGCTTGCCGCGCACGCTCAGGCGGGCTCCTTCTGCGGGGCGTCGTCGGCGAGGGTGGCGCGCAGCGTGGTCTCCACCAGGGCGATGACGTCCTCGGCCGTGAGGCCCGCGGTCTGCGCGCGGTGCAACCAGGCGACCAGGTCCTCGCGTAGCTCGGCCTGGTTGGGCAGGGACGCGCCGGCCAGGGTGCGCTGGACGAACGTGCCCACCCCGGGTCGGCCGCCGACCAGACCCTCGATCTCCAACTCGCGGTACGCCTTCAGCACCGTGTTCGGGTTGATCGCCAGTGACTGTGCGACGTCCCGGACCTTCGGCAACTGGTCGCCCGGCGTCAGCAGACCGACGCGCAGAGCCTGCTTCACCTGCTGCACGAGCTGCATGTAGGTGTTCACCTTCGACCGGCTGTCCAACACGAACTCGATCACTCGCGATGATCCTTCCTGTTGTCCTACGACAGTAGGACTAATAGACAGCTTCATCGGTGCCCCCGCCGCTGTCAAGTTCGCGGCGCGTCGCGATGGATCCGGCGCGTCGGTCCCGGTGGCACCAGCGGGCCAGAGGTTGGCACCAAGGGGCCAGCAAAACGGGAAGGGACCGGCACGAAATGCGTGTCGACGGATGAGGTGTTCGATGGTCACCAACGACGTGGCGACGTCGACAGCGACTCCACTACAGGTGGCTCGCGCCCGGGGGCGGGTACGCGGTCGACTGATCCTGCTCGGTCCGGCGTTCGTCGCCGCCGTCGCCTACGTCGACCCCGGCAACTTCGCCACCAACTCCGCCGCCGGTGCCCGGTACGGCTACCTGCTGGTCTGGGTCGTGGTGGTGGCCAACCTGATGGCGATGCTGGTGCAGACCCTCACCGCCAAGCTGGGTCTGGCCACCGGGCGCAGCCTGCCCGAGCTGTGCCGGGAGCGGCTGCCCCGGCCGCTGAACCGGCTGATGTGGGTGCAGGCCGAGTTGGTCGCCATGGCCACCGACCTGGCCGAGGTGATCGGTGGCGCGGTCGCCCTCTACCTGCTCTTCGGCATTCCGCTGCTGCCCGGCGGGCTCATCATCGGCACGGCGGCGTTCGCCGTGCTCGCCCTGCGCTCGCGTGGGTTCCGCGCCTTCGAGATCGTCATCGCCGTACTGCTCGGTGTGATCGTCCTGGCCTTCGCCGCCAACCTGCTCGCCTCCGGCTCCGACCCCGGCTCCGCCATGGCCGGTCTGGTGCCTCGGCTCCAGGGCACCGACAGCGTGCTGCTGGCGGCCGGCATCCTCGGCGCCACCGTCATGCCGCACGTCATCTACGTGCACTCCGCGCTGACCCGCGACCGCATCCCGGCCACCGACGACACCGAGCGTCGGGTCCTGTTCCGGGGTCAGCGCACGGACGTACTGCTCGCCCTGAGCGCGGCCGGCGCGGTGAACCTCGCCATGCTGCTGATCGCGGCGGCCAGCTTCCGCGGCGGCGGTCCGGGTGGCGCGGACAGCCTGGAGGGTGTGCACGCCGGGCTCGGTCAGAGCATCGGCACCGCCGCGGCGTTCGGGTTCGCCGTCGCCCTGCTGGTGTCCGGGCTGGCCTCCACGAGCGTCGGCACCTACGCCGGTGAGGTGATCATGCAGGGCTTCCTGCGGCGGCGGGTCCCGCTGCTGCTGCGCCGGCTGGTCACCCTGGTGCCGGCCCTGGCCGTGCTCGCCATCGGCCTCGACCCCACCCGAGCCCTGGTCCTGTCCCAGGTCATCCTCAGTTTCGGCATCCCGTTCGCGCTGATCCCCGTGGTTGCCTTCACCCGGCGCCGCGACCTGATGGGCAACCTGGTCAACCATCCGCTCACCACCGCGGCCGCGTCGCTGGTGGCGGTACTGGTGGTCGCGCTGAACGCCTTCCTGCTCTGGCAGGTGACCGCCGGCTGAGCCGGCGTGGCCGGCTGAGCCGGCCGGTATGGCGTGGCCGGTTGGCTGCCCGGGGCCGGGTGACCGGACGGGCGCCTATACCTGTGGGTCATATTTATGACTCACAGGTATAACGCGTGATCGGGATCGTGTCAGGTCGGATCCGACGCGGCCGGCGGCAATGGGTGCGGTCAGGTGCGCCGGCCCTCGTCGCGGGTTGAGATCTCCTGGCGCTGTTCCAGGGCGTCGGCCGGGTTGGCGTCGGCCGGCAGTGACGTCACCTCTTCGAGCGTGCCCGCCGGTAGGGCGCCCTGCTCGGCCAGGTCGGCCTCGGACGCCTCCGGGTCGACGTCACCCGACACCCGGTCCGGCGGCCCGTAGTCGACGGCGTCCTGTCGCTGCTCCTGGGCGTCCGCCTCCGGGGGAGGAAACGTCTCGCCCTGGTCATCCCGGTACGTGCTCATCGGAGCCTCCCACCCGGCGGGTGTCGACGTGCCGCCGGGCCACTGCCTACCCCGCATCGCGGAACTCAGACCTGCCGCCTGGGTCCGAGCCGCTGGCAACGAGTGACCGGCCGGGGTGCCGTTTCCTCGACGACAGGCCCGGCCACGTCCCCGCGCTGACCCCGCCGGTGGCCCGGATCGGCCAGGATGGGCAGGTGGCCCGGGGCGCGGCCGCGACGAGGAGGGTGGGCGATGCGGGTACGCGGGCGGTTGACCTGGGGGCGACGTGCCGGTGCGGGCGCGGCGCTGGCGGCGCTGCTCGCCGGCGCGGGGGCGCCGGCCATCGCACTGACACCGGCAGCGGCGGCGGGTGCGGCGGCGGCCGGGACGCCCGTGTGCCAGGTGCGCGACGACCGGCTCCGTGAGATCTCCGGGATGGTCGCCACCGACGACGGGTACGTCATGATCAATGACGGTGCCGACGACGAGGCCCGCCGCCGGATCTTCTTCCTCGACGAGCGCTGCACGGTGGTCCGGGCGGTGGCCTTCCCGTCCCGGCCCCGCGACACCGAGGACCTGGCCATCGGTCGCGACGGCACCGTCTGGGTCGCCGACATCGGCGACAACGACCACTCCCGGCCGACGATCGCCATCTGGCGACTCGCTCCCGGAGCGGACCAGCCGGTGCTGCACCGGATGACCTACCCGGACCGCCCGCACGACGCGGAGGCGTTGCTGCTGGACGCGTCCGATCGGCCGCTGATCATCACCAAGGGCGGCAGCGGCACCGTCTTCCTGTACGCCCCGACCGCCGCGCTGCGGCCGGGGGCGACGACGCCGCTGGCCTCGGTCGGCCAGGTGACCCTGCCGACGACGAGCACCAGCAACCCGTTCTCGTTCCTCGGACGGGGTGTGATCACCGGGGCGGCGAGCGCACCGGACGGGCGTCGGGTGGTGCTGCGCAGCTACGCCGACGCCTTCGAGTACGACGTGCCCGATGGCGAGGTGGTCCGCGCGCTGACCGCTGGCACCGCGCGGGTCACCCCGTTGCCGGACGAGCCCCAGGGTGAGTCGGTCACCTACAGCCGCGACGGCAGGTCGTTGCTCACCGTCTCCGAATCCGCCGACCAGCCAGCGGGCACCCGCCCGACGATCCTGCGCTACCCGACCACGGACGGACCGGCCACCGCCGCGCGTCCGACGGGGTCCGCCGCGTCGGTGTTGCCCACCCTCGTTCGTCCCATCGCCGAGGACACCACCGGCCTGAGCCGCCGGACCTGGGTGCTGGCGGCCGGCGCCGGCACACTCGTGGCGCTGCTCGGCCTGGCCGGCGTACTGCGCTGGCGGCACACGGCGCGCCGGTGAGCGAACGCCGGCGGTGCGGCAGGATGGTGGGATGTCCGTGCTGTCCACGTTGCGTCACCCGATCATCGCGGCCCCGATGGCCGGTGGCCCGTCCACGCCGGCGCTCGTGGCAGCCGTCTCCGCCGCCGGTGGACTGGGCTTCCTGGCCGCCGGGATGATCGACACCGAGCGGTTGGCCGCCGACGTCGCGCAGGTCCGCGCGCGCACCGACCGGCCCTTCGGCGTCAACGTCTTCCTGCCCGACCCCGGCGGCGTGGACGACGTCGCCGTCCGGGCGTACGCGGAACGGCTCGCCCCGCAGGCCGCCGAGCGCGGGGTGCGCCTGGGCGAGCCGGTCGGCGGCGACGACGCGTACCCGGAGAAGGTGGCCGCGCTGCTCGCGGACCCGGTCCCGGTCGTGTCCTTCGTGTTCGGGCTGCCGGACCGGGCGACGGTGCGCGCCCTGCGCGAGCGGGGCACCGAGGTGTGGGCCACCGTCACCCGCCCGGACGCGGCGACGGTCGCCGTCGACCTGGGTGTGGACGCGGTGGTGGTGCAGGGCACCGAGGCCGGTGGGCATCGGGGTGGCCTGCCGGACGACGACGACTACGCGCTGTTGCCCCTGCTCCGGCTGGCCGCCGCCCGCTGCGACCTGCCCCTGGTGGCTGCGGGCGGCATCGTCGACGGTCCCGCGCTGGCCGCCGCGCTGGCTGCCGGTGCCGCCGCAGCGCAGCTGGGCACGGCCTTCCTGCGCTGCCCGGAGGCGGGCAGTTCGGCGATGCACCGGGCGGCGGTGGCCGGGAACGCGCCGACCGCGCTCAGCCGGTCGTACACCGGTAAGCGGGCCCGGGGAGTGGCCAACGACTTCCTGCGCCAGCACGACGCGTCGGCGCCGACCGGTTACCCCCAGGTGCTACACCTGACGCGTCCGCTGCTGGCCGCCGCCCGGCGCGACGGCGACGCGACGGTCGCGAACCTGTGGGCGGGGCAGGCGCACCCCCTCGCCCGGGAACTGCCGGCAGCCGAGGTGGTCACCGAGGTGAGCGCCGGTGCCCGAGCCGCGCTGGCGGCGGTGGTCGAGCGGTCGGCACGCTGGGGCTGACCGGCGGCCTCGGGTGGGACGGGACGGGCCGATCGGGAAACCCGTAGAGTTCCGCCGTGATCGAGATCGGTGCGCAGGTCGACCTGTCCCACCCGCCCGACCGGGTCTGGCTCGCACTGACCGACCGGAAGCTGCTCGGACGGTGGTTCGCCGAGGCCGCCACCGTCGAGGGCGTGGCGGACCGACTGTTGCTGCGCACGGCCGAGCTGCCCGGCTTCGAGGCCGACGTCGAGGTCGAGGTGACCGAGCGGCGGGAGGCGGCACTCCTCGTGCTGACCTGCGACGAAGCCGGCCGGCTCAGTGAGCTGACCTGCGCGGTCACGGCCACCAGCCAGGGCTGCCGGCTGGAGGTGCGGGAGGTCACGACGCACGGCGCGTGGTCCGCCGACCAGCACGACCCACGTGAGCAGCAGGTGCGGCAGGCGCTCACCGTGCGACTCCCGGCCATCCTCGACTGGCTCGCGTTCCAGCAGGTCGACCTGCGCCGCGGCGACGGTGCGATGACGACCGAGCTGCCGCTGATCGCGCTCCGCACGTCCGGGCGCACCCGCCGTCGGCGTCGCACCCTCGTCGCCCTGATCGGCGGGGCCGCGCTGCTGGCGGGGACGGCGGCCTGGATAACGTTGCCGCCCGAGTCGACGCCCACCGCCGCGCCGGCATCGGCGGGCGCGCCGTCGCCGTCCGGTACGACCGCCGCCGCCCGTAAGGCGACCCCCTCGGTACGCCCCTCGCGCAGCACCGCGTCCACGACCACCCGCCCGAGCCCGACCGCGACGGCGACGGCGACGGCGACGCCCCCGAGTCCGGCCGCGTCCGCTGTGCCGCCCCCGCCGCCAGCGTCGCCGGTGCCCGTGGTGGCCCGGTACGAGACCGAATCCAGCCGCCTGTTCGGCTACACCGGTGCGGTCGTGGTCGAGAACCCGAGCGGCGTACCGGTGGCGGACTGGGCCGTGGTGGTCACTCTCGGCGAGGGCACCACGGTCGACGACGTCGACGGCGCGAACTGGCGACAGGACGGGCGGTCGATCACCTTCACCGGCGCCGAGGTGGCGGCCGGAGGCACGCGGACGATCAGCTTCGACGTCCGCGACAGCCGGCCGAAGGCCCGGCAACCGGCGAGCTGCACAATCGGCGGGCAACCCTGCGCGGGCCTCTGACTAGGCTGCCGGGATGGCACTGCTGCACAGAGCGACCCTGAACCCCACGAAGCTCGACCTGCTGGCGACCTGGCTTCCCGACCGACCCTGGTACGCCGGGTCCGCCGGCGTCGAGCTGGTGAGCCGAGGCGCCTACCGCTTCGACGATCCGGCCGGCGAGGTCGGCATCGAGACCATGCTGGTCGGGACCCCCGACGGGCCGGTCCACCACGTCCCGCTCACCTACCGGGCCGGTCCCCTGGACGGTGCGGACGCCTGGCTGGTCGGCACCACCGACCACTCGGTGCTCGGCCGGCGCTGGGTGTACGACGGCTGCGTGGACCACGTGTACGCCGCCGCGCTCGCCCACGCGATCCGCACCGGCGCCGGCCAGGCGGAGCAGTACTTCGAGGTGGACGGTCGGCGTGAGGTGCGCGAGCCAAGTGTGACGATCGCCGTCAGCGGCGCCGTGGACGACGACGCGGCACCGGTCGGGCCCGTGCGCCGCGTGGTCGACGAGGACAGCACGCTCGTCGTCACCGACACCGTCGAGTTGGTCGTCGTCCGCCGCCCCGGTGCTGCCGAGGCCGCCGGGGCCGCCCTGCTCGGCAGTTGGAACGGGCAACCGACGAGCGTGCCGCTGGCGTACGTCCGGACGCGCTGAGCGTTGCGGTGGGCGGCCCGACGAGTCGGGCCGCCCACCGCGTTCACCACTGCGCCGGAGGCGGGGGCGGCGACACGGGCGGTCGGTCGTCGCAGGTGATCGTGTTGGGCAGCAGCCACGGCGCGAGCCACCCGCCGTCGTTACCGCCGAGGTCGGTCAGTGTGAACTCCGAACCGGCCGGGGTGAAGTGGAACGAACCGCAGTTGTTGACGGCCACCGCGCCCACGTGGCGGGCGTCCACGTTGGCGAACGAGGCGGACCCCGCCGCGCGGGCGCTGATCACCGAGGTGCCGGTGCCGTCGACCCGGATGTCCCGGAACCGCACGTTGGAGATCGAGTAGAGGTCCTTCACCGGCCAGTCGCTCACCAGCATGATCGCGTTGTAGGTGCTGTCGAGGTACGCGTCGCCGGTCACCTCGATGGCCGCGTCGATGCTGCGGTCCAGGGCGAAGAACCAGATGGCGCCCAGCCCGATGTTCCAGTTCAGGTCGTACGTGCCGGCGCGGGCGGTGGTGTTGTCGGTGATCCGCAGGTGCCCGGTGAACGGCTCCGCGCCGAAGCGGGCGCCGACGTGGATGCCACTGCCCTCGCGGACCGGGTCGGCGACGAGGTTGTGCGAGACGGTGGTGTCCGTACCGCCGTAGATGGCGATGCCGTTGGCCAGCGTCGGTGACTGCACGGTGTTGTGGTCGAACGTGTTGCGTGCGTTCGCCGTCTTCTCCGACCACATCGCCAGACCGTCGTCGCCGGTGTTGCGGACGAAGTTGTGCGCCACGAGGGAGTCGGTCACGCCGGTGTGGAAGTTGAGCGCGTCGGCGATCTGGTCGACGACGATGTTGTTGGTGACGCGGACGTTGCGCATCGGCCCGTCGAACCACAGGCCGGCCTTGGTGTGGCGCAGGTAGAGCCCGTCGATCGTGGAGTCGCTCATCGCCCCACCGATCGCGTTGACCTGGTCGGTGTCGATGCGCTCCCGGACGTCTCCCTCGATGGTGAAGCCGGAGAGGTGGACGTTGCGGCTGCCGCCGTCGGCGGCGTCGCGGCCGTAGAACCCGACGCCGGTGTGCACCGAGCCGTCCGGCGCGGGGGTCGGCAGGGCGACCTCGCGGCCCCTGATGACGGTGTGCCAGTTGCCGGCGCCCTCGATTGTCACGTCGTCGACGATGATGTGCCTGTTGACCTGGTAGGTGCCCGGCGGGAGGTACACCTTGAGGTGGGCGCGCCGGGCGAAGGCGATGGCCCGGTCGATCGCGTCGGCGGAGTCCCGCCGGCCGGTGGGGTCGGCGCCGAAGGCGAGCACGTTCGCCGCGAGCAGCCGGACGCGCGGCGGTGCGACCAACTCGGAGTCGAGCAGGTCGATGACGGTCCAGGCGGCCGCGCTGCCGGTCGGCGCGGTCAGGCGGATCGTGTCGCCGGCCCGGTAGGTGCGCCCGAGCAGCAGGCGCTGCTCGTCGTAGAAGTGGGTGGGCCGGAACGGCTTGTCGATGACCGGGGCCGGCGTGGTGGCCGCCGGCACGCACTGGCACTCGGTGATCCACCAGTCCGGGTGCAACAGCCCGGCCTGCGGGTCGTTGGTGAACGGGTACTGGTTGTAGAGCCACGAGTACTGCGAGGTCAGCGTCATGGTGCGCGCGTGCTTGCCGTTGACCGCGACGCGCAGCGGAGCGGTGATCCCACCGCCTTGCGGCGCGTCCGGGATGCTGTACCGCACGCTTATCGCGTTCGCCGCGCTGGGTAGGACGAACTCCACGTACTCACCGGGGGTGAGCCGGACCGCCCGGCGGCCGGAGGCCTCGGCGGGCAGCGTGTAGGCCGACCGGTCGGGGCCGATGATCTCGCCGTTGGTGCGCGCGTTCTCCGCCTCCTGTTCGAGGAAGTCGACGTCGGCGCCGCGCCCGGCGACGAGTGCCGGGTCGAGGGCGGCGCGGGTGACCACCGGCCGCGCGCCGGCGGGCGCGGATGGACCGGCGACGGCCACGGTGGGCACGGCGACGAGCACGGCGAGGCCGGCCGCGAGCGCCACGGCGGTGCCGGCAGGTCGGCCGGGTCGTCCCCGGGCCGACATGAGGCTGCGAATCATCGGTGACCCTCCTGGGTGGGTGGTGGTGGTGGAGGTCCGCCCGGCGCTTCCCCTGACGCCCGACATTGATCGTCATGATGCAGCACCGACCATCGCACTGCAAGACGACAATCGAAGAACGAAAATTGACGACCATTAGACCGCAAGAAATGGACGATCGGTGAGTTGAGGTGTCGCGCCTCGCCTGCGCCCCGACCGCCCACGGCCGGCGTACGCTGGGCCGCGTGGATCAAGAAGACCGGATCGCCCTGTTCCTCGACTACGAGAACCTCGCGTTGGGGGCGCGTGATCACCGTGGCGGCGCGGAGTTCGACTTCCGGCCGATCGCCGACGCGCTCGCCGAACGGGGTCGGGTGGTGGTCCGCCGCGCGTACGCCGACTGGTCCTACTTCGACGAGGATCGCCGGATGCTCACCCGGTCCCACGTCGAGCTGATCGAGATTCCGCAGCGGATGGGCGCCTCCCGGAAGAATGCCGCGGACATCAAGATGGCTGTCGACGCGATCGAGTTGGCGTTCGAGCGCGACTACATCTCCACGTTCGTGATCTGCAGTGGCGACAGCGACTTCACCCCGCTCGTGCACAAGCTTCGCGAGTTGAACAAGCGGGTCATCGGCGTGGGGGTCGAGGGGTCGACGTCGGCGCTGCTCCCGCCGGCGTGCGACGAGTTCCTCTACTACGACCGGCTGGAGGGTGTGGACATCCCGCCGACCCGCAGCCGGCGCGGTCGCCCGACCCGGCCGGCCGGCACGGACCAGCGCCCGCCCGAGCCGGAGTTGGAGCGCGAGCCGGAGCCGGAGGTGGGTGGCCGGCCCGCCGGTGAGGAGCCCGGACGCGACGTCGACGCGCTCGCCGTGCTCGTCGCCCAGACCGTGGCCGGGTTGCAGGGCAGCGCCAACGGTGAGGTCACCGCGTCCCGGCTCAAGCGCACCCTGCTGCGCAAGGACCCGACGTTCAGCGAGTCCGACTACGGTTTCCGCACCTTCGGGGAACTGCTGCGGCACCTCGCCGAGCACACGGTGATCGAGCTGGCGGAGGGTCCCGCGAAGGGCGACCCCGAGGTGTCGCTGCCCGAGCACGGCGACCGCGAGGTGGCGTTCGGCCTGCTCCGTGGCGTGGTGGCGGAGCTCGGCAGCAGCGGCAACCCGGTGGCGCTGTCCGGGTTGAAGAACCAGCTGCGGCGGGCCCGGCCCGACTTCAGTGAGAAGAAGCTCGGCTACCGCAGCTTCCTGCAGTTCTGCAAGGCCGCGGCCACCAGCGGCGCGGTCGACCTGCGGTGGAGCCCCGAAGCCGACGACTACCTGCTGACCACCCAGGGCTGAACGCCGCGCCCGCCACGCCCGGCCTCGCATCGACCGCTGTCGAGCGGGAGTGCCGGAACTCCCCCTAGGGTGAGTGGCAGGGCTGCCCGAGGGCGAGGTGAGGGTCGTCATGCCGGGACGTGGCGAATGGACGCTCGTCGGCCGCGACGACGAGCTGAAAATCATCGAGGACGTCGTGTCGTCGCGGATGCCGGGGCTGGTGCTGGTCGGCGACGCCGGGGTGGGGAAGACGCGGCTGCTGCGGGAGGCACTCGCCCGCGCGGCCCAGGACGGCGTGGAGTGTCACTGGGTCTCCGCCACCGGAGCCGCCCGGTCGATTCCGTTCGGTGCGGTCTCGCACCTGATCCCCGCGCAGACCCGACCGCGTGCCGATCCGGTGGGGCTGGTCGTCACCGTCGAACGCGACTTCGCCAGGCGCGGCGGTGGCCGCCCGATCGTGATCGGCATCGACGACGCCCACCTGCTGGACGAACCCTCGGCCGGGCTGCTGCACCAGCTCGCCGTGCACGGCCTGGCCGTGGCGGTGGCGACCGTCCGGGCGGGCCTCCCGCTCTCCGACGCGCTCACCTCGCTGTGGGCCGGATCCGGCCGGCGACTGGACGTACGCCCGCTGCCGGCCACCGCGGTGGAACACCTGCTCGACGAGGCCGCGCCCGGTCCGCTCGACGCGATCAGCCGCCGCCGGCTGACCCGGCTCGCCGACGGCAACCCGCTGCTGCTGCGGGAGTTGCTGGCCGACGCCATCGACACCGGCGGGCTCCGCGAGTCGCGGGGGATCTGGCGGTGGCGCGGCACCGCGTCCGGCAGTCCTCGGCTGGCCGAGCTGGTCAGTGCCCGACTGCGCGCCCTGGAACCGGCCGCCCGGCAGGTGCTGGAGGTGGTCGCCTGCGGCGAACCGCTCTCCCTGGCCCTGCTGGAACGGTTCACCGACCCGGTCGCGATCGAGGCCGCCGAACGCAGCGGCATGGTGGTCGCGGAACGCTCCGGCGCTCGCACCGCGCTGCGCATGGCCCATCCCCTCTACGGGGAGGCGCTGCGCGCCAGCATGCCGGCCAGCCGGTCCCGCACCGTGTTCGGGCAACTCGCCGACGTGCTGGCCAGCATGCCGCTGCGCCGGCGGGACGACGCGCTCGTCGCCGGGGTGTGGCAGCTTCGCTCGGGCAGCGTCCGGCATCCGGGCATCGCGCTGGCCGCCGCCCGGCAGGCGATCGACAGGTTCGACATCGACCTGGCCGAGCGGTTGGCCCGCACCGCGTACGACGCCGCGCCGGGCTGGGAGGCGCAGTGGCTGCTGGCCCGGGTGCTGCAGTACCAGGCGCGCAGCCAGGAGGCGCTCGACATGCTCCCGCCGGCCCCACCGCCGGGCAGCAAGCGCCTCGCCATCTGGGCGACCACCCGAGCCGGCCTGCTCTACTGGGGCCTGGACCGGATCGACGAGGCGCACGAGACACTGCGGATGGTGCCGGCGGGCTCGCCCGGCCACGACCTGACCGAGGCCACCCGGTCGTGGGTGCTGTTCTACGACGGCCGGTGCGAGGCCGCGCTGTCCGTCGGCCAGGCCGTGCTGGCCCGGCCCGACACCGGCGTACGGGCGGCCAGTTGGGCGACCATGGGCGCGGCGTCGGCGGCCGGGATGCTCGGTCGGCTCGGGCTCGCCGCCGAGTTGGCGGAGCGGGGCCGGGCGGTGCTCGCCGCCGAACCCGAGCGGATGCCGTGGAACGAGGCGCAGGTCGGGCTGGGGCTCTGCTACGCCCGGTACGCGGCCGGCGAGCTGGCCGGCGCCGCCGACCTGGCCGACCACGGCTATGCCGCGGCGGTGGCCAGCGACGCGCGGGGCATGGTCGCCGTGTGGGCCGGATTCCGGGGGATCGTCGCCAAGACCCAGGGCCGGCTCGACGCCGCCGAGGCGGACCTACGGGAGGCCATCGCGCTCGTCGAGGAGAACGACCAGTACCACCTGGTACGCACGTACTGGGCGGCGTTGGCGGGAGTCCGCGCGCTGGCCGGTGACCCGTCCGGCGCCCGCCGCTGGCTGGCCGCCGCGGACGCACGGGAGCGCGCCGCGAACCGGATCTTCCACCCGTGGGTGGAGCTGGACCGCGCCTGGGTGCAGGTGGCCGAGGGTGATCTCACCGCCGCGATCCGTACCGCCCGGACCGCCGCCGACCTGGCGCGGGCCAGCGAGCAGCCGACGATCGAGGCGGTGGCGCTCTACGAGTGCGCGCGGCTGGGCGCGCCCGAGTCGGTACGGGAGCGGTTGGGCGCTCTCGCCGACCGGCTCGGCGGACTGGCGTCGACGCTCGCCGGCGCGGCCGACGGTCTGGTACGCGATGACGGGCCGGCACTGGAGACCGCCGCGGGTGACCTCGTGGGCCGTGGCCACAGCCTGCTCGCCGCCGAGGTGCTCGGTGCCGCCGCCCGGGCGTACGCGCGGCGCGGCCGACCCCGGGTGGCGGTGGCGCAGCGGGCCGCGACGCTGGCCCGGGACTGTCGAGGGGTTCGGACGCCTCTGCTCACCGCGACCGCCGCAGGCACCGAGGAGGCGACGCTTACCCGTCGGGAGCGGGACGTGGCCCTGCTCGCGGTGACCCTGCCGAGTCGCGGCATCGCCGACCGGCTGGGGTTGTCGGTCAACACCGTCAACAACAACCTGGCCCGCGTCTTCACCAAGCTGGGTGTGCGCAACCGTCGGGAGTTGGCCGTGGTGCTCGGCCACGACCGGCCGGGGGCGCCGGACAGGTCACCGGGTGCGATCCGGCCTCCACAGTAGGTAAGGGCGACTGATCTACCGGGTTACCGCACACGTGCCTACCGTGCGGTAACAACTACCGGCGCACCTCAGTCCCTGGAGGACGGCATGAGCCAACTGCACCTGGGTGGACCGCCAGGACCGCGATCCACAAGGTCGCCCCGCGTCCACAATGCTCTCTTCGCCGCCGGGGTGGCGGTGTCGGTGGCCATGGTCACCGCACTTGTCGCCCCGGCCGCCGGCGGCGCACCGGCCGCCCCCGTCGCCAGCGCGGAGCGGGCGTCGTACGACGCGCCGCCGTGCACCCGCGAGTTGGAGGGTACGACCTGGTTGCTCGACCCGTGCGTCAAGCCGGGCGGGAAACTTCCGGTGGAGGTCGAGGCGCGGCTGGCGCAGATCCGTACCCAGAAGGCGGCCGCCGCGGCCGACTGCCCGGACCCGACCGGAACGCCGTCGGCCTCGACCGCGCCGACCCGGGCGACCCGGCCGCCCGTCACGGCGGAGCCGGTCGCCAAGCGTGCCCCCGCCGCCACCGCGACCGCACCCACCACGACGGCCTCACCCAGCTCAACGGGCTCACCCAGTTCGACGGCGTCACCCAGCTCGACGGCGTCGCCCACCGGAACGCCCTGCCCGTCCGGCAGCGCGTCGCCGTCCGGTAGCGCGTCCCCCTCGGGCAGTGCGTCGCCGTCGGGGAGTGCATCCCCCTCGGGCAGCGCGTCGCCCTCGGGCAGCTCTTCGCCGTCGGGCAGTGCGTCGCCGTCCGGCAGTTCCTCTCCGTCGGGCAGTGCGTCGCCGTCGGGGAGTTCCTCGCCATCCGGTAGCGCGTCGCCGTCGGGCAGCTCTTCGCCGTCCGGCAGCGCGTCGCCGTCGGGGAGTTCCTCGCCGTCCGGTAGCGCGTCACCGTCCGGGTCCGCGTCGCCCAGCGGCAGCGGCTCGCCGGAGCCGACCGACCCGCCCAACCCGACCGACCCGCCCACCGGTGGGCCGGGATCACCGCCGCCCCCGCCGCCGACCGGCTGCCCCACCGTGGCCGGCAACCCCACACTGGTGGACGCCAACAAGGACCGGATCCGCTGCCGCGAGGTGCAGACGGTCACCGACGACACGGTGCTGACCCTGACCGGGGACTCGATCAGTTCCGCGCACCACCAGTTCGGGTTCGGGGTCGGCCCCGGCTGCCCGATGACCTCGTTCGACGGCCGTGGCATGCCCGGCAACAACGGCGTCTACAGCTACGGCCGGCGGTACTTCGATCTGGACACCAGCGTCGTCGACTACGACAACTACGCGCGCACCGGGTACGGCACCGGGGACATCATCGCCGGCCGCGCCGGCCCCGACGCCTGCGGAAACGCCTGGGGTCGGGTGGCCAGCCCGCTCGGACTCGCCACCGCGCGGATCGCCAAGGCCAAGGCGGACGGG
Source organism: Micromonospora sp. NPDC048839 (assembly GCF_040649915.1). Lineage (NCBI taxonomy): Bacteria > Bacillati > Actinomycetota > Actinomycetes > Micromonosporales > Micromonosporaceae > Micromonospora > Micromonospora sp. NPDC048839. Next base: position 68,496 of record NZ_JBEZGL010000012.1, read on the forward strand.
CACCACGCGTACCACGCCACCACCGGCGGTGTGAACAACACCAACTGGAACACCGTACTGATCCGGCTGGCCATGTGTCGCGCGTTGGAGTTCGCCGGGGAGAGCCTGAACCCCACCGGACTGTTCCGCTTCGAGTGGGCGGCGGTCGGCGGCAAGCAGGGCATCGTCACCAACGGTGGTGGCTGCAACTTCTGGATCGACCTGCCGGCCGGCGAGGACTACTACATCAACATCGGGGTGCCGCGGTACAACGGCCCGGCCCAGTACGCCGGCATCACCGCCGACGCCACCTTCATCGTCAACTCGTTGCTGGCCGCCGGAGCGGACAAGGTCGTCTGGATGCTGTATTACGACATCACGCCGGCCAACGTCGACATCGGCCAGTACTCCTGGGCGAAGCTCACGTCGTTGCTGCCGACCGGGTTGCAGTCCTACCTGCCGGCGGCCCCGGTTTCGACGCTGCAACCGCTCATCGACCCGCTCTGGGTGGGCACCGTGCGGACAGTGATCAACGATCTCAACTGGGCGGTCCAGCTCGGCGTCCCGTTCGATCCGGCCGTGCGGGTGGCGTCCCCGCCGCCGTTCACGCCCGGTGACATCCAGATCACCGCCGAGGGCGGCTCGCCGCACCCCAGCCCGGCAGGACAGGACGCGTTGGCCAGCACCCTGGCCGGCGTGCTCAGCGACATGTGAACGCACCCTGAGTGGTCGATCAGGACGGGGAGGACCTGCCGTTGCGGGTCCTCCTCGTCAACGCATAGGCCGAAATGCGCCGGAATTACGGCTATCGCCCTGGTATAAGCCCACCTGCGACGTACCCTCGGCGCAAAATTTGCTATACGGTCGGCGAATGAAGGTCGAGGAGCATTGGTGGAACGGAGACACGACCCCGCGCGGACGGCGGGACGTGTATATCCGTACTGACGGGCAGGGTTGGGAGGTCCGCGCCCAGATCGGTGGGGCGTCGGGTCGTGAGCGGGTGCAGCAGTGCCCAAGCCGGGCCTCGGCGGCCATCCTCGCCGATGCGTGGCGCGGCACCCACCCATCCTGGCGCGAGCTGAAGCAGCGCTGATCCGGCACCGGGCCGGGCCGGCAACGCTCCTGGGTTCCCCGCCCGGTGCGCGCCCCGGCCGGCCCGGCGCTCGGCTCTTCGGCCAGCAAGCGACGTGCAGGTCACCGCTTCTGGAGCATCACCGAAGCGACGTCTGCGATCCGTGTCAGCGCCCAATCAAGCTGTGGGCAGTCGTTGCGACCTCTGCACTCGAAGCAGCCACCTGCTCGCCACGGCTTGTCGAGAGCGCGCGTCCAGTGCGAATCCAGTACCCGTTCGGCGGTGAACAACTCGGTCGCCGTGGACACGGGCTCATCGATCGACATGGTCGATCCCCTTCGTAGACACGGTCAGGCCCCGCCCAGGCGACGTCTCCGTCGTCCTGGGCGAGGGTGGCACGATCCGCCGCTTGCCGAACGAAGGAACCGGCCACATCCACCAATGTTAGAGACCTTTAGTACCTAAGGCAATGATGGTCTTGAAGAGCGATGGTCGGCGTGGTCCGATGGAAGGTGCCGAACGAAGGAACCTTCACATGCCCATACCTACCGGCGGATACCGCGAGGTCGCCGAGGATCTCGCCGCCCGGATCAAGAGCGGGGAGTACGCAGCAGGCGAGCGTCTGCCCACCTACAACGAACTCGCGGGCCTCTACGACGTCAGCGTGACCACGGTCCAGAGGGCGATCATCGTTCTTCAGACCCGTGGCCTGGTGGTGGGTCTACAGGGCCGAGGCCTGTGGGTCGCCGAGGACGTCGGATCACCTGATCAAGGGGCGCCGTAGCTGATCAAGGGACGCCCCAGGTGGTCCGTGTTCCCGCCCTCAGGTCGGGTACACGGAGATCGGCCGGTCGTGCCCCGATGGAGGTCGCCCATGTCGCAGAGTCCCGACGAGGAGAACCCCAGCCTCGACGAGGAGGTCCGGGAAGCCGAGCGTCGGCTCGGCAACCTCACCACCTCGTCGGACGACGCGCTGACCGACGACGACGCCCGGGTGCCGGACGAGGCACCTTCCGAGCTGGACGCCGACCAGTAGATCCACTCGGCTTCGGCGAAGTCGGTGTGTCCGGAGCGGTCTGACACCGCGACTTCACGGAAACCGAGTCGATCATCGACGTGGCGGGACGGGTCGCAGGTGGTCGCCCCGGTCAGGCGGTCGGGACCGGCAGCACCGCGCCCTCGGCCGCCGACCGGTGCGCCAGCTCGATCAACTCGACGGTGGCGACCGAGTCCCGAGGGTCCACCGGCATCGGCGGGCCGTCGCGCAGGGCCGTCGCCACCTGCGCGTAGAAGCTCTGGTACGCGCCGGGCTCGGTCGGCACCGGCCGCAGGTCACCGTCGACGCCGAGCAGGCCGTACCGCTCCGGTGGAACCTCGCCCCAACCCGGCTGGTCCGGTCGGCCGCCCTCGTGCAGCGCCGCCTCCTGCACGTCCAGACCGTACGACGTGTAGCCGGCCCGGTCGCCCAGCACCCGCAGCCGCGGCCCGAGCTGCGCGGTCACCGCGCCCATCCACAGGTGCGAGCGCACCCCGTTGGCATGGGTCAACGCCACGAAGGCGTCGTCGTCCACGGCCGCACCCGCGCGGCGGCGGTCCACCTCCGCGTAGACGCGGTCGACCCGGCCGAACAGCTGCACCGCCTGGTCGACGAGGTGGGCGCCGAGGTCGAAGAGGGCGCCGCCGGCCTCCTCGGGACCGGCAAGCTCCCGCCAGCCCGGCTTGATCGTCGGACGGAACCGCTCGAACCGGGACTCGAAGCGCAGCACCCGCCCCAACTCGCCCTGTTCCACCAGCCGGCGGGCGGTCCGGAAGTCGCCATCCCAGCGCCGGTTCTGGAAGACCGTCAGCGGCACCCCGCGCTCGGTCGCCTCACCGATCAGCGCGCGGCCCTCCGCGGCGGTCGGGGAGAGGGGCTTGTCCACGACGACCGGCAGCCCGGCGGCCAGCGCCGCGCGGGCCATCGGCACGTGCTGCCGGTTCGGCGTCGCCACCACGACCAGGTCCAGGGCGTCCGGCGTACGCCACAACTCGTCGGCGTCGTCGACCAGGCGGGCGTCCGGGAAGTGCTGCCGGGCCTGCTCGCGCCGCTGCGGATCGCGGGTCACGATCGCGTCCAGCCGCAGTCCGGGGGTCGCGGCGATCAGCGGTGCGTGGAACACCCGACCCGCCAGCCCGTACCCCAGCAGACCGACCCGCAACGCCTCCGTCATGCCGTACCCCCGTCTCGCCGGCCCGCGCCCTTCGCCGGCGGCGGTACCGCTGATCGAATCTACGCCCCGCCCTCGGCCCGGCGCTGGTCAGCCCACCCGGTCGCTGCGCAGGTAGGTGAGCACCGCGAGCACCCGCCGGTTGGTGTCGTCGCTCGGCGGCAGGTCGAGCTTCAGCAGGATGTTGCCGACGTGCTTGCCGACCGCCGCCTCGCTGACGTGCAGTCGGCCGGCGATCGAGGCGTTCGACCGGCCCTCGGCCAGCAGCGCCAGCACCTCGCGTTCCCGGGCGGAGAGCGCGGCGAGCGGATCGCGCGGCCGGTGCAGCAGCTGGCGCACCACGTCCGGGTCGATGGCGGTGCCGCCCGCCGCGACCCGGCGCAGCGTGTCGACGAACTCGGTGACCTCGGCCACCCGGTCCTTGAGCAGGTAGCCCACCCGCTGACCGTCGCCGCTGTCCAGTAGCGCCGCCGCGTACCCCGTCTGCACGTACTGGCTGAGCACCACCACCGGCAGGTGGGGTCGCTCGGCGCGTAACGCGACGGCTGCCCGGAGCCCGTCGTCGTGGCGGCCCGGCGGCATCCGGATGTCGGTGAGCACCAGGTCCGGTGTGTGCTCCCGGGCCGCGTCCAGCAGGTCGGGCGCGGAGCCGACGGCGGCGCACACCGTGAACTCGAAGCGGGTCAGGAGCGCGACCAGGCCCTCGCGCAGCAGCACCTCGTCCTCCGCGAGGACCACTCGGGTCAGCGACGACACGGCAGCTCCACCCGGACCAGGGTAGGCCCGCCGGGCGGGCTGGACAGCAGCAGTCGGCCGTCCACGGCGGCGACCCGGTCGGCGAGACCGGTCAGGCCGGTGCCCCGGGTGGGGTCGGCGCCGCCACGGCCGTCGTCGCTCACCTCGACGACGAGGTCCCCGCCGGCCCGGCTGAGACGCACCTCGGCGTGGGTCGCCTGGGCGTGCCGGGCGACGTTGCCCAGTGCCTCGGACACCACGAAGTAGGCGGTGGTCTCGACGATCTCCGGCAACTCGCCCTGGACGTCGGCGTGCACGGTGACCGGGATGGTGGCGACGTCGGCCAGTTCGCTCGCGGCGCCGGCCAGACCGAGGTCGGTGAGGCTCTGCGGACGGATGCCGTGCACCAACTGTCGCAACATCACCATCAGGCCCTGAGCCTGGTCGTGTGCCACGGCGAGGGGCCGGGCGGCGGGGGAGTCCTCGGGTACGTCCAACCGGGCCAGGCCCAGCTGAAGGCTGAGGCTGGTCAGTCGTGGTTGCGCGCCGTCGTGCAGGTCCCGTTCGATCCGGCGGCGTTCGGCCTCGTACGCGCCGACCAGTCGGGTGCGGGACCGGGTGACCTCGCGCAGCGCCGTCGCGTCGACCGGCCAGGCCAGTGCCCACCGGGTCACCTCTGCCTGGGCGACGGCGAGCAGGCCGGCCGCGTAGCAGAGGACCGGCAGCAGCAGCACCGCCACGATCGCGTACGGGATGGCTTCCCCGGTGGTCTCGATCGGCTGCCAGATGACGACCGGCTCGGCGTCGCCGGCCAGCCAGGGACTGGTGACCATCCCGAGGTCGAGCAGCACCAGCAGCAGGAACACCCAGTACACGACAGGCACGAACCCGCCCAGACAGAACAGGTACGCCACCTCGCGCCAGGCCCCGGTGCTGCGGTAGCGGGCGACCACACCCGGCCACCGCGGTGCGGGCAGCGGGCGGTTGTCCACGAGCCGGAGCCGCCACCGCTCGATGACGGCCACCGGGAAGCTCACGATCGGCGCCAGCGCCAGCAGGCTGAGACTGCCGACGGTCAGGAACAGCAGGAGCGCGACGCCGGGCGGCCGATCGTGCAGCAGCAAACCGTTGGCGGCGGCGAGCAGCGGTGCGCCGATGATGAGCAGCCCGGTGGCGAGCAGGCCCGCGATCGGCACGCTGCTGATCAGGTAGGCAAGTGCCCGCCAGGGCCAGACGGAGATCAGCCAGTCGCGGCGACGCAGCGCCTCGGCCAGCCGGGTAGGGGGTTCCGTGGTCATGCCGCTGACGCTAATCGCGGACGACCGGGCGCCCCAGCCGTCCAGATCCACTTTCCGAGGTAGGTCCAGCACTACCGACCCGTCGCGTGTGGGGCCTCCGGAAACGGGAAGAACGCGGCGTACGTGACCTGTTCGGTCGGCGGCTGGAGAGACATGGGTGTCAGAACCTTCGTGGTCGTCGGCGGCACCAGTGGCCTCGGCCTCGCGGTGGCTCGGCTGCTCGTCGACGAACACCGGGTGGTGGTGTTCGGCAACGTGCCGGCCGAGGTCGCCGCCGCGACCGACGAGCTGGGGTGCGACGGCGCGGTCTGTGACATTTCCTCCTACGAGCAGGTCCGCGACGGGTTCGCCGAGGTGGTGGAGCGCTACGGCACGATCGACGGGGTGGCGGCCTGCGCCTCGATGTGGGCGGGCGGCGAGCTGGGGGACCTGTCGGTGGAGCACATCCGCCAGGCCGTGGAGATCAACGTCCTGGGCCTCACGTACCTGCTGCGGGAGGTGGTGGGGCACCTGCACCGGCAGGGCCACGGGAATGTCGTGTACATCGGCGCACTCGCGCTGGCGGCACCCCGGCCCGGCATCCCCGTCTACCGGGCCACCAAGAGCTACGGGAACAGCCTCGTCGACTCGTTGGCCGAGGCGCAGCACAGCAACCGGGTGAAGGTGATGCAGTTGCACCCCGGGCCGATGCCGACGCGGTTGCAGGAACGGGTGGGAGCCGAGTTCCTGGACGAGGTGTACGCCTTGCCGGAACAGGTCGCCACCGAGGTCGTCCGGTTGCTACTGCTCGCACCCGACGATCTCTACGTGTCCGGTGAGCGCGTGCTGCGCGCGGACGGGCGGTGGTGACGGTCGGAGCCGGACCCGACGAACGTCCGGCGTCGGCCTGGGCACCGCTGCGGACCGCGGTCTACCGCAACCTGTGGTTGGCCCTGCTCGCCGCCAACATCGGCACCTGGATGCAGACGGTCGGCGCCCAGTGGCTGCTGATCCACCACTCCAACGCGTCCACTCTCGTCGCGCTGGTCCAGACCGCCAGCCTGCTGCCGGTGCTGCTGCTGGCGTTGCCCGCCGGGGTGCTGGCCGACAACTTCGACCGCCGGCACCTGCTGATCGCCGTGCAGCTGTTCCTGGTGGCGGTGGCGGTGACGTTGACGCTGCTCACCCTGACCGACCGGATGCCGCCGGCACTGCTGCTCACCCTCACCTTCGCGTTCGGGGTCGGGCAGGCGTTGACCCTGCCGGCCTGGGCGGCGGTGATCCCGGAGCTGGTGCCGTCCGACCAGCTCCGGTCGGCGTCCGCGCTCGGTTCGATAAGCGTGAACGTGGCGAGGGCCGTCGGGCCCGCGGTGGCCGGCGTGCTGATCGCCCGTACCGGCGTCGCCCCGGTCTTCGGCATCAACGCGGTCGCCTTCGGGATCTTCGCGTACGCGCTGTGGCGCTGGCGGCCCCGCAACGCCCGCGCGGTCGAGGTGCCCGAGCGGTTCACCGCCGCCCTGCGCGCCGGCAGTCGGTACGTACGCCACTCGCCGACCGTGCGCCGGCTCCTGCGTCGTGCGCTGGTCTTCGTGGTCCCGGCCAGCGCGCTGTGGGCGTTGCTGCCGCTGGTGGCCGCCCGGCGGCTGGGGTTGGGTTCCGGCGGGTACGGGCTGTTGCTGGCGGCTCTCGGCGTGGGCGCCATCACCGGCGGTGTGCTGCTGGCGATGATCCGCACCCGGCTGTCGGCCAACCAGCTCCTGCTGATCGCCGGCGTGCTGTTCACCGTGGCGTTGACAGTGGTCGGCACCGTACGGGTGGTACCCCTGGTGCTCCTCGCCCTGCTGCCCGCCGGGATGGCCTGGGTGACGGTGCTGGCCAACGTCAACGCCGAGATGCAGCTCTTCCTGCCCAGCTGGGTACGGGCCCGCGGCCTGGCCGTCTACCAGGTGTGTTTCGCCGGTGGGCAGGCGGTCGGCGCGCTGATCTGGGGACTGGTGGCCGACATGGCCGGGCTGGTCCTCGCCTATCTCGCGGCGGCGGCGCTGATGCTCGTCGGCACCGCGACCAGCCGGCTCTGGCCGTTGCCGGACCTGCGGTCGGTCAACCGTGAGCCGGCGGCCTACTGGCCGCAACTGCACCTGGCGCAGGAACCGGACCCGGGGGTGGGGCCGGTGCTGGTGACGGTGCAGTACACCGTCCGGCCGGAGCGGGCCGGGTCGTTCCTCGCGGCGATGGACCAGGTGCGCGGCGCGCGGCAGCGGACCGGCGCGATGCGGTGGGGGCTGTTCCGGCCGGCCGAGACGACGGACCGGTTCGTCGAGGTGTACCTGGTGCCGTCCTGGGACGAACACCTGCGTCAGCACGGCGGTCGGTTGACCAGCGAGGATCGCGCGGCCGAGGAACGGGCCCGGGAGTTGACCGACGACGAACCGGAGGTGCGGCACCTCGTGCCCGCCGCCGCCGGCCCGACGCTCTCCGACGACCGCGAAGAGGTCTGACCGCGCGGGCCGGCGGCCGACGTACGGCGTACGTCGGCGTTGTTAGGATGGCCGGACCATGGCGAGTGAACGCAAGGCGACCGCGGACCCAGCCCGCAGCCTGGCCATCCTCTGGCGCACCCGGGAGCCGACGAGCCGCAGCGCCGGCCCGGGGCTCAGCGTCGACCGGATCGTCCGGGCCGCGATCGACATCGCCGACACCGAGGGCCTCGACGCGTTGACCATGCGCCGGGTCGGCGAGGCGTTGGGCGTCGGCACCATGTCGGTCTACACCTACGTGCCGGGCAAGGCCGAACTCGTCGCCGTCATGATCGACACCGCGTACGGCGAGATGCCGCGCCCCGCCGCCGAGGGGGACTGGCGGGCCCGGCTGGAGCGGGTCGCCCGTGACAATCTCGCGCTCTACCAGCGGCATCCGTGGATGCTCCGGGCCGAGACGACCCGGCCCGTGCTCGGCCCCCACCTGATAGCCAAGTACGACCGCGAGCTGGGCACGGTGGCCGACATCGGGCTCGCCGACGTCGAGATGGACGCGGTGCTCACGCTCGTCCTCGGGCACGTGAAGAGTTCCGCCCGTGCCGCCTCCGAGGTGGTCGACCTGGAGCGGGAGACCGGCCTGACCGACGGCCAGTGGTGGCAGTCGCACGCGCCCTGGCTGGAGACGTTCCTGACGGCCGGGGCGTACCCGACCGCCTCGCGGGTCGGCACCGCAGCCGGCCAGCAGCACGGTGCCGCCTACGGCCCGGAGTACGCCTTCGAGTTCGGCCTGCAACGCGTCCTCGACGGGATCTCGGTGGTGGTCGCCGAACGGGCCACCGCCGGCTAGGGCAGCCGGGACCCGGCCGGACCGGGCGCCCCGCCCACCGGGTGCCGGGCCAGCCGGGCGAGCGCGCGCGCCGACGGGCTGCCCGGCTCGGCGTGGTAGACGACGAGCGACTGGGTCGTGCCGGCGATGGTGAGCTTCTCGTAGCGCAGCTCCAGCTCACCCACCCGGGGGTGACGGAACATCCGGACGCCGCCACCGGCGCGGGCCACCACGTCGTGCCGGGCCCACAGCCGCCGGAACCGCTCACTGCCGGCGGACAGCTCCTCGACCAGGTCGGTGAGCCGGGGGTCGTCGACCTCGGCGCCCACCTGCGCGCGCAGGCCGGCCACCGCGTTGGCCGCGACCGCCTCCGAGGCGGGATAGAGCGACGGCACGACCGGGTCCAGGAACACCGCGCGCAGCAGGTTCACGCCGACCGCGTAGATCGGCGCCAGCGCGGTCGCCACCGGATTGGCGAAGAGGACGTCCAGGTGGCGTCCGTGCACCAGGGCGGGGGTCTGCGTCCACGAACCGACCAACTGTCGGATGCCCACCGGCACGCGTTCCGGCCGTCGCGCCGGGCGGCGGGTCGACGCCTGCTCACCCAGCCGGCGCAGGTGCGTCGTGGCCGCCGCGTCCAGCCGTAACGCCCGGGCCAGCGCGTCGAGCACCTGCGCCGACGGGTGCCGGTCCCGCCCCTGCTCCAGCCGCAGGTAGTAGTCGGCGCTGATCCCGGCCAACAGCGCCAACTCCTCGCGCCGCAGGCCGGGCACCCGCCGACGGCCGTGCGCGGGCAGCCCGACGTCGCCCGGTCTGATCAGCTCGCGCCGGGCACGCAGGTACTCGCCGAGCGGACCGGCCGTGCGCACCAACCCATCGTAGGAGCGGCCGGCGGCCGCCCATCCTGGTCCTGCCACTACCAGGAAAACCAGGAACCCGGCTAGCGCCGGCCGCCGGGGTGACAGTTTGTGGCGTAGGCGTCAACGAGAGATGGGACAGAGATGAGCGAGCGAATCACGACACCGTTCGGCTTCGCCTCGACGGCCGACGAGGTCCTCGCCGGAGTCGACCTGAGCGGCAAACGGGCCGTCGTCACCGGAGGCGCCGCCGGCATCGGCGTCGAGACCGCCCGCTCGCTGGCCGCCGCCGGTGCCGAGGTGGTGCTCGCGGTACGTCGGGTCAGCGCCGGTGAGCAGGCCGCGGCCGACATCGCGGCCGGCCTCGGCGCGGAGCGGGTCACCGTCCGCGAGCTGGACCTGGCCAACCAGGATTCGGTACGCCGGTTCGTCGCCGGTTGGGACCAGCCGCTGCACATCCTGGTCAACAACGCCGGGATCATGGCGCTGCCCGAGTTGGAGCGCACCGCCGAGGGCTGGGAAATGCAGTTCGCCACCAACTTCATGGGGCACTACGCGTTGACCGTCGGCCTGCACGACGCGCTTGCCGCCGCCGGTGGCGCCCGGGTCGTGTCGGTCAGCTCCAGCGGCAACCTCTTCTCCCCGGTGATCTTCGACGACCTGCACTTCGCGTTCCGGCCGTACGACCCGTTGCTGGCCTACGGGCAGTCCAAGAGCGCCGAGGCCCTGCTCGCCGTCGAGGCGACCCGCCGCTGGTCCGGCGAGGGCATCTACGCCAACGCGCTCAACCCGGGTGCGATCGCCACCGGACTGCAGAAGCACACCGGCGGGCTCAAGTCGCCGAAGGAGATGCACAAGACCCCGCAGCAGGGCGCCGCGACCTCGGCGCTGCTCGCCGCGTCCCCGCTGCTCGACGGCGTCGGCGGTCGCTACTTCGAGGACTGCGCCGAGGCCCCGGTCGTCACCGCACGGCCCGCCGACTACACCGGGGTGGCGGCGTACGCGGTCGATCCGGGCAACGCGCAGCGGCTCTGGGACGTGGCGGCCGAACTGGTCGCGGCCGGGTAGCCGCCCCGATGCCGCAGAGGCCAGCCCGGCACGGCGACCAGCCACGACGCGACGACCTGGTGGAGTTGCGGGTGCACGGCGTGTCGGGGGCCCGCCCCTCGGTCGTGCTGCACGAGACGAGGGTGCGGCAGGTCGCGGGCGACGACAGCGGCGGTTTCCACCGCCGCGCCGGACCCGACGGCGCCGACCCGGACGGGCTGACGCTGGAGGCGTACCGCTGGGGTGACCTGCCCTCCGGCACGGTGGCTCGGACGCTCTCCATGGTCTTCCTGTTGCCGTTCATGCTCAGCAACCTGGCGGTGTGGATGCGGCCCGCCGGCCGCGCCGCCGCCGGGGTCACCGTCCTGTGCCGGCTCCTCGCGCTGAACCTCACAGTGGTGTACGTGGTGTCCATCGCCGGGGTCGCCCTCGACCTGCTGGCCTGGCGGTGTCTCGGCGCGGCCCACTGCCGGGCGCCCTTCGACTCGCCGGCCGGCTTCGACGACCGACACGTCGGGCAGCGGCTGGCCGTGCTGGCGCTGCTGCCGATCGCCGCGGTCGCGCTCCTGCGGCTGCTCGGGACCCGCCGCTCCCGCCCGTCCGGCAACCCCCTGTGGGCGGTGGAGCCGCTGGTGGGGCGGCTGCGGGCGATCCACGTCGCCGCCGCGCTCGCCGTCCTCGATCTGCTGTTGCTCACGGCCCGTCGCGCCAGCGGCGCGACGCCCACGACGACGCTGCTGCTGACGCTCAGCGCGGCGGTCCTGCTGGCCGGCGTCGGCCTGCTCGCCGTGCCGGGGCTGATCGACCGTGCGGCGACCGCGTGGATGTCCACCTGGGCCGCCCGCTCGGTGGGCGTGGTGGCGGCCGGGCTGACCGTGGCGACCCTCGTCACTGTCGCGAGCGACGAGCGGGGCTGGTCGTCGTCGACCACGCTCCCCGGCTACGGCGCGATCACGGGCGCCGCGCTGCTCGGCCAGATGGTGCTGCTGGTGCTGCTCTGCGGGCTGGTGCTGTGGCCTCTCGGTCGCGCCCGGGACCGGTCCGCCCTGCCGCGGGGACTGGGCGCGACGGTCATCGCGGCCATCGCGGTCGGCCTGACCGGTGCGCTCTCCGCCGGCCTCGTCTACCAGACGGGGGATCTGCTCGGCGGCTATCGCGGTGACGGGGGGCCGGCACTGCCGTACCGGTGGACGATCCTGGCGGTGTTCCTGCACGTGGCCGCGGCGGTGCTGGCGTGCGGCGCGTTGACCCTGGTGTCCCGGCGTCGCCGCTGCCGTGCGGCGGCGGACATCGCCGCCCGCGACTTTCCCGCCGCGCCGCCGGAGGCGACCGGGCGGCTGCGGGAGGTCAGCAGGGCCGTGGCCCGGGCGCGATTCACGGAGTGGCTGGGCCGGCTGGCCACCGTGTACGCGGCGCTCGCGGTGGTCGGGCTGGCCACGAGTCTGCTCGGGCAGTTCGGGCGGGAACCGGGCGAGGTGGCGTGGCAGGTTCTCGGGCTGCCGACCCGGTTCGTCGGGATGGCACTCACGGGGGGCACCTACCTCGTCACCGCGGTGGTCCTCGCCCTGCTGTCGGGCGGTGTGTTCGCCTACCGCACGGCATGGTTCCGTCGGCACGTCGGGATCCTGTGGGACCTGGGCACCTTCTGGCCCCGGGCCGCCCACCCGTTCGCGCCTCCGAGCTACGCCGACCGCGCGGTGCCGGAGCTGGCCGACCGGATCACCTACCTGGCCGACCGGCACGCCGGGGTGCTGCTGTGCGGGCACAGCCACGGGTCGGCGTTGCTGGCCCTCGCGGTGCTGCGGCTGCCTCCGCGAACACGCCGACGGGTCGCGCTGCTCACCTACGGCTCCCCGCTGGACCGCCTCTACGCCCGGCTCTTTCCGGCGTACCTGAACGAGACCGTGTTGCGCGAGGTGGGGGAGCGGATCGGCTGGCGGTGGCTCAACCTCTGGCGCGACACGGACCCGGTCGGCGGTTGGATCTTCGCCGCGCACCGGCCCGGCGATCCGCCGCCGGACGCCGCCGACCCGGCCGGGCGGGTCGACCGGAGGCTGCGCGATCCGCGGGACCTGCTGCCTCCGCCGGGAGAGCGTCGACCGCCACCCCTGCGCGGGCACCACCCGGACGAGTCCGCGCCCGAGTTCCGGGCGGCCCTGCGGGAACTCGCCGGCCGGTTGCGCGTCCCGAACGGCGAGTGAGCCCTCACCGGTCCTCGGACAGCCGCTCGGACTCCGCGACCACCGTGCGGATCTTGCGCAGGGTGGCGTCGGGGGCGTGCACGGCGGTACGCCACCGGTTGAGCGTGCGGGTCAGCACCCGGACGACGAACTGCAACTGGTTGACCTGCTCGCGCAGCAGCCCCAGCTCCGACCGGGCGCTCACCGCCTCGCTCTCCAACTCGGTGATCCGCGTCTGCAGGGGCTGCACGAGCGTCAGGGCGGCCTCGGTGAGCGTGTCCGCGGCGTCGGCCTTGAACTTGCCCCGCTGTGACACGACCGTGGCGAGGGCGGCCAGGCCGGTCGTGCCGCCGAGGACGCCGAGCAGACTCAGCAACACCTGCACCCAGTGCGGCGCCTCGGGTGTCGATACCGCGATCACGTGACACCTCCCACGACCCGTCGGTGGGTCGCGCACTGGTGTCCGTAGGCCAGGCAGCGCAGCTCGACGGCGATCTGGGCTACCCGCCAGAAGGACCCCAGCGGCACCGCGCTGATCAACGACGCGGCGACGACGCCCTGCTGACCCGCCACCGCCACCAGGGCCACCGCGTACATGCCGGTGATGGTGCCGAGCATCAGCACGGACGCGAACTCGATGCCGAGACCGGTGGAGAGCCGGCCGGGCCACAGGATGCCCAGCAGCCCGCCCACACCGACGGCGATGAGGGCGACCTCCCAGCCGAGCTGGATGGGTTCCGGCATGGACAGCTGTACCGACGGTGGTCGGACGTCGAGCGCGAGCAGTAGGACCCCACAGACGGGCGTCGTGATCAGCGCGGCCACCTCGAACGGTTGGTGCTTGGCGCGGTTACGCAGTTGCCCCACGGCGACTCCTTGGTCGATGACCGTGCTCACCGGCCCGCCACCGGGGCTTGTGCCGGTGGGGTGGGTCGCGACCGCGCGGCGGTCCGTGCGGCGAAGCCGAGGGCGGCGGTGCAGGAGGACGGTCGATGGACGACGCGCCGCCGTTGGCTGCCGATATCTGCCTGTTTAGCACCGCCGGGCGGTTGGCGTCCACCCGCGCTGAGTCGTATTTCCGCAGGTCAGAGGCGGCCGGTCACCGCCGCAGCAGGGCGCGCAGCGCCCCGACCACCACCGCGGGGGCCTCTTCCGCCATGAAGTGCCCGCAGGTGACCGTCTGGTGGTCGAGGTCGGGCGCCCAGGCCCGCCACACCCCGGCCGCGTCGTAGCCGAGCGCCGCGCCCCAGTCCTGCTGGAGCACGGTCACCGGCATCCGCAGGTGGTTGCCCGCCGCCCGGTCGGCGGCGGTGAGCGTCACGCCGTCGGCGACGGTGACGCGCTGGTAGTCGAATCCGTTCATCCTCGGCTCCACGGGGAACCTTCCTGATGAGCAGGGTCGGCTCGGGCGGTGGCCCGTCGCCGTCGTACGGTGTCGAGCCCGCCCGGCGGTGATCAGCAGCCGGTCAGCGCCGCATCAGTGCCCGCCGGCACAGCCGCCTAGATTGGTGTCATGACCAGGCAACCGACGTCACCGGCGGAGGTGACGTTCGGCGTACTCGGGCCGGTGACCGCCGCCACCGGGGGCGGCCCGGTCCCGCTGCGGGGGCACCGGCAGCGCCTCGTACTGGCCCGGTTGTTGATCGCCCACGGCCGGGTGGTGCCGGTGGACCGCCTCGTCGACGACCTGTGGGAGGTCCCGTCCGACGGCGCGGTGGGTGCCATCCGGACCTTCGTCGCCGACCTGCGGCGGGCGCTGGAGCCCGACCGGCCGCCCCGGCAGCCACCCCGCCTCCTGGTCACCGAACCCCCGGGGTACGCGCTGCGGGCCGCGCCGGACGCGGTGGACGCCGCACGCTTCGAGGCGGCCGTCGGCGAGGCGGGACGACTGCTCACGGGTGGACTGCCCGCACCGGCCCTGGTCGCGCTGGACACGGCTCTCGGGCTCTGGCGCGGACCCGCGTACGCGGACTGTGCCGGCGCACTCTGGGCCGTCGCGGAGATCAACCGGCTGGACGAGCTGCGGATGCTCGCCGTCGAACGGCGGGCCGAGGCGTTGCTCGCGCTGGGTCGGCCGGACGAGGCCGCCGCCGAACTGCCCGGCCACCTCGCCGGACATCCGCTGCGGGAGGACGCCTGGAGGCTGCTCGCGTTGGCGCGCTACCGGGCCGGCCGGCAGGGCGAGGCGCTGGCCGCGCTGCGCGAAGCCCGTGACGCTTTGGTGTCCGCGCTGGGCGTGGACCCGGGACCCGAGCTGCGCAGGCTGGAGGCCGACATCCTGGCTCAGGCGGCACACCTCACCCCCACCCCCGTGGTGGCCGGCCCGGCCGGACCCGTTCCAGGTGGCGGGCCGGTATCGCGACCGTTCGTCGGGCGGGACGCGGAGTTGGCGCGGCTGCGGCACGCCGCCGAGGCCGCCACCCGGGCGGGCCGGCCGACGCTCGCCCTGCTCAGTGGGGACCCGGGCGCCGGCAAGTCCGCCCTCGCCGAGGAGCTGACCCGGCAGCTCGCCGCCGAGGGCTGGAGCACGGCCTGGGGTCGCAGCCCCGAGTACGACGGCGCACCGGCCGCCTGGCCGTGGAGCCAGATCACCGACGCGCTCACCGAGCCGCCCGGATCGGTGGGCGGCGGGCTGGCCGAGCCGGCGGTGACCGATGGTCCGGGTGATCCCGCGGTGGCCCGGTTCCGTCGGCACCGCGCGGTGGCGGCGCTGGTGTCCGCCGTCGCCGACCGGGGACCCCTGCTGGTGGTCCTGGACGATCTGCACCGCGCCGACGGGGACACGTTGGACCTGCTCACCGGTCTGCTCGCCGGCCCGCAACCGGCCACCGGTCCGGTGCTGGTCCTCGGCACCTACCGGGCCACCGAGATCAGCCCGGAGCTGACCGCCGCGCTGGCCCGCGCGGCCGGACTCGAACCGGTGCGGGAATACCTCGGCGGACTGTCCGTGGAGGCGACCGGTGAGTTGGCCCGTGCCGTCGCGGGGTCGGAGCTGGACCCGCCCACCGTCCGGCTGATCCACCATCGCAGCGGCGGCAACCCGTTCTTCGTCCGGGAGCTGGCCCAGTTGTCCGCGAGCGCGGGTCAGTCGGCGCTGGCGGCGGTGCCACCGGGGGTACGCGACGTGATCCGGCACCGCCTCGCACAGCTGCCCGCGCCGACCCGTACCGTGCTGCGGCAGGCGGCGGTCCTCGGCCGGGACCTCGATCCGGTCGTGCTCGGCGAGCTGGCGGGCGACCCGGCGGCGCTGCTGGACGCCGTGGACCGCGGGTTGCAGGCCGGTTTCCTGAGCGAGCAGGAGCCCGACGGGCGACTACGGTTCACCCACATCCTGGTCCGCGACACGCTCTACGCCGACCTGTCCGGGTCGCGTCGCGCGGCCTGGCACGCCGCCGTGGCCGAGGCGATGCGGCGGCAGCAGCCCGTCGACCCCGCCGCGCTCGCCCACCACCTGCTGCACGCCGGTGGGCGGGAAGCCGCCCACCGCGCAGCCGGCTACGCCCGAACCGCTGCCGAACAGGCCGAACGCGACGGCAACCCGCACGAGGCGGCCCGGCTGTGGGCGCAGGTCCTCGACGCGTACGACCGGGCCGGGCGGGACGAGCGACGCGAGCGACTCAGCGCCGTGCTCGGCCTCGGGCGCGGGCTGGCGGTGACGGGTCGGTTGGCCGAGGCGCGGCGGTACCGCGCCGCGGCGCTCACCGACGCCGAGGCGGTCGGTGACCCGCGGCTGACCGCCGAGGTGCTCGCCGGGTTCGACGTACCCGCCATCTGGACCCGCAACGACGACGAGGCGCTCTCCGAGCGGATCGCTCGCGCCGCCGAGCACGCCCTGACCGGCCTCGGTCCGACCGGCTCGGCGCAACGCAGCCGGCTGCTGGCCACGCTCGCGCTGGAACTGCGGGGCAGCACCGGCGACCGTGGTCGCCGGGCCGCGGCCGAGGCCGAGCGGATCGCCCGGACCGTCGGGGATCCCGGGCTGCTGGCGTTCGCGCTCAACGCGCGTTTCATGCACTCCTTCCACCGTGTCGGGCTGGCCGACGAGCGCGCCCGGATCGGCGCGGAGCTGGTCGACCTGGCCGCTCCCCGTCAGTTGGTGACCGTCGAGGTGCTGGGTCACCTCGTCCTGCTCCAGGCCTGCTGCGCGCGGGCCGACCGGGCCGGCGCGGACGCGCACGCCCGCGCCGCCGACCGACTCGCGCAGCGGTACGAGTTGCCGCTGGTCGGGGTCTTCACCGGCTGGTACGCCGCGCTGCGCCGGGCGGTCGGCGGTGACCAGGACGCTGCGGTGACCGCGTACCGGGCTGCCGCCGAACGCCTGCCCGCCGACGCCATGCCGGGACTGGCCCGGGGGTTGCTGCCGCTCGCCCTGCTCGGCCTGCGACTGGCCGACGCGGTCGGCGAGGCCCGGCTCGTTCCCGGACGTCAGCGCCCGATTCCCGGGCCGGACGACGAGGACTGGGCGCGGCTGGACTGGGGGCCGCACGAGCCCTGGGTCCGACCACTGCTGCTCGCCGCCGCCGACGACCAGGTCGCCACCCGGGCGGCGCTGCGGGCACTCCCGGACGGGCCGCACGACCTGCTGTGGGAGGTGCGGCTGTGCCTCACCGCTCGGGCGGCGCTCGCCGTCGGCGACCGGCCCACCATGGAGCGCGTCGCCACCGCGCTCCGCCCGGCCGCCGCCGAGCTGGCCGCCGGCAGCGGGATGGTCACCGCCGGCCCGGTGGCGGGGCACCTCGCCGAGCTGGCCACCGCTCTGGGCCGCGACGAGGAGGCCGCCGGGCACCGCCGTACCGCCCGAGCGCTCACCGCGCGCGCCCGCGCCGACGACCCGACCTGAGCGCTGTCAGGGCCGGCAGCGTCAGGTACGCCAGCTCTTCCCGACCAGGCCCGTACGCGCCGCCGGCGGTTACCGTCGGTCACCTCCGTGGGGGTGGATGCGGTAGTGAGCGATATACCTCAGGGTCATATTTATGACGCTGAGGTATACCGCTCAACAGCACACCGACCTGGCGGGCAGCTCGGCGACTTGCCGGAACGTGCCGAACCGGCAACCGGGGTGCGGTCAGATGTAACCACCGGCGCGTGCACCGTCGCGCCAACGATCGAGGGGGTACGCGTGGAGGTGCTCGTCCTGATCGTGGTGCTGGGCGGCACCGTCCTGATCGGCACCACCCTCGGTGGTCGGTACCGGGTCGCGCCGCCGGTCCTGCTCATCGCGTTCGGCGTGGTGCTCGGGCTCACGCCGCCGCTGTCCGAGGTGACTCTGGAACCGGACCTGGTGCTGCTGATCTTCCTGCCGGCGATCCTGTACCGGGAGAGCCTCACCATCAGCCTGCGCGAGATCCGGGCCAACCTGCCGGTGATCGGCCTGCTCGCGGTGGTGCTCGTGGTGCTCACCATGGTGACGGTGTCGTTCACCGCGCAGGCGTTCGGCGTGAATCCGGCCGCCGCCTGGGTGCTCGGCGCGGTCCTCGCGCCGACCGACGCCGCCGCCGTCACCGGTCTGGCCAAACGGTTGCCCCGCAAGCTCCTCACCACGCTGCACGCGGAGAGCCTGATCAACGACGGAACCGCGCTGGTGGTCTTCGCGGTGACCGTGGGTCTGCTCAGCCAGAGCGCCAAGCCGGGCGTGCTGGGCATCAGCGAGGAGTTCGTCGGCGCCAGCGTCGGCGGCGTCCTCGCCGGTCTGCTGGTGGGGGCCGCCGTGGTGCTGATCCGCAAGCGGCTCGACGATCCGTTGCGCGAGGGTGCGCTGAGCGTGCTGACACCGTTCGGCGCCTTCCTGCTCGCCGACTCGGTGCACGCCAGCGGAGTGCTGGCGGTGGTGGTCGCCGGGCTGGTGCTGGCCTACGCCGGCCCGCGGGTGATCCGCGCCCGGTCCCGGGTGCTGGCGTACGCGTTCTGGGACCTGACCACGTTCCTGATCAACGGCGGGTTGTTCGTCCTGCTCGGCACGCAGATCCCCCGGGCGGTGCGGGGCATCACCAGCACCTCGCCCGAGCGGGCGCTGGTGATCGTGCTGGTGGTCACCCTGGTCGTCGTGTCCACCCGGCTGCTCTTCATCTACCTCACCGCGCAGTCGGCCCGGCTGCGGCGTCGCCGGATGGTGGACGACGGCGAGGGTCCGTCCGGCTGGCGGGTGGCGACCGTGGGGGGCTGGTCCGGTTTCCGGGGCGCGGTGTCACTCGCCGCCGCGTTGGCCGTCCCGACGATGACGGTCGCCGGTCGGCCGGTGGTCGAACGCGACCTGATCATCTTCGTCACCGCGTTGGTGATCGTGCTGATCATGCTGATTCAGGGCACCACCCTGCCGCTCGTGGTGCGCTGGGCCGGGCTGGTCGGCGACCCGGAACGCGTCGACGAGACCCGGCACGCCCGACGACGGGCCACCGAGGTGGGCCTGGCCGCCCTGCCGCAGGTCGCCGCCGAGGTCGGCGCCCGGGAGGATTCGGTACGTCGGTTGCAGGCCGAGTACCAGCGGCACCTGGAGGATTTCAACGAGAGCGGGGGGAACACCGCCGAGGAACGTCGCCTGGAACATCGACTGCGCCTCGGGGTCCTCGCGCACAAGCGGCGGGAGGTCACCCGGCTGCGTGACAACCGGGAGATCGACGACCTGGTCCTGCAGGAACTCCAGGCCGCGCTGGACAACGAGGAGATCCGGTTGCTGGGGCGCGAGCCCAACGACTGATCGGCCGTCTCGTCACAGCACCTGCGCGAGGAACCGGCGCAGCCGAGGATGCTCGGCCCGCTCGAAGATCGCCTCGGGCTGGCCGGCCTCCAACACCACGCCCCGGTCCATGAAGGCGACGGTGTCGGCGACCTGCCGGGCGAAGCCCATCTCATGGGTGACCACCACCATGGTCATGCCCGCGGCGGACAGGTCGGCCATCACCCCGAGGACACCCTTGACCAACTCCGGGTCGAGCGCCGAGGTGGCCTCGTCGAAGAGCATCACCTCCGGCCGCAGGGCCAGCGCCCGGGCGATCGCCACGCGTTGCTGCTGACCGCCGGAGAGCTGCGCCGGTCGTGCGTCGGCCTTGCCGGCCAACCCCACCAACTCCAACTGGTTACGCGCGACGGTTTCCGCCTCGTCCTCGCCGAGCTTGCGGAGCCGGCGCAGCGCGAGGGTGACATTGCGCAGCACGCTCATGTGCGGGAAGAGGTTGAACTGCTGGAACACCATGCCCACCCGCTGCCGCAGCGCGTCCGGGTCGTCGCCCAGCACGCTGCGCCCGTCCAGCAGCACGTCGCCGCGGTCCGGCTCGATCAGTCGGTTGATGGTGCGCAGCAGCGTCGACTTGCCCGACCCGGACGGGCCGATCACGCAGGCCGTCGCGCCGCGCGGCACCGTGAGGTCGACGCCGCGCAGCACCCGGTTCGGTCCGAAGGCCAGGTGCACGTCGCGTACGTCGAGGCTGACCGAGGTGGTCGTGTCGGTGGTCATCACCGGTGTCCTTCCGTCGCGGCGTACGCCGAATTGGTGTCGTCGTCCTCGTCTGTCGGTGTGGTCGCCGGCCGGCCGTTGCGCAGCCGCCGGTCGATCCAGTTGACGACGTGCGTCAGTGGGACGGTCAACACCAGGTAACAGAGCCCGGCCAGCAGCAGCGCCGACTCGTTGCCGGTGGTGGCGGCGTAGTCCTGCCCGATCCGGAACAGCTCCCGTTGACTGGCCACCAGGCCGAGGAAGTAGACCAGGCTGGAGTCCTTGATCAGGGCGATGAGCTGATTCACCCAGGCCGGCAGCACCCGCCGGATGCCCTGCGGGATGATCACCAGCCGCATCGCGTCGGTCCAGGAGAAGCCGAGGGCGCGGGCGCCCTCCAGTTGGGCGGCCTCCACCGACTGGATGCCGGACCGGAAGATCTCCCCGATGTACGCGGCCGCGATCAGCGACAGCGCCAGGATGCCCAACGGGTAGGGGTCCGGTCCCCAGACCTGCATGCCCAGCGGCGCCAGCCCGACGCCGATCAGCAGGATCGTCGCCGCGGCCGGAAGTCCTCGGAACACGTCGGTGTAGACCCGCGCCGGCCAGCGCAGCCAACGGCTGC
Organism: Micromonospora sp. NPDC048839; assembly: GCF_040649915.1. Classification (NCBI taxonomy): domain Bacteria; kingdom Bacillati; phylum Actinomycetota; class Actinomycetes; order Micromonosporales; family Micromonosporaceae; genus Micromonospora; species Micromonospora sp. NPDC048839. Next base: position 89,207 of record NZ_JBEZGL010000012.1, read on the forward strand.
GCGAGATGCCGGCGACGGCCAACAGCAGGCCCAGCACCGAGCCGAGCAGGGCGGCGGAGACCGCCAGGATCAGCGTGTTGGGCAACCCGACGGTCAGCATCTCGGGCAGCGCCTCGCGCATCGCGTCGATGTCGAAAAAGGTCTCCCACAGCGTGCTCAACGGATCCATCGGTCGCCTCTCCTACCGCCCTGCTCGCTCGTCACCAGGTCAGGACGCGGCCGACGCGGACGCCGCAGGCGTGACCGTTCCACTGCCCGGCTTGAAGTCCGCCGGGATCGGCCGACCGGGGTAGTACTGCGCCTGCAACCGGCTCCAGGTGCCGTCCGCGATGACCTCGTCGAGGCCCTTGTTCAGCGCCTCGCGCAGCTTGTCGCTGCCCTTGGCCACGGCGTACGCCGTCGGCGCCGGGCTGAGCTGCTTGGCCGCCACGGTGATCTTGCCGGTGCTGTCGGCGGCCGACTTCTCGCCGATCTCGGCCGGAGCGATCCACGCGTCGGCGGTGCCGGCCTTGAGCTGGTTGATCGCGCCGTTGTAGTCCGGCACCCGGACCGGGTCGAGCTGCTTACCGGTGGCGTAGTCGTCCTGCACGGTGCCCTGCACCACCACGACCCGCTTGCCGGCGAGCTGGTCGAAGGCGGTGATCGGCGAGCCGGCCGGCACGTCCAGGCCGAAGTAGCCGAAGTCGTAGCCGTTGCCGAAGTCGACGGTCTTCTTGCGCGCCTCGGTGATGGTGATCGAGGAGCTGCCCACGTCGAACTTGTGGTTGTTGACCTGGGACAGCAGCGCGGAGAAGTCGGTGCCGACGAACTCGACAGTGAGGCCGAGCTTGCCGGCCACGGCGGTCAGCAGGTCGTTGTCGAAGCCGGTGAACGTGCCGTCCTTGAGGTACACGTTCGGCGGGGCGTCGGTCAGCGTGCCGGCCCGCAGCACGCCCGGCTGCGCCAGGCCGTACGGGTTGGCGGCGGCGTCGGACGAGGTGTCGTCGCCGCAAGCGGTGAGAGCGGTGGCGGCCAGGATCGTGGCCGCGCCCAGGGCTGCGGCACGGGTCAGGGCAGGAAGGATTCGCACGGGTGTCTCCGAAAGGGGTCGTGTCTCGGCGGGCACGGACGTGTGCCGCCGACGGTGCGCCCGATGGGCGTACCGCTGGAAAGGCTCGGAAAAAGAAAGGTGCGCTAGTGCCGGGGGCCGCGTCGACACGCGGCGCTGCACATTCGCATCATGTCCACGTGCCGCCGCCGGGTCAGTGCCGGCGTGGGCTGACCGGCGCGGAGTTCCGCGACATCGGTCGGTGGGGCGGTGCTGAGGATGCGCATGGTTCTCCCGGGTCTGTGCTGACCTGGGTGCCAGGCCACGCTTGCACCGGCGTCGTGCCGGTGCCTGGTCTTCACCCGGGGCACCCCACCGCGGAGGAGGGTTGCCGGCCAGCGAGCCGGGGCTTCGCGCTGGCACTCATGACCTGCAGCGAGGCTAGCAGCACGCACGGGTGGATCGTCCAGTCGTTATGACCACGCTCACCGTGCGCGGAGGATGCTCGGCCCGCAGGTCAGCCGGCGTGCACGTGCGGCCGGCGACCCGGGTCGGGTTCCTGGCGGCGCAGGATCTCCCGGGTGACCGAGGCGATCGCGCCCTGCCCGAACGCCAGGTAGCGCAGGAAGTTGCGGGCCGGGCCGCCCTCGCTCCACTCGAAGTAGATGTGCGGTCGCCGCCCGGTGCGGTCGCGGATCTCCAGCAGCAGGACGGCGAGCGCGTTGGGCACCGAGGAACTGGTCAGGCTGAGCACCGCGAAGCTGTCGTCGGCCAGGCCGCCGCGTACCAGCAACTCGGTCTCGAAGTCCGACGGGTCGGTGACGTGCACCTCGACGAAGATCACGTCGCTGTCGTCGGGGAAGTCGTTGTCCGCCATCGTCTGGCTCAACTTCGCGCGGTACTCGGCCTCGTCGTGCCGGTCGGGCTCGTGGGCGACGAGCCGGATCCGCCGTCCAGCGCGTTCGTCGATCATCCGGGTGGCGACCGGATCCAGCTCGATCCGGTCCACCCGCAGCTCGTAGGCCCGGGACACCCGGGACAGCGCGGAGACCACGATGATCCCGCCGATGAAGCAGGCGGCGATCTTGACGCCGTCGGGGCGCTCCACCACGTTCGCCAGGGTGGTGTAGACGAAGACCACCGCGATGACGCCGAACGCGGCGGTGCGACCGCGCTGACGGCGCCGGGCCGCCGCCAGCGTCACCGCCGTCGCCGCCGAAGTGATCAACACCAGCACACCTGTGGCGTACGCGCCGCCCTGCGCGTCCACGCTGGCATCGAAGACGACCGTGATCAGGAAGGCCACCGTGGTGAAGACCAGCACCAGCGGCCGGACGGCCCGCGCCCAGGCCGGTGCCATGCCGTAGCGGGGCAGGTAGCGGGGGACGAGGTTGAGCAGTCCGGCCATCGCCGACGCCCCCGCGAACCAGAGGATCCCGATGGTGGACAGGTCGTAGACGGTGCCGAACACCTCCCCAAGGTGCTGGTGCGCCAGGTAGGCCAGCGCCCGGCCGTTCGCCGGCCCGCCCGGCCGGAAGTCCTCCGCCGGGATCAGGATGGTGGTCGTCACGCTGCTGGTGATCAGGAAGACGCTCATGATCACCGCGGCGGTGGTGAGCAGCCGGCGTGCGCCGCGGATCCGGCCCAGCGGTCGAGCCTCGGAGTCCTGCCGGTCGCCCCGTACGCTCGGCATCACGGCCACGCCGGTCTCGAAGCCGGACAGGCCCAACGCCAGTTTCGGAAAGACCAACAGCGACAGCCCGACCACCAGCCAGGGATCGCCGTGCCCGGTGGTCAGCGCGGTGGTCCAGTCCCCGACCGCGCTCGGGTGCGTCACCACCCGCCACAGCGCGTCGACCACCACCACCGCGTTCAGCGCCAGGTAGGCCGCCACCAGCACGACGGCGATGCCGATGGCCTCGGTGAATCCCTTGAGGAACACCGCTCCCAACAGGGCCACCAGCAGCAGCGTGACAAGTACCTCGTGTCCCTTGAACCCGTCCGGCCAGAACGGGTTCTCGTCGATGTGCGCGGTCGCGTCGGCGGCCGACAGGGTGATGGTGATGATGAAGTCGGTGGCCGCGAAGCCGAGCAGCACCAGCACCAGCAGCTTGCCCGGCCAGTAGCTCAGCAGGCGTACCAGCATCGCGATGGAACCCTCACCGTGCGGGCTCTCCACCGCCACCCGCCGGTAGACCGGCAGCGCGCCCAGCAGCGTCACCAGCACCAGCACCAGGGTCGCCACCGGCGACAGCGCCCCGGCGGCCAGCGCCGCGATGCCCGGCTGGTAGCCCAGGGTGGAGAAGTAGTCGACGCCGGTCAGGCACATCACCTTCCACCACGGATGCTGCCGGTGCTCCGGCGGGCGTCCGTGCGGCCCCGGGTGCCGCGCGGCCTGGTCCGAGCCCGCGTCGAGCAACCACCCCCGCAGCCGACCGCCGCGTCTGTCCACCTCCATCGGCGCGTCCCCCGTCATCCGCCCATGGTCACCGTGAGTATCCGCCCGTCGGGCCGCGCCCGTCCCCGGGTGCCCGGAACCCACCCGCCGGCGGGCTGGTTTCGGGTCGCGGGCACGGGGGATGCAGCCCTCCCGGATCGGCGGGAGCGCACCGGGCCGGACGGAGCCGGGGGAGGGGACAGGCATGGCCGGTGGCCGTCGATTCCGCCCCGGTGGTGGCTTCGGTCGCCAACTGGACGAGCATGAGAGCACGGATGGCGTGCCGCCGTCGACGGTGTCGCCCGACCCGCCCACCGGCGGTCTGGTGGACAGCGCGGTCTACGTTCGAGGGCACCGCTTCGCCTCGCCGTCCGGGCTCGCCGAGACGTACCGCTGCCTGCAGGAGCAGGACGCCGCGATGGCCTGGATCGGGTTGTACCGGCCCGACATCGAGCAGATCACCTCGCTGGCCCGGGAGTTCCGGCTGCACGACCTGGCGGTCGAGGACGCGATCAACGCCCACCAGCGACCCAAGCTGGAGCGGTACGGGCACACCCTGTTCGTGGTGCTGCGCGCCGCCCGCTACGACGACCTGCGCGAGGAGGTCGAGTTCTCCGAGCTGCACCTGTTCATCGGGCCGGGCTTCGTGGTCACCGTCCGGCACGGTGAGGTCCCGGACCTGGCCGCGGTGCGGCGGCGGATGGAGACCGACGCGCCGATGCTGGCCCGGGGTCCGGAGGCGGTCCTGTACGCGATCCTCGACCAGGTCGTCGACGGGTACGCGCCGGTGGTGGCCGGGCTGGAGAACGACATCGACGAGATCGAGACCCAGGTGTTCGGCGGCGACCCGAACGCCAGCCGGCGCATCTACGGCCTGAGCCGCGAGGTCATCCAGTTCCAGCGGGCCGCCCGGCCCCTGCTCACCGTGCTCGACGCGCTTGCCGACGGCGCCAGCAGTGCCGGCACGGACGAGGAGTTGCGCCGCTACCTGCGGGACGTGACCGACCACCTGACCCAGGTGGTGGAGCGGGTGGACGGTTTCCGGCACCTGCTGCAGAACATCCTCACCGTCAACGCCACCCTCGTCTTGCAGCAGCAGAACGAGGAGATGCGCAGCCTGACCGCGGCGAGCTACGCGCAGAACGAGGAACTGAAGAAGGTCTCGTCCTGGGCGGCGATCCTGTTCGCACCCACACTCATCGGCACCGTGTACGGGATGAACTTCGTCCACATGCCCGAGTTGAACTGGCGTTTCGGCTACCTGTTCGCGTTGCTGCTGATGCTGCTGGTCTGCGGCACCCTCTACGTGATCTTCAAGCGGCGCGGCTGGTTGTGAACCACCCCGGCCGGGATCACTCGATGCCGCGCAGGATGTGCCGTTCGTCTTCGACGTCGTCGTCGCCACCGGCGATCCGGCCGAGAAGGACGGCCGCGGCCCAGATCGTCAGTGGCGTCGCCGCCCCGGTCATGCCGCCGCCGGTCCGGTCGTCCCGGGCCTGGCTCCGCTCCGCACGTGCTGGTCTGCGCTGAGCCTGCATGGGCCCCGCCTCTCCTCGTCGACGCCGTCGTCGGTGGCGCGGCGTCAGCGCGCCACCGGTCGGGCGAACCACGCGCTGGCGGGTCACCACCGGTACGACAGCCACCTCGAACCTTCCCACGCCCGGCCGCATTCGCACCGCTTGTTTTCGGGTTTCCGACTGCGGCCTGCCAAACCGGACATAACGGATCGACGTTGTCCGGACCGGCCGGCTGGGTAGCGAGACCGGGTGCGCCGAGCTGCCGAGATGGACTCGCCTGTCGTCCCCGACAGGTGAACGCACGGGTCCACGCGGGACGTCGGTCCGGTCGACGTGGGGCCGCCGGTGGTCAGGGCAACGGGTGGGCGATGCCCCGGGCGTGGTCGGTGAGCGCCGCGCCGACCACCGTCGCGGCCAGCGGCAACACCTCAAGGCAGCGGCGCACCGCTGCGGCCATCAGCACGTTCGGCACCCGCATGGAGAGCGTGCAGTGCGGCACCCAGCGGCCCGGCCGGTAGTGCTCGGCCAGCGGGATGCCGGCGGCGGTGAGCCGGTCGGACACCATCCGCTGGTGGGTCAGCAACTCCGCGGTGGGAGCCGGGCCGAGCCAGAGCACCCGGCCGACGAACTGCCCGGCATGCTGGAAGTCCAGTCGCAGCGGGGCCGCGACGACAGTCCCGCGCAGCGCCTCGGCGACCTGCTCGGGGTTGAAGCGGGGCGCCACCGCGAGCGAGACGTGTGGTCGGTGGCGTTGCTCCAACAGGGAACGCATGCTCTGCACGCCCTCAGCCTCCAGGGCGTCCCAGAGTGCCCGGATCCGCCGGGTGGCGTCCGGGTCCAGATACAACTCCAACGCGGCGACCACCCGATCACCGTAGTGGTCGAGGTTTGCGCGCCCGGATCCGGCGGTACCTGACCGGGAACCGACCAGGAGGGCGTGCCCCGTGAATGTGAGTGACCTGCTGACCGAGGCGTACGACCGGCTGCCCGACCTCGTGCGTGCGGCGGTCGACGGCCTCAGCCCTGAGCACCTGCGCTGGGCGCCCGGCCCGAATGCCAACTCGATCGGCTGGCTCGTCTGGCACCTGACCCGGGTCCAGGATCACCACGTCGCCGACCTGCTCGACGCCGAGCAGGTCTGGGTGAACGGCGACTGGGCGGGCCGGTTCGGGCTCACCGCCGACCCGGACAACACCGGCTACGGTCACTCGGCCGCACAGGTCGAGACGGTGCGGCCGGAGAGCGCGCAGGCGCTCATCGACTACTACGAGGCGGTGGCGGCGCGTACCGGATCGTTCCTGGCCGGCCTGCACCCGGCGGACCTGGACCGGGTGGTCGACGAGTCGTGGGACCCGCCGGTCACCCTCGGCGTCCGGCTGGTCAGCATCGTCGACGACGACCTGCAACACGCGGGCCAGGCCGCCTACGTCCGTGGCCTCATCCAGGCCGACTGACTGCCCGGCTCACGGCACGATCACGGCCCGGCCCTCCAGCGTGCCGTCGGCGCATCTCTCGCAGTACGAGTCGACTCCGACCCGTCCATCGGGTGCAGGTCGGAGTGGCAGGCGCCGGCGCCGTTGAGCCGGACCACCACCTGACCCGGCCCGGCCGTCGGGTCGGGGACCTCGACCAACTCCGGTTGCGACTTCCACTCCGGTAACCGCAGCGCGCGGATACCGGTGCTCCCGTCCGTCTCGGCTGAACCACCGGCCTGCCCACCTCGTCTCGCAGCAAACAGGCCGAGGCCAGGGCAGACCTGGCACCTCACCTGTTTCGGGTGAACCGCGCTCACCCCGGCGCGGGTGATGCTGCGGGAAACCGTGGGGAGGGGACCTGATGGGCGCGACGGCGGAGCAGTACCTGCGACAGCTGGACACCGGTCGGCGGCCCGACCTGCCAGAGACCACCGCGGGGACGCTGAGGCTGGATGCCCGCGACGACGGCAGCACTGATCACTGGTACCTGACCATCGCCGACCAACACGTCCGGGTGACCCGCTCGACCGACGACGCCGATCTGGTGGTGCGGGCCGATCGGGCGGTCTTCGACCGGATGGCCCGCGGTGAGCTGCATCCGGGCGCGGGCCTGCTGCGCAACGAGCTGACCGTGCAGGGCAACATGCAACTGCTGATGCTGCTGCGACGGATCTTCCCCGGGCCGGACGGCGCCCGCCATCCGCGCGACCTGGGCCGGGCCGCAGTGGTCGGCCGGGCTGCCACGACGGTTCGGGATGAGCGGCCGTGAAGCAGGAGATGGTGCACGTCATCGCGGGCAACCTCTTCGCGACCAGTGACGCCCAGGGCGACATCGAGGCCGACCCGCAGGCCCCGGTCGGACTCTTCGCGTACGACACCCGGTTTCTGTCCCACTGGGTACTGAGGATCGACGGTGAACGGATCAACGCGCTCGCCCGCGACGACCTCACCTACTTCGAGACCCGGTTCTTTCTGGTCCCCGGGGCGGCGAGCCACTACGTCGACGCCGACATGTCGATCATCAGGCACCGCTCGGTGCACGACTGCTTCCACGAGAACATCACGGTGCTCAACCACTCGTCGCAGCCCGCCGAGTACATCGTCCGGATGGAGATGGGCAGCGACTTCACCGACATCGTCGAGGTCGGGCAGCTCCGGCAGCGGCCCGTCGAGGTCACCGCCGACTCGGCGAACCAGCAGCTGGTGCTGCGCTACCAACGGGACCGGTTCGTCCGCGAGACCACCGTGCGCAGCACTGTTCCCGCTGAGGTCGACGAGCAGGGAATGACGTTCCGGATCCGGATCGCACCCGACGGAAAATGGGAGACCGACCTGCACGTCAGCGTGACCATGGGCGGCGAGGAGGGCCGGGATCTTCGCGCCGACCTGCAGGCGCACCAGCAGACCGTGCGGACGGGGATGCGCGAGGATCTGGCGCAGTGGCTGGACCGGGCGCCGCAACTGGTGGCCGAACGCAACGGCCTGGAGGAGCTCTACCTGAGCAGCCTCGCGGACCTGGGCGCTCTGCGGTACAAGCCGCTGTCGTACCCCGAGCGGGTGCCGATCGGTGGTCTGCCGTGGTCGATGGGGTTGTGTGGCCGGGACGCCATCGTCACCTGCCTCCAGACGATGGCGTTCACCCCCGAACTGGCCCCCGCGACGCTACGGATGCTGGCGCTCATGCAGGGCGGCCAACTCGACGACGCGTTGGACGAGGAGCCCGGCAAGATCCTGGCCCACCTTCGGTACGGCGAGACGGGGGCGTTCAACGACCGGGTGAGCGCCCTGTACTACGGCGCGGCGGACACCACCCCGCTCTTCGTCGTGCTGCTCGACGAGTACGAGCGCTGGTCCGGTGACGCGGACCTGGTCCGGGAGCTGCGCCACCCGACGCGGATGGCGCTGGACTGGATCGACGAGTACGGCGACCTGACCGGCGACGGCTACCTGCGCTACCAGCGCCGCAACGAGCGCGACGGCACGATCAACCAGTGCTGGAAGGACTCCCCCGACGCCATTGTCGACGCCCACGGTCGGCAGCCCGCCTTTCCCCGTGCCACCTGCGAGTTGCAGGGCTACGCGTACGACGCGAAGCGCCGGGGCGCCCGGCTGGCCCGGGAGTTCTGGGGTGATCCCGCGTACGCCGACCGGTTGGACCGGGAGGCGGCAGCGCTGAAGGAGCGTTTCAACCGGGACTTCTGGCTGCCGCACCGGGAGTACTACGCGTTGGCGCTCGACCCGTACGGAGAACCGGTCGATGCGCTGGCCTCCAACATCGGGCATCTGCTGTGGAGCGGGATCGTCGCGGACGACCGCGCGGAAGCGGTCGCCGAGCACCTGGTCGGGCCGCGACTCTTCAACGGTTGGGGGGTGCGCACGTTGGCCACGGGGCAGCGCACGTACAACCCGGTGGGCGCTCACCTGGGCGCGGTGTGGCCGTCGGACAACGCGCTGATCGCCGCCGGGTTACGCCGCTACCGCCTCGACGGGCAGGCGGCCCGGATCGCGGCCGGCGTTGTCGACATGGCGCAGACGCTCGGCGGCGCGGTGCCGGAGGTGATCGCCGGCTATGAACGCAGCCGGACGACCTACCCCGTTCAACTGGCGATGAGCTGCCGCCCGCAGGCGTGGTCGTCGGGAGCGCTGCTGATGCTGCTCGGCACCATGCTGGGCCTGCGACCCACCGGTGACAACCTGCTGGTCAACCCTGCGGTGCCGGAGGGGTTCGGTCGGCTGGAACTGCTGGATATCCCGGGCCGTTGGGGTCACTCCGACGCGTACGCGAGAGACCGGACCACCGAACGCCGGCACCGCCTGCGGTGAGGCGGTCGAGCAGCGCTCAGACCGGCGACGGTGGGCGCCGCGCTCAGCCCATCGTCTTCGCGCCGTCGATCGACTCCCGCAGGATGTCGGCGTGCCCGGCGTGCTGGGCCGTCTCCGCGATCAGGTGCAGCAGCACCCGGCGGACCGTCCATGTCGCCCCCGGCTCGAACCAGGGCGCCTGCGGCAGCGGATGCGCCGAGTCCAGGTCGAGGGTGGCGACCAGCGCGTCGGTCCGGTCGGCCACCTCCTGGAACCGCGCGACCAGACCGGCCAGGGTCTCGCCCGGCGTCATCCGGAACTGACCGACCCAGTCGATCTCCTCGCGCTGCATCGCCTCCGCTCCGCCCACGGCGAAGAGCATCCACCGGTGCTCGACGCCGGCGACGTGCTTGATCAGGCCGCCGAGGGTCAGCTCGCTGGCCGTGGGACGGGTGGCGGCCTGCTCGTCGGTGAGGCCGCCCACCGTGTGCAGGAGGAAACCCCGGTGCCGGCGGAGCGTCTGCAGAAGATCGGCCCGCTCACCGGTGAGCTGCTCCGTGCTGGTCATGCCGCCACCCTTCGTCGATGTTCACCAGCTGTCACCCTAGGGCGAGGTACCGACACTTCCGGTATCGCACACCAGGTGCGATATGCGAGTCGCCAGCGGTTGCCGATTCGCGTCGGTGGCGGTCCACTGAATGACATGGGTGTGATCAAGGTGGGCACGTCGTCCTGGGCCGACCAGTCGCTGCTGCGCTCCGGGTGGTATCCACGCTCGGCCAACACGCCGGCCCGTCGACTCGGTTTCTACGCCGGCCGGTTCCCGTTGGTCGAGGTGGACACGTCGTACTACGCGGTCCCGGTCCCGGAGACCACGTCGGGCTGGGTCGACGCCACACCCGACGACTTCACCTTCGACGTCAAGGCGTTCAGCCTCTTCACCGGCCATCCGACGCCGGTCGCCGCGCTTCCCCGGGACCTACGTCCGGCCGGCGGCCCGAGCCGGATCCGCCGTCGGGACCTGCCCGAGCGCGCGTACGACGAGCTGTGGACCCGGTTCCGAGCGGCCCTCGCGCCGATCGCGGCGGCCGGCAAGCTGGGCGCGGTGCTGTTGCAGTTCCCACCATGGCTGGCCCGCGGTGCCGCGGCCGAACGTCGGATCGTCGAGCTGGCGCAGCGCTGCCGGCCGTGGCGGGTCGGCGTGGAACTGCGACACGCCTCCTGGTTCGACGGTCCGGCCGCGGTCGAGACGCTGGACCTGCTGCGCGCGCACGACCTGTCCCTGGTCTGCGTCGACATGCCGCAGGGGCACCCCTCGTCGGTGCCGCCGATCCTGACCAGGACCGCCGAGCCGGCGATCGTCCGCTTTCACGGCCACAGCCAGGCCTGGGGCGACGGCGACAAGCAGGACAAGTTCCGGTACGCCTACGGCGACGACGAGCTTCGGCACTGGGCCGGGTTGCTGGCTGACCTCGCCGGCCCGGCCGACGACCTGCACGTGCTGTTCAACAACTGCTGCGCCGGACAGGCCCAGCGCGATGCCACCCGGCTGGCGCAACTGCTCACCGAGACGATGATCGCCGATCGGAGTGTCCCGGCCGGGTCGACCGGCTGACCGTCCACGCTGGTGTCAGGAGCGTCGGCCCCGGCTGCGCAGCGCGTCCTGCGTCGACTCGCCGATGTCGGCGTCGTCCGGGAAGGTCCGGCCACTGGGCGCCGGGTCCGGTGGGGCACCGGGTCCGGCCATCGTCGTGCGGGTCGGCTCCACCGAACCGAAGCCGTGCCGTCCCGCCGGATCGGTCCGGCTCGCCGGGGCGCCCGCCCGCCGTTCCCCGCGTCGTCCCTCGGGCACCGCGGTCTCCTCGCTGCCCTCGTCCATCGGCGAGTCCGCGTCGGTGCCCCAGGGCGCGTCGGCGTCGAGGCCGTCGCTGCCACCCCACGGCTGAGTCGCCTCCGGCTCCTGCCGGTCGTTGTCGCCGCTGCGTCCCTTGTGCGCCGTCATGGCCACCCCGCTCCTCGGTCCGCCGCGGTCGGCGGACGGTGTGCTGTTCTCCGGCCGCGCGGTGTCGTCACCCGACCTTCGTCCGCAGCGCTGCGCGCGCTGGGCCGGCCTGCGCCCCGCCGTCGGGAGGGCGGCGGGACGCCGGCCGGCCCGGCGTTCAGCGTCCGGCCATCGCCATCGGTCGCTTGCCGTTGCTCATGCCGGCCATCTTGATCATGCCTTTCGAGGCGCCCTTCATGCTGCTGCCCCGACCGAGGATCCCCTTGAACACCTGGCCGGGTTTCTGCTGCTCACCCATGTAAGCGGTGACCACCACCAGGGCCCCGGTCAGCGCCGGGATGGCCCACTGGAGCAACTTCATCTGCCGCTGGGAGGAGGCCACGCTCGCCGGAGTCTGGTGGTTCGGCTCGGTGGTCCCGCTGACCGGTGACGCACCGGCCTTCTCCAGGCGCATGCCGACCAACCGGCTGTAGCCCGTCACGGCGAGCGCGCCGATCGTCAACGCCGTCTTGATGGCGCTGGTCCGGCCCACCCCGGACTGGGCCGCCACGCGTGGGCTCTCGGTCACCAGTTCGCCGACCGCACCGGCCAGGTGCGCGCCGATGGCGGCCGCGTTGACCGGGGTCCATCTGGACCAACCGGCCGACGCGACCGAGAGTCGCTGGGTCGAGTCGCTGATCTTCCCGGCTGCGCCGTTGACGCCGAAGGCACCCATGAGGGAGCCGCCGAACCAGGCCGCGAGACCCAGATCGTGCATCGAGCGCAGTGCGGTATGCCGTTCGGACATGTGATCCCCTTCCGCCGTGTTGGGCGCTGCGGCTTACCCGCCGCCCGGGCGGCTAACCCCGCCGCCCGGGGGCTGATCCGCGCCGCACCGGTACGACCGGGACGTTCGGGTTTCGACGGGGTCCACGGCCGCCGGCAGGAGTCGTCCGCGCGGTGGCGGGTAGATCCCGAGCGACGCTGACGGAGAGGGGAACGGGATGTCGCAGCCGGACGAAAGTCGGGAGAAGACCCCGAAGACCGACGCGGTGCTCATGCACCCGGACAACGACCCACACCGGAACACCGCGGAGGTCGCGCCCCGCAAGGACCACGCGGAGATCCAGGTGGAGCGCGATGGTGAGCTGGTGCCACTGGACCAGGACGAGTGAGCCGTCCGGGCGGTCCGGTGCGGCTCAGCGGGGCGGCAGGTCGCCGGCGAAACCGGCGATCCGCCGCGCCAGCGGAGTGCTCGCACGGACCCAGGTGAAGTGGTCCAGAGTGGCGCCGGCCTGCGCCGAGGTGTAGCGCTCGCGGGTGAGTGGGGCGGCGGCGAGCTTCGCGCAGAGCGCGTCCATCGTCTCGTGCGGGGTGTACTGGTCGTCGTCCACACTGACCGCCAGCACCGGTGTGCGCACCGCGCGTACCGCCGCCTCGGTGTCCGTACCGTTGAGTCGGGGGAAACGGCCGGTCCGCGCGGTGTGGGCCCAGTCGCGGATCACGCCGCGCGCCTGCCGGCCGCCGAATCCCCAACCCGGCCAGACCCCGAGCAGGGCCGCGGTGGCGGCGATCCCCTGGGTGTACGGCAGCACGCCGAGGCCGCGCAGCCCCGGGTAGCTTCGCCAGTACGGGATGCCGACCGCGATCAGCGCAAGCCCGTCCACGTCGTCGCCACCGTGCAGGGCGAGGTGCAGCAGCGCGGCCTGCCCGCCGAGCGAGTGCCCGACCAGCAGCCGGGTGCGCCCGTCCAGCCGTGGCTTGAGCGCGGACAGCACGGCGCCGACGTCGTCGGCCAGGTCGGCGTAGCCGTAGCGGTCGGCCCGGCTCGGCGTCGGGGTGCTTGCCCCGTTTCCGCGCAGGTCGGCGACGACCACGGCCAGTCCGGCGGTGCGCAGCTCGGCGGCGAAGGGCCGGTAGTAACGGGCACGGACCCCCATCGCGGGCCAGATCACGGCCACCGGCGCATCCGTCACACCGGTCGGCTCCGGATGGATCTGCACACCCAACCGACCACCGTCGACGTCGACGAACTCCTGTGCGTACTCCGGCTCCCCGTTCATCGGCCCAGCTTACGGCCTGACGTTACTGGCGGGTAGCCGTAGGTGGTCGGACACGACGGAGGCCCCGCCGACCGGCGGGGCCTCCGAGATGACGCGGCGATCAGGAGACGGAGATCGTCCCGTTGCCGGCGCGGACGCAGGCCACCGCCCGGGCGCTGGTGGAGGCCGCGCCGCTCAGGCACTGGCCGAGCACCTGGTGCCCGGTGGCGTTCGGGTGCCACGACTCCTGGCAGGTCTGGAAGTAGCTGACGCAGGTGTTGGCGATCCGCTGAATGGCGATCTTGTCCTTGCCGGCGAGGCTGGTGACGAAGGTGCCGCTCGCGCCGTCCTGCAGCCGGATCGGCGTGGCCAGCGCGCCCGTCGGGCTGCTCGTCTGCTCGCAGAGCCGGGCGCCGTTGAACGCCTGCTGCACGTTGAGGTACACCAGGTCGTCGGCGGGGAACTCGGCGGCCAGGGTGTCCCGGGTGGACTTCACGATCGCGCCCAGGCCCTGCGAGAACCGGTGGCCCGGCGCCAGGCTGGCACGGTGGATCGGGCAGCCGCCCGCGTACCGCTCGGCACCGAGGTCACGGAACTTGTCCCGGGTGTCGTCCCGGCCGTCCTCCTCGTGGTACGCCGGGTTCAGGTCCAGCGGCAGCGGATTCGTGTAGTCCTGGAACACCACCCGGTGCTGCCCGTCCGCGTCGATCTGGTCCAGCGTGGTCAGCACCTGGCGGACGGCGGCGGTGGTCTCCGCGGTCGCGGCGCTGATCTGCGCGGCGGTGGCCAGGTCGGCGTCGCTGCACGGCTTCTGCTCGACCGGACCGTTCAGGTACGCCCAGAACTCCCACCAGCCGGTCCACGCGTCGGCGATGAACCGGTTGGCGCACTTCTCCGCGACGCTGCCGAAGGTGAACGAGCTGTTGTTGGAACCCAGACCGATCAGCACCAGGTCGATGTCCTGGGTCTGCGCGACGGCGCGGAGCTGGTCGAGCTGCGCGGCCACGGTACGGCCGTTGGTGCGCGCCTGCGAGGCGTTGGCGATGTCGTGCGGCTGACCACCGGAGCAGGCCAGGTTGAACCGGTTCTGGATGCCCGGCAGGTTGGCCTGGTTGAGCGAGGCGTTCGCGGAACGGTGGCAGAAGTACGCGTTGTTGTTCGCGGCCGTCCAGCCGGGGAAGCCCTGGGCGACGCCGTTGACGTCGACCACCGGGGTGTACGCCCCGGCGCCCTCACCGCTGATGAAGCTGTCCCCGAGTGCCACCGCGGCGGTGGGCAGCGCGGCAGACGCGGGTCCGGGCAGCGCGACGGCTGTCGACAGCGCGGCCATGGCGATCGTTAGTCCCGCGGCGAGCGCGGTACGGCGGAACCTGGGCATGGGGCCCCCATCCATCGAAAGATGAAAGATTCTCTGAGAGCGCGATCAGATCACCCCTGTGCAACGGGCGTCAATGGCCCGTAACAGAATCGTTCGATGAAAGACACGTGGCTCCGCCGCGGCGCGTCACCAGGTCTCCACCTGGCAGCGCCGCGCGCGGTCTACCTCGCCGCGGCCGACCCGTTCGCCCGCGTCGACGGAAGGACCGTGTCTGTGCGTGGTCCCGTGCGCACAGGTTGACTGTTCCGTGGCTCACGTCCGGCGGCTGCCGCGCGGCGGGTCGCGTAGGTCCTCCGGGACTTGTCCTAGCCTCGGGCTAGGCTCGCTGCGGCGCGCCACGCCGGCTGATGTCGCCGGTGACCGGCAGCACACAAGCCGAGACCGGGGAGTACGACCAGTTGACCGCAGAGCCTGACACCCTGTACGGGGCCGATGACCTCACCCACCTTGAGGGGCTGGACGCCGTCCGCAAGCGTCCCGGCATGTACATCGGCTCCACCGACAGCCGTGGCGTGGGTCACCTCGTCAACGAGATCCTCGACAACTCGACCGACGAGGGTGTCGCCGGTCACGCCAGCGCCGTCGAGGTGATCCTGCACGCCGACGGCTCGGTGCAGGTCGACGACGACGGGCGGGGCATCCCCACCGACGTGCACGCCAAATCCGGCATCTCCGGCGTCGAGCTGGTGCTGACCCGGCTGCACGCCGGCGGCAAGTTCGGCGGCTCCGGCTACAAGACCTCCGGTGGCCTGCACGGCGTCGGCGCCTCGGCGGTCAACGCGCTGTCCCGGCGGTTCGACGTGACCGTCCGCCGAGCCGGCAAGATCCACACGATGTCGTTCCGGCACGGCGTGCCGGGCATCTTCGACGGCGCCGGGCCGGACGCGCCGTTCACCGCCGGCCCCGGCCTCCAGGTCATCGGCGCGATGAAGCGCGGCCAACGCACCGGCACCTCGATCCGCTGGTGGCACGACGCCCGCTACTTCGAGACCGGCGCCGCACTCGACGTGGACGCGGTCCGCACCAAGCTGCGCAACACCGCGTTCCTGGTCCCCGGCGTGACCTACCTCCTGCGTGACCTGACCGGCGAGGCGCCCGCCGAGGAGCGGTTCCACTACCCCAACGGGCTCAGCGACATGGTGGAGTTCCTCGCCCCGGCCGGCGACCGGCCCGTCTCCGGCACCCTGCTGGTCAACGGCGAGGGCACCTACCGGGAGAACGCCGCCGACGCCAACGGTGTCATGCAGTCCAACGTGCAGAGGCGCGCCGAGGTCGAGGTGGCGTTCCGGTGGGGCACCGGCTACGACCGCACCGTCGAGTGCTTCACCAACACCATCCGCAACGCGCACGGCGGCACCCACCGCAAGGGCTTCGAGCGGGCACTCGTCCGCGCTCTCGCCGACGCCGTCCGCAACACCCGCGGGCTGCTCAAGGCCAAGGAGGAGCCGCCCCTGCTGGACGACGTCCTGGAGGGGATGACCGCGGTGGTGCACGTGCGCATCCCCGAGCCGCAGTTCACCTCGCAGACCAAGGACGAGCTCTCCACCCCGGGGATCACCAAGGTGCTCCAGAGCCTGGTCGACGCGCACGTGAAGGCCTGGCTGGAGGACCGGCGCACCAAGGCCGAGGCCCGCACCGTCCTGCAGAAGATCGTCGACGCCGCCCGGGTGCGGCTCACCCAGAAGCAGCAGAAGGACGCCGCCCGGCGCAAGACCGCCCTGGAGGGCGCGTCGATGCCGCCGAAGCTCGTCGACTGCCGGGCCACCGGGGTGGAACGGAGCGAGCTGTTCATCGTCGAGGGCGACAGCGCCTTGGGAACGAGTCGCATGGCTCGCTCCTCGGAATACCAGGCGCTGCTGCCGATCCGAGGCAAGATCCTCAACGTGCAGAAGGCCAACCTCCAGCAGGTTCTGGACAATGCCGAGTGTGCGTCCATCGTGCAGGTCCTCGGCGCCGGCTCGGGGCGCACCTTCGACCTCTCCGCGCTGCGCTACGGCCGCGTGCTGATCATGGCGGACGCCGACGTGGACGGCGCGCACATCCGGACGCTGCTGATCACTCTCTTCGCCCGGTACATGCGGCCACTGATCGAGGCCGGTCGGCTCTACGCCGCGATGCCGCCCCTGCACAAGATCACCACCAGGGGGCGCAGCCCGCAGACGGTCTACACCTACACCCAGGCCGAGATGGAGACGACGGTCCGCAAGCTGGAGAAGGCCGGCAAGCAGATCGTCACGCCCATCCCGCGCTTCAAGGGTCTCGGTGAGATGGACGCCGACGAGTTGTGGGACACCACGATGAACCCGGCCACTCGTGCCGTCCGACGGATCACCCTCGACGACGTCGACGCCGCCGAACGCATCCTCGAACTGCTGATGGGCGAGAAGGTCGAGCCGCGCCGCAACTGGCTCATCGACTCCGCCGACCGCGTCGACCGCGATGCGATCGACGCATGAGCGCCCGTTCCGTTCCAGTTCCAGTGGAGAGCTGAGTCATGGCACGCCGTAAGGAAAACAAGGTCGACCTCTCCTCGTTCGACCAGGCCGGCGCGCGGGTCTTCGACAACCCGTTGGTCACCGAGGTATCCGACTCCTATCTGGAGTACGCGTTCTCGGTCATCCACTCCCGTGCCCTGCCCGATGCGCGCGACGGCCTCAAGCCCGTGCACCGGCGCATCCTCTGGTCGATGTACGAGCAGGGCTACCGCCCGGACCGCGGGCACGTGAAGTCTGCCCGAATTGTCGGGGATACGATGGGGAAGTACCATCCACATGGTGATACGGCCATTTATGACGCCATGGTCCGACTCGCGCAGGACTTCTCGCTCAACGTGCCACTCATCGACGGGCATGGAAACTTCGGGTCCCCAGACGATGGCCCGGCCGCCTCGCGTTACACCGAAGCACGCATGTCCCGCGAGGCCATGCTGCTCGTCGGTGAGCTGGGCGAGGACACCGTCGACGTCGAGCCCAACTACGACGGGTCGCTGACCCAGCCGACCGTGCTGCCGGCCGCCTTCCCCAACCTGCTGGTCAACGGCGCGTCCGGGATCGCGGTCGGGATGGCCACCAACATGATCCCGCACAACCTCGCCGAGGTCGTTTCCGCGGCCCGCTGGCTGATCAACCACCCGGACGCCACCCTGGACAAGCTCATGGAGTTCGTCCCCGGCCCCGACCTTCCCAGCGGCGGGGTGCTGCTCGGCCTGGACGAGGTGCGCCGGGCGTACGAGACCGGGCGCGGTGTGGTGCGGATGCGCGGCAAGGTGGAGATCGGCCCGATCGAGGGCAGCCGTGGCCGCCAGGCGATCACCGTTGTCGAGCTGCCCTACGGCGTCGGCGCGGAGAAGGTCATCGCGGCGATCACCAACGAGGTCACCAAGACCAAGCGGCTGACCGGCATCGCCGACGTCAAGGACCTCACCGACCGGGAGAGCGGCACCCGACTCGTCGTCGAGTGCAAGGTCGGGGTCAACCCGCAGGCGCTGCTCGCCGACCTCTACCGGCTGACCCCGCTGGAGCAGTCGTTCGGCGTCAACAACCTGGTCCTGGTCGACGGGCAGCCGCGCACGCTGGGGCTCAAGGCGCTGCTGGAAGTCTTCCTGGCGCACCGGTACGAGGTGGTCACCCGACGCACCTCGTACCGGCGGCGCAAGCGTCAGGAGCGGCTGCACCTGGTCGACGGTCTGCTGATCGCCCTGCTGGACATCGACGAGGTGGTCCGGCTCATTCGGGGCAGCGACGACGCGCAGGCCGCGAAGGACGGGCTGATGAGCCGGTTCGGTCTGTCCGACATCCAGGCCACCTACATCCTGGACACCCCGTTGCGTCGGCTGACCAAGTTCGACCGGATCGAGCTGGAGACCGAGCAGGAGCGGTTGCGCGGCGAGATCGCCGAGTTGAGCAAGATCCTCGATGACGAGCGGGTGCTGCGGAAGCTGGTTTCCGACGAGTTGGCCTCGGTGGTCAAGCAGTTCGGCACCGAACGTCGTACGACGCTCGTCGACGGCGACCTGAAGGAGGTCCTGGCGGCGTCCGCGCCGGCCGGCCCGCTGGAGGTCGCCGACGACCCGTGCCAGGTGATCCTCTCTGCGACCGGGCTGGTTGCCCGCACCGCGGCCGAGTCGGAGGAGAGCGCCGAGGGGCGTCGGCGCAACGGCCGGGTCAAGCACGACACGGTACGCGCGATCGTGCACTCCACCGCCCGTGGTCGGGTGCTGTTGCTGACCAGCGCGGGTCGGGCCTTCAAGGTCGACGTGCTGCCGCTGCCGGTGCTGCCCGAGCAGGCCGGCACGGTGTCGCTGCGCGGTGGCATGTCCGCGGCCGAGCTGGTCCCGTTGGCGGCGGGGGAGACCGTCGTCGGCCTGGCCCCGCTGGGTGGGCAGGCGGAGGGCTCACCGGGGCTGGCGCTGGGCACCCGGCAGGGCGTGGTGAAGATCTGCTCGCCGGAGTGGCCGGTGCGTTCCGACGAGTTCGAGGTGATCGGCCTGCGGGACGGCGACGAGGTGGTCGGTGCGACGTGGTTGGCCGATGGCACCGAATCGCTCACCTTCGTCACGTCGGAGGCGTCGCTGCTGCGTTTCCCCGCTGCGCTGGTCCGTCCGCAGGGCCTCAAGGGCGGGGGGATGGCCGGTATCAACGTGCCGGCCGGGGCGCGGGTGGCGTTCTTCGGCGCGGTCCGCACCGACGACCCGGGGCATGGTGAGCCGATGGTGGTCACCTCCACCGGGGCGACGGTCAAGGTGACGCCGTTCAAGGCGTACCCGGCGAAGGGCCGGTCGACCGGCGGCGTGCGCGCGCACCGCTTCCTCAAGGGTGAGACGGACGTGGTCGTCGCCTGGGTGGGGCCGCGCCCGGTCGGCGCGACCGGCACCGGTGATCCGGTGGAGCTGCCGGCGGCGGATCCCCGCCGCGACGGTTCCGGCTTCGCCGTGATGCTCGGCCCAACGGTGGTCGGCCACGTGATCGAACGCGACTGACCGGGTTGCGGCACCGCGCGCCCGGCCCGCCGGCCCGCCCGGCCCGCCCGCCCGCCGCCGTCGAAGATCGTGCTCGATCCGGGTAGTAGTGGCATCACCGACGCGTCGACACCACTCGATCCTGGATGGAGCACGATCATGCGGAGACGACCCGCGCGCGGGGTATGGTGGGGGCTCCTGTTCTCGGTGATGGCCTGGGTGCGCCGCCAAGCACCTCTCACATGATCTTTTTCTTGTCCGGCGGAGTCGCCGTCGCGGCGTGAGCGCCGCCATCCGGGTCCGGCCCAGGCGCGAGCTGTGTGCCGCCCGCCGACCCCGCCAGCATCGCTGCTGGGGCCATCTGATCGCCGCCCCGCTCTGGCCGCTGCACGGCGCGAACCTGGGCACCCTGTTGCGTACCTGCGACGCGGTCGGTGCCTGCCTGGCCGTGCCGCCCTTCCGGTGGGTGGACGAGGCCCTGGCCCGTGGCAACACCCTGCGCCGGCCGGGCTGCGTCCACCGGGTCGGCAGTCCGCTGCGGTGGCTGGCCGCCGAACGGGCCGCCGGCACCCGGATCGTCGGGGTGGAGTTGGCCGACGAGGCCGTTCGGCTCGGTGACCTGCCCGCTGCTCGGGGCCGCACCGTGGTGCTGCTCGGGCACGAGTCGACGGGCATCCCGCCCGAGGCCCTCGACCACCTGGACGCGGCCGTGGAGATTCCCATGGTCGGGCACGGCCAGAGCCTGAACGTCGCCGTCGCCGGATCGCTGGTCCTCTACAAACTCGCCGGCCTGCTGTAGTGCAGGCCGGGGCGGACCCGGGCGGGAATCAGGCCACGCCGACCGGGCGGAACTGGACGCTCACCCGAGGGCCGACCGGGCGGGTGGTCTTCGGGATGGAGTGCTCCCAGGTGCGTTGGCAGGAGCCACCCATCACGATCAGGTCGCCGTGGCCCACCGGGAAGCGGAGTCTGTCGCCGCCGCCGCGAGGACGCAGGAGCAGGGGTCGGGGCGCGCCGAGGGAGACGATCGCGACGATGGTGTCGGTGTGTGCGGAACGGCCGATGGTGTCGCCGTGCCAGGCGACGCTGTCCCGGCCGGACCGGTAGAGGCACATGCCCGCGGTGACGAAGGGCTCGCCCAGCTCGGGGGCGTAGTGCCGGGTCAGCGCGGCCCGTGCCTCGGTGAGCACCGGGTGGGGCAGTTGCCGGTCGCCGTCGTACCAGCAGAGCAGGCGGGGAACGTCGACCTCGCTGTCGTACATGGTGCGCCGCTCGGCCCGCCAGGGCACCTCGGTGAGGAGGGTGTCGAGGACGGCGTCGGAGCCGTGCACCCACCCGGGAAGGTGGTCGACCCAGGCGCTGCGGCTGAGCTGGTGCCGGCGGATCAGGCCGGGCAGGGACCCCAGGGTCGGCCCGGCGTCGGTCAGGTCGAGCATCGACGGCTGGTAGGCGGCCTGCGTCATCCAGCCACCCTAGCAGCACTTTCGTACACCCGTGCTAGGTGCTGGGCGTGCTGGTCCGCTGGGGTCAGCCGGGAACGGCGGCGGCGCGTACGGCGTCGAGCACCGCGTCCACGACCCGTGCCCGGCCCTGCCCGTCGACGGTCGACCAGGCCTGCGCGGCGAGCGTCGCGCGGCGCTGCGGTGAGCTGAGCAGCCCGTGCAGGGTCCGCGCCGCCGCCGCGCGGGCGGCCCGTCCGGCGACGCCGGCGGCGGTCAGCTCCGGCAGTTCGCCGAGGCCGGCGGCCAGGCCGTGCCGCACCACCCGGGTGTACGACTCACGTTGGTTGTCGACCACGCACACGAGCGCGGCGGGCGCGCCCAGGCAGCAGAGTTCCCAGGTGGACGTGCCGGCGGCGCTGACCACCAGGTCGGCTTCGGTGATCAGTGCCGGCAACGCGCCGGTGGGTGGCACCGGCCGGATGACCTGTCCCCGGCCGGGGGCGACGTCCTCGACCTCGGCCTCGATCTCGGGTCGACCGACGATGACCGTGAGGTCCATCGGATGGCCGGTGGCGACGAGCACCCGGGTCAGTACCGGTGCCGCGCCGACCGCGTCGGTGCCGCCGAAGAAGGCCAGCACCCGGGGTCGGCTGACCGTCGTGACCGGCGGAGGCGCCGACGGCCGGGCGGTGATCACGGAGTCGCGCAGCAGGGCGTATCCGCTGCCGGCGAGCAGCCGGCCCGGCAGCTCCGGCAGCTCCGCTGCGCGCGGCAGCTCCGGCAGCTCCGCTGCGCGCGGCAGCTCCGGCAGCTCCGCTGCGCGCGGCAGCCCCGGCAGCTCCGCGCCGAAGTTCTGGTCGAGGTAGAGGTCGGCGACCTGGCCCCGGCTGTCCCCGTCGATCACGGCGAGGGTGAACACGCCGGCGGCACGCAGCGCGCCCGCCCCGGCCGGGTCCAGCTCGTAGGAGTCGAGGACCAGCACGTCCAGGTGGTGTCGGCGGGCCGCCTCGACCAACTCGGCGGGCGAGTCCGGACCCGGGTGCAGCGGGATGCCCCGGGCGGCCAGTTCCGCGGTGGCCCAGGGGAGCCGTTCGACGGTGCCGAACACGGCGACGTGGACGCCCCGGGCGAGGAACTCCTCGGCGAGGGCCAGGCAGCGGACGAGGTGGCCGACGCCCCGCCGTGGGCTGGCGTCGCAGCGCAACCCGACCCGCGGCGTGTTCAGCACTCCTCCAGTTGCTTCTGTCGGACGTCGGCGTTGAGCGCGCGCAGGTGGGGTTGCCCGTGCAGCCAGTCGGCGAGGGTGGCCAGCGGCACGCTGACGTCACCGAAGTGGTCGACGACCGCGCTGACCAGCGCCCAGTCCCGCTCGGTGTCCAGGGTCAGCCGCAGCGCGGAGCGGTCCGGGGTGAGCGTCACGCCGAGCACCCGGAACAGCTCCGGATGGGTGTACGCGTACGAGGTGACGTGCACCCGGTGGTGGTCGGTGGCGAGCCGGCCCAGGGTACGCAGCGTCTCCGCTCGGATGATCTCGACGTCGAGCCCGCGGGGCAGGGTGCGGGCGATCGACGTGCTCGCGTAGTCGAGCCCGGGGACCGCCCGGTACACCGACGCGACCAGGGTGATGATCTCCGGGTCGAGCAGCGGGCAGTCGGCGGTGAACCGCATGACCGCGTCGCCCGGGTGTGCCGCGAGCGCACCCACGAACCGGCCCAGCACGTCGTCGACCGGCCCGCGGTGGCACGCCACGCCCAGCCGCGCGCACTCGGCCACCACCGCGTCGTCGACCGCGTCCGTGCTGGTGGCGACCACCAGGTCGGCCAGGACGTCGCTGTCGAGGGCGGCGCGTACCACCCGGCCCAGCACGGAACGCCCGGCGAGCGGGCGGAGCACCTTGCCGGGCAGCCGGGACGAACCCATGCGCGCCTGCACGATGCCGACGATCCGTGGTCCGGCGTCGTCCGTGGCGACCCCGGGCACCGGTACGGCGGTCACTGCTGCTCCTCCTGCTTGGGGGCGAGCACCGCGGTGGCCCGGCGTTTGGCGGCGCGGGCGCCCCGCTTGGCCAGCCGGGCCGGGGTGATGGCGAGCCGGCCCACCCGGTAGCTGAGCGAGCCGCTGAGCAGGCCGATCGTCGTCTCGGCCCGCCGCAGCGCGCGTTCCCGGGAGGTGAGCAGCTCCTCGGTCCACGCGGTCAGTGCCGCGAGCCGGGCGAGTTCCTCGCGCTGGCGCAGCCACGCCTCGTGGAGCTGTTGGTAGCTGCGCGCCGCACCGACCGGCGGGTCGGTCGGCGTGACGGCGTGCAGCTCGGTGGCGAGGCGGACCTTGCCGTCGGTGTCCAATCCGTGCAGCGCCGCGGCGATGGCGGCCTCGGCCTCCACCGCCTCGCTGACGGTCGCGCGGTCCAGGTCGTGTCCGGCGAGGCCACCGAGCACCACGGTCAGGCCGGCGACATCCAGGGTGGACGACCACGGGTGGGCGTACCCGCCGGTGAGCAGGCCCGCCGCGAAGCGCCACAGCCCACGAGCCAGCACCACGTCGGCGGGCAGCGGATCGGTGGCCCGCCAGCTCGGGTCGAGTACCGCGTACCGCTCGCCGTCGACGACCACGTTGTCGGTGCCGGCCAGCGCCGCCGCACCGGCGATCCGGCCGTCGGTGTCGGCCTGGTCGTCGAGCCAGCCCGCGTACCCGTGCAGCAGCGTGCGCAGGGCGGCCAGGTCGCGGCGCAGGGCCGCGTCGAGCAGCAGGGTACGCAGCAGCCGGCCGGCCGGCACCGGCCCGGACAAAGCGTCCGCGTCCCGGTACGCGGCCTCGCGGCTGGCGAACGGCGCGGCGGCCGGCAGATCCGTGCCGGTGGTCGCGAGGCGTCCCCACCGCCATCCCGACGGACCGTGTCGCACCTCCAGCACGCCGATCCCGGGCCGCCCGGTCTGCACCAGCGCCACCGGCAGATCCCCGTCGACGGGCGGTGTGCCCGGATCCGCCGGG
Source organism: Micromonospora sp. NPDC048839 (assembly GCF_040649915.1). Taxonomy (NCBI): domain Bacteria; kingdom Bacillati; phylum Actinomycetota; class Actinomycetes; order Micromonosporales; family Micromonosporaceae; genus Micromonospora; species Micromonospora sp. NPDC048839. The sequence goes on from NZ_JBEZGL010000012.1 coordinate 113,253, forward strand.
TCGGCGGGCCGGTGTGCGAGCACCAGCCAACCCGGCGCGAGGTCGGCGGCGCGGCCGGCGTGCAGCGCGTCCACCGCCAGCCGGGCCGGGTCCTGGAGCACGGTGTCGCCGGTGAAACCGCCGGCGCACGCGCCGTGCAGCGCCGCGTCGAAGAGGCCGGAGCCCGCGTCGGAGTCGAGCTGGTCGGCGTCGAGCAGCGCCGTCGGGGTGCCGGCGTCGGGGTACGCGGCCCAGCACGTGCCCGCCCGCAGCCCCGCCGCGGTGAGCCGCTCGCGCAGCTGCTCCCGGTTGGCCGGGTGGGTCCGGTCGAGGACCCCGCCGATGGTCCACGCGGAATCCTCCCGGCCGGCGTACCAGGGGGTGGCGGCGACCAGTCGGTGCAGGCCGAGCGGGTTGTCCACGCGCAGCAGCAGCGCGCCGCCCGGACGCAGGGCGGCGACCAGTCGCGTCAGCACGCCGTCCCAACCGAGGCGGGTGCCCTCCACCGACTCGACCGGGTCCAGCCCGGCGGCGGCGATCACCACGTCGTACGTCTCGTCGTCGGGCAGCCCGGCCGGGCCGCCCACCACCAGGTGGGCGGCTCGCTGGGCGAGCGCGACCGCGTCCGGGTGGCTGCGCAGCAGGACTGTCACCTCGGCGTGGCCGAGCTGGTCGAGCAGGGCCGGGTCGTGCGGGCCGGCCACCAGCACCCGGGCGGCGGGTGGCACGAGCCGGGCGGCCAGCGCGGCGAGGGGTCCACCGTCGGCCAGGCGCTGCTGCGGCAGGTCGGACCAGGCCAGCATCTCGCCGCCGGGCAGGGTGATCCGGCCGGCGGGTGCCGTCGCAGAGGCTGTCGGGGAACCTCGCAGCGGCTGCGACGGGCCCAGCCGACGACCGGCGGCGTTGGAGGGTGGTCCGGATACAACACCGGTATCCGGACCACCCTCCGCCTTGCCGGATCGCCGCCTGGACTCCGCCTCGCTCGCCCCGGGGTTCCCCGACAGCCTCTCAGTCGTCACTGTGGTCCTCTTCCTCCTGGAGGTTCGCCCAACCGAGCAGCTCGCGCAGCTCTGCCGGCGCGCAGCGGTGGTCGGTGCCCAGTTCGGCGCGGGCGATCTCGACCGCGGTGGGCAGGTCGACCTCGGTGCCGTGCAGCTGCGGCCACTGCCGTCGGATGCGGGCCGTCCCGCCGAAAGTCGGGTCCTCGTTGGACAGGATCATCGGGTCGCCGTAGACCGCCGGTTCGCAGCCGGCCGCGATGCCGTAGAAGATCGCGCTGGTCAGCCGGTTGGATGCTACCCGCCGGTGTCGACGCAGCTCGGTCAACTGTTTGTCGAGGAACTCCGGGTCGGTGTCCTTCCACCAGTGTCCCCGGTAGCCGTGGCAGATCACCCGGAAGCCGGCGCGCTCGTAGAGTCGGCGGACGCTGCGCATCCGGTGCTCGTGCCAGTAGAGGCAGACGGTGACCGGGCCGGGCTCGGTGTCCTGGATGAGCGCGATCAACTTCCGGTGGTCACCCTTGACGTGCTGGCCCTCCCAGCCGTGGAACGGGTACCAGATGGTGCCCTCCCGCTCCTCGGCCGCCGGTTGCTCGGGGCGCAGGGCCAGCAGGTAGGCGAACGGCGCGCCGATGACCACCACGTTGCGCCGCCCCACCGACCAGGCCCGCCGGCGGGTCTGCTCGGACCAGAGCAGGCTGGGGGAGCGCTCGGCGTACGGGTGACCGGGGGCGAGGCCGTCGCCGATGTTCCAGCCGTGCTGCACGTACCCGTTGATCCGCGGTGGGTGCCGGTCGCCGAGACCGGCGTAGCGGGCCAGGACGTGCGCGTGGCCGTAGAAGTGGTTGGCGTGGTGCATCAGGTTCCCATCAGGCGGCGGAACGCACCGAGCCGAACCGCAGGGCCGTGGTCAGCGCGTCGATGACGCGATCCTGGTCGGTGTCGCTGAGTCCCGGGTAGAGCGGCAGGGACAGCTGCTGGGAGTAGAACGACTCGGCCACCGGGCAGGACCCGCGCCGGTAGCCGAGGTCGGCGAAGGCCGGGTGCCAGTGCACCGGGATGTAGTTGACCTGGACGCCGATGCCGGCGGCGCGCATCCGGTCGTACACCTCGCGGCGGCGCCCGTCGAGCACCCGGATCGGGTAGAGGTGCCAGGCCGGGTCGGCCCACGACCTGCGGTTCGGCCGGAGTACGCCGTCGAGGTCGGCCAGTGCCTCGTCGTAGCGGGCGGCCAGGGCGGCCCGTCGCGCCGTGAAGTCGGCGAGCCGGCGCAGTTGACTGCGGCCCAGGGCGCAGAGCACATCGGGCAGGCGGTAGTTCAGCCCGAACTCGTGCACCTCCTGGTGCCAGCCGCCCTCGTCGGCGAAGCGGAACTCGTCGCGTTCGCGGACCATCCCGACACCACGGAAGCGGCGGGCCCGCGTGAGGACCCGCGGATCGAGTGCCGCGACGGCGCCGCCCTCGGCGGTGGTCAGGTTCTTGGTGGGGAAGAACGAGAACGTGGTCAGGTCGGCGAGCGAGCCGACCGGCCGACCGTGGTACGTCCCACCGATCGAGTGTGCCGCGTCGGCGAGCAGCAGCGCGTCGCTGCCGTCGACGGACTTGCGGAGAGCGTCGTAGTCGGCGGGGTGGCCGGCGTAGTCGACCGCGGCGACGACCTTCGTCCGCGCGGTGACGGCGGCGGCGGCCGCGGCCGGATCGAGGCAGAACGTCTCGTCGTCGACGTCGGCGAACACGATCTTCGCGCCGAGGGCGACCGCGCTGCTGGCGGTCGCCACGAAGGTCATCGGGGGGACGACCACCTCGTCGCCCGGTCCCACGCCGGCCGCCGCGTACGCCACGTGCAGCGCGGCGGTGCCGTTGGAGACGGCGGCGACGCCGACCCCGCCGGTCCAGGCCGCGAGGTCGGCCTCGAAGGCGTCGACCTGCGGGCCGGTGGTGAGCCAGTCGCCGCGCAGCACGTCGGCGACTGCGGCGATGTCGTCCTCGGTGATCGAATGCCGGCCGTACGGGAGCATCCCCGTCATGCGGTGAGGCCGAGCATGTCGCGCAGCTGCTCGACGGTGAGCCACTCGTCGTTGGTGTCCGACTGGTAGGCGAAGCCGTCCGGCACCGGGTCGCAGTCGACCGGCGGCTGGTAGCCCCAGGTGGCGATTGTCGGTTGGACGATGAACCGGCCGTCGGCGCGCAGCGTCCGGCGGCTGTCGTCGGGCGCGATCATCTCCTCGTGCAGCTTCTCGCCCGGGCGGATGCCGATCTCGTGGGTGGTGGCGTCCGGGGCCACGGCCTCGACCAGGTCGAGGATGCGCATGCTCGGGATGCGGGGCACGAACAACTCGCCGCCCTGCATCTGGTCGAACGAGTCCATGACGAACTGCACGGCCTGGTCGAGCGTGATCCAGAAGCGGGTCATCCGCTTGTCGGTGATCGGCAGGCTCTTGCCCTCGGCGGCCAGCCGGCGGAACAGCGGGACGACCGAGCCGCGGCTGCCCACCACATTGCCGTAGCGCACCACGGAGAACCGGGTCGGGTGCTGGGCGGCGTAGTGGTTGGCCGAGACGAACAGCTTGTCGCCGACCAGCTTCGTCGCGCCGTACAGGTTGATCGGGCTGGACGCCTTGTCGGTGGAGAGCGCGATGACCTTCTTGACGCCGGCCTCGATCGCGGCGTCGACGACGTGCTGGGAGCCGGTGATGTTCGTGGCGATGTACTCGGAGGGGTTGTACTCCGCGGTGTCCACCTGCTTGAGCGCGGCGGCGTGCACCACGTGGTCCACCCCGTGCATGGCCCGGGTGAGGCGGTGGCGGTCCCGGATGTCGCCGATGAACCAGCGCAGCCGGGGGTCGTCGCCGAGTTGCTGGCGCAGCTCGTACTGCTTGAGCTCGTCGCGGGAGAACACGACCACGCGGGCGGGGTCGGCCGCGGTGAGGATGTGCCGGAGGAACGTCCTGCCGAAGGAACCCGTTCCCCCGGTGATCAGAATGGACGATCCATTCAACTCACTCAATTTGGTGCTCCCGTGATCGTGGATGAACGGGCGGCCCTCGGCCGGCCGACCGGGGTGAGACGCTAGCCAGGGCGGGTTAACTCCCCGACGCTCGCGGGTTAACCGCGCCCGGTGCTCCTGTGAATGCCGAGCACCGCGTAGGCGAACACTTCCCTGCGGCCCGTAACCGGCCTGACCTGGCCACATTGGGCCGTTACAGTGACCGCGCGAGTGACCCGCCAGCCCTGCGCGCGGCCGGTTCCGCGTTCACCCGACATCCGCATCGGCTCGGTGCGAGCGGGTCACCCCACGTGTCACCAGCGCGGGCCGACGGCCCCGGCCGGTCCACGCGGGGACCGGTCCGGCCGGCAGTTCTGGAGGCGTTGATGGCATCCGGTAGCGACGTGATCGAACGGCCGGAGGTGGTGGCGGCGACGACCGACGCCGCACCGGCGCGGCGCTGGCTGGTGCCGGTGCTGCTCGTCATCGGTTGGGTGCTCAGCGTCGCCTGGCGGATGTGGCTGTCCCGGCACGTCGTGCTGCCGATCGCGCACACCGACGAGGACAGCTACCTGAACACCGCCCGGGCGCTGGCCGGCGGGCCGGGCGGGTTCAGCAGTGAGAACGACCTGCTGCGCCGGGTCGGCTACCCGATGCTGATCTCGCCGGCGTTCCTCGGGGACCGGGACTTCGGCGACAGTTACCGGATCGTCCAGCTGATCAACGCGATGGCGAACTCGACGCTGTTGCCGTTGGCGTACCTGCTCGGTCGCCGCCTGCTCGGGCTGCGCCGGTCGTACGCGCTGCTCGGCGCGGTCGCGGCGGCGACCCTGCCGGCCACCGCCTTCTACGCGGGCATCGCCATGATCGACACGGTGATGGCCCCGCTGGTCGTCGCCTGGCTGCTCGCCGTGCACCGCTGGATCTCCCGGCCCGGCCCGCTCGCCGCCGCCACCGTCGGCCTCCTGGTCGGCGGGTTCCACCTGCTGCACTCGCGTGGCCTGGTGATCGTGGCGGTGCACGCCGGGTTGGTCCTGCTGCTGCTGGTCCGTCGCCGGATCGGCCCGCCCGCGGTGCTCGCGGCGCTGCTGCCGGTGCTCGCCATGGCGCTGCTCAACGCCGCCGTCATCCACCACCTCGGCGACAAGGTCTACCTGCTGGGCAGCACCCCCGGCGGCGGCACGGTCGAGGCGGTCGCCTCCGTGCAGGGTGTGGTCCGCGTGGGCGCGGGCGTGGCCACCCAGCTCTGGTACCTCGTGGTGATCACCTTCGGGATGGCGGGAGTGGCCTGGGCCGCCGCCGTGCGCGAACTGTGGCGTCCCCGGCACGGCGACGCCGCCCGCTGGACGATGGGCGTGGCCCTTGTGGTGACCGTCGGGGTGGCCGGCGGGGCGTCGGTGATCCTGGCCGGCATCACCGGCAAGCCGCTGGACGCGATCTACGGCCGCTACGTGCAGATGCTGGCGCCGTTCTGGCTGCTGGTCGGGCTCGGGGTGCTGCTCACCGCCGGCCACCGCGTGGTGCTGCGCCGGGCGGCCGTCGCGGTGGCCCTGCTGGTCGGCGGCGGAGCGCTGATCGCCGCCCGCCTCGCGTACGTGGCCAGCCAGGGCCACCGGTTGCGCTACGGCGGTTTCAGCGCGCCGGACCTGGTGGCGATGACCGGGGGTTGGCGGGAGATGCGCCCGGTGCTCGGGTCACTTGTCGGGATCGGCGGCTGCCTGCTGCTGGTGGCCGCCGCGCTGGTGCCCCGACTGCGGTTGCCGATGTTCGGCGTGCTCGTCGCGGCCAACCTGGTCACCATGCAGGTCATCGAGCACCGCATCGTCCGGCCGGCCGTCGCGAGGACCGCGCCGACGCCCTGGGTGGCCGACGTCGGCGTACGCCCCGGCGAGCGGGTCTGGGCCTCGACCGGCGTGGACTACGTCCTGCGGTTCAACCTGAGCCACCAGGTGACCTGGACCGACGTCCGGTGGTTCGGCGAGCAGCCGCCGGCGGCGGCGCAGGTGGTGTTCGCCCGCTGGGCGCCCGGTCAGCCGGACGACTGGGACGGCACCGCGTACGGCTTCGTCCGGCTCGGCGGCAACCCGGTGCAGCACTGGGCGGCCTGGCGGCGGGGCTGACCCCGGCCGGAAACCGCTATTCGTGAACGGCGGATGTCCACCGGCAACACCATCGGTTAATGATTCGGGTCCATTACCCGAATGGGTTCGACAATCAGCGCTGGCGGCGGTCGGCCCGAGCCAGGGAAATCGGGATGACGGTGATTTCCCGACCGTCGGACAGCTCCTGTCTCGGGGTGCCCTCGACGAATCGGAAACGCCGGTTCATCTGTCGTACGACGGAATTGTGACCGAGCACCTCGCCGTCGAGTCGGTCCAGGTGCAGCCCGTCGAACGCGTACTCGACGGCCTCCCGCATGACCCCCAGCCAGGCGGGCAGCGTCTCGTCCCGCCCGGCCAGCCCGTCGGCGTCCAGATAGAAGCCCCACGCCCCGGTGCGAGGGCCGTCGAACCGCAGGTCGAAGAAGGTGACCACGCCACAGGGCCGGTCGTCGCGGACGTACACCAGCACCCGCCGGGACCTGTCGTCGCGGACCGCCGACCACCACCGGGCGTGCTCGTCGGCGGTGATCTCGTGGCTGGTCTTGCTGACCTGTCGGTTGGTTTCCTGGTTACGCCAGGACAACATCAGGTGAACGTCGTCCGCCGTCGCTTCGCGCAGCACGTGCGTCTCGCTTTCTTAGCTGTTCACATCCGGTCGGAGCACCTTACCCGGGCACACCGGGAAAGCGGATATGCATTCGATGGGTTGTAGACTGCGCCGCATGAACGAATTGAGTCGCGCGCAGATCCGCGACCTCATGGCTCAGGTGCTGAAGAACCAGGACAAGGAGCTGCCCGCGGACGACGCGGCGCAGTTGCGGGAGATCGGTTTCCGGTCGCTCGACTTCTCCGAGTTGGCCCTGCGGGTCGAGGACGAGACGGGGGAGGAGCTCAACTTCGACGCCCCCGGCCTGCGCCGCATCGCCACCGTCGGAGACGTCCTCGACTTCCTCGTCGAGCTTCAACACCAGTGACAGTCGCGACGGCGCGCGACCGCGCAACCGCGCCCCGGGAGCCGGCGGGCGTCGACAACCGGATCGTCGTCGGTGGCGCCGCGCTGACCTGGCGGGCACTGCCGACGCCGACGCTGCCCGATCCGGCGGCGGTGCTCGCCCACCGTGGCGTACACGCGCTCGCCGCCGCTCGGCAGCACGCCGGGCACGGCACCGAGCTGCTGCTCAGCACGCCGAGTCGAGTCGACGCGGCGATGCGGACGGAGTTGCTGGAGGCCGGGTTCACCGTCGGCGTCCTCGACGACGACGGCGTGCAGCCGAGCGTGCCGGCCCGGCCCCGAGCCGCCGAGCCCGGCCGGCTGTGGCTGCTGACCTCGGGCTCGACGGGGCGTCCCAAACGGGTCGGGCACACCCTCGACACACTGACCACGGTGCGGGCCCAGCAGCCCGACCGGACCTGGCTCTGCCCGTACGCGCCCGGCACGTACGCCTGGTGGCAGGTGGTCACCCTGTCACTGACCCAGCCCGGCCAGCACCTCGTGGTGGTCGAGCCCGACGAACTGGACGACTGGCCCACCGTCGCGGCCGCGCACGGGGTGGACGCCGCCTCCGGCACCCCGACCTTCTGGCGTCGCACCCTCTACCGCGACGCCGCCGCCCTGGCCCGGGTGCCGCTGCGTCAGCTCACCCTCGGCGGCGAGCCGGTGGACCAGGCGATCCTGGACCAGCTCCGGGAGGTGTTCCCCACCGCCCGGATCTCCTGGATCTACGCCTCGTCCGAGGTGGGGGCGTCCATCGTGGTGCACGACGGGCGGGCCGGCTTCCCGGTCGACTGGCTGGACCGAAAGACCCCGGGCCGGCCGACGCTCTCAGTTGTGGACGACGAGCTGGTGGTCACCTCCCCGCACCACGGGGTCGGACTGTCCGGCCCGATCCGCACCGGGGACCGGGTGCAGGTCCTCGACGACCGGGTGCTGATCACCGGCCGCCTCGACTCGGACGAGATCAACGTCGGCGGCAGCAAGGTCTCCGCCGGGGTGGTCCGCGGTGTGCTCGCCGGGCATCCGGCGGTGGCCTGGGCCCGGGTGACCGGACGCCGTGCCCCGGTGCTCGGCCGGATGGTGGTCGCCGAGGTGGTCCTCAACCCCACCGACACCGCCGGCCCGACTTCGGTCGCCACCGGGGTGCCCGACGAGGCCGCGCTGGTCCGCTGGTGCGCGGACCGGCTTCCCGAGTACGCGGTGCCCCGCCGGATCCGCGTGCTCACCGAGATTCCCGTCAAGGAGACGCTGAAGAGCGATGTCTGATCCCGTCGTCACCCCACTCGTTCCGCCCAGCACCGTGGTCCTCGTCTCCGGCGGCTCCCGTGGGCTGGGCCTGGCCATCGTCACCGACCTGCTCGACGCGGGCGTACGGGTGGCGGCGTTCGCCCGTACCGTCACGCCGGAGCTGGCGAAGCTCGCCGCCGAGCATCCCGACCGGGTGCACGTCGGCTCGGTGGACGTCACCGACCTGCGGGCCGCGCAGAGCTTCGTCCGCGAGGTGGAGCAACGCCTCGGCCCGATCGACGGCATCGTCAACAACGCCGCCGTCGGGCAGGACTCGCTGCACGTGCACACCGCCACCGACGACATCGCCCGGATCATCGAGACCAACCTGACCGCCCCGTTGCAGCTGACGCGGCTGGTGGTCCGCCGGATGCTCGGCAAGGGCATGCGCGGGCGGATCGTCAACATCACCTCGATCTGCGGGCAGCGCGGTTTCCCGGGTCTGGTCGCGTACTCGGCCACCAAGGGCGGCATGGACGCCGCCACCCGCTCGCTGGCCCGGGAGTTGGGCGGGCGGATGCTCGTCAACTCGGTCGCTCCCGGCTTCTTCGCCTCGGAGATGTCCGCGGTGCTCGGCCCGACCCAGCTCGACCAGATCGTGCGCCGCACGCCGACCGGTCACCTGACCGAGCCGGCGGAGGTCACGCCTGTGGTGCGGATGCTGCTGCGGGAGCAGACCAACATCAACGGCCAGGTGATCGTGGTGGACGGTGCCGCCGCCATCTGACCTGGACCGGCTGCTCCGGCCCCGTCCGGTGCCGGGGCTGCTGGCCGTCGCCGAACGACACCTGCGCATCGGTGCTCCCGCCGCCCTGACCGATGCGGTGACCCGCAGTCACCTGGACGACGGACGCTGCGTCGGCTGGTACGGCCCGCGGACGCCGGGGTGGCGGGTGGCCATCGACGCGGAACGGGCCGACGCCCCGGTGCCCCCGGCGCTGGCCCGCCGGTTCGGCGTGGAGGACTTCTGGGCGCGGTGGACCCGCGCCGAGTGCTGCTGCAAGCTGACAAACGTGCCGGTGGCGGCGTGGTGGCGTCGCCACGGACTGAGTACGCCGGCCGACGGGTCCGCGGTCTGGCGGACGCTCTGGTTGGCCGACCTGGTGGTCACCGTCGGCTTCGTGCCCGACGGTCGGGCGGCGGCTGCTGCTGCTGGCTGCGTCCTGTAGAGCTGCCCCACGTGTGGGGCAATGCCCGCCGTGGAGTCCTCGAACGGATGGGTGCTGTTGGTGGTGGCTGCGTCCTGTAGAGCTGCCCCACGTGTGGGGCAGCGCCTGCCGTCGCATCCCTGGGACGGGTGCGTGCGGTGGCCGGCTGCCCGTGCCCCAGATCTGGGGCAGCTCTACAGGGCGCTCAGGGGAGTGCACCGGGCCGGGCCGCACCCACTCGGCGACCCGGCCTCGGACGACGGTCAGACGACGGTCAGACGACGGTCAGATCAGATCCCAGCTCAGGGGAGTGCCGCGGGAGACGTCGGTGGTGAAGGTGCGGCCCAGCACCCGGTCGATCTCCACGGGGGGCAGGCCGCCGGCCGGCCGGATCGACCGCACGTTCTGCGCGGACACCTGATCACCGGCACGGACGTCCTCGACCACGAACAGGGAACGGCGGAACCGTAGCCCCTCCCGCTCGGCCGGGGTCGGGCCGATCGCGGTGCCACCCAGCGCCTCGTACGCCCGGCCGGACTCGGCGACGAGCGCCGTCAGCTCCGCCGGGTTCAGCGAGAAGTCCGAGTCCACGCCGCCGTCGGCCCGGTCCAGCGTGACGTGCTTCTCGATGAAGCAGGCGCCGAGCGCCACCGAGGCGACCGCCACCCCGATGCCGGGCGTGTGGTCGGAGAGTCCGACCGGCACGTCGAAGGCGCCGGCCAGCACCGGCAGCCGGCGCAGGTTGCTGTCGGCCGGCGGCGCCGGGTAGGACGCGGTACAGGCCAACAGGACGATGCCCGCCGCGCCGCCGGCACGGGCGGTGCGCACCGCGGCGTCGATCTCGGCGACCGTCGCCATCCCCGTGGAGATCACCATCGGCTTGCCGGTGCTGGCCACGAGCCGGATCAGCGGCAGGTCGACCAGCTCCGAAGAAGCGATCTTGTACGCCGGCGCGTCCAGCGACTCCAGCAGTCGCACGGCGGTCGCGTCGAACGGTGACGAGAAGACGGTCAGCCCGCGCTCCCGCGCCCGCTCGAAGATCGGGGCGTGCCACTCGTACGGGGTGTGCGCCCGCTCGTAGAGGCGGTACAGGTTCTCCCCGCCCCACAACTCGTGCCCGCCGGAGATCCGGAACGCCGGGGTGTCGACGTCGATCGTGATCGTGTCCGGCCGGTACGTCTGGAGCTTCAGCGCGTGCGCCCCGCTCTCGGCCACCGCGTCGACGATGGACAGCGCCCGGTTCAGGTCACCGTTGTGGTTGCCGGACATCTCGGCCACCACGAACGGTCGCTCCCCGGCACCGACCAGGTGCGGTCCGATCTTGATTGTCGCCGTCATTCCGACCTCTGCTCAGGTATGCCCGCACCCGCGTGCGGTGGTGCTGCTGTCGTCGTCCACCCGGCGGGCGAACGACCTGGACAACCACTGCGCCGGGAGTCGATCCGGCCCCCGGCGTGGTGTGCGCTGGTCGCGGTCACGGCAGTCGGCCACCGGCCAGCGCGTCCCGCCGCTCCGTCGCGATCCCGCCGCCCCGCGTCGTCGCGACGTCCGCCCCTCGACCCGGGTCCTCGTCGGCGGTGACCGGGCCGGCTCCGGGGGCGACCCCACCGGCCGGGCCGCTGCGGCGCAGGCGACCGGCGATCCGGTGCGCCTGGCGCAGCGCCGAGTACGCCAGCCAGTCGCCGCGCCCGACGAGGCGGTGCTTGAGCCCGCTCGCCCCGGCGGGCAGCGGATAGCCGCCGATGGGCAGGTACCGGCGGTAGTGCTCGGCGGCCCGGTGGAAGAAGTCCCGCCGCAGGTGCGGGTGCAGCCGGTCGTAGTTGCCCACCACCACCAGGTAGTGGCTGATCATCAGCTGGAACAGCTCGGCCTGCAACCGCTCGTCCGGGTGCCTGCGGGCGACCCAGTCCAGCAGGCGCTCGTACTGGGCGAACGCGTCGAAGTGCCGGCCACTGCGGGTGGAGGTGATCGCGCCCTGCCGGCCCTGCCGGTACAGGTAGCAGACCCGGTTCAGCACGGAGATCTTCTCCGCGCCGATCAGTAGCGGATGGCTGAACGGGATGTCCTCGTACCAGCCGGGGAAGAACCGCAGCTCCAACCGGTCCAGGAAGTCCCGGCGGACCACCTTGTTCCAGGCGGTGTGCTGCACCCGCAGCAGCTGCGGCTGGTCGTCCAGGCGGGTCACGCCAGCGATCCCGTGCAGCAGGTGACTGCTCGCGTCGATCTCCCGCCGGCCGTCCTCGTGCACCCGCAGGTGGTCGAGCATCAGCACGTCGGGCTGGTGCTGGCGCAGCCGGTCCAGCACGGCCGCGATCGTGCCCGTCGGCACCCAGTCGTCGCTGTCGATGAACCAGACGTACCGGCCGGTGGCCACGTCGAGCCCGGCGTTGCGGGCCAGCCCCAGACCCACGTTGCTGCTCAGGTGCACGACGCGGACGCGGTCGTGGCCGGCGGCGTACGAGCGGAGCATGTCGCCGCAACCGTCCGGGGAGGCGTCGTCGACGGCGATCAACTCGACCGCGTCCGACTCGCCGGCCGGGATGTCGGCCCGGATCGACTCGAGGCACTGGTACAGGTACGCCTCGACGCCGTACACGGGCACGACGATGCTCAGCAGCGGTGCGTGCGTCGGCTCATTGACCACGCCCGCCACCTTCGACGACCCGGATGGCCGGCCCCGGAACCGCGCGTGACCGCGGATGGTGGAGTCGTTGAACTCCCGCCCAGCAAAAGGTTAACGCCGGCCGGCGGGACCAGGCCCGCGACGGGCGGGACACGTCCGGTTCACCCGGGAGTGACCCGGTAGGGTGCCCCGGTGCGGCCCCGCCGGGCCGTCGCGGGCGTCACCGTCGTGCCGTCCACGCCGCGTCGAGGAGGATACGAACGTGCTGGTGACCCTGCCAAGCCTCGGTATCCGCCCATGACGAGCGCCGCCGCGGCGTCGACCGCCCGGCCCGTCTCCGCGCCGCCCCGGCTGCCCTCGCTGACCGGGCTGCGCTGGATCGCCGCGCTGCTGGTCTTCGGGTTCCACGCGGGCACCATGCGGATCATCGCCGAGCCGGACGTCAAGGCCGTTGTCGACAAGGTCTTCAGCCTCGGCCTGTCCGGGGTGCAGTTCTTCTTCATCCTCAGCGGGTTCGTGCTGGTCTGGTCGGCCCGCCCGGGCGACTCCCGGCGCACCTTCTGGCGGCGACGAGTTGCCAAGATCTACCCCAACCACCTGGTGCTGTTCGGGGCGACGGTGCTTGTCGCCTGGTGGTTCGCCGACCCGGTCCTGCCTGCCGCCGCGTTGGAGAACCTGCTGCTGTTGCAGGCCTGGGACCCCCGGCCGGGCTGGTTCTACAGCATCAACACGGTGAGCTGGTCGCTCTCCTGCGAGTTCTTCTTCTACCTCTGTCTACCGCTGGTGCTGCCGCTGCTGCGCCGGGCCCGACCGAAGCTGCTCTGGGCGCTGATCGTCGCGTTGCCACTGCTGATCCTCGCGCTCTGGCCGGCCCAACACCTGGTGCCGGAGGTGAGCCGGTGGTGGTTCACCCAGATCTTCCCGCCGGTGCGGTCGCTGGAGTTCTGGTTGGGCGCCGTGGCGGCCGAGCTGATGCGCCGGGGTCTCTGGCGTGGCCCCGGGCTGACCTGGGCCAGCCTCATCTTCGTGGGCGTCTGGGCGGCGGCCGCGCAGTGGATTCCCGCGGAGCTGTGGACCACGCTGCTCGCGGTCGCGTACCTGCTGGTGATCACCGCCGCCGCGGACGCGGACGTGCGGGACCGGCGGTCGCCGTGGCGGTCGCGCCCGCTGGTCTGGCTCGGCGAGGTCTCCTTCGCCTTCTACCTGGTGCACGTGCTGGTGATGACCAGCGTGCTGCGCTTCACCGGCGACTGGGGGACCGGCTTCAGGGGATGGCGCGGCCCGGCCGTGGTGCTCGGTTTCCTGCTGGTGACCCTGCTCCTCGCCGGGCTGCTGCATCGCTACGTCGAAACCCCGATGATGCGCCGGCTCGCGCCGCGCCGCCCGGCCCGATCGGCGTCCGTCCCCGGACAACGCACGGCCGGAACCCGGGCCCCCGGCGACGCCGCCCCCGAAACCGGCGGACCCGACCAGACCGACAGTCGATCAACGTACGCGGACACCCGCTGACACCGTCCACCCTGGTCAGAGGGCTCGGCGCGGCGCGCGTCGACACGCCAGCGGTCGATGCGCCCGGGTCGGCACGACGGTAGCGTGAGGACGTAGCTTCCGGTCGCGCTCACCGTGGCCAGGTGGCCGACGGGGCTCCCCATCGCTCTGCTTGCCCAGCGAGGTGCCGACCATGGAGACCACCGTCTTCTACCAGTTCGTAACCGAGGTACCGCAGGCCGCTGCCATCTGGTCGGCCCTGTTCCTGCTGGCGCTGGGCGTGCTCGCCGTGCTTGTCGCCCGGCCCGAACGGGACCGGCCCACCGGCGACCCGTCTCCCGCCGTGCCGACCGCGCGTGAGGTGGCCGCGGCCGCGATCGTCGACAGGCGTCGGTACGCCGAGGAGGTGGCCGTCGCGGCGGCCGGCGCGACCCGGACGGCCCACCGGCGACGCGATGCCTGGCTGGCCGGTCAGGAGCAGGCCGAACGCGCCTGGGCGCGCTACGACGAGGCGGACACCGCCGCGCGCCGCTTCGCGGGGTCCGGGGCGCTGCCCACCCCGGCCACGCCCCGCACCCCCGCCGAGTACGCCGCCCGGGAGCGCTACCTGCACCGCGCGGCGACGGCGGCGTACTGGCGGGGCGACCTGAACATGGCGCAGCTCAGCGACGTGTTCGGGCACCGGCACGGCTGGGATCCCCGGCGGCACCCGGTCGAGCAGGAAGCGCTGCTCAGCCGGTCGATCCGGGACGCGAGACGGGCCGAGCACCAGGCCGCCGCCAGCGCGGAGCAGGCCGCCTGGCGGGCTGCGGAACTGGCCGCCGAGTCGGCGCGCACCCTTGCCGAGGAGGCGTGCGCGGCAGCGGCCCGGCTGCGGCCGAGTCGGGCACCCGCCCGCCGGCTGGTGCGCGGGGCGGCCCGTCCCGCCGTCGTGGCACGCTGGCGCCCGGCCCGTGCGGGTTGAGTCCGATCCGTTGTGTGAGCCCGGTCACGGGATTGCGAAATCGGGCGTCCGGCACGTCCGGCGCGATTCTTCCCGGGATTCTGACCGCAGTTTCGGCGACCTGTCCGGTTGTCGCCCATAGGCGTCACCGTAACCGCTTGTCCCATCGAGTCACGTCAGCGGCAGAACGCGCAGAAATTGCCGCGCCGATTCGGGTTTACGCAGGTGAACCTGGCTTGGCATGGTGTGAACGGGCCAGTAGTGTCGTCCCGTCCGGTGCGGTAACCGATCGCAACAGGCGACGCCGCGCCGACCCGCTCAATCGTGATGAACGAACCGGGGACCCATCAGTAAGTCCGGGGTGAATCCGCGAGCCACGGCCCGCGGTAGGGCGATCTTCCCGCCCGAATCCGTCAGCTAACCCGGTAGGCGGTGTCGGAAGGAGTTCCATCCTCGTGCAGCACCTCTCCACCCCTCGGCTGTTCCCACGCCTCCACGGCGCAGCGGTGCCCCCGCTCATCCGTCACGAGACGGTGAGCTGACCCCCCGGGTCATCGCCTCACCGCCCGGCCCCGCCGGGCGTTTCCCCTGAGCGGTTCACCACCCGCGGACCATCGTCCGCGCGCTGGCGCCTGCCCGGATACCGGTCCGGCCCCGGTGTGCCGCTCTCCCCCCGACCGTGGAGGACCCCGTGAAGCACACCATGCAGCGTCAGCTCCGCCGCATCGCGACCGAGCGCCCGTACCAGATCGTCGCCGCCTCCGCCGCGGCCCTCGTGCTCGCCGCCACCACCGGCACCCTGCTCGCCACCGCCGACGACGCGCCCGCCGGCCAGCGCACCGCGACCACTGTCGCCGAGATGCGCACCGACGTCGCCGCCTCCCGGGGCGAGGTGCGGGACGCGTCACCGTCGGCGAGCGCCGCGCCGAGCAGCGCCGCCCCGGCCACCAGCGCCGCCGCGCCCGCCGCCAAGGCCAGCAGCAACCCGGACCTGACCCGGAAGCCGGAGCGGCCGAAGCCGCCCGCGACAAAGGTGCTCGACTACGAGTACGAGGCGCAGAACACGTACTACAACTGCGGCCCGGCGGCCACCCGCAACGCGCTCAGCGCCACCGGGATCGACCGTACCCAGGAGGAGCTCGGCGCCGAACTGGGCACCACCGAGATGGGCACCAACTCGGCCGAGGACACCACCCGGGTGCTCAACGCCGAGGTGAAGGGCTCCCCGTACCGGACCCGGATGTTCGCTGGCGCGCCCAGCCCGGCGCAGATGGACCGCCTCCAGGCCGACGTCGTCAAGGCCATCACCGACGGCCGTGGCGTGGTCGCCAACGTCGTCGGGGACGCCACCGACACCGACGGCGGCTGGCACTCCTACGGCGGCGGGCACTACATCGCCGTCGTGGGTTACAAGGACAACGGCCGCACGGTACGCATCGCCGACTCGGCGAACCCGGCCGACCCGTCGTACTGGGTCACCACCATCGACCTGGCCAACTGGATCGCCAGCCGGGGCTACTCCGCCTGACCCGGCACGCTGACCGCCACGGGCGCCGTCCCTCACGAGGGGCCGGCGCCCGTCGCGTCGTCCACGGCGGTACGCCCCCGTCGACGACTCTCGTCCCTGGCGCTGAACCGTGGGAGACTGCGGCCGTGGTGGATGAATCGGGTGGTCACGCCGGTCGACGGCCGGTCCTGCTGCTGTTGCACGGCATGGGGGCCACCGGCGACGTGTGGTTGCCCTGGGCGCCGTACCTGGAGCAACACTGGCCCGGCCGGTGGCTGGCACCGGACCTCGCGGGCCACGGCTGGGCGTCGCCGCTGCCGTCGTACTCCTTCGCCGGCTTCGCCGAGCGGATCGCGCCGACCCTCGCCCCCGACGACCGGCTCGTCGTGCTCGGGCACTCGCTGGGTGGCGTGGTGGGCCTCGCGTTGGCCGCGCGCGACGCCGGGATGCCGGTGGACGCGGTGGTCGGCTTGGGGATCAAGGCGCTCTGGTCACCCGGCGAACTGGAACGGGCCGCCGAGTTGGCCGCCCGCCCGGTGAGCTGGTTCGCCAGCCGTACCGAGGCGGCCCGCCGCTACCTGCGCGTCTCCGGGTTGGCCGGCCTGCTCCCGCCGGACCACCCGGTGGTGGACGCCGGCCTTCGTCAGGTCGACGGCCGGTGGCGGCTCGCCATGGATCCGAACGCCTTCGCCGTCGGCGAGCCCGACCTGACCGGGTTGCTGACGGCGACCGACGTGCCGGTGCTGCTGGCGCGCGGCGAGCACGACCCGATGGTCACCGACGCGCAGCTCAAGGAGTACGGCGTGCCGGTCGCCACGCTGCCCGGTCTCGGGCACAACGCGCACGTGGAGAATCCGGCGGCCGTGCTGGCGCTGCTGGACGCGTACCGCTGAGGTTCTGGGCGGACAGTCCGGGTCAGGCGAGGGGGGAGAGCTGCGGCGAGCGTTCGGCCGCGGGGTCCTCCGTCGCCGTCAGCTCCCGGCGCGCGGCGGTCAGGAACGCCTCGGCGTACGACGTGGCGGGGAAGTCACCCAGGTAACGCCGGCGGGTGGCCCAGCGCTCCGCGGCCAGCGGATCGGTGTCCAGCATTGCGGTCAACACCTCGTCCACGTTGGACAGGTCCCGACGCAGCACGTAACCCGACGCGGCCAGCGGGAACCGCTCGGCGAACCGGTCGCCCTCGTCGCCCATGTCGGTGACCGCGTACGGCTTGCTGGAGTAGAGGTAGTCCGAGATCACCCCGGACACGTCGGAGATCAACGCGTCGGACCGGTTCACGCACTCGGTCAGGCTCAGCTCGCGGGCCGCCGCGCCGACGACGTGCTGGCGTCCGCTGCGGGCACGATCGGCGACGAGCACCTCGGTCAGCCGACCCAACTGCCGTGCCGAGGCCGGGTTCTGCGCCGTGTACGGGTGGGCCCGCAGGATCACCGTCGCGCCGCGCTCCAGCAGCCGCCGCAGCAGCCCCTCGGCGACCGGGAGCGAGCAGTAGTCGGCGTCGGCGTGGTGCCCGGTCCAGGTCGGGGTGTAGAGCACGGTCGGCGTCGCCAACCCCCGGGCCGGCTCGGGGCGTACCTCGATCGACTCCACCTGCGGGCGGCCCACCACCACGAACTTGTCCGCCGGGATCCGCACCCCGGCGCGGGCGTACCTGTCGATCGCCGCCGGGCCGGCCACGAAGATCCGGTCGAAGATCCCGGACACCGGGTTGGCACTCGGCGCCTTGTCGCTGTCGCCGTGGTGCAACTGGACGTGGGTGAGCTGGGTGAAGCGGATGCAGTGGCTGTTCTTCGCGCCGTGGTTGACGTAGAACGCCGCCCGCAGGCTCGGCACCAGCGCCTCGTCCATGGCCCGCAGGGTGGGGCAGTAGACCACCGGCGCGTCGGTGGCCGCGGCGATCGGGGCCAGGAACTCCGGCTCGCGCAGCACGACCAGGAACGGCCGGCCGATTCGCTCCAGGTACGGCAGCCACATGGTGACCTGGTATTCCGAGCCGGGCGGCGCCGAGAAGTAGAGCAGGAACTCCGGTTGGTGCCGGCGCAGTGCCCGGGCCACCGGCCCGCCGCCGGCTCCCGGCCGGAACCGCCGCCGGGCCAGGTCCAGGGCGACCACTCCGGTGCCCGCGGCGACCAGCAGGCTCGCGGCCAGCGCCACGCCGGCCGGCAGGATGAGCGCGCCGGCGAGCGCAAGGACGGCGAGCAGCCCGAGCAGGGCGGTGCCGAGCCGGTCGGCGATCAGTGGCGTCCAGGCCCGGACCGGCAGGTTGGCCGTGCGGATCTCCAGGCTGCCGGCGGTACGCAGGGGCCCCACCAGCAGCACCAGTCCCAGCAGGACCAGGGCGGTGGCGACGAGCGTCAGGTTGAGCCCGTCGTCCAACCGCCGGGAGTAACCGACCAGGATCGCGGCCGCGATCAGCGTCGTCTCCGCGACGAGGTCGGCGTTGGGCCGGATCCGCTGCTCGGCGGCCGAGGCGGCCAGCGCGGCGACGGCCAGCGCCAGCCCCCAGCCGGTGGCGCCGGTGAGCGCCAGCACGACAAAGGCCAGCACGGCCAATCCGGTGCTCAGGCACCGGGCGGCCAGCTTTCGGACCAGGTCGCCGCGCATGTCGCTCCGTTCGTGGTTCCGCCGCCGGTCGGTGTCAGTTCGTCGACGCCGCGCCGACCGGCGCGTCGACCTGACCGCTCTGGGCCGGCACGCTCGGCGTGGGACCGTCGCCAGGCGCCCGGCGTACGTCGATGACCTGGCCGGTCAGGTCGGAGATCAGCACGTCGAGGGACGACTGGGCGACGGCCTCGGCGGCGAGCAGGGTGTGCTCCGGCTCCTCGCCGAAGGCCCGCGTGCGCATCGGCGTGGCGGTGCGCTCCGGGTTGATGCAGTTGACGCGGACGCCGACGTCGGCCCACTCGTCGGCGAGCGCCTGGGTGAGGTTGACCAGAGCCGCCTTGGTAGCCGAGTACAGCGCGTAGCGGGCCCGCCCCCGGGTGTAGGAGCTGGACGTGTAGAGCAGCAGTTGGCCCTTGGTCTGCTGGAGGTAGGGCAGCGCCTGCCGGGCGATGGTCACCGGGCCGACGAAGTTGACCTGGAGCACCCGGTCCATCGTCTCCTCGTCCATCTCGGCGAGGGCGCCCTTCTCCAGCACCCCGGCGGTGACCACCACATGGTCGATCCGGCCGGTGGCCTCGAAGGCGGTCGTCAGCGCGGCCTCGACGTCGGCGGCCCGCTCCACGTGGGTGCCGGTGCTGGAACGGCTGAACGGGAAGACCTGCGCGCCGTAGCGTCGGGCCAGCTCGGCCAGCTCGTGGCCGATGCCGTAGCTGCCGCCGAACACGACGATGGTGCGGCCGGTCAGCTCCTCCGAGTAGCTGCGGTGGTCGGTCAGCCGGGGCGCCTGCGCCGCGGCGAGCTGGAAGAGCTTGTCCGCCAGGTGCACGTCGACCGGGTGGGTGACCTTGATGTTCTCGTCCGAGCCGTCGATCACCTTGATCGGGGTGCCCGGCAGGTAGCGCAGCACCACGCCGCAGTCGTCGGTGGCGGCGAAGTCCTGGTCGTTCTCGGCGATCCGGTACGCCTCCCGGATGGTGGGGGAGCGGAACGCCTGCGGGGTCTGCCCGCGGCGCAGCCGGGAGCGCACCGGGATGTCGGTGATGCAGTCGTTGTCGTCCACCTGGATGATCGTGTCGGCGGACGGGATGGCCACGTCCACGGCGTCGTACGTCCAGAGCGCGTTGACGCACTCGCGCACGATCCGCCCGCTGAGCAGTGGGCGTACCGCGTCGTGGAAGAGGATGTTGCAGTCCTCCGGGCCGACCGCGTCCAGCGCGATCCGGGTGGTGGCGTTGCGGGTGTCACCGCCCTCGATCACCTTGGTGACCTTGCGCAGGCCGGCCTTCTCGACGATCTGCCGGGCGTCGTCGACGTGGCCGGTCGCCATCAGCACGATGATCTCGTCGATCTCCGGTGCCGCCTCGAAGACCGCCAGGGTGTGCTCGATGATCGGCTTGCCGGCGATCTTGAGCAGCTGCTTGGGGATGCCGAGGCCCAGCCGGGTCCCGGTGCCGCCGGCCAGAACCACGGCCACCGTCCGCGAGGGCCGCCACGGCGTCGGTGTCTCCGCTGCGGCGTCCGGGCCAGTGGTCTGGTCCTGCGTCATTGCCGGATCCTCACTCTCAGGGATGCGTTAACGGAAGGTTCCGCCCGAGCGGCGACGGAATGAACCTTAACGCGCGGACCGCGCCGCCCCAACGCGGGCGACGCGGTCCAGGGCGCCGTGTCGATGCCGGGTGTTCGCCGGCGGTCTACTTGCTGTTCGCGAACGCCTCGTAGGCCCGGATGACCTCGTCGGTGGGTCCGTCCATCCGCAGGACACCCGATTCCAGCCAGATCGTTCGTTCGCAGGTGTCCCGGACGGAGGAGAGCTGGTGGCTGACGAGGAACACCGTGCCCGCGCCCTCCCGCAACTCCCGTACCCGCTGCTCGCTGCGCTTGCGGAAGCCCTTGTCACCGGTGGCGAGCGCCTCGTCGATGAGCAGCACGTCGTGCTTCTTCGCGGCGGCGATGGAGAACCGCAGCCGGGCCGCCATCCCCGAGGAGTACGTCCGCATCGGCAGGCTGGCGAAGTCGCCCCGGTCGTTGATCCCGGAGAACTCGATGATCCCGGCGGCCTGCTGGGCCACGTCGTCCGGGTGCATGCCCATGGCCAGGCAACCGAGGGTGACGTTGCGCTCGCCGGAGAGGTCGTTGAGCAGGGCGGCGTTCACACCCAGCAGCGACGGTTGCCCCTGGGTGTGGATCGCGCCCCGGTTGACCGGCAGCAGGCCGGCGATGGCCCGCAGGATGGTGGACTTGCCGGAGCCGTTGCTGCCGATCAGCCCGATCGCCTCGCCCCGGTACGCGGTGAAGGAGACACCCTTGACCGCGTGCACCTCCCGGATGTTCGGGGCGTGGGTGCGCTTGACCAGCCGGCGCAGCGCGGCCACCGGGGTGGTGCCACCGCCGGCGCCCTGGTGCACCCGGTAGATGATGTGCGCGTCGTCGACCACCACGGTCGGGATGCGCTCCTGCGTCGACGTCATCGTCGCGGTCGCCTCGGTGGGGGCCTCGAAGTGCTCAACCACGGCCGTACTCCTGTTCGCCGCGCCAGAAGTAGATGAAACCGCCCAAGCCGGCGAGCAGTGCCCACCCGCCGCCGACCAGCCAGAGCTGGGCCAGCGACTCGTTGAGCAGCGGTGCTTCCTCCAGCAGCGTGTACCGCGCGAGCTCGATGTAGACGAGCAGCGGGTTGTACTGCACGAGCGTCGTCGCCCAGCTCGGCAGCTGCTCGAAGAGGCTGACGCTGTAGAGGACGCCGGAGCCGTACATCCAGGTGCGCATGATGAACGGCATGACCTGCTTCAGGTCGCTCGACTTGCTGCCCAACCGCGCTGCCACGAGGACGACGCCGGCGTTGAACACCGCCTGCAGGAACAGGGCCGGCACCAGCAGCAGCCACTCCAGCGTGATCGGTTCCCCGGTGACCAGCACGATGCCGATCAGCACCACCATCGACGCCAGCAGTTGCTGGAACTGGGTCATCGTCGTGGACAGCGGCAGGCTGGCCCGGGGAAAGTGCAGCGCCCGGATCAGCCCCAGGTTGCTGCTGATCGACTGGGTGCCGGCCAGGACCGCGCTCTGGGTGAAGTTGAAGATGAACAACCCGGTGGTCAGGTAGGCGATGTAGTTCGGAATCTCGTTCTGACTCAGCACCACCCCGAAGATCAGGTAGTAGACCGCCGCGTTGGTCAGCGGGGTGAGCACCTGCCAGAGCTGGCCCAGCTTGGCGTTGCTGTACGAGGCGACCAGCTTGGCGTTGGCGTACGCGGCGATGAAGTGCCGGTAGGCCCACAATTGGCGGCTGTACTCGACGAGGGTCGGTCGCTCACCGGCGACCCGTAGCCCGTGCCGAGCGGCCAGCTGCGCCTGGGTCAGGCCCGTGTCGGGGTCGACCAGCGCGGTGGTGGCCATGGAAATGGCACTCCGATCTTTCGTGCAGACGGGTGGCTCACGACGATGGAATCCTAGTGGGAGATGTGCGCGGGGCGCCGCCTCGTCGCTGCGAGGACAGTAGTCCGAAACACGTCGGGACGCAACCGTATCGTCGTTGCGCTACCCTGGGCACCGTGACCTGCAATAAGAGTCCCTGGTGACGACCGAGAAGAGGCGCGCCCCGGCCGGTGCGGCAGTGCTCCGTGGGGAGATCACCACGGCCATCCGGCGTGCGCTGACGCAGGAGCTCGCCGAGGTCGGCTACGGCCGGCTCTCCATCGAGGCGGTGGCGCGTCGCGCCGGTGTCAGCAAGACCGCGATCTACCGGCGGTGGAACTCCAAGCTCGACCTGGTGCTGGAGATCGTCGCCGCGGCGGCCCACGGCAAGCTGCCGGCCCTGGACACCGGCACCCTGCGCGGCGACCTCGCCCTGCTGTTCCAGGCGGTGGCACACGCGCTGCGCCACCCGCTGGCGTCGCAGATCATCCCGGACCTGCTGGCCGAGGCGGCGCGTAACCCCAGCATCGACACGACCCTGCGTCAGGTGCTGCACGCCCGTCAGCAGGAGATCGGCGGTCGCCTGGTCACCCGCGCCGTGCAGCGCGGCGAGCTGCCCGCCGACACCGACCCGGACGCGGCGATCGACCTCATCGTCGGCCCGCTCTACTGGCGGCTGGCCATCGCCCGTCTCCCGCTCACCGACAGCTACCTCGACAACCTGGTCGAATCCGTGGCCGCCGGGCTCGGCGCCGACACCGCCCTGCCCCGTCCCCGGGCCACCCCGATATCGGGGTGACCAGCCTCCGACACTCCGTCGCCCGCAGCGGCGGTCGCCCGGTCCGATTCCGCTACGCTGCCCCCGGGCACCCGGCCGGGCACCGTGCCGAAAGCCTTCATCCGTCTGACGAGTAAGGACGACCGTGGCCAACGTCGACAGCATCGCCGTAGCGCCCGCCGACCCGGACCCGACCCGGCCCGCGCCCCGTCCGGTCGACCGCGGCGCGGCGACGTCCCGGGTGCGCAGGCTGGTGGCCGTCGCCCCGGCGGTGCTCACCGATGGTGCCGTGCTCGCGTTCGCGCTCTTCACCGTGATCTACCACCTGGCCTTCCTGGGTGACCTGCGTCCGTCGGTGACCTTCCGGATCTGGCTGGTGGCCTGCGTGGTGCTCGCGGGCGTGGTCCTGCTGCGCGCCCGCCGCCGGTTCGCCGACTCCCCGGCCGGCACCGAGCGGGCGGCGCCTGTCGACAGCGCACCGGCCGAGCCGGACGGCGCGCGGCCCGCCGTCGACCGCCGCCTGCTGACCGGGGTGCTGGTCGCCGCCGGGGTGGCCGCCGTCTCCGCCGGTGTCACCGCCGGGACCCGGGTCAGCGTGGGGTGGTGGATCCCGGCGGTGGCCGGCCTGCTCGCGGCGATCGGCGGAATGCTGCTGGTACGCCAGATCTGGCTGCGCGGTCCGGTGTCCACCACCGTCGCCCCGGCACCCACCGCGGCCCAGTCGGCGTACGCGCTCGTGGTCTCGGGGCTGGTCGGCATCTCCTCGTTCTTCATGGCCCGCAACACCCCGGACGACGTCTACTACGTCGGCAAGTCGGTCTGGATCGCCGAGCGTGACCTGATCCCGATCAACGACTTCCTGTTCTCCGAGAACGTGCTGCCGGCCATGGGCTCGCAGCCGCCGATCCCGTCGATCGAGGTCTTCGACGGCGCGTTCGCCAACGTCGTCGGCATCCACGCCAGCTCGGCCCTCTGGTACGTGCTGCTGCCGATCATGGCGGTCCTCGCCGCGCTGGCGCTCTGGCGGCTGACGCACCGGTGGGCTCCGCGCCGTCCCGTGCTCGCCTTCGCCGTGGCGCTCGCGTACCTGTACCTCGTCGCCGGCGGGGACGCCGCGCTGGGCACGTTCCACCTCCTGCGGCTGCACGAGGGCAAGGGCATGTTCGTCTCGGCGGTCATTCCCCTGATGTGGCTCTACCTGACCGAATGGTTCGACACCCGGTCGCGGCGCAGCCTGGTGCTCATCGTGGCGCTCTCGATCACCGCGATCGGCCTCACCAACACCGCGGCGATCATCCTGCCGATGCTTGTCGGCGCGGCCGGCTTCGCCATGCTGCTCGTCGGCCGGTGGAAGGACGCCGCCATCGCGGCCGTCGCCGCCCTGGCGTACCCGATCGGTTCGCTCGTGGTCTCCCGTCTGCTGCTCGGCGGGATGACCGCCGAGGGCGCGGACGACGCCTTCTTCGACGCGGCGTACACCTACCGGCGGACCCTGCTGTTCGGGGTGGTGGGGGTGATCAGCGGCCTGGCGTTGTGGTGCGGCCCACTGCTGGCCCGCCGACGTACGCCCGCGCTGCTCGCCGCAGGCGCCACGCTGGCGCTGAGCGTGATGTTCGTGCCCGGCGTGCTCGAGGTGATGAGCGCGTTGAGCGGGATCTCGGTGGTGCTCTGGCGCGTACCGTGGCTGCTCGCCCTGCCGACGCTCATCGGTCTGCTCGCCACCGTGCGCGTGCCGACGCCGCGACCGGTCCGGTACCGCGCGGCGGCCGGCGGGATCGCGGTGCTGCTGGTCGCCTCGTTCGCGCTGTTCGCCACCCCGATGTGGTCGCCGAAGAGCTGGGTCGACGTGCACGAGCGCCCCACCTGGAAGATTCCGCAGCAGCGTCAGGCGATCTCCTTCTGGATCAAGGGCCTGGACCGTCCGCAGGGCATGCTGCTCGCGCCGAAGACGATCATGCGGACGGTGCCGATCGTCACCAGCGAGGTCCGGGTCGTCCTACCCCGTGACTTCTACCTCGTCGAGTACGACCTCACCTCCCAGTTCGCCAAGGACCGGCTGCTACTGGCCGACTTCGCCGACGGCACGGCCAGCCCATCGCCGGCCGAGTTGACGCCGGCACTGGACCGCCTGGACGTCGGCACCATCTGCGTCTACAACGGCAACCACTACGCCCGCGACACCGCGCCGCAGCTCGGCTACCAGGAGTTCGCCAAGCGCAAGGCGCCCGGGGCGATGACCTGCTTCGGGCGGGCCGACTGAGCGCTGCGCCCGTTGCCGAGCACCCGACGCGGGGCGGGGGCGGGTGCGCCAGGCACGCACCTTTGCCCGAAATGGTGCGGGATACCCGAGCGACACCGAGCTGTCCCTTCGCGTTAGGGTCGCAGTCATGCGCGGCCGGCTGCGGTTGACCCGCCGCGCCACGGGGGAGTGACATCGGCCCAGCACGGGCGCAGCCCGCACCGGAATCGTAGGGAGCGAACTCGTTTTGTTCGGCACGTTGACAGGACGCCTCGGAGTAGCCGCCCACAGTGCGCTACTGGTACTGGCCTACCTGGTCATGCTCATCGGTGGCGTGTTCGGCTGGGTCGGCCTGTTCGCCGTCGCCGGGCTCGCCGCCATCCTCGGCGAGTTCGCCGTCGCCCGCTGGTCACCCCCGTCGCAGCTGCTGCTGGAGAAGGTGGGCCTGCACTGGTCGTACCGGCAGCTGACCCGGGACCTCGCCGCCGTGTTGCTCGTCGCCGCCGAGGTACGGCTCAGCGGCGGTGAGCTGACCCTGCTGCTGGCGCTGCCCGCCGCGGTGTGGGTCGTCTCGGTCTTCGCCGGGGCGCTCTCCGTCATGATCGAGCGTCGTAACCCACTCTCCGCCATGGTGCGCAACATCGAGCTGGGTGAGCTGCGCACCGCTCCGCAACTGCCGGGCTGGGTGGCGACGGTGGCCGGTGACCGGATGCCGCTGCTCAACCTGCTGCTGGTCCCGGCCGCCGTGGCCGCGGCGGTGCGGCACGACCTGACGCCGTTCTTCGCCGCCGCCGCGGTGGCGGTCGTGGCGACCGGTGTGGTGGGCGCCATCACCGCGCTGACCTGGCTGCGCGGTCGGGGCCGGAGCACGGGGGAGGGCCCGCTGCTGCCCGCCGTGCAGCGGTGGCTGGACAACTACCGGCCCGAGGTGGCGCTCTACTTCGCCGGGCCGGCCAAGGACGTCTACCAGGCCAACATGTGGCTCGCCCCGACCGAGGCGCTCCAGCAGCGCGCGGTGGTGCTGCTGCGCAGCCGGGACGCGTTCCTCGAGTTGGCCGACACCCGGCTGCCGGTGATCTGCGTACCGACAGGTGTCGACTTCATGAACCTCGATCTGCGCAACATCCGTGCGGCGCTCTACGCCGCGAACGTCGGCGCGAACATCCACATGCTGCGGGAGCCGAGCACCAAGCACGTCTTCGTGGGGCACGGCGACAGCGACAAACAGGCGAGCGTCAACCCGTACAGCAAGGTGTACGACGAGGTCTGGGTCGCCGGCCTGGCCGGCCGGGAGCGTTACGCCCGAGCCGGTGTGGGTGTCCTCGACTCGGACATCGTCGAGATCGGCCGCCCGCAGCTCGCCGGGGTGCACACCTTCGGCGCCGAGTCGGTGGACCGGCCGTTCACCGTGCTCTACGCCCCCACCTGGGAGGGCTGGCTCGACGACGACCCGTACCACACCTCGCTGGTGCTGATGGGCGAGCGGATCGTCAAGGGACTGCTCGCCACGACGCCCCGGCTGCGCCTGATCTACAAGCCGCACCCGCTCACCGGGTCGCGGTCCCGGGCGGCCAGGGCGGTGCACGACCGGGTCGTGGCGGCCATCCGCGCCGCCGGCGGCAACCCGGACGCGTCCTCCCTGGACGGCACCGCGCACCTGGTGGTCACCGGTCGCACCCCGGCGCTGTTCGACTGCTTCAACCAGACCGACCTGCTGATCAGCGACGTGTCCTCTGTGGTCTCCGACTTCGTGCAGAGCCAGCGGCCGTACGTGGTGGCCAACCCGTCCGGCCTGTCGGAGGACGACTTCCGCCGGGAGTACCCGACGGCTCGGGCCGCGTACCTGCTCTCCAAGGACTGTGGTGAGCTGGAGAAGATCGTGGCACTGACCCGGGCCGGCGACGACCCGATGACCGAGGCCCGCCGGGAGTTGAAGACCTACCTGCTCGGTCCGGCCGAGGCGAACCCGATGGACCGGTTCCAGGAGGAGATCTCCCGGCTCTGCCGCTGAGCGGCACGTAGCGGCTCTGCCGCTGAGCGGCGTAGCGCGTTGCGCCCGGTCCGACACCGCTCGGGCCGGGCGCGACCGGGTCAGCCCAGCAGGGCGGCCACCGCGTCGGCGGCCGGAGTGTCCGCCGGCAACGCCTGCGCCGCGACGACCGCCGCGACCGGCAACGGACCGTACACGTGCGGAAAGAGTTGCCCGCCGCGCGACGGTTCCCACCGCAGCGCGTCACCCAGTCGCTCCTCCTCGACGCTGAGCAGGGTCAACCCGGTGGCCCCGGCGAAGTGCCGCCGCGCCGTCTCCACCACCTGGTCACCGCCGGAGAGGTGGATGAAGCCGTCCTGCCGGTCGACGGCGGATCCGGCGAAGGCGCCGGTGGCGAGGGCGTCGTCCCATTCCGTGGTCGACAACAGTTTGTAGATCACCACCGCAGCCTACGGGGACGCCGGCGGCACGCTCGCCCGGTTTTCGCCGGTACCGCCGCGCCCGTCGCCCCGGGCCGGGCATGCTCAGGTCACGGGCCGTGGAGGGATGGGCGATGCAGAGCTACGACGACGACTGGACCGACAGTCAGCGCGCGCTGTACGACGAGTGCTACCGGGCTGGCGGCGAGTGGGCCGAGGACCCGGACACTCCGTCCGATGACGTACAGCACGTGATCAACCTGGCCGAGGCGGACGACGACGCCTTCAACGACGCCGAGATCGACTACCCGCCTCTGGTCGACGCGGTCACCCAGGCCAGCGGGGTCACCGTCACCAGCGTGCCGGCCAGCCACGAGGACCCGGGTTTCCGCGGCTTCACCGACGGTGTCCGGGACGCCACCGCCGACGACGTCTTCGGCTTGTAGGTCCGACCCGACACGCGGCTTCCCGCCGGGCGTGCGCTTCTGCCACCATTCGCAGAACAGCGCTGCGACGAACGGGGGCACGGGTGCGGATCCTGCTGGTGGAGGACGACCGCCGGGTGGCCGCCGCGCTCTCCTCCGCCCTCACCCGCCGGGGCTACGAGGTCGAGCACGCCGCCACCGTCGCGGCCGCGCTCTCCGCCGCCCCGTGTGACCTGGTGCTGCTCGACCTGACCCTGCCCGACGGCGACGGCACCGACCTGTGCCGGGAGCTGCGCCGGCGGAGCAGCCAGCTCGGCATCATCGCGGTGACCGCCCGCGGTGAGGAACGCGACCGGGTGCTGGGCCTGCGTCTCGGCGCCGACGACTACGTCGTCAAGCCGTTCTCGATGGTGGAGTTGCAGGCCCGGATCGAGGCGGTGCTGCGCCGGGCCGCGAACGCCGCACCGGAGCGGCACGTCATCCAGGCCGGTTCGGTGCGCATCGACGTGACCGCGCGGACGGTGACCGTGGACGACCGCACCGTCACGTTGACCCGTAAGGAGTTCGACGTGCTGCTCTCGTTGGCCCGCCAACCGGGGGTGGCGGTGCCCCGCGACCGCATCCTGCTGGACGCCTGGGGCACCACCTGGGCCGACCGGCACACCGTCGAGGTGCACGTCGGGTCCCTGCGCGGCAAACTCGGCGACGCCCGCCTGGTGGAGACCGTCCGTGGCGTCGGCTACCGGCTGCGCGACGCGTGAGGGGCTGACGTGCGTCGTCGACTGGTGATCAGCTATCTGCTGCTGATGGTGCTCGTCCTCATCGCCCTGGAGACGCCGCTGGCGGTCACCATGGCCAGTCGCGAAACCGAACAGGTCCGGGCCGACCGGCTCGCCGACGCGACCCGGTTCGCCTCGCTGGCCGGGCCCGCGCTGCGCGACGGTGGGCCGGGTCCGATCGAGTCGGAGCTGACCAGCTACGACGACCTGTACGGGATCGGCGCCGCGATCGTCGACCGGGACCGGAGCACCCTGGTCACGTCGCCCCGGTACCAACCCGGCCCGGGGACCGCGGCGACACTGGACATGGCGCTGGCCGGGCAGCAGACGAGCGCCCCGGAGTCGGTCTGGCCGTGGAGGACCGGCCCGGTGGTGGTGGCGGTGCCGATCAACGACGGTGGTGAGGTGCTCGGCGCGGTGGTGATCGTGACCCCGGCCGACCCGATCCGCCGGGAGGTCGCCGTGTGGTGGTCACTGCTCGCCCTGGCCGGCCTGCTCGCCGTGCTGGCCTGCGTGCTCACCGCGTTCGGGCTGGCGGGTTGGGTGCTGCGCCCGGTCACCGAGCTGGACGCGGTCACCCACGAGATCGCCGAGGGCGACCGGGGCGCCCGGGTGCAGCACCGCCTGGGTCCGCCGGAGCTGCGTCGCCTCGCGGCCAGCTTCAACCACATGGCCGACGTGGTCTCCGACGTGATGGACCGGCAGCGCGCCTTCGTCGCGCACGCCAGCCACCAACTGCGCAACCCGCTCACCGCGCTGCGGCTGCGGGTGGAGGAACTGGGTCCCAGCCTCACCGACCCGGAGGGCCGCGCGGAGCACCGGCTGGCCCTGGAGGAGACCGATCGGCTGGCGCTGGTGCTCGACGCGCTGCTGACCCTCGCCCGCGCCGAACGGGAGGAGAACGAGAGGGTGACCGTGGACGCCGCCGCGGTGGCCGCGTCCCGGGTGTCGGCGTGGGCGCCGCTGGCCCGGCACCGTTCGGTCGCGTTGCGGCTGACCAGCACCGACGCCCCGGCGTACGCGCAGACCGTGCCGACCGCCGTCGACCAGGCGTTGGACGCGCTCATCGACAACGCGGTGAAGTTCAGCGGGGCGGGCGGGGCGGTGACGGTGACCGTGGCCCGCCGCGACAACGGGGTGGCCCTGGAGGTGCGCGACTCCGGTCCGGGCATGACGGGCAGTCAGCTCGGCCAGGCGACCGAGCGGTTCTGGCGGGCGCCGGACGCGCAGAACGTGGAGGGCGCGGGGCTCGGCCTGACCATCGCCGCGGTGCTGGTGGACGCGTCCGACGGGCGGCTCACCATGCGTCCGGGGGAGACGCGCGGGCTGGTCGCGGCCCTGTGGTTCCCCGCCCCGGACCAGGACCCGGCAACGGAGCCGGTGGAAGACGAGCCGGTGGAAGACGAGCCGGTGGAAGACGAGCCGGTGGACGGCGAGCCGGTGGACGGCGAGCCGGTGGACGGCGAGCCGGCCACCGACCGCCGGCCCACCCTGACGCGGTAGCACCCGCCGTCAGGGTTTGTCCTCCCGGTACCAGGCGGCGGCGCCGGGGTGCAACGTCAGCGGCGCGGTGGCGATCGCCGAGCGGGGGCTCATCCGCCCCGCCGCGGGATGCGCGGCGGCCAGCTCGGCCCGCCCGTCCATCAGCAGGCGGGTCACCTCCCGGACCAACGGCTCCGGCAGGCTGGCGCTGACGATCAGATAGTTCGGGTCGGCCACCGTGGTCACCGCGTCCACCCCGTACACCGAGCTGGGGATGTCGCGGGAGACGTACACCTGGCCGTAGCGCGAGCGCAGCCGCTCGGTCCAGTCGCTGAGGTCCACGATCCGGGTGGCACGCTGCCGGGCCAGGTTCTCGATGCCCCCCACCGGCAGCCCACCGGAGAAGAAGAACGCGTCGATCTGCCCGGAGCGCAGCGCCGCCACCGAGTCGTCCAGCCCGAGCCGCGTACGGCGTACCGCGTCGCCGCCGAGGTCGGCCACGTCCAGCAGTCTCGTCGTGGTGATCTCGGTGCCCGATCGGGGTGCGCCGACGGAAACCCGTCGGCCCCGCAGGTCGTCGAGTGTGCGCACCGGCCCTCCACTCGTGGTGACCAGGTGGAGCTGGTCGTCGTACACCCGGGCGATCGCCTTGACCGAGCTGCTCTCCTCGGCGTTCGCCGGCAGCACGTCGGCCTGGGTGAAGCCCAGCTCCGCGCTGCCGGACCGGACCAGTTGGACGTTCTCCGCGGAGGCGGCGGTGACCACCACGCGGGCGTCGACGTCGGGCAGTTCCCGGTTGAGGATGGCCGCCAGCGACTGCCCGAACGCGTAGTAGACGGCGGTGGGACTGCCGGTGGCGATCCGGATCAGCACCTGCTCGGTGGGGGCGTCCTGGCAACCGGCGGTGCTCGCGGTCGTGGTCAGCAGCACCGTCAACAGGGCCGCCAGCCCCGCAGCGGGACGCCGGGGCCGGCGGGATGAGGTACGTCTCACGCGGTGCACTGTGCGCCGTCGGACCGGTGCGCGCAAGCTCCGTGCCGACAGGTGTGCCGAGTGGGTGTGGCCCGACGCCGATCAGCAGGCCGGGCGCGCCGGCTCCACCGCCGCGTTGCGCAGGATCCGCGCCCGGTCCGGGCCGTCGGCCACGCTGACCAGAAAACAGCCCGTGCCCGCTCGTAGCCGGGCCGGGACGTCGAGCACGGCGGCGCTGCGAATCAGCACGGCGGCCAACTCCCGGTCGGCGAGCCGCACGCCGAGGATGTGCCGGCGGACGTGTCGGCCGGCGGCCAGCAGCGCCGATCGCCAGGCCGCCGCCGCGAGTCGGGTCACCAACTGCCGGCGGGCCGGCGAGGTGCCGGGGGGCGGGCCACCGAGCAGCGCGCGCCGCCCCTGCCACCAGCCCGCCTCCAACAGCCGGGCGTACGTGTCCTGCTGCTCCTGGGGCACCCAGAGCCGGTGTAGTTCGTAGCGGCGGCGCAGGCCCCCGACGGCGACCTCGTGCGTGACCGGAATATCCAGGCGGGCGAGCAACTGCCGCATCCGCTGCGCGGCGTCCTCCCGGTTGAACTCCACCCCCGGCGCGTGCGCCGGGTGCGGCCGGGCGGCGGTCGGCGGCGGCGTGCAGCGCAGCAGGCAGGCGGCCTCGAACGCGTCGCCGAGCGTCAGCCAGTCCAGCGGGGGCGGCGGCGCCGACGAGCGCGGCCGGTCGAGCAGGGCGGGTTCGCGGGTCAACGAAGGCTCCCTCGTCGGAGTCTGGGTGCCCCTACCGTGGCCCCTGCTCCGCCGTTCCGGAACTCTTCCGGCCCAGCCTTGAGCAAATCTTGCGGCTGCTCCCGCCGCTACAGGTCGGTGACCACCAGGTCCACCTGCCGCACCCGGCCGGGCGCGGTGGCCTGTTCCTCGACCGTGTGCTTCAACTCCCGCAGCGTGCCGAGCAGCTCCGCCGCCGAGCGCGGCCGGGCGCCGGCGACGAGGAGATCACGGACCAGCCGGCCCTTGGTCGCCTTGTTGAAGTGGCTGACCACCGAGCGGACCGGCACGCCGTCGACCTCCCGTTCGTGCAGCACCCGCACGCTGACGGTCCGTTCGGCCAGCTCTCCCCGCGGCGTCCAGGTGGCCGCGTACGCGCTGGAGCGCAGGTCCAGCACCGGACCCCGGCCGGCGGCGGCGTCCAACGCCGGCGTCAGCTCCCCACGCCAGTACGCCGACAACGCCCCGACGCCCGGCAGGCGGGCGCCGATCGGGCAGCGGTACGGGGGGATCCGGTCCGCGAGCCGGACCGCGCCCCACAACCCGGAGCTGATCAGGATCGACCGACGGGCCGCCCGCTGCGCCGCGACCGGCAACGAGGTCAGCTCCAGCGCCTCGTAGAGCACCCCGGTGTAGAGCCGTTCCGCCGGCGCGGTGGCCGCCTCCCGCAGCCGGGCGTTGCGGCGCAGCTCGTCCCGCTGGCCCGCGCTGAGGCCGAGCGCCGCCCGCGCCGTCGCCTCGTCCGGCCCGGCGCTCAGCGCGACGAGCGCCTCCACCACCCGTTCCCGGGCCGGGTTCAGCTCGGGCAGCGAGAGCCGGTCCGGGGCCCAGCGCCGCCCGGTGCCGGCGTCGGCCTTGCCCTCCGAGGGCGGCAGCAGGATGAGCATCGGGTCTCCTCGACGGGCGGGACGGCGGCCCGGCCAGCGTACGACCCGCCCTCAGCGCCAGGGCCGCACCGGGGTCTCGGGGTGGTACACGCGATAGCCGCCCACCTCGCGCACCGGTGTGGCGTCGGCCCGGTCGGCGAGCAGTCGGCGCAGCCGCCGGTCCATCGGAGAGTCGACCTCCACCACATAGCCCGGCCGTGGTGCCCGCCCGACCTGCCGCCAGTACGGCCGGTAGCGGTTCTGGCCGGGGGACAGGTCCGCGTCGAGCACCCCGCAGACCACCGTCTCGTCCGTGTTGAAGATCAGTCGGTTGCAGGTCCAGTAGTCCCCGTACACCTCGTGGGGTCCGTCGGCGCGCAGCGCGGCGGCCAACTCCCGGGCCTGGCGTTCCTCGGTCCGCGAGGCGGCGGTGCCGGTGGCCGCGAAGAGCACGGTGACCACGAGCGTGGTGGCGGTCAGGGCGACCAGCACGGCGGCGGACAGCGCGCCGGTGAACCGCCCCAGCACGCTGCTGGTGCCCCGCCAGGCGGTCAGCGCCGCCACCCAGAGCGGCCAGAGCACCGCCGGCAGCGACAGTTGCAGCACCGACAGGTAGCGGGCGTTGTCCAGTGGGCTGGTCGCGGCGAGCGGACTGCGGACGTACGACAAGAGGGTCAACGCGGCACCGGCGACCAGCGCGAGTTGCACGACCGGCCCGACCCGCTCCCCGCGCGGGGTCGCGGCGGCCCGGCGGTACGCGAGCACCGCGAGCACCGCGCCGACCACCAGCAGCAGCGGGTACACCACCCCGAACCACTGTTGCCAGCGTCCGCAGCCGTCCACCGGGCAGAGCCCGTGGGCCAGCGGCACTCCCTCCAGCAGGCCGCCCCGGAGCCGCTGCGACCACGGCGGCGACGGCCCCGCCTTGGTGCTGACCTCCCGGAACACGCTCCAGGAGTCCTCACCCGGTCCGGCGCGCAGGTTGTCCAGGACCATCGGCGCGATCCCGACCACGACGCCCGCCACCAGCAGCAGGCCGGACCAGCCGAGAAGTTCGCGCCGCAGCGCCCACACCAGCGCCAGCCCGGCCACCGCCAGGTACGGCAGGATCAGCCAGTCCGACCAGGCGGCCAGCCCGACGAGCAGGCCGAACAGCGCGACGGCGAGCCGCCGACGGCGGACGGTGCCGGTCGTCAGCCCCACCGTGATCAGCAGCATCAGCAGCACCGCCGGCTTCACCTCCGGCCGTCCCCCGACGACGGTGAGCTGGTCGCGGACCACCCGCTCGCCACCGAGCGCGAGCAGGCCCACCACGAAGGTGGCGAACCAGGGCGCGCAGAGCCGGCGGGTCAGCCGGTGGATCAGGTAGAGGAACAGCGCGTACAGCGCGAGCATCGGCAGCCGCAGCACCGGCCAGCTCGGCCCGGCCACCGCCACCAGGGGCGCGGCCAGGTACGACTCCAGCATCCCCATGTAGTGCTGGCCGTACAGGAAGACCGGACGTTCCCGGCCCTGCCCGATGTGCAGCGCGGCGAGGCCGAAGGTGGCCTCGTCGCTGTTCGACACCGGCACCGTGTACAGCGTCAGGACCAGCCGGTAGACGACCCCGGCCAGCCCGAACAGCAGCGCGATGAGCGCCGGCCGGTCGAGTCGCGGGCGCCATCGCCCACGGTGCTGCTCTGGATGCGACACGACCAACGCCCCCGTCGTCGTCCCGACCGGAGTGTTTCACGACCGGCCGGGCCGCCGAGGTGGATCGGCGCAGCCGGGGGTGGGCCGGGTCGGCTCCGCGCTGGCCGGGCCGCAGCGGCGCGGCCGGGGTCGGCTCGCGTGGCCGTGTCTGTCAACGTGTGGCAGGGTTGGCGCGTGCCACCCACTCCCGCCGGTCAACTGGCCGTTCCGAACCTGCACCGGGCTGCGCGGATCGAGGACGCCGTGCACCAGCTCGTCCAGCGCCGGCTGCGGCGCACCGGCTGGCGGGTCAACATCGTCGCGTACACCGGTTATGGCGCGCCGGGCTGGGTGCGGGTGATGTGTCGGGTGCTGCTGGGCCGACCGGACACCCGCCAGCGGGGCCGCCTCGACAAGGTCCGCGGCTGGCGCAGCTTCACCACCCTGCCCAACAAGCACGTCACGGTGACCATCGAGGCCGGCGGGGTACGGCACGAGACGCAGGCCGACCGCAGCGGCTTCGTCGACACACTCGTCGAGGCCGACCTGCCACCCGGCTGGGGCACGGTCCGGCTCAGCGTCCCGGACGCCGAGCCGGTCGACGCGCCGGTGCGCATCCTCGACCCGGAGGTCAAGTTCGGCATCATCTCCGACATCGACGACACGGTGATGGTGACCGCGCTACCCCGACCGCTGCTCGCCGCGTGGAACACGTTCGTGCTCGACGAGCACGCCCGCAACGCCGTGCCGGGCATGGCCGTGCTCTACGAGCGGCTGGTCACCGCGCACCCCGGCGCGCCGGTCTTCTACCTCTCCACCGGCGCGTGGAACGTGGCGCCCACCCTGACCCGCTTCCTGTCCCGGCACCTCTACCCGGCCGGGCCGCTGCTGCTCACCGACTGGGGGCCGACCGCCGACCGCTGGTTCCGCAGCGGAATGGAACACAAGCGGGTCACCCTGGCCCGGCTGGCCCGGGAGTTCCCCGACGTGCGCTGGCTGCTGGTCGGCGACGACGGCCAACACGACCAGGAGATCTACCGGGAGTTCGCCGCCGCCCACCCGGAGAACGTCGCCGGGGTGGCGATCCGCCGGCTCTCCCCGACGCAGTCCGTGCTGGCCGGCACCCTGCCCGCCCCGGCCGGCCGCCCGTCGTCCGGGCCGGTGGGGCAGAAGTGGCTGTCCGCGCCGGACGGCGCCGGCCTGTGGCAACTGCTGCGCGACGCCAACCTGGTCTGACCGCCCAGCACGGTCACGGGTTGTCGGTGTCCCGGGGTGCGGTGCCGAGGGAGCGGCGGAGCATGCCGACCAGTTCCTCGGCCGCGGAGCGGCTGTCGAAGTCGGGGTCGGCGAGGCGCTCCGACACGATCGCGTCGATGGCTCCGTTCACGATGACGGCGGTGGTCTGCGGGTCGACGCCGGGCCGGTAGTCGCCGGCCGCCCGGGCCGCGTCGATCAGACCGGCGACCGCCTCCCGTCGGCTGGGCGCGTTGGGCGTGTCACCGATGCCGGTCTCCTCGCGCAACGCCTCGACGATCATCCGCGTGTGGTCCGGGTGGTCCCGCAGGTACGCCACCAGGGACCGGACGTAGGCCTCCACCGCAGGCGCACCGGATCGCGCCGCAACCTCGGCGCCGACGTACTCGGTGAGGGACTCCAGGACCGAGGCGTAGGCGGTCCGCACGACCGCGTCCTTGGACGGGAAGTGGTAGAGGACCGCCGCCTTGGAGATGCCGGCCGCCTCCGCGATCCGCGCGAGTGAGGTGCCCGGATAGCCGTGTCGGGCAACCAGGTCGATTGTCACGCCGATGAGTTGCGCCCGTCGCGCCCGCTCGGTGATCGTGAGCGGCTTGGTGGGGCGGACCTGCGCTGTTGAGGCGTCGTTCGGCTGCACCCGCTTACCGTACCGGCCGGTTCGCCACCCGTTCTCTGACCCGACGGTTGTATTTTCTACCGCACGGTTAGTAATCTGACCGCATGGTGATGAAGCTCGCGCGGAAGGTCGGCAACTCACTGCGGGCGCATCGGCGCGCTCTCCTCCGGGCCGCCGCGGTGCTCACGGTGCTCACGGTCGCGATCGCGTACGCGCTGCGCGATCCGGCGCCCGTCGGCTACTTCACGTCGACGGAGTCCCACGAGCGTTTCGTCGGTGCCTACCGGGCGGCGATGGCGGAGTTGCCGGCGCCCGATCGCACTCTCGACGTCCGGACCGGGTACGGCGTCGTCCGGCTCTACCACTTCAGCGGCGGCACCGACCCGGCAGCCGCGCCCCTGCTCCTTCTGCCCGGTCGGGCGTCGGCGTCGCCGGTCTGGGCGGACAACCTGCCGTCGCTGCTGCGGCTGCGCGACGTCTACACCGTCGACCTGCTCGGCGAGCCGGGCATGAGCATCCAGCAGCGCCCCATCACGGACCCGACAGCCCACGCGCAGTGGTTGCACGAGGTGCTGCTGGCGCTCCCCGAGCCGACCGTCCACCTGGTCGGCGTGTCGTTCGGCGGCTGGACGGCGATGAACCTCGCGGTGCACCGGCCGCAGAAGGTCGCGAGCGTCGTGCTGCTCGATCCGATCCTGGTCTTCGCCGGCCTGTCCGCGCAGGTGGTGCTGCGGTCCATCCCGGTGAGCGTTCGCTGGGCGCCCCGATCCTGGCGGGACAGCTTCGCCAGTTGGACGGCGAACGGCGCCCCGGTGGAGGACGTTCCGGTCGCCCGGATGATCGAGGCCGGCATGCAGGCGTACGTGGTGAAGCTGTCCGCCCCGACCCAGTTGTCCGAGGACCAGCTCGCGGCGGTTGGCGTCCCGGTGCTCGTCCTGATGGCGGGCAAGTCCCGGCTGCACGACGCGGGCGAGGCCGCGACGCTGGCGGAGCGGTCCCTGACCCGGGGCACCGTGAAGACCTACCCGGACGCGTCGCACGCCATCAACGGCGAGCACCCGGACGAGATAGCCGCTGACATCGACGCGTTCCTCCGAGCGGAGCAGCCCTGACGCCCCGGTCGGGCGGACCGTCGCTGCGCTGACCGCTGATCCGGCCGGGTTGCCGTGCTGGGCTACGGTCCCATCCGACCCGCCTGGGCGGGAGGTGGGAAGTGACGATGGATGGTGTGGCAGGCACGGCCGAGCCGAACGTCGGCGACATGGACGAGACCGCGCGCCTGCAGGGCGAGCAGATCGCCGCGTACGAGCGGCGCGGGCCGTTCTGGGGGCGGCTGACCCAGTTGGCGGCGGTGGTTGCCCTCGCGGCGGGGCTCGTCGTCTCGACGCTCGTGCTGGACACCGTGCAGAGCTTCTACCCGGGCGTGGGAGTGTTCAAGTCCACCCCGGCCCAACGGCCGGCGGAGGCGACGGTCCACGAGTGCCGCCGGGTCGGTCCGGTGAGCGGCGACGGGTTCGGCTTCTGGTGGCACTGCGCCGTGACGATCCAGACCCGCGACGGCCGCGAGGTGCGCACCGTGGTCCGGCACTCGACAGTCACCCCTGCCGACCGGGGCGGGCCGGTCGAGTTCCGCGAGGTCTGCCACGGCAAGGGCAACACCGACTGCAGGTACGGTCGCCCGGCGTGGCGCATCTGGGCCTTCGCCCTGGCGTTGCTGGGCATCCTGCGGACCGGCCTGGTTCTCGTGCTGCTCATGGGCATCGGGGTCTATCTGCTGAGAACCGTGCTGGGTGTCCCGAGGTACGTCGCCTGGGTCAACCGCCGGGGCAGCGGCCGTCGCTCCGCGTACCGCCGAGGGACCGGCTGAGCATGCTGTGCGCTACCGTCCCACCCGAGCCGCCGCCGCGGGCGGCCGGAGCGGGGGTCGATGGTGCGATACGTGCAGCCACAGTTGGCACCCGACGAACCGGTCCTGTTCACCCAGCGGGGATACTTTCCCTTTGGTGGAACGGTGTTCAGCGTCTACGGCGCCCTCCTCCTGCTCACCACCAGGCGCCTGCTCTTCGCGCCTGCTCGGATCTGGAAAATCCACCACCCTGGGGAGGCCTGGGTTCGCGCCAAGTCGATGAGCCTTACGGACGTGACGGCCGCCGAACCCGCGTCCGGCGCGCGGTTGACGATCAGTTCCCGGTACGGCGACACCGTCTCGTTCTGCGCCATCCTCCCCACGGGTCTGGGCTTCGTCTGGCAGGCGCGCGACGCTGTTCCCTATCGGGACGAGACAGTTCGGCGCATCAGGCAGGCTGTTCGCGAACGACTCTGATGCCGATGAGGAGTTGGGGCGCGTGGTTAGGCGGCCTGCTGCTGTGGGCCTTCTTCGGCTTCATGATGGTGATGTCCAGCAGGAATCCGGCGAACGGTTGGGGCGAGTTGTTGCTGGTCGCCGCGTTCTTCGTCGGCCTCTGTCACGTCGTCACGCTCGCCGCCATGTTCTCCTCCGTGCAGGTGACTCCGGCCGCGCTTCTGGTGGTCAACCCGGGACTGTCGACAGCGATACCGTGGAGCCGCATCCAGGAGGTGGTCGCGGAGCATGGTCTCGTCGTCCGGGTCAGCGGCGCCGAGGACGTCCACTGCTACGCGTTCCAGCCCTCCGTCGTTGGCCGCCTGATGGGCTATCCGGGAGCCCATCGAGCGGTCAAGAAGATCGAAAGTTACAGGCGGTGCGTGGCCCTCGCCGACGAGGGCGACCCGGAGAGCGGAGCCACCTGGCGGCGTCACCTGCTGTGGTTGGTGGGCGGCTGGTCGGTCTTCGCGTTACTCATACCCGCGTTGGTCCGTGTCCCTTGAGGAGCAGCCAGATGCCCCACGATCAGGTGATCGCGACCAGGCGTCGTACGTCGTACCGTCTGCACGTGTTGTCCTGGCGTCTGGCGTTCCTGACTGGTGCCCTCGCCGCGCTGACCCAGTTCCTGCGCGCACAGCACGTCATCGGCCACCCGGCTTCAGTGGTCGTGGTCGTGCCACTTGTTGCGGTCTTCTGTGGGTCCTTGTTCCTGATGCTCGTGACCGGGGCGATGCAGGCAGCTCACTTCTCGGTCAACCCCCTCGGCAGAGGGGTGGTGCAGCGGCAGGTCCGGTTCAGTCGGATGCTTCTGGTGGATCTGGTGACCCTGCCGTGGAGCCCCAACGCCCGCCGGTAGTTACCTGCGGCCCGGCCATCGAAGTGGGTTGACGATGGAACTCGCTGACGTGTTGAGGTGTCTCCTCCTGGCTGTTGTCATGCTGTCACTGTTGGGTGCTCTGTTCCTGCTGGGTTATCCGTCGCGCTTCGGGCCGGGGATCGCCGAGCGAAGCGAGGCGGAGTGCAAGGAGATGGTCGAGACTGATCGGCGTCATCATCACCTGGCCAATCGAGGCATGACGACTATTGTCTCCGTGATCGCCGGAGTGCTCGCGGTGGCCATGCTTGCCGACTCGAAGGAAGACCGATTGAGCGGGCTCGCCATGGCGGCGATCTCGGTGACCAGCGCCATGGTCTTGGTGCTGCTCATTCGTCGGAGTCGGCGACGTGCTGGTCGGATCGACCAGGGCCCTGATCAACGGCTTTGAGACTCCGCGCGGGCGGGGGTCTTCCGGATCCGCGCCCTCGCTCAGCGGACAGGGCTGCCCGGCGATCCCGTGCCGCAGGCCGTCGTCCGTGGCCTGCGGCTTGATTACCTGACGCTGAAGGGGCTTGGTGGAACTGCTCAGCTCTGGCGGAGCCAGACGGCACCCAGCGGCGGCACCTGGAGGGCCGCGGAGGCGACCATTCCGTGCCACGGCACGTCCTCGGCGCGCACCGCGCCCAGGTTGCCCACCCCGGAGCCGCCGTAGTGGTGCGCGTCGGTGTTGAGCACCTCGGTCCACGTACCACCGGCCGGCAGACCGATCCGGTAGTCGTGCAGCGGCTGGGCGGAGAAGTTCGCCACGCACACCAGGGTCGAGCCGTCCGGGGCGATCCGGACGAACGACACGGTGTTGTTGGCGACGTCGTCGCCGGCGATCCAGCGGAACCCGGCCGGTTCGGTGTCCTGCGCCCACAGCGCCGGGGTGTCCCGGTAGACCCGGTTCAGGTCGGCGACGAGACGCTGCACGCCGGCGCGGGCCGGGTCGTGCAGCAGGTACC
Organism: Micromonospora sp. NPDC048839; assembly: GCF_040649915.1. NCBI lineage: Bacteria > Bacillati > Actinomycetota > Actinomycetes > Micromonosporales > Micromonosporaceae > Micromonospora > Micromonospora sp. NPDC048839. The sequence continues at coordinate 153,759 of NZ_JBEZGL010000012.1, forward strand.
AGTCCAGGCCGCGCTCCTCGCTCCACTCCCGGTCGTCGGCCAACTCGGAACCCATGAACAGCAGTTGCTTGCCGGGGTGCGCCCACATGTACGCCAGCAGCGCCCGCACGTTGGCCAGCCGCTGCCAGGTGTCGCCGGGCATCTTGCCGGCCAGCGAGCCCTTCCCGTGCACCACCTCGTCGTGGCTGATCGGCAGCACGTAGTTCTCGCTCCACGCGTACGCCAGGGAGAAGGTGAGCTGGTGGTGGTGGTGCTGGCGGTAGATCGGGTCCTTCGAGGTGTAGAGCAGGGTGTCGTGCATCCAGCCCATGTTCCACTTGAACCCGAAGCCCAGCCCGCCCTCGGTGGTGGAGCTGGTGACACCCGGCCAGGCGGTGGACTCCTCGGCGATCATCACGACCCCGGCGTGGTGCTTGTAGACGGTCGCGTTCACCTCCTGCATGAGCGCGATGGCCTCCAGGTTCTCCCGGCCGCCGTACTGGTTCGGGGTCCACTGCCCGTGCTCCCGGGAGTAGTCCAGGTAGAGCATCGAGGCGACCGCGTCCACCCGCAGCCCGTCGACGTGGAACTGGTCGCACCAGTAGAGCGCGTTGGCGACCAGGAAGTTGCGGACCTCGTTGCGGCCGAAGTCGAAGACGTACGTGCCCCAGTCCGGGTGCTCGCCCCGGCGCGGGTCGGGGTGCTCGTAGAGCGGGGTGCCGTCGAAGCGGCCGAGGGCCCACTCGTCCTTGGGGAAGTGCGCGGGCACCCAGTCGAGGAGCACGCCGATGCCGGCGGCGTGCAGCCGGTCGACCAGGTGCCGGAAGTCGTCCGGGTCACCGAAGCGGGAGGTCGGCGCGTAGTAGCCGGTCACCTGGTAGCCCCAGGAACCGCCGAACGGGTGCTCCATCACCGGCAGGAACTCCACGTGCGTGAAGCCCATCTCGGTGACGTACGCGGTGAGCTGGTCGGCCAGCTCGCGGTAGCCCAACCCGGGTCGCCACGAACCGAGGTGCACCTCGTAGACGCTCATCGGCTCCTGGTGCGGCTGCCGCTCGGCCCGTCGGGCCAGCCAGTCCTCGTCGTTCCACCGGTACGTCGAGTGGTGCACCACCGAGGCGGTCGCCGGCGGCACCTCCGCGTACGCGGCCAGGGGGTCGGCCTTGTCCCGCCACTGCCCGTCGGCGCCCAGCACCCGGTACTTGTAGCGCGCCCCGACGCGGGCGTCGGGGACGAACAGCTCCCACACGCCGCTGGAGCCGAGCGAGCGCATCGGCCAGCCGTCGTCCGGGGACCAGCCGGTGAAGTCGCCGATCACCCGCACGCCGCGGGCGTTGGGCGCCCACACGCTGAACGCGACGCCCTCGTCGAAGACCCGCGCGCCCAGCGCGTCCCACAGCCGCTCGTGCCGGCCCTCCCGGATCAGGTGCAGGTCCAGCTCACCGAGAGTCGGTGGATAGCGGTACGGGTCGTCGTGTGCGGTGCCGTCGACCTCCACCCGGTAGTCGAGCACGGCGCCGTCGACCTGGGTCTCGAAGACGCCCGCGTCGTGCACCCGCTTCATGGGGTGCCGTTCGTCGCCGACGAGCAGCACCACGTCACCGGCGCCCCGGCGCATCGTGCGGATCGTCGTCGAGGAGTCGGCGGGGTGCGCGCCGAGCAGGGCGTGCGGGTCGTGCGTCGCGCCGGTGATCAGCTGGTCCATCGGTCGTCCTTCGGGGCGGGGGCGGTCGGCGCGGTACCGCCGGAGAGTTCGGTGGGCACGTCGGTGACGGTGAGGTCGGCCGGTTCGACGCCGGCGGGTTCCGGCGCGGAGGGCGCGGCCGGACGGCGGACCGTCAGCACGTGCGCCGGTTGCAGGTACGGGTCGAGCCGCACCGCGTTGCGCTGCCCCCAGTCGTAGCTGGTGCCGGTCAGCTCGTCGTACACGGTGAACCGCTCGTGCCAGTCGAACCCCAGCTCCGGCATGTCCAGGGTCGTGTTACCCCACTGCACCACACGTGAGTCGAACGAGCAGATCACGATGACGGTGTTGCCGGTGTCCGGGTCGTGCTTCGACCAGCAGAGCAGCGCCGGGTTGTCGATCTCGTGGAAGCGCAGGTTGCGGAGCTGGTGCAGGGCCGGGTTGTCGCGGCGTACCCGGTTGAGAGTGGCCAGGAACGGCGCCAGCGAGCGGCCCTGTGCCTCGGCGCCGGCCCAGTCGCGGGGGCGTAGCTCGTACTTCTCGTTGTCCAGGTATTCCTCGGCGCCCGGTCGGGCCACGTGCTCGAACAGCTCGAAACCGGCGTACATGCCCCAGGAGGGGGAGAGCAGCGCGGCCAGCACCGCCCGGATCTTGAACATCGGTGGGCCGCCGTGCTGCAACGACTCGTGCAGGATGTCCGGGGTGTTCGGCCAGAAGTTCGGCCGCATGTGGTCGGCCGAGGCGACCAGCTCCTCGCAGTACTCCCGCATCTGCGCGGCCGTCGTGCGCCAGGTGAAATAGGTGTACGACTGCGTGAAGCCGATCTTGCCCAGGCCGTGCATGATGGCCGGCCGGGTGAACGCCTCGGCCAGGAACAGCACGTCCGGGTCGACGGTCTTCACCTCGGCGATCAGCCAGTGCCAGAAGTCGAACGGCTTGGTGTGCGGGTTGTCCACCCGGAAGATCCGGATGCCCTCGCCCACCCAGTGCAGCACGACCCGCAGCACCTCGGCCCGGATGCCCTCCGGGTCGTTGTCGAAGTTGACCGGGTAGATGTCCTGGTACTTCTTCGGCGGGTTCTCCGCGTACGCGATGCTGCCGTCGGCCCGGGTGGTGAACCACTCCGGGTGCTCGGTGACCCACGGGTGGTCCGGCGCGCACTGCAACGCCATGTCCATCGCCACCTCCAGGCCCTGCGCGGCAGCCGCCTGGATGAAGGCGCGGAAGTCCGCCGGCGTACCCAGGTCGGGGTGGATCGTGTCGTGGCCGCCCTCGGCGGCGCCGATCGCCCACGGCGAGCCCACGTCGGTCGGCCCGGCGGTGAGCGCGTTGTTGCGGCCCTTGCGGTTGACCCGGCCGATCGGGTGGATCGGCGGCAGGTAGAGCACGTCGAAGCCCATCGCGGCCACCCCCGGCAGCCGGTCGGTGGCGGTCGCGAACGTGCCGGACCGGCCACCCGCCGCCCCCTCGGAGCGGGGGAAGAACTCGTACCAGGCCGAGTAGAGCGCCCGCTTGCGGTCCACCCAGATCGAGTACGTGTCGCCGGAGGTGACCAACTCCCGCACCGGGTGCTCCCAGAGCAGGTCGGCCAGCGCCAGGGCCGGGCCGACCCGCTGCGGCAGCGGCAGGTCGGTCTCGACAAGCGCGGTGAGCGCGTCGGCGACCCGGGGCCGCTCGGCGGTCGGGACCAGGTCCCGGGCGGCGGCGAGCACCCGCGCGCCCTCGGCCAGGTCGTTGGCCAGGTCCTCCGGCCCCTGCCCGGCGGCGATCTTCTTCGTCACCGCGTTCTGCCAGGTCAGGTACGGGTCCTGGAACGCCTCCACGGCGAAGGCCCAGGAGCCGACGGTGTCCGGTGCGATGGTGGCGTGCCACCGGTCCTGGCCGGGCTCGCCGGGGCGCATCCGGGTGAACGGCCTGGTGACGCCGTCCGGACCCATCCAGACCACGTTGCAGCCGAGCGCGTCGTGCCCCTCCCGGTAGGCGCGGGCCGACACCGGGACCGGTTCGTCGACCACCGCCTTGGCCGGGTACCGCCCGCACGAGACGACAGGGGAGACGTCTTCGATCGGGAACCGTCCAGTCACCCCGCCAACCTACTGCGCGAGATCCGTTCGCGCGCGGCCAAGCCCGCCGGTCCGCCTCCCCCCGGAGTCGCCCGTCAAGATCCGCGCACGTTTGGGGGACCTGCTGCCGCGGGTCAGCACCGTCCCCGACGTTGTGCGGATCTTCGCGGTGGTGGTGCGGGCCACATCACCTGTGGTGCCCAAGGGCGGGCGGCGGCCCCGCGCCCGCGCTGGTGTTCGTCGCCCGCCAGGACGGCCAACCGTGTGGCCAGGTGTCGGGCCAGTTGTCGACTCGGCCGGCCGGCACGGTCCCGGTGAGGCTCAGCACGCCCCGGGAGATCCGTTCGGCGACATCGTTCACCTCCGCCGCCGTCAGTGGCACCCAATGGTCGTATCGACCGCCGACAGCGTCGTTGACCAGCGCCTGCGCCTGATCTGGCGGTTTGCCGGCGGCCGTGAGAAACCACTGCAGGGTGTTCTCGCACCATCCCAGCCAGCCGTCGTTGTCGACGACGGGGGCGACGGCGAACATCATCAGCTGTACGACGGCGGCTTCCCAGGCGGCGACGACTTCTACCGCATCGCCGGCCCGCGCCGGATCGAGCGACGGCAGAATGTGGTCGAGACGTTCAGCCAGGCTCTCCAACCAGCGCCGCCAGGCCAGCAGCGAGTCGGCGACGAACGTCTGCGCGTCAGTCGGCGTCGGGATGCGGTCGGTCACGAAACCCAACTGCGCGTTCTCGCGGGGCGCCCAATACCAGTAGTAGGCCCATGGGCCGTACCGGTCGGAAAGGAGCACGCCGACGGACGCGACCCAGGCGGAGGCTTCTGGATACCCGACCCACCCATCGTCGCGGGTCGGCTGGGGAGGCGGCGGAGGGAGCAACGCCCGGACCGCCACCGACATCTCGACCGGGTCGAACGGGTACCGCGCCGGGTCGAGCTCCGCCCACGTCGCGAGCCGCGGTGGGCTGCTCGACCCGTCGTCCGCCATGACTCGGCATCCTGGCAGCCGCCCATCCCGACGTCGACCCCATACCCGCCCCGGGGCGCGCTGCCGGCCGTGGCCCGGCCGTGGCCCGGCCGCCGTCAAGATCCACACGCGTTCCTTGAAAGCGCGGTATCGAGGCGACCCGGACGCGACGGTTTCCGGAAACCCGAGTGGATCGAGGGTGGGCGAGGGTCCGAACGGAGTCAGGCGGGCGGGTTCGGCATGGCGGGGGCCACCTCTCCTCAGCAGCGGAGTGCCTCACCGGGTCAGGGTGGGCGATACCCCCCCCCGTGTCACCCACCCTGACCTGCCTCCACCCACCGCGCTACGTCCGTCCCGCACTGCGCCCAGTCCGTCCCGCACTGCGCCCAGTCCGTCCCGCACTGCGCCCAGTCCGTCCCGCACTGCGCCCAGCACCCACCCACTTCCATCACCCACGATGTCGTTGCGCCGCGAGGAGGCACAGTTGGACGAGCGTTTGCCGGATGGGCCGCTGCCGCCCGCGTACCCGATCGCCGGTGGTCGAGGCCGCCCGGGTGGTGGCCGAGGCGGCCCTTGGCGACGTCACCACGGCCACGGCTCGGCACGAGCGGCTGGTCGCAGACGAGGAGTGGCGGTGGCTGCCGCCCGAGCACCGGGCCGCGTACCTCCTCGATGTGGCCCGCGCGTACGCCCTGACCGGCGACCTGCTTCGGGCTGGCCGGGCGCTGCTCGACGCGGAACGCACCGCGCACAGCGAGGTGCACGACCGCCCGGCGGTACGAAAGCTCGCAACCGTCCTGTGGCGGTCCGCCGACGCGCCCGCCGGCATCGTCCAGCTCGCCACCACCCTCGGCGTCGCCTGACGGCCGCCTCGTGGTTCCCGGGAGTCAGTCAGCGCGGTGGACCTGTGGGGAGCCCGGACTGACCGAGCACGGAGCCGACAAGCGCGTTCAGTCCGGCGTGCCACCGAGCTTCGGGCCAGTCGCGCAGGTGTTCGACCAGGTCGCTGCGGACGGCGGCGAGCAGGGCATGGGCCAGGTAGTCCGCCGCCTGCGGGCCGCGTGCCTCCGCGACGAGGCCGGCCAGCAGGGCGTGCCAGTGGTCGTACGCCTCATTGCGGTACGGACTGCCGCCCCCGGCGCTCTCGAGCGCCAGCGTGAGCACCCGGTTGTCGAGCTTGAAGCGCAGCATGGCCCGCAGCAGTTCGACGGCCTGCTCCGCCGCCGGCCGGTTGGGTGACACCGCGAGCGCAGCCTGCAACCGCAGTCCCCGTTGCTCGTAGAGGGCGCGGATGAGCCCGATGCGGTCGCCGAAGCGCCGGAACAGGGTGCCCTTGCCGACGCCGGCTGCGGTGGCGATGTCGTCCATCGACACCTGATCGGGGTCGGCTGCGGCGTCGAAGAGACGCCCGGCGGCGGCCAGCACCGACTCCCTGTTGCGTAGCGCATCGGCCCGCACCGGGCCCCCTCTCGCCAAACGGACTAGCGGTCCGTATAGTTTAAGCGGACCGGCGGTCCGAATCTTATCGCGACCGTCCCGGACGACGAAAGGACGATCATGTCGGACCACCCCAGCGCCGTCTTCCATCGCGGCATGGAGCTGCTGCTCGCCAAGGACATGGCCGGGTTCATCGCGCTGTTTGCCGAGGATGCGGTGCTGGAGCTCCCGTTCGCACCGCCCGGCCAGCCGCGTCGGGTAGCCGGGCGCGCCGAGCTGCACGAGTACCTGATCAATTACCCCGCACTGCTCGACGTCCGCGAGATCCGCGATCGCACCGTGCACGAGACCAGGGACCCCGAGGTCATCGTCGTCGAGTTCGTCGCCTCCGGCTTCGTCGTCGCGACGGGTCGACCGTACGAGGTGCGCTACATCGCCGTCCTGACCATCCGTCACGGGCAGCTTGTGCACTATCGCGACTACTGGGATCCGATCGCCGCACAGGAGCTGCTCGGCGGCGGCCTGGTGCGCTCATGATCCTGGTCATCGGTGGCACCGGGACCACCGGCCGCATCGTCGCCGCCAAGCTTGCCGAGCGCGGTCACCCCACCCGCATCGCCAGCCGACGCCCCGCCACCGGAGGGATCCGCTTCGACTGGCGCGACCCGACCAGCCACCCGGACGCTCTGGGTGGCGTGCGCGCGATCTACGTCATCCCCCCGGTCGGCGAGGTCGACCCGGCACCGATCATGCTGCCCTTCCTTGAGCGGGCACGCGACGCCGGTGTCCGCCGGGTGGTTCTGCTCAGCTCCTCTGCCGTCCCGCCCGCCGAGCACGGGCTGGGCCTGGTGCACGCACGCCTCGGTGAGCTGTTCGCGGAATGGGCGGTACTGCGGCCGTCCTGGTTCATGGAGAACTTCGTGGGTGAGCAGCCGTACGCCGTGAGCGCCCGCGACCATGGCGAGATCGTCAGCGCCACCGGCACCGCCCGGGTCGGCTTCGTCGATCCTGCCGACATTGCCGAGGTGGCGGTGCGGGCCCTCACGGACCCGACACCGCACAACACCGACCACATCATCACCGGACCAGAGGCGCTGAGCTATGACGCCGTCGCCGCCGTCCTCACCGAGGTCGGTGGCCGGCCGGTCCGGCACCGTGCGATCGACGCGGCGGAACTGGCCGAACGCCACAGCGCGAACGGCATCCCGCCGGACTTCGCCCGCTTCCTCGCGAGCCTGGACACGGCGATCGCGGCAGGCGCGGAGGACCGGACGACGTCGACCGTCGCAGAGGTGACCGGTCGTACGCCACGATCCTTCCGGGACTTCTGCCGGGACCGCCTGTGCGCCGACCGCGCTGGCTGACACTCGGCCGGCTGTCCAGCTAGTTGCGTCGGTGGTAGTGGTTGCGACGGGGGATCTGGTCGGGGTCGAGCCAGGCGGGTGGGATGAACTCGGGGTGCCCGTTGTCGCCGAGCCGGACGGCCCAGTCGCTGTGGTGCACGTGGCGGTGGTGGTGGCCGCAGAGCAGGACGGCGTTGTCGAGGTTGGTGGTGCCGCCGTCGGCCCAGTGGTGGATGTGGTGGGCGTCGCACCAACGGGGTGGTCGGTCGCAGCCGGGGAACGCGCAGCCCCGGTCGCGCAGCACCAGGGCGCGGCGGAGTGGGCCGGTGATGAGGCGGCGTTGTCGGCCGACGTCGAGTGGTTGGCCGGTGCCGCCGAGGACGGCGGGCAGGATTGCCGCGTCGCAGGCGAGCCGGCGCACGGCCTCGGGTGTGAGGTGTAGGCCGGTGTCGAGAGCGCCGCTGGTCAGCTGTCGGGTCAACTCGTCGTAGGTGGTGGTGACGACGACCTGAGCGAGGTCACCGCCGTTTTGGGGGATGTCGCCGGTGCGTAGGGCGAGTCGGCAGATGTCGGCGAGGGCGTCGTGGCGGCGTTGACCTGGGGTGCGGGCGTCGTCGGGGCCGGTGGGTGTGGTGAGGGGGTCGATGGCGGCGCGCAGCGCGGCGGCGGCTTCGGTGTCGAGGATGCCGGTGAGGCGGATTCGGCCGTCGGTCTGCTCGCTGATCGTGACGTGCCGGTCCCGCATGGCCCGCGACTCCTGGGCCCGCAGCACCGCCTCGGCGGCGGCGTCGGCGACCTCCGGGGCGACGTGGTCGAGGATCCGGGTGCCGAGCTTGCGCAGCAGGGCGGCGTCGAACTGCGCCGCCCACTCGACGAGGACACCGACGGCCTTGTCGGCAGCCTCCGTGCCGGCGGCGGCGTGGACGGTCTCGACCGTCGCGGCGATGACCCGGGCCTGCTCCACGTCGACCGAACCGCCGGCCAACGCGTCCCGCACCCCGGGCGGGGCGGCGTCAAGCGTCGCGGCCAGCTCGACCAGACGGCGGGCGGCGCCGACCCCGAGGCGCAGCCGGTCCCGCAGCCACACCGCCGTCGAGGACGCGCCCTGAGCCGTCGCGGTGCCGCGGCCGTCCAACTCCCGCACGAGGGCCAGCTTGACCGCCGCCAGGCGTTGCTCGACGCGGTGCACCGCGTCCAGCGCCGCGACGAGATCGCGCTCGCCGGCGGCCCAGACGGGCGTGTCGAAGCAGGCCACCACCGCGGCCTCGGCCTGCTCCAACTCATCGATCACCACCAGAGACTAGAACACGTGTACGACACTCTCCGGCGCTGCCGACGGCTTGGGCCGGGCGGATCACCGCACTTCCGCGAAGAGCTACCCGGACGCGGCGGTGTGGTGGGTCGGTCGGCGTCGCCGCGTGCCACCACCAGCGGTGAGCGCTCCGGGTGGGGTGCGCGCGGGGGCTACCGGACGACGGAGCGCCCCTCGGGCGAGGGCCTCCGCGCGCCCCGAGGTGACGTAGCCTCCGGCCATGATCGAACGGGTGAAGGTGGCGGTCGTCGGCGTCGGCAACAACACGTCGGCGTTGGTGCAGGGACTTGCTCTCCACCGCCAGAGCGGCAGCCTGGTCGGCATCCGCCGGCCGATGATCGACGGGCTCGGGGTGGGCGACATCGACGTCGTGGCGGCCTTCGCCACCTCCGCGGAGAAGATCGGTCGGGATCTGACCGAGGCGATCTTCCTACCGCCCAACAACTTCCCCCGGCTGAACTGCGACCTGCCCCGAGCAGGTGTGCCCGTCACGAAGGGCCTCGTCGACGCGACCGGGGTGCGGCGGGTCGCGGCGGCGTTGGCCGGTGCGGAGGTGCTGCTCTACTCGGCGCCGAGTGGCCGTCCGGAGACCGCGCGGGCGTACGCCGAGGCGGCGCACACCGCCGGCGTCGCCTTCATCAACACCACGTCCGACCCGGTCGCCCGCGATCCGCACCTGCTGGACAGGTTCGCGGCGGCCGGACTGCCGCTGTTCGGCGACGACCTGGCCAGCCAGTTCGGCACCTCCGTGCTGCACAAGGCGCTGCTGCGGCTGATGGAGGAGCGGGGCCTCACGCTGGTCAGCTCGTACCAGGTCAACCTGGGCGGCACCGAGGACTTCCGCAACCTGGTCGCCAACCCCAACACCAAGAGGCAGTCCAAGCTCAACGCCCTGACGGAAGTCCAGCCCGCCGACCGGCCCGCTGCCGACCGGCCCGCTGCCGACCGGCCCGCCGCCGGGAGAGTCGAGGTGGCTCCGCTCGGCTACCTGCCGCACCTGCGCTCGCAGAAGGTGGCTCACCTCAACATCGAGGCGCAGGGTTGGGGCGAGACAGCGGTGAGCCTCGACGTGAAGCTGACGGTGCATGACCCCAGCGGTGCCGCCGGGGTCAACATCGACCTCATCCGCATCGCGGCCAGCGCGCTCCGCGACGGGCGTGGTGGTCATTCCGCCGAGGTGGCGTCGTTGCTCAAGTCCCCTCCGGGTACGGCGGTCTGAGGCGGCGCGCGTAGCTCCGTCGCGTCGACCGTCCGGGTTCTCGTGGGCAACGGCGAGCGCCGCCCACCGTCCTCAGCCGGCGCCGAGACCCGCGACACCGGCCGCGCCGAGGCCCGCGTCCTCAGCCCGCGCCGAGACCCGCGACACCGCCCGCGCCGAGACCCGCGTCCTCAGCCCGCGCCGAGACCCGCGACACCGGCCGCGCCGAGGCCCGCGTCCTCAGCCCGCGCCGAGACCCGCGACACCGGCCGCGCCGAGACCCGCGACGCCGGCCGCGCCGAGGCCCGCGTCCTCAGCCCGCGCCGAGGCCCGCGACACCGGCCGCGCCGAGACCCGCGACGCCGGCCGCGCCGAGGCCCGCGTCCTCAGCCCGCGCCGAGACCCGCGACACCGGCCGCGCCGAGGCCCGCGACACCGCCCGCGACACCGCCCGCGCCGAGGCCCGCGTCCTCAGCCCGCGCCGAGTGCCGCCGTCAGCCTGCGTCGGACCCCGCGTCGCGGCCCGCGCCGACGGAGCGGTACACGTCGAGGGTCTGGCCGGCGATGGCATCCCAGGAGAAGTTCTCCACCGCCCGTCGCCGGCCGGCCAGGCCGAACCGCCCGGTACGCGCCGGATCGGCGAGCAGCGCGTTGATCGCCGACGCCAGGTCGGCGACGAACTTCCCCGGTTCCAACGGGGTCCCCGACCCGTCGCTGACCTGCTCGATCGGCACCAGCAGACCCGTCTCACCGTCGGCCACCACCTCGGGGATGCCGCCGGTCGCGGTCGCCACCACGGCCGTCTCGCAGGCCATCGCCTCCAGGTTGACGATGCCCATCGGCTCATAGATCGACGGGCAGACGAAGACGGTGGCGTGGGTGAGCACCTGGATCACCTCGGGCTTGGGCAGCATCTCGGCGACCCAGACCACGCCGGAGCGGTTGGCCCGCAACTCGGCGACCAGGCCCGCCACCTCGGCGGCGATCTCGGCGGTGTCCGGTGCGCCGGCGAGCAGTACGAGCTGGGTGTCCGCCGGCAACTCCCGCGCGGCCCGCAACAGGTAGGGCAGACCCTTCTGTCGAGTGATCCTTCCCACGTAGACGACGCTGGGTCGAGACGGGTCGATGCCGAGCCGGTCGAGCACGTCGGTCGCCTGATCCGGCGCGTACTGGACGGTGTCGATGCCGTTGTAGACCACCCGGACCCGGTCCGGGTCGATCTGCGGGTAGGCGGTGAGCACGTCGTTGCGCATCCCGCCACTGACCGCGATCACCGCGTCGGCGGTCTCCATCGCGGTGCGCTCGATCCAGGAGGAGAGCGCGTAACCGCCGCCGAGCTGCTCGGCCTTCCACGGCCGCAGCGGCTCCAGGCTGTGCGCGGTCACCACGTGCGGCACCCCGTGCAGCAGTTTCGCGGTGTGGCCGGCCAGGTTCGCGTACCAGGTGTGGCTGTGCACCACGTCGGCGCCGGCCGCGCCCGCGGCCATCTCCAGGTCCACGCCCATCGTGCGCAGCGCGGCGTTCGCGCCGGTCAGGCCGGGCGGTTCGGGGTACGCGGTGACGCCCGGCTCGGTGCGCGGCAGACCGAAGCAGTGCACCCGGACGTCGGCGCGGCGGCGCAACTCCCGGGCCAGGTACTCGACGTGCACCCCGGCGCCGCCGTAGACCTCCGGCGGGTACTCGCGGGTGAGCAGATCGACGCGCAGCGGGGTGGGTTCCGTCATGACCCCGCACCCTAATGCAGAAGAGTCCCCGTACGAGTGGTGAAGTCCGACGCGGGTGGATAGCGTCGGGGCATGGCTGCCAAGGTGCTCGCGATCGTCCTGGCGGGTGGTGAGGGCAAGCGCCTGATGCCACTCACCACGGACCGGGCCAAGCCGGCCGTCCCGTTCGGCGGGATGTACCGCATGGTCGACTTCGTCCTCTCCAACCTGGCAAACGCCGGCTATCTCAAGATTGTCGTGCTGACCCAGTACAAGTCCCATTCCCTCGACCGGCACATCACCAAGACCTGGCGGATGTCCACGCTGCTCGGCAACTACGTCACCCCGGTGCCCGCGCAGCAGCGTCGTGGCCCGTGGTGGTTCGCCGGCTCGGCCGACGCCATCTACCAGAGCTTCAACCTGATCAACGACGAGCAGCCCGACTACGTGATCGTCTTCGGCGCCGACCACATCTACCGGATGGACCCGCGGCAGATGGTGGAGGACCACATCGCCTCCGGCGCCGCGGTCACCGTCGCCGGCATCCGCCAGCCGCTGTCGATGGCCGACCAGTTCGGCGTCATCGAGGTCGGCGAGGACGGCCGGAAGATCCGGGCGTTCCGCGAGAAGCCCACCGACGCGGTGGGCCTGCCGGACGCGCCGGACGAGATCTACGCCTCGATGGGCAACTACGTCTTCACGACCCGGGCGCTCTGCGAGGCGGTCGAGCGCGATGCGGCCGACAAGTCCAGCAAGCACGACATGGGCGGCAGCATCATCCCGATGCTCGTCGAGCGGGGAGAGGCGAACGTCTACGACTTCCGCGACAACGAGGTGCCGGGCAGCAACGACCGGGACCGCGGCTACTGGCGTGACGTGGGGACGCTCGACTCGTTCTACGACGCGCACATGGACCTGATCAACGTGCACCCCGTCTTCAACCTCTACAACTTCGAGTGGCCGATCTACACCGAGCAGCCGCCGTGGCCGCCGGCGAAGTTCGTCCACCAGTGGGGTGAGCGGGTCGGCCGGGCCGTCGGCTCGATGGTCTCCCCGGGTGTGGTGATCTCCGGCTCGCTGGTGGAGAACTCGATCGTCTCGCCGAAGGTGCGGGTGCACTCCTGGGCGCACGTCGAGGGCTCGGTGCTGATGGAGGGTGTGGAGATCGGCCGGCACGCGGTGGTCCGGCGGGCCATCCTGGACAAGAACGTGTTCGTCCCGGAGGGCGTCGAGATCGGCGTCGACCTGGAAAAGGACCGGCAGCGCTACACCGTCTCCGACAATGGCATCGTGGTGATCGGCAAGGGCCAGAAGGTCGAGCCGTGAGCGACAGGCACTCCCCGAGGAGGATCCCGCAGTGACCCACCCCCGTGCCGGCCAGCCCGCCGAGCCCGCCGACCTGGTCGACGTGCCGCGCCTGGTGACCGCCTACTACGCCGAGCATCCGGACCCCGCGGACCCGGCCCAGCAGGTCTCCTTCGGCACCTCCGGCCACCGCGGCTCCAGCCTGCGCAACGCGTTCAACTCCGACCACATCCTGGCGGTCACCCAGGCGCTCTGCGACTACCGGCGGGAGCAGGGGCTGGACGGGCCGCTCTTCCTCGCCCGGGACACCCACGCGCTGTCCGCGCCGGCCGCCGTGGACGCCCTGGAGGTGCTCGCCGCCAACGGGGTCACCGTGCTCGTCGACAGCCGTGACGGCTACACCCCCACCCCGGCGCTGTCGCACGCGATCCTCACCCACAACCGGGGACGCACCAGCGGGCTCGCCGACGGGATCGTCATCACCCCGTCGCACAACCCGCCGGACGACGGCGGATTCAAGTACAACCCGACGAACGGCGGACCGGCCGACACCGACGTGACCCGGTGGATCCAGGACCGCGCCAACGCGATCCTGGCCGCCGGGCTCAAGGAGGTCCGCCGGATCACCCACGCGCGGGCGCGGGCCGCCGACACCACCGGGGAGTACGACTTCCTCGCCCACTACGTCGACGACCTGCCCTCGGCGATCGACATCGACGCCATCCGCGACGCCGGGATCCGGATCGGCGCGGACCCGCTGGGCGGGGCGAGCGTGGCGTACTGGGGTGAGATCGCCGAGCGGCACCGGCTGGACCTGACCGTGGTCAACCCGACGGTCGACCCGACCTGGCGTTTCATGACCCTGGACGGCGACGGCAAGATCCGGATGGACTGCTCCTCGCCCAACGCCATGGCGTCGCTGATCGCCGCCCGCGCCGACTACCAGATCTCCACCGGAAACGACGCCGACGCCGACCGGCACGGCATCGTCACCCCGGACGCGGGCCTGATGAACCCCAACCACTACCTGGCGGTGGCGATCGATCACCTGTTCCGGACCCGTACCGAATGGGGCCCGGACGCCGCGGTGGGCAAGACGCTCGTCTCCTCGTCGATGATCGACCGGGTCGCCGCGGACCTGGGTCGGCCGCTGCTGGAGGTGCCGGTCGGCTTCAAGTGGTTCGTGCCCGGGCTGCTCGACGGCGCGGTCGGCTTCGGCGGTGAGGAGAGCGCCGGGGCGTCGTTCCTGCGCCGCGACGGTTCCACCTGGACCACCGACAAGGACGGCATCCTGCTCTGCCTGCTCGCCGCCGAGATCCTGGCCACCACCGGGCGCAGCCCGAGCGAGCACTGGGCGGAGCTGGCCGAGCGGTTCGGCGCGCCCTCGTACGCCCGGATCGACGCCCCGGCCACCCGGGAGCAGAAGGCCGTGCTCGGAAAGCTCTCCCCGGAGCAGGTGACCGCGACCGAACTCGCCGGTGAGCCGATCACCGCGACGTTGACGACCGCCCCCGGCAACAACGCCCCGATCGGCGGCCTCAAGGTCAGCACGAAGTCTGGCTGGTTCGCCGCACGCCCGTCCGGCACCGAGGACGTCTACAAGATCTACGCCGAGTCCTTCCAGGGCCCCGACCACCTCAAGCAGATCCAAGAAGAAGCCAAAAACCTGGTAGACCAGGCCCTGACCGGCTGAGTTAGCAGGGTGGGGGGATTTGTTGTTGGGCTCGTCGTCGGAGTTCTTCGGGGAGGAGCTCGCGGAGCTGCTCCGGCAGGAACGGCAGGTCGAGCAGGGTCATCTTCAACTGGTTGCGCTCCTGGTAGCGCAGCGGGTCGAAGCGGACCACCAGGCCGGCGTTGCGGCGGTACGTGATGTCCACGGTCCCCTCCGTCGCCGCGTCGCGGAACACCAGCCCGTCCATCTCCACCACGACCGGCGACGAGTCGGGCCGGAGCTCCAACCGGATCTTCTCGTCCGGCGAGAGCACCACCGACCGGGAGATGCCGGCCATCGGCGCCGACGGCGTGATCACCACCGAGTCCGCGGCGGGGGAGATCAGTGGGCCACCGGCCGCGTAGCTGTACGCCGTCGAGCCGATCGGGGTGCTCACCACCACGGCGTCGCTGCGGTAGTAGCCGTACTGCTGGCCGTCGATGCCGAGGGTGACGCTGACGAAACCGGAGCCGGGCTGGCGGACCAACGCGATGTCGTTGAACGCCACGGCGTCGTCACCGCAGACGTCGCAGGCGAGGCAGGCGTGCGACTCGACGGTGAAGTCCTTCGACAGCAGCCGGCTCAGCGCGTCGGGCAGCTCCGGCGGCTCGATCTCCACGAGGAACCCCAGATGACCCAGGTGTACGCCGAGCACCGGCTTCGGGTCACGGATGGCGGAACGCAGCGCACCCAGCATGGTGCCGTCGCCGCCGATGCTGATCAACGCGTTGGAGCGGGTGGCGACCTCCTCGGCCGGCACCGGTTCGACGCAGGACGGCACCCGGTGCTGGTCCTCCTCGCGCACCATCAGCGTCTTGTGGTGGCGCGTCGCCCACCGTTCGATGATCCCGACCACCTCGGTGACATCCCGGGTGGGGTGCAGCACAAGTCCCAGCCCCGACACCCGTACAGCTCACCACATTCGCGGTGGCCGCACCCGGCGTACCGCGAAGGTGCGCCGACGGTCCGGGAGACCGTCGGCGCACCTCGCCACCGTCAGGGTCGGGGTTGACCGCTGAGGTGCCTCAGCGAGCGGGCGACCAGGTCGTCGCGGGCCGCCGGGGGCAGCCCCTCCAGCCCGAAGCCCAGGTAGACCGTGTCGGCGGTGGCCACCACCGAGCCCTCCTCGAATGCCCGCTGGCTGCGCGACCAGTCGGTGGCGTTGCCACCGGATCCGGCCGGCGGACCGGCGACCGTCCAGCCGCCCAGGTCGGCCGACTCGAACGAGGTCTCCGCCACGGTCGCCCCGTCGACGAGCACCCGGGTGTCGTCCACGAAGACGCCCAGCCCCTGGGTGGCCCAGTCCGAGGCGTACGTGATCGACACCTCGACCTGCTTGCCGGCGTAACCGGACAGGTCCGTCACGAACTCCTTCCAGCCGCCGGAGGCGCCGGACGCGGCGTTCCAGCTGCCGGTGCTCCCGGTGGGCGAGCAGTCCGCACCCTGGTAGTGGGTGAGGAACGGGTGTAGCTCGTCCCAGTCGCTGGCACAGCTCTCCCCGGTGGACGTGCTGGTCTTGCCGTTGACGTCCGGCAGGGTCGTCCAGTTGTCGGTGCCCACCTCGTGCGCCTCGACGAAGAGGAAGTCCCAGTCCTGCTCGATGTCGTACGAGGTGAAGAAGCGCAACTCGGCACTGCTCGCCCCGGTCAGGTCCACCGTGCGGGTGAGCCGCTTGTACGACTCGTCGCTCTGCCCACTGTGCAGATACCACTCACCGGTACGCGGATCGAACGGCGCGCCGCCCGGCCGGGTCCAGCCCATCGGCGCGGAGCTGGCGAACTGGGGGAACTCGTCCGGCGGCAGGAAGCCCGACGTGGTCAGGAACGACGCGCCGTGCTCCTGGTTCTGCGCCGACCCGGGTGCGTTGAGCTGCCCGCTGAAGCCGGTGAACGCGCCGTCGGTGCCGGCGACCGGGTACGGTCCCCCCTCCGGTGAGGTGCCGCCGTCGCTGACGTAGTTGTACGCGCCCAGCCAGTACTGCTGGAAGTCGTTCAACAACGGCAGGCAGGCGGCGGACTCGGCGTCGGTGCACTCGGGCGGCGCGTCCGGGTGGTAGACGTACGACCCGTTGGCGCCCTGGGCGTACAGCGCGTACTGGCCGCTGATCAGGAGCTTGCCACCCTCGTTGAGGTAGTCCCGGACGGCCAGCTCGGTGTTCAGCGCCGCCTTGGCCGTGGTGCCGGGCACCTGGTCGGGGGAGCGCAGGATGATGTCGTCGCCGGTCTCCCAGACCACCGTCTTGTAGTGCGACAGCACGCCCAGCGGGTGTGGCGCCTTGCGGCCCATCGTGTCGAAGTCGTACACGTCGCTGCTGCGCCCGGCGGCGGTCAGCGACGCCGCGACCTCGTCGGCGTACTTCGCGGTGGTGCCGGTCTGCGCCGGGCTGAGGCCGGTGACGTCCTCCATTGCGAGGACCAGCACCTCACCGCCGACATCGCTGTGCACCTGGTAGGTGAAGTGTTGACTGGCGACCACTCCGGCACGGGGTTTGTTGCCGGTGAACCAGACCTCCACCCGGTCACCCGGCTTCGCGCCGGTGACCGTGCCGCGCAGCTCGGCGTAGTAGTCGTCGTGCGTGTCGCCGTACCGCTCGCCGCCGCGCCACTCGCGGACCGCGACCGTCTTCGGTCGCCCGCCGTTGACCGTGTAGTGCATCCGGACGTTCTTCAGCGCCCGGCGGGTGATCGAGGCGACCTGCTGGGTGCGCCCGTACGAGGTGTCGAAGGTGTCCACCACGAAGTCCGGGGTACTGCGGCCGACCACCGACACCGGGTCGTCCGGGTCCGCCGCCGACTTTGCCACGGCCAGCGCGAACGGCAGGTTCTTGCTGACCTCACCGGCGATGAGTGCCTCGTCGTCCGGGAAGATGAAGCCGCTCACGCAGTCCTCCGGGCGCCACTGGTCGTCCGGGTCGACCGCCGAGGCGGCCTCGCAGGTGGACATCTCCGGCGTGAAGCCCAACGTGCCGTACTTGACGGTGGCGTGGCTGTCGGTGTCACCGTTCGTGGTGTACAGCTCGGCGGAGATGTCCGGGTCGTAGCCGGGCACCGCCGGGTGCGCGTCGTCACCGGCCATCGTCTCGTAGATCACGTCGTCCGGGGTGGGGGTGCTCACCTGCCAGCCGACGCCGTAGAGCAGCAACTCGGCCGCCGAGTGGTAGTTGACGAAGAACTCGAACCCGACCCGCTTGAAGAGCCGGTCCAGGGCCTTGGTCTCCGGCTCCGAGTTGGGGCTCGGACCTCGGTAGGTCTCGCTGTTCGGCTCCGGTGAGGAGCCCTCGTTGTCGTACCCCCACTTGTAGCTGAAGTTGCGGTTGAGGTCGACGCCGTCGCCCGAGCTGATCTGCCCGTCGCCGTTGTTGTCCCGCAGGTTCTTGCGCCACAGCCGGTTGCCGGGGGTGAAGGTGAAGTCGTAGCCGTCCGGGTTGGCGACCGGAAGGAACCACAGCTCGGTCGTATCCAGGAGTCGGGTGATCTCCCGGTCGGTGCCGTAGCTGGTCAGCACGTGGTGCATCAGCCGGCGGTTCATCTCCGGCGTGATCCACTCGCGGGCGTGCTGCGCACCGGCGTAGAGCACCGCCGGTCGCTTACCGTCCTCGACGGTCCGTGCGTTCTTGGTGACCTTGACGGCGAGGATCGGCTGGCCCTGCTGGCTGCGGCCGATCGTCTCCACCTTGGCCAGCTTGGGATAGCGGGCCGCGGTGGCGTTCAGCTCGTCCCGGAGGCCGCCCGGCTCACCGTAGGGGCGGAATGCCGTCCAGCCGGCCGCGGCCTGCTCCCGCAGCGCCTGCGAGGCGTCCTTGCCGCGAACCTTCTTCACCGACAGGGGGACGCCCTGGTCGGTGAGCCGCTTGGCCTGCCGGCGGCTGAGCACCGTCTCGACAGTGGTCTTTCCGGCCGAGTCGGTCGTCGCGTCGTGGCCGAGGTCGACCCCCGCCGCGCGCAGTTGGTCCCGCTGTTTCGCGTCGACCGTGCCGACGTACACCTCCAAGCCGTCGCGCGCGACCGGGTCGGACGGTGGCTTCGCGCTGGCCGGCGGGGTCAACGCCAGTGCGCCGAGCAGGGTGAGCACGCCGGCGATCGCCAGTCGTCTCGGTCTCATTCGCGCCTCCTTGGGTGAAGGTCCTGTAGGCGCGAGCCTTCGGTGCGGCATGAACGATGTCAATAGTTCGATGGGCGCGAGGTGGCTGCCCGTGTTGGTGTGGGTGCCGGTTGTGATCGTGTGGTGGACTGGCTAGCGGAGTGTCGCCGAGATGATGTCCGCGATGCGGTCACCCGCCGCGCCATCCCACATCGGTGGGGTGGGCCAACTGGCGGGTCGGGGCGCGGCCACCGTGCTCGCCACGGTCTCGGCGAGCGTCGACCGGGTGACGAGGCGGTTGGTGCCGTGTGTGATCGTGATCGGGCGTTCGGTGTTGGGGCGCAGCGTCAGGCAGGGCACGCCGAGCATCGTCGTCTCCTCCTGCACCCCGCCGGAGTCGGTGACGACGACGGCCGCGCCGCGTACCAGGCTGACGAACTCGAGGTAACCCAGCGGGGCGACGACCCGCAGCGCGCGGTGCGAGAGCAGGCCCGCGCTTTCCAGGTGCTGCCGGCCGCGCGGGTGCAGCGGCAGGATGACGGGCAGTTGGTCGGCGACCGCGTGCATCGCCTTGACCAGGTCGACGACGTCCGTCGGATCGTCGACATTGCCCGGTCGGTGCAGCGTGGCCACCACGTAGCGGTCGGGCAGCGCGAGCGTCGCCCGGATGCCGGCGACGTCGAAGCGGTCGAGATTGGCCAGCAGGGTGTCGATCATCGGGTTGCCGACCAGATGGATCTTCTCCGCCGGGACGCCCTCGGTCCCGAGGTGCGACACGGCGTCGGGGCTGGTCGCGAACAACAGGTCGGACACGTGGTCGACGACGATCCGGTTGATCTCTTCGGGCATGGACCGATCGAAGCTGCGCAGCCCTGCCTCGACGTGCGCGACCGGGATGCCCAGCTTCGACGCGACGAGGGCGGCGGCGAGTGCGGAGTTGACGTCGCCGTAGACGACGGTGAGGGCCGGGCGGTCAGCGATCATCAACTCTTCCAGGCCGGTCATGACGCTCGCGGTCTGGCTCGCGTGGCTTCCCGAACCGACCCCCAGGTTGAGGTCCGGCTCGGGCAGGCCCAGTTGCCGGAAGAACACCTCGGACATCCGCTCGTCGTAGTGCTGTCCGGTGTGGACGAGGCGCTGCGTCACGCCGTGCCGCTCCAGCGCGCGGATCACCGGTGCTGCCTTGGGGAAGTTGGGACGTGCACCCGCGACGTGCAGAACGGCGTCGGCTGGCATGGCTCTCCTCGGAAATTCGGTGCGAATCAACGGCGGCGCGCCAATAGTACAAGTTATCCAGTTTAAGGCATCTAATCGTCATAGAATGCCGAATGATGGATGCATTGCGGTGTGCGTCGCCCGGACCGGTGACCTGCCGTGAATGATGTTCTTAATTCCCGAAGGCAGGCAGAGCCCCGTGAAGCAGATCGTCCAATCGGTGTCCGGCGGAGAATTGCGAATCGTCGACGTTCCCCAACCGGAGCCTGGTGCCACCGAGGTGCTCGTCGCCACGCGCAGGTCCCTGCTCTCCGCGGGAACCGAGCGCGCCGTGCGTGAGCTGGCGTCGGCGAGCCTGCTGCGCAAGGCGCGGGCCCGGCCGGATCTGGTCCGCCAGGTCGTCAACCGGGCCCGCACCGGGGGAGTCCGCTCGACGCTCGCCGCGGTGCGCAGCCGGCTCGACGAGGACATGCCGCTCGGCTACAGCGCCGCGGGTGTCGTCGTCACGGCCGGCGCCGCGACGGACGGCATCCGACCCGGGATGCGGGTGGCCACCGCGTCGGTGGGGCACGCCGAGTACCAGGCGGTGCCGGGTCTGCTCGCGGTGCCCGTGCCGGAGTCGGTGTCCGACCAGGCGGCCGCCTTCGGCGCGGTGGCGGCGATCGCCATGCAGGGCCTGCGGCAGGCCGAGGTGGGTCTCGGTGGCTCGGTCGCGGTCGTCGGTCTCGGACTGGTGGGGCAACTGACGGTACGACTGGCGCTCGCCTCGGGGCTGCACGTCATCGGCATCGACCTGCGCGACTGGACCGCTCAGTTGGCCGGCGAGTGCGGTGCCGTCGGCCTGGTCGAGGCGGGTGCGGCGACCACCGAGCAGATCATGGAACTGACCCGTGGCCGAGGCGTCGACGCGGTCCTGATCACGGCGGCGACACCCTCGTCGGAGCCGGTGGCGCGCAGCACCGAGATCGCCCGCGACCGCGCCCGACTGGTCGTGGTCGGCGACGTCGGTCTGGACCTCGACCGTCGACGCTTCTACGAGCGTGAGCTGGATCTCCGCTTCGCGCGCAGCTACGGTCCCGGCCGCCACGACCGGGCCTACGAGGAGTGGGGCATCGACTATCCGATCGGCCACGTGCGCTGGACGGCACGGCGCAACATCGAGGCGTACCTCGACCTGGTGGCCAGCGGTCGGGTCGCGGTGGACGACCTGGTGACGCACGTCTTCGAGGTGGAGCGCGCGACGGCGGCCTACGAGGTGCTGGCCTCCGACCCGCGCTCCCTCGCGGTGCAGCTCAGCTACTCGGCTCCCGCGCGGCCGTCCCGGCAGACGATCACCCTCCGGCCGCGCCGCACCTCGACGTCACCCCGGGGCGGCCTGATCGGGGCCGGCACCTACGCCAAGGCGACGTTCCTGCCCGCGCTCAAGGCGGCGGGCTGGGGAGACGACCTGGTCGCCATCACGTCGGCCCGGGGCCTGTCCGCGCGGCACGCGGCCGAGCGCAACGGCATCGCCGTGGTCGCACCGACAGTCGAGGACCTGCTGGTGCGCGACGACGTCGACGTGGTGTTCATCCTCAGTCGCCACGACTCGCACGCCCGCCTGGTGGCGCAGGCGCTCGATGCTGGCAAACACGTCTTCGTGGAAAAGCCGCTCGCGCTGACCCAGGACGAACTCGACGAGGTCAAAGCCGCCTACGACCGCAACTCCGGCCACCTGTTCGTCGGGTTCAACCGTCGACACGCGCCGATGGTCGTGCACGCCAAGCTGGCCCTGGCGGCCGGGTCCGGGCCGATCACCGTCGCCTACCGGATCAACGCCGGGCAACTGCCCGCCGCCCACTGGTACCACGACCGACGCCAGGGCGGCCGCATCCGGGGCGAGGTGTGCCACTTCATGGACCTCGCGTCGTGGCTGGTGGGCGAACAGCCGCGGGTCGTGCACGCGTACGGCAGCGGGCGTGGCGAGCCGGGTCTGGAGGAGGACGTGAGTGTCCTGCTCGGATACCCGGACGGGTCCACGGCGACGATCACGTACTCCACCCGGGGGCACCGGCGGACGCCGAAGGAGCGTCTGGAGGTCCTCGGTCGCGGGCACACGGTGGTGATCGACGACTTCCGGCGCCTGGAGATCGACGGCCGGGAGGTGAAGCGGGTGCCCGGCGGCAAGGGGCACCAGGAGCTGCTCGCCCGCACCCGAGCGGTGATCGCCGGGAACGTGCCCGACGACCGGGACCTCGACGCCTCCTTCGGCACGACGAGGGCCGCGCTGTCCGCGATCGCCGCTCTGGCGGGCATTCAGGAACACCCGTCGCGGCTGCCCACCCAGGTCGACCTGGAAAGCGTGCGGGCCGGCTCGACCTCGTGACACACCGCGCCCGGCGGCCGGGCGCGCGGGGCGCGACGGGCGGCAGCGCGACGGGCGGCAGCGCGACGGGCGTGCGAAACGCGCTGGGCGGCCCGGGTCAGCGCGGCGCGTCGCCCTCGACGAGCGGCGCGAGCAGCCGGCCGAGGGCGTGGGCCATCGCGGTACGCGACTGGTTCGCCCGGATCCAACTCCGGCCGGCGGCGCCCATCTTGGCCAACTCGTCCGGGCTCGCCTGAGTGATCTGGGCGAGGCCGTGGGCGAGGTGGCCCGGCGGGGTCACGTATCCGGAGTCCGCGCCCAGCACGAGGTCGCCGACGGTCCCCGGGCTGTTGGTGACGATCGGCAGCCCGGCGGCCATGTAGTCGAACACCTTGTTGGGGCTGACCCCGGCCCGGAACAACTCGACGTCGGCGAGGACGTGCACGCCGACGTCCGCGGCGTGCAGGAGGTCGGGAATCTCCGACTTCGGCACCGGGTCGAGGAAGCGGACGTTGGGGATGGCGCGGGCCAACGCCTGGAGGCGTGCCTTCTCCACCCCCGCGCCCACCAGCACCACGTCGATCTCGGGCACCGCCTCGGCGGCGGCCAGCAGTAGGTCGAGCCCGTTGGCCGGGCCGTGCGCGCCGGCGTAGACGGCGGTTCGGCGGGTGAACCCGTATCGCCCCCGCAACTCGGCGCGGGGCCGGCTGGGTACGAAGTCCTCGGGGTCCGCCGCGTTGGGGATGAAGGCGATCTTGTCGGGCGCCACGCCCTTGCCCTCGATCGCCGCCCGGACACCGGGCGCCATGATCACCACGCGGTCGGCGCGCCGGTACAGGAACCGTTCGAGGCGCTCCAACGTCCGGTACGCCACCGACGTCTCCGACAGCGTGCCCATCTCGACGAGCACACGCGGCCACAGGTCCCGGACCTCCAGGACGAACGGCGTGCGCCGGAGTGTCGCCACGACGCAGCCGGAGAGGCCGGCCAGGAGGTGCGGCGACGAGGCGTAGACCACGTCGGGTCGAGGTTGGCGCAGGCTGGCCACCGTGGCCGTCACCGCGTAGCTGGCCCAGTTGACCACCCGGCCCAGACCGTTGCCCCGGTACGGCGTCACGGCGACCAGGTGAAATCCCGGCTCCGCGCGTTGCGGCTGGCCGGTGATCATGTTGCGGCGGCTCGCGATGATCACGTGCGTCCAGCCGGGCAGCCGGCTGAACAGCTCGACGTGCCGGGTGCCGCCGGGATGGCCCGGGGGCACGGCGAAGTGGTTGAGGACGAGGACTCTGCGGGGGTTCATCGTGGTGCTCGCACGTGGTGGACATCCCCTGATTCGAGGTGGGTGACGGTGAGGGAGGCGCCCTCGTCGCTCCAGGCCACCCGGTAGCGGAAGCCGTCGAGCGCGTCCGGTTCGGGTGGCGGCCCGGGTACCGCGCCGAGCCCCCACAGCGCGGTGTCGGCCCGGCTCCGGGCCGTGAGCCACGTCGCCGGCTCCCAGCGTCCGTACGTTCGGCTGTGCCAGCCCGCGAAGGGCGTCGACCGCCCGCGTACCGCCTGGTGCCCGTCGAGTCCGAAGAGGCCGAGCTTGGTCCCGCCGAGGATGAGCGTGTCGTCGTCCACGACGACGTCGGGGTGCAGCGGAACGGTGAGCGACCAGGACCGGGCGGTCGCCGGCGGGTCGGCGAACTCGACGATCGCCACGTACTGCTCGGCCACCACGACCGCCCGGCCGACGCGCACCGGGTGCTCGCCGCGCGCGTACGCGTCGTGCCAGCCGAAGAGGATCGTGCGGTCCGCCAGGACGAGCGGTGTGCCGAGGTGGCCATGGCCGGTGGTGAGCCAGCGGAACGCCCGGTGTGGGACGAGCTGGTCCTGCCCGTCCGGCCGGCGTACCGGGTGGGCGGCGGAGGTACGCAACCCGTTGCGGATCTCCAGCGGGCCGTTGTAGGTGCCCGTGCCCGGGTCGGCGATCAGCCACCTGTCGTCGTGCGTGATCCAGACCGAGGTCAGGTCGGCGTGGCCGTGCGAGGGGCCGCCGTCCACCTTGAACCACACGCGCCACGGCCCCCGGTCGACACGCGCGATGCCTCCGGAGGTCGTCGCGGTCGACCGCTGGCGCGTCGTCGCGCCGACCTCCTCCGAGGTGGCCTCCGGGCCGGGCGGGGGCGCGTACCACGCCAGTTCGTCGAAGTCGGCGTACCACCGCGCGGGCAGCCGTTCGCCGCACAGCGCGAGCCCGAGCGCGGCGGAGCCGGCCACGTCGAGCGGGTCGCCGGAGGACGCGAGCACCCGTCCCTCGTCCCAGTCGCCGTACTGCGGGACGTCTCCGTCGAACACGCCGAGCCGGGCGAGGTGCAGGCTGGCGGCGTGCAGATCCCGGCGGACGCTGGACGGCGCGCCGCCGAGCAGCACCCGCACGATGAGCATTTCGAGGACGAACCGGTGGTACGACAGCGAGTCCTCGATCATCCGGCCGTCGGCGCCGAAGTGCCGGCGTTGCTGGGCGGCGAACATCTTCTCGCCGGTACGCGCCCACCAGCGGGCGCGCCGTGCCGTGGGGAACATCCGGGCGAGCAGCATCAGCCCGAGCGCGTCGCCGAGCAGGTGGTTGTTGCGCATGCTGCTCAACGTGTAGGGCAGCTCGACCATCAGGTGCCGGGCGCTGGACAGCAGCAGCCGTTCCATGGCGGTCCCGACGTCGCCGGGTAGTCGGTCGCCGACGAGCGCGAGGATCTGGTTCCAGGCGATGGCGCGCAGGGCGAGTTCGAGGCTGGAGTACCAGTTGACGCCGCGCTCGGGCGGGGACTGCGTACACCAGGCTCGCAGCAGTTCGTCGAGGCCGCCCTGCCACGGGCCGGTCGGGTCGAGGCGGGCCGCGCGGGCCAGGACCACCAGGTCGCGGTGGCGTGCCGCCTCCCAGGTGTGCTTCACGTCGGACAGCCGGGCCTCGGAGCGGATGTCGATGCGCCACCACGGGTCGTCCGCCGGCCACTGCCGCCCGGTCAGCGGGTCGGTGCCCCACGGTGCCGACACACCCGTCGCCACGCGGGCGCCGAAGACCCGGAGCCCGTCGTTCAGCACCTGGCCGGCGTCGTCCAGGCAGCGCTGCCGCGCGCCGTCGCCGATCGGCCGCACGCCGGTCAGCGGCACCGACGCGGCCGGGTGGTGCCGGTGCGCCTCCCCGCGGAACAGGACCGCGTGGAATCCGGTGCGCTTGGATGCCTCGTACGACGCGCGCAGCGGTGCCGACAGGCCCAGCGCGCGCATGTCCACGGCGATCGCGCGGAGATCGGGTTTCACTTTCGACGTCCCCTTGGGCAATGGCGATTCCGTCGTTTCGTCCCGACCGGGACCGCGGGTGTAGGAAGCTGCAAGCGCAGATTAAATCGGGCATTTAGGACGTTGTTCGCTGGTGCCCGGGTCGTGGTGGCGCGCGCCGGTCGGGGCGGATCGTCGGACTGTCGTCTGTCCAACGCCGCCGGTGCCGCATCAGTGACGACACCGCAGGTGACGAGGTCCGCGGATGCCGCCACAGAGACGAGAAGGAGTGGTCGTGACAGCGCAAACCCGGGCGCCGCTCGGACCCCGTACGCCGATGCCGCCTCCGGCCGGTGCCGGATCGCACCTCGGAGGCCGGGCCGTGGCCGTGGCCGGACCGGGTGGGCGGCGGACGAGGATGACGACTCTCGCCGTCGCGCTGCTGTGTGTCGCGGCCTTCCAGGCGTCGTCGGCGAACGCCTGGCTGACCGTCCTGCAGGCCTCCACCGCGGCGATCCTGCTCAGTGGCCGCCTTCCGCGCCCCCGACTGCCCGACGCGCTGGCGGTCGCGGTCGCGGCCTGGGCGCAGCTCACCGTCGTCTGGTCCAGCGACGTCGCGCAGACGCGGAGCGTGGCCTTCGCGTACACCTCGGCCGCTCTGCTGTTCGTCGCGGTCCGCCACGTCGCCACGACGCCGACGCACCTGCTCGCGGTCGGGGGTTCCTACATCGTCGGATGCGCCATCGCCGCGTGGCACCTGATCATCGAGGCGCGCGGGGCCGGGGGACAGGCCAGCGCGATGGACATGGCGGTGCGCTTCGGCATCGAGGGCACGAACATCAACTTCACGGCCTACTCCAGCGTCACCGCGTTCGTCCTGGCGCTGGGCCTGTTGAAGATCCGCGGTCAACGGCGGCTCGTCACCATCGCTCTGATCACCGCGTTGCCGGTGCTGGCGTCCGGGATCTTCCTGAACCGGACCAAGGGTGCCCTGGTCGCCCTGCTGCTAGTGGTGGTGTACGCGCTGCTCAGCGAACTCAACCCCCGGGTGACCTGGGTGGCCGCGGTCGCCGTGGTGCCGACGCTGCTGGTGACGGTGCCGCTCGGTCTGGGGCAGAGCGCGTTGACGTGGGCCGACGGTCTCATCGGCTCGGCGGCGACCGGCGACGTGCTGAGTCGAGTCGAGTTGTGGCGGTACGCGTCCTCCTACTGGTGGGAGGCCCTCTGGGTGGGCGGCGGCGCGGGCACCTTCGAGCTCTGGAATCCGTTGGGCATCCGCCCGCACAACGCCGTGCTCGCCGTCGCCGTGGACCTGGGTCTGCTGGGCTTGCTGGGCGTCGCGGCCCTGTTCGGGGTGGTGCTCGCCCGGCGGGCGGCGCAGTGCCCGGTCGGGCTGCGGGTCGCCGGGCTCTTCCTGGTGGGGGGATTTCCGCTCTGGCTTACCGGAGTGTGGGAGTTCGAGCGGGGGCCGTGGCTGGCACTCGCCCTGCTGTCGATGCTGCCGGTCCAGGTCGCCGGCCGTCGCCGGGCGGACGACCCCGGGCGGCGAGCGACAGGCCGGCCGGCTCCGGTGGGGGTCCGCGCCGCCGTACGCCCGGCCGGGGCGACCGTTCTGAACTGGCCGGGGCGACCGTTCTGAACTGGCCGGGGGCCATCACCCGGTGACTACCCGATCGTTGGCTCGTTCAGTGACTTCTGGCAGCCAGCGATTGGACCGCGACGTCGCGGAGCGACCGTCCGCGCCGCCGAAACCTGGCCTGGCACGACGGCGCGTACGGGCGTCGGGTGCTCAACAGTGTGGAGGGTCGGCGAGTGCAACCTCGGAATCCTGGCCGGGTCGGCTCGCGACCGTTCGGGGCTGGCCGCCCGGCCGGGAGTGGTCCTCGGTGACCACCGTCGACGGAATCAGTCGTGGTCGGCACCGCTCGCCGGTCGGCGACCTGCAACTCCTGGCCGCGCCGCGACCTGAGCACCGGGTATCCCCGACCGGGGCGGCGCTCCGCGCGGCACCGGCCGGTCGCACGGTCACCTGGCTGCCGCTGGTGCTGGCGCTGTCGTGGATGCTCGGCACGTTCGCCGTGTTCTGGTTGACGAGACTGGCCCGCGATGTCACGAACCCCTACCAACTCTCCGCCTTCGTGCTCATGGCGACGGCGCTGTTCGCCGGTGGATACGTGGCGCAGATGGCCCGCCGTCCGCCCTCGCTGGCCGCCGCGACACACTCCATCGGCCGCGTCCGGCTGGTGCGTCAACTGGTCCTGGCCAGCGCCGTCTACTACGTCGTCGTGAGCCTGACGCGGCTGACCCAGTTCGGCGCCACCGGCCCCAGTAGCGTGTGGGCGAACATCCAGGCCCCCGCCACCGGCTACGTCAACAAGTTCGACGTCTATCAGCAGGGGTTCGGCAGCACGAGCCCGTGGATGACCGTGCTCTTCCCGCTCGGCGTGCTCAGCGTGGCCCTCGTACCGCTGCTTGTCGTGCACTGGCGCAGTCTGCCCGGCTGGCTGCGACTCGCCGGCGTGGCCGCCACGACGACGCACATCGCGTTCTACCTCTTCATCGGCACGATGAAGGGCCTCGGCGACGTCGTCATCATGCTCGCGGCCGGAATGTTGATCGCGTGGGCGTCGGTCCGGCACCGGCCGCGGACCTACTCGCGCCGGCGTCGGGCACTCCTGCTCGTCGTCGCGGCGTTCGTGCTCCTGGCCACCTACATGATCCACAATCACGCGACGCGGGCGGCCGAGTTCGGCACCACGGGCGACGTGGTGCGCGTCAACCCGTCGGTGGAACGGGTCGTGGGTAGACCGATGGCCGAGGGCATCGCCGCGATGATCGGTTACCCGACGCACGGCTACCTCGGGTTGTCCTACAACCTGCAGGTGCCCTTCGAGTGGTCCCGTGGCCTCGGCAGCGCACCGTCCGCGGCGATCTTCGCCGAGCAGACCCTCGACGTGGACCTCACCGACCATCCGAGCTTCCCCGACCGGACGGAGAACGAGATGGGGTGGCCGGCGCGCATGTACTGGGCCACCATCTATCCCTGGCTCGCCTCGGACCTCACCTTCCCTGGTGCGGCGCTGTTCATGGGGTTGGTCGGGTGGCTCTTCGCCGGCTCGTGGCGTGCGGCGGTGTCGTCCCGCCGGGTGGTCCCGTCGCTGATCTTCGCGCAGCTCTGCATTCTCGTCTTCTACGTGCCGGCGAACAACCAGCTCGGGATGGCGCCGGAATCCATCGTCGGGATGGCCACGCTCCTGGCCCTGCACGTGCTTCGGTCGATCTTCGGCGAGCACCGGCCGCCCGCAGCGGGTCCGACCTTCGCCGCACGGGCTGCCGGCAGGTAGCCGCCACGCCCCCGGGCCGGGCTGAGCGGCACCCCTGCGCCGTCAGCCCCACCGCCGGAAGAACCTGCCGAGCGGCTCCGCGTACGCCCGGTAGTCGAACGATTCGAGCGCCTGGCTGCGCGCGGCCTGGCGCATCACGCTGCGCTGCGCGGAACTCAACGCCGCCGCCGCACGGAACGCCCCGGTGACCTCGGCGACCGAGTGGTCCCGGCAGACCAGGCCCTCCCGGTGGGGGTGCAGGTATCTGCCCATGTCACTGGTGAGGTTGGCGATCACCGGTGTGCCGCTGGCGAGGCTTTCGCAGAACTTCGTCGAGAAGCCCGCGTCCGCCGCCCGCTCGGGCCGGCGGACGAGCACCGTGAAATCCGCTCCCTGCAGGGCGTTCGACACCTCGACCTGCGGTAGCCGCCCCAGGCACCGCACCCCGTCCGGCAGCGACCGACCGCCGAAGAGGCGGCGCACCTCGTCCAGCGTCGGACCGTAGACGCGCAGCTCGACACTCGTGCCGTCGCGCTGGACGTTGCCCACCGCCTCGATGACGGTGCCCAGGAGATCCTTCCTGTTCCCGTGCGGATTTCCCGCGTAGGCGAGTGTGAGCGGAGGTGCGTCGCCCGCGGTCTGCCGTGCCTCCAGCGTCAGGCCCTTGACGTCGAGAGTGGGTGGCACCCGCAGGACGGGTCGACCGCTGCCGCGGTAGTGGTCTTCCAGGTAGGAGCTGATCGCGATGATGCCGTCACACCGCGGGTAGTAGTGGCGCAGGGCCAGCTTCATGCTGACGTGCAGCGGGCCGAGGTAGCCGCCCCGCACGTGGCGTCCGTTGAACCAGTCGACGACGTCGACGATCAGCGGCACCCGGTGCCGGCGACACCAGCGCTGGAGGTGGAACATGTACTGCGCCTGACCGCCGTGCACCAGCACGTGGGACGGCTTGGTCGGCTGGGCGTCGAGCCACCGGACCGTCCGCTGACCCCAGCGCACAAGCGTCTGCACCGAACTGCCGAGCGGCCCCGCCTCCGGCGACGGCCGCTCCGCGAGACCGAGGTGGGCGACCGAGCCCGGTCCGTCGACGCCGGGCAGCGCCGTGCTGGTGAGCGGCTCCGGTCCGCCGCCGGCGACCACCACGTCGTAGCCGGCGGCGGCCAGCGACGCCACCAGGCCGTAGACCCGTCGGGACCCCGCCTCCCCCCACGGGAAGAGGAACGGACCCACACAGGCAACCCATCCGGTACGTCTCATCGCAGCACCCATCTAGGTCAGTTGCCGGCCGGCGGCCCCGGCGGTGGTGGAACCGGATCGTGCCGCCGAGCCCAGCGTGGCGGCGAACCGCGCGGCCACGTTCTCCTTGGCGTGCTCCTGTCGTGCGAACGCGGTCCCGTTGCGGGCCAGCCGTTCCCGCAGGGCCGCGTCCCGGCAGAGGTCGGTCAGGCCGCGGACGAGCGCCGCCGTGTCGTCGGTGCCGACGATGACGCCCGCGTCGGCCTCCTGGATGTGGTGCATCGACGCCACCTCGGCCGGCCCGTAGCCGAGGATCGGCCGGCCCGAGGCGAGGTACTGGGGGATCTTCGTCGAGACCGAGTAGCGGGTGTAGCGGCGGATCTCCTCGTCGAAGGACTCGATATGGACGAGCACGTCCGCGCCGTGCAGCGCGGCGGGCACCTCGTCGCTGGTCAGCGACGGCCCCAGCCGTACCCGCGCCAGGGACGCGAAGTGTGGCGCGTACCGGGTGAGGTCCTGCTCCGGAGCGTGGATGGTCAGCCGGACGGGCAGACCGGCCGCGGCCAGGTCGTCCAGTGCGGCGCCGATGTCGCGCAGCGACTCCCAGCGGTTGAGGTGCAGGGCGCCGACGTAGACCAGCTCCGTCGTCCCCCGCTGTTCAGCCGTGCCCCGGGGCGCGGCGAAGAAGGTCTCGTCGACGCAGTTCGCGAACGGGCTGAACGGGACGCCGTACCGCCGGGCGTACTCCTGGGCCATCGGCGCACTGATGACCATGCCGAGCGGCACCCGGCGGATGAGTCGCGCGACCGTCTCCTGGACGGACCGGTCGGCCCGGCCGAAGAGCTCACCGTTGTCGTACAGGGTCGCCGGCCAGTCGTCGGTGAAGTGCGGCACGACCGGGACGCCGCAGGTACGCGCCGCGAGCGCCGTGATCCTCGTCAGCCGCACACTGCCGAGCATCGAGTAGACGACGTCCGGCCGGAAGCCACGCATCCACTCGATCAGCGCCGGGGGTACCCGGATCGGGCTGAGATCGGCGGTCGCGCGCAGTTGCGCGTAGATCTTGGCCAGGGCGGGCCGGTTCTCCGCCGCGGCGTGCACGGCGGCGATCGGCCGGCTCTGTTGCAGCGGCGTGCGACCGTTCCAGCCCGACATCCGCATGGCGTAGTACTGGATCGGCAGGTAGTGGTCGCGTGGCGGAAAGTGGAAGAAGTTCTCGCACACGTCCGTGGTCGGCGTGATGTTTCCGGTGTGCACCTGGGCGAGGCGGTCCCTGGGCCAGCCGGAGAAGAGGTTCGACAGGGTCAGGGCGGTGCCGCTGACGCGGCTGAAGGGCGTGTGGCTCACCACCAGTACCCGTGGATATTCCTCGTCGAACACCATCGGTGCCTCCACCTCTCTCATGTGGTCCGTATTCTCAGCGCCCGCCGGTAGCCGAAGACGGCCGCCGGGACAACAGTCACGGTGTAGATGACAACGGCGGCGTACGGTGCCGCGGCCACTCCCCACCAGTGCACTCCGAGCAGTTTTCCGACAATGGACAGCGGTAGGTACAGCAGATAGCCGCACAACTGGGGGCGGACGACTCCCGCCGCGTTCTGCACCATGAACCGTGGTGAGATCGCGGCCAGCACGATCCACCAGCAGGCGAGGCCCAGCAGCAGTGACCGGTCACCTATCGAAATGGGAAGCCAGGCGGCGAGGATCTGCTCGCCGAACAGCACCAGGATGGTCGACGGTAGGAGGGCGATAAGTGTCGAGACGATCGTCATCCGGCGTACGGTGCGGCGAATCCAGTCGAGGTCGCCGCGCGCCAGGGCCTCACCGTGCATCGGCCACAGTGGTTGGTTGACGAGTGTCACGAGCGCGCCGAGCTGGTTGAACAATCTGGCCGGCACCGCGTACGCGGTGACGCTGGCGAGGCCCAGCAGGTGCGCGATGATCAATGGGTCGGCATTGTCCGCCAGGACCATGATCAGGGTGACCAGGAAGAACATGCCGCCCAGGCCGAACAGCTCCCGGACCCCCCGACCGTCGACGAATCTCGGTCGGGGCGCCAGGTGCGGCAGTCGCCAGCCGAACGTCCAGACCGTGTTGGCGATGTTGACGAGCAACGGGGCGACGGCGATGCTGGCGATCACCGCGATCGGGGGCAGTTTCGCGTACACCGCGCCGAGCGCCAGGGGTAACGAGAGCGCGCTCGCCGTCGCCTGCCAGACATTGCTGGCCGCCACCTGCTGATACGCGTACTGGACGCGGGCGACAAGCGACAGCGGAATGTTGAGCAGGAACGCGGTCAGGCACACCAGGGCGACGAGGTGGGCGTCCCGCGCCGCCGTCCCGGTCGCGTTGAAGAGCAGCGGCCAGGGGACGAACCCACCGAGCAGCCAGAGCAGGCCACACGTGGGGAGCGCCACCCCGCACACCGCCGCGTAGGCGCTGGAGACGTACCGCCGGGCCGTGTCCGAGTCGCCGTCCACCCGACACGGCGCGAGCCTCGTCATGAGCCCGAGGCCGACACCCAGGTCCGCGAAGGCGACCATCCCGGTGACGGCGAGCACCGCGGCCCAGAGCCCGTACAGGTCGGTGCCCAGGTAGGACAGGGTCACGGGGAGGAGGACGAGTGGTACGAGAGCGCTGACCGCCCGGCTCAGCGCCGCGGTGGCGATCCAGGACAGCAGTCGACGAGCGCGACTCGGGCCGGGGGGAGCGGCGTCGACCGCAGCGGGTGGCTCCAACGTCTGGACGGTCCGCCGCGACCTGGGCGATGCGGCGTGCAGCGGCTCGTACCGCTGAGACCTGCCGTCCCGGGTCCGCATCTGTCGGTCCTATCGCTTTGCGGCGAACGCCG
This sequence comes from Micromonospora sp. NPDC048839, assembly GCF_040649915.1. Lineage (NCBI taxonomy): Bacteria > Bacillati > Actinomycetota > Actinomycetes > Micromonosporales > Micromonosporaceae > Micromonospora > Micromonospora sp. NPDC048839. The sequence continues at coordinate 186,774 of NZ_JBEZGL010000012.1, forward strand.
GAGGGACGCGGCTGCCGCGTCGCGGCCTCGCGCTGGGGTTCCCTACGGTCATAACTGGCGGTGCGGGGATTTGGGTGCGGCTTCGGCCTCCGTCCGCCGCGGCGGTCACCGGGACTGCAGGGGTACGCCCACCGGACCGCCCACCGTCGGGTCGATCGGCTGGCCGCAGAGCATCGCCAGGTGCTCGGTGAGCTTCGCCGCGTCGTCGTACGGGTCCAGCCCGCTCACCTCCATCGGGTCGAGCGCCGGCACGGCCACGTGGGACACCAGCGGGTGGAACGGTCGGGTGTCCACCTCGCCGGTGCCGAACAGGTCCTCGTGCAGCTTCTCGCCGGGACGAAGGCCGGTGTAGACGATCGGCACCCTGCTGGACGCCTGCTCGGCCATCTGCCGGGCCAGGTCGGCGATGCGGACGGGCTCACCCATGTCCAGCACCAGCGCCTCCCCGTCCCGGCCGATCTCGGCGGCCTGGAGCACCAGGTGCACCGCCTCCTGGACGGTCATCAGGTAGCGGGTGACGTCCGGGTGGGTGACGGTCAGCGGCCGGGCGTCCTCGATCTGGCGCTGGAAGGCCGTCACCACCGAGCCGCGACTGCTGAGCACGTTGCCGAACCGGACGCTGAGGAAGGTCCCCGGAAATCGGGACGCGGCGTGCGCGGTCAGTCGCTCGGTGATCCGCTTGGAGTACCCGAGCACACTGATCGGGTCGGCCGCCTTGTCGGTGGAGATGTTGACGAATTTGGCCACGTCCTGGCAGGCGTCCAGCACCGACAGGGTGCCCCAGACGTTCGTCTTGACCGCCTCGCCGGGGTACCGCTGCAACAGGGTCAGGTGCTTGAGCGCCGCCGCGTGCAGGATGACCTCCGGACGGCGTTCCCGGATGATCCGGCGGAGGCCCTCGTCGTCGCGCAGGTCGGCGAGGATCAGTTCCGGGCTGTCCAGCATGGCGCGGCCGGAGAGCGACATCTGCAGGCCGTGCAGGGCCGACTCGTCCCGGTCCAGCATCATCAGCTCACCCGGATCGGCCTTCATCACCTGGCGGCAGAGCTCCGAGCCGATCGAACCGCCGGCACCGGTGACCAGGACCCGCCGCCCGGTCAGGCTGTTCGTCTTGAGCGGCAGGTCACCGATCACCTGGTGGCGGCCGAGCAGGTCGCTGATCTGCACGTCCCGGACGTCGGTGACGGTGATCCGGTGGTCGACCAGGTCCCGCACGGGGGGCAGCACCTTGAACACCGCCCCCGCGGTGAGCGTGGCCTCGCGGATCTGGCGGATCAGCGCCGCGTCGGCGTTGGCCACCGAGAAGATGACCGCCTTCGCGCCGGTACGGCGGATCACGGCGTCGATGTCGCGCCGCCCGCCGAGCACCCGCACCCGCCGGATGCGCAGGTCACGCTTGTCGGGATCGTCGTCGAGGGCGCCCACCGGCAGGTACCGGCCGCGCGGGTCGCCGAGCATCGCCCGCAGCAACTCCTGGCCGGCGTTGCCCATCCCGAACAGCAGCACAGGTGTCGACGACCGGACGTCGGGACGCATGGAGAGGTCGCGCCGGTGCCGGTACGCGAACCGGGCGCCGAGCATCAGGAGCAGGGCGAGTGCGCCGCCGACCAACGGGGTGCTCGCCGGTACCGGCCGTTCACCTGACGACAGCAGGCCGAGCAGCACGATGGTCGCCGTCAGGATGGCGGTGCCGGCGACACCCTGGACCTCCTGCAGGCTGCCCAGCGGATGTCGTCCGGAGTAGAGCCGGCGTACCGCCGCCACGGCCACGTGCGCGCCTGCCGCGAGCAGGCCGATCGCCGCGGCCCGGCCCAGTTGGCCAGCGGGGAGGTCGAACTCGAACCGGGTCCACACGGCCGCGGCGAAGCCGCTGACCCAGGCGGTGGTGTCGGTGGCGAGGAAGCCCGCGGTGCGGCGGCGGGCCCGGGCCCGCCGTGTCGAGCGGTCCGCGTGTTCCGTGTGCTCAGTCTCCTGCGACATGTGCTGGCTCCCTGACCCGTCTCCGACCTCAACCGCCACGTACGGCGGAAGGGACTAAACGCCCTTTGTCCTTGTTACAGGCAGTCTCGTGTTTTTGCGTGGTTTCGGGTGAATAGCGCACCGGCGTCTCTCCCGCGCCGTCCGGTCGTCAGACCGGGCGGGCTCCCGTCCGGAGGCTCAGGAACTCCTCGATCGCGACGGACACCCGGGCGATCTGCGGCTCGGTGAGGGCGCTTCCGCTGGGCAGCGTGAGCCCATCGGTGAACAGTCGCTCCGCCGCGCCGGTGAGCAGGCTCTCCGCGCCGTCGTGCATGGGCTGCAGGTGCATGGGCTTCCACACCGGCCGGGTCTCGATGTCCCGCTCGGCCAGGTGGGCCGCCAGGTCGTCGGCCCGCCAGCCGCACCGCTCCGGATCGACGGTGATGACGGTGAGCCAACAGTTGGACTCGCCGTCCTCCGCCCCGAGCAGGCCGACGCCCGGCACCGGGGCGAAGAGCTTGGCGTAGTGGTCGCGCAGGTGCCGGCGGCGGGCGATCATCGCGTCCAGCCGAAGCAACTGGGCTCGACCGAGCGCCGCGAGCAGGTTGCTGAGCCGGTAGTTGTACCCCGTCTCGCGGTGCTCGTAGTGCCGCGCCGGTTCGCGCGCCTGGCTGGCGAGGTGGCGGGCCCGGGTGAGCAGCGCGGCGTCGTCGGACACCAGCATCCCGCCGCCGGAGGTGGTCATGATCTTGTTGCCGTTGAAGGAGAGCACGCCGACGCGTCCGAAGGAGCCGGCGGCCTGCCCCCGGTGGCGGGCGCCCAGGGCCTCCGCGGCGTCCTCCACCACCGGGACGTCGGCGTCGGCGCAGACCGGGATCAGGGCCCGGTAGTCGGCGCAGCTGCCGAACATGTCGACGGGAACGACCGCGCCGACCCGCTCACCGCGCGACCGCAGCCGTCGCAGCGCCTCGTCGACGAGGGCGACGTCCACGTTTCCGGTCCGGGGGTCGCAGTCGACGAAGACCGGCCGCGCCCCGATGTAGCGGGCCGCGTTGGCGGTGGCGACGAAGGTGAGCGTGGGCACGATGACCACGTCGCCGGGGCCGACACCGACACCGAGCAGGGCGAGGTGCAGAGCCGCCGTCCCGGAGTTGACGGCCACGGCGCCGGCGGCGCCGACCCGCGCGGCGACGTCCTGCTCGAACGCCTGCAGGTCCGGGCCGACCGGGGCGACCCAGCCCGAACGCAGGGCGGCGACCAGGTACGACTCCTCGAGTGGCCCGATGTCGGGGGGCGACAGGTACACGGTGCCGCTCATCGGGCACCGTCGATCACGAGACCATCAGGCATCGGCACGATCCCACCTCCAGCGGCGTCGGGGTAACGCTCGGTACGCGTCCTGACCGGGTAGAAACCGGATGACCACGCTGATAGGCGACAGTCGGCCAGCATTCCCCCGATCAACCCCGAAACTCGCAGACGGACACGGCCGGCTTGGCAGCCTTCTGCGGTCCGGTGATCCACCGCACGAGCGGTGAGCGTCGCAACGGCCGGTCGGGCGAGGGGAAAACTGGCCGGTCGGGCGGGGGAGGGGCGGACCCTTCGGCGGGGGGATCGTGCCGCTGCTCAGGTCGCCGGCGGGGCGCGCTCGACGTCAGTACGGCGAGGGCCGCGAGGTGGCCGACCGCGCCGGCTGCGCCGGCAGTGCCGGCACGGGGCGTCGAAGATGGCCGAGGATCGCCTCGCAGAACACCGCCTCGATGTCGCACTCCTCTTCGATGTGCTGCCACGCCTGGTCCGCCCGGACGTGGTAGCCGCTCGACCTCTCCGCGGTGACGGTGCCGAAGTGCAGGCACTGGAACTCGATCAGGTGGAAGCGGTCGCCGTCGTGGCCGATGTCGAGCGACGCGAGCGGGGTGCCGAGGATGTCGGCGACCTGCTCCGCGTAGCTGAGCAGCGCGCCACGGTCGACGCCCGCCAGGTCCTGGAAGTCGAAGTCGCCGCTGCCACTGGCCCGGAAGTCACCGGGGCGGTTACGCCGGTAGAGGGTGTAGTAGCGCTCACCCATCCGGAGCACCTTGAAGTCACCGCTCAGCCCCGGAATCAACGCCTGCACCAGGAACTTCTGTCGGTGCGTCGAGCGCGGGTGGTGGTCTCGGCGGAGCAGTCGCCGGCCATGCTCGCGGACGGTCTCCGCGTGGTCGTGGGTGCGGCTGAGAGTGCGGGCGGTGCGCAACAGTTCCTGTCGGTTGGCCGCGCGGGCCACGAACTGGGAACCGGCGCCGTAGGCGGACTTGAGCACCTTCGGCCACGGCCCGTCCAGCGCCGCGTCGGCGAGTTCCTCGTACGTGCCGAAGGTGCGGGTGCCCAGCCGTTGGGCGTCGCGCGGGAAGAGTTGGGCGCGCAGCGCCTCCATCATCACCTTGTTGTGGTGCGCGCGCAGGTAGCGGTAGCCCGGAATGACCCGGGCGCCGGCGGTCTCCAACGCCAGCACCAGGTCCTCGATCCAGCTCTTGTAGTGCAGCCCGCGATCCTCCGAGGAGGTGTAGAGCACCGGGACCCCGCGCAGATCGTCGCTCAGGTCCAGGTCGGCGAAGCCGATGACCTCCGGTTCGAGGCCGGCGCGGGTGAGCTGCCCGGTGATCCGGTCGAGGTCCATCGTGCACAGCCCGTGTTGGGTACGGGCGGTGGAGTAGAACGTGCCGCGGTAGTCGCTCAGGATCAGGACTCTGGTCATCTCGGACTCTCTGCACGGACGGAGACTTCGAGGGATATGCACCTATTATGGAGTTTGGCGAGGCTACCATCGGCCCCTGGATCGACCTGGACGACTGGCGGAGATGCGGGAGGCGACATGCGCGTGGTGCCCGATCGGGCCGGCGTCGGGACGGGAGTCTGATGCGCGTCCGCCTCGACCAACCTGGAAAGCTGCTCGGCCCGGTGATCGGGGCGCTCGACCGTCTCCTGCGCGCGGGGGCACGGGTCCGACGGGCGGTCCGGGGCCTTGCCCTCGCCGACCGGTTCGCCGCCCGGGGAGACAACTTCACGTTCGACCCGGACGGTGTGTACACCTGCGGGTCGATCGAGGTCGGCCACAACGTTGATCTCGGGCACCGACCGATCCTGATGGCGGCCCGGAGTCGGATCCGCATCGGTGACAACGTGATGTTCGGCCCCGAGGTGACGATCCGGGGTGGCAACCACCGCATCGACCAGGTCGGCGTACCGATGATCGCGGTCGACAAGGAGGCTGGCGACGACACCCACGACCGGGGTGTGACCATCGGCGACGACGTGTGGGTGGGCACCCGGGCGGTGATCCTGCACGGGGTGACGATCGGCCGGGGCGCGGTGATCGGGGCCGGCGCGGTGGTCACCCGGTCGGTGCCGCCGTACGCGGTGGCCGCCGGCAACCCGGCCCGGGTGATCCGCCTGCGGTGGCCGGTGGAGACCATCCGGGACCACGAGCGGCAGCTCTATCCGGCCGCGCGGCGGCTGACCGCCGCCGAGTTGGCCGGTCTCGCCGAGCTGCCGGTGCCCGAGCCGCGTCCGACCCCCGTGACGAAGTCGCTGACCACCGGCCTCCAGGCGCGATAGTCGAAGCAGTGGGACCGCTCGCGGGCGGCGCGACTCATCGCCCGCCAGGCCGGGTCGTCGAGCCGCAGCGCGCGCTCGATCCCGAGCCGGACGTCCTCCGGCGCCGCGCCGTCGAGGACGATGCCCTCGCGGCCGTCCACGAGGTACCGCCGGAGATCACTTGTCAGGTTGAGCAGCACCGGGCACCCGGCGGCGAGACTCTCCGGCACCTTGGAGGGGAAGCCCGCCTCGGCGTATCCGAGCGGCGGGCGGACCAGCACGGAGAAGTGCGCCCGGCGCAGCTCGGCGAACACCCGGTCGCGGGAGACCCGGCCCAGGAAACTCACCTGGTCGTCGAGGTCGGCCAGCCCGGCCTCGTCCAGGTCGGAGAGCTGGCCCACCCGCTCCCGGGTGATCCCGGCGATCACCAGGTGCACCCGGGCCCGATCGGCGGGCGGGAGGAGACGGATGCCCTCCAGGACCACGGCCAACTGGTCCTTCGCACCTGCCGACCCGGCGTAGAGCAGCCGGAGCCCGTCGCCGAGTGCGGGTGGTGCGGGGTCGGCGTAGTCGGCGCGGTCCACCTGGGGCGGCACCACAAGGGTCGGCCGGCCCTGGCGTACGAAGTGCCTTTCCAGCAGTTCGGAGATGACGATGACCTGGTCGGCGAGTCGTCCGGCCCAGAAGGACGCCCAGCGGTGCCGGAGGAAGTACGGCGTCCGCCAGCCGTGGGGGAACTGGGCCCGGTCGTGCTGCTCCAGCACGTCCACTGTCACCGGGCACCGCACCGCCACTCGCAGCACCGCCCAGGTCGCCAGGTCCCACAGCCCGAGCGGCAGGTGCACGCCGGCCAGGTCACCCGGACGGACGCCCGCGCGGCGCAGCGCGGCCAGCACCCGCAGCGGGCGGAGTCGCCGGTGCGACCAGCGGCCGAGCGCCCCACCGCCCCCGCGGCGACGGGGCAGTGTGATCAGGCGTACGTCGGGTGGCAGGTCCACGGGGGAGGGTGGGCGCGACCCGTCGTCGGGCCAGTCGTTGACCACCAGGGCCACACCCCCCGGCGGGGTGGCGGACCGGACCAGTTGCAGGAGTCGGTTGGACATCGCGTCGCCGTGCGGAAACCGGTACGCGGCCAGCGCCAGCACCGACGGCGTCGCGGTGGGCCGCAGGGCGGGGATCAGATCCGTGCTGGTGGTGGGCTCGCCCACGCTCCACCCCCTCAGGAGGTTCAAGTGATTTGTGCCATTATGACTGCTTAGTCTAGGTGGGCCGTCGAAATGAGGAGACATGCAGCGTGCAGCCGTGCGCGACGTCCGGCACCGCTTGGCGTCGGCCGGAGCGCCGTCGTGAGCCGACCGGTGGTGGTGCAGCACTCGGCTGGCGCCCCCGGTGCCAACGGCCCGCTGACCGCCGTGCGGCGGGTGCTCGCCTCGCCCCTGGCCGACCGGTACGAGTTCGTCCGGATGCACCAGCACGCCGGCAACGGCAGCCTGAACCTGCCACTGCTGCGGGAGTGGGTGCGGCTGCTGCGACGGGTCCGCCCGGACCTGGTGCACGTGCGGGGATTGCAGAACGAGGGCTTCCACGGAGTGCTCGCCGCCCGCCTCGCCGGCTGCCCACGGGTCCTGGTCACCGTGCACGGCACCGTACGGGACCTGCGTCAGCCGGGTCGCCCCTGGCGGCGACGGCTGCTCGTGCACGGGGCCGAGCCCCTGACGCTGCGGCTGGCCACCCACGTCGGCACCGTCTGCGCGTACGCCGCCGGCCGGGACTTCCTGTCCGACCTGGGCGCGAAGTTCGTCGGGGTGATCCCCAACGGGGTACCGCTGCCGACCCGTCCACACGCCGCCCGGGACCGGGTCCGCGCCGAGCTGGGCCTGCGCCCCGACGATGTCGCGATGATCGCGGTGTCCCGGCTGACCTGGGAGAAGGGGTACGGCGTCCTCGCCGACGCGGTGCGCCGGCTGCCACCGTCGGCCACCCGCCGGGTGCTGCTGGTCGCCGGCGACGGGCCGGACCGCGACGGCATCGCGGCGGCGCTGGCCGACGCCGGCCAGGTCGAGGTGCGCCTGCTCGGCAACCGTCTCGACGTACCGGACCTGCTCGCTGCGGCGGACCTCTTCGTCTTCCCGACCCTGCACGAGAACCTCTCCAACGCGCTGCTCGAAGCGATGGCGTACGGACTGCCGGTGGTCGCCTCGGCGGTGGGCGGCAACGTCGAGGTGCTGCGCTCCGGCGGTGGCCGGCTGGTGCCGGCCGGTGACCCGGATGCCCTGGCCGCGGCACTGACGCCGCTGCTGGACGACGCCGCCGAGCGGCGCCACGTGGGGGAGTTGGGTCGCAAGGTGGTGGCCGAGGACTACGGCCTCGACGTCATGCTCGGTCGCCTCGATCGGGTCTATCAGCAGATCCTCGGGGAGGGACGGTGACGCAGCGACGCGCCCCCCGGGTCACCCTGCTGGGCTTCACCGTGCCGGACGACCTGCTCGCCGAGATCATCGCCCGGGACACCACCATGCCCACCCAGACGCACACCTTCGCCTGGGGCCTGGTGCGGAGCCTGCGGGCCGCCGACTGTCCGGTGCACCTGCTCTCCGCCGCGCCGGTGTCCACCTGGCCGGGCAACGGTCAGGTCCGCTTCCGGGCGGGTCGGTTCCGGCAGGACGACGTGGACGGGCAGCTGCTGGCGTTCGTCAACCTGCTCGGCCTCAAGCACCTCACCCGGTTCGTGGCCGCCTGGCGTACCGGCGGTCGGGCGCTGCGCGAGCGGGACGCCGACGTCCTGCTGGTGCACGGCGTGCACTCGCCGTTCCTCTGGTTCGGTGTGCTGCGGGCCCGCCGCCGGGGCGTCCACGTGGTGCCGGTGCTCACCGACCCGCCGGGTGTCGCCCTGCCCGGCGACGGTCGGCTGGTCCGGTTGCTGCGCGGGCTCGACGTCGCGCTGGTCCGGGCCGCCCTCGCCCGCTGCTCGGGGGTGATCGCGCTGACCACGGCGCTCGCCGAGGACTTCGCGCCCGGCCGGCCCCGGCTGGTGCTGGAGGGCATCTGTTCCGCTGGTGCGCCGGAGCTGCGCGAGGGCGCCCGGGCGGTGCCGCCCGGTGCGACCAGGGACATCGTGTACGCGGGGGGCCTGAGCCGTGCCTACGGCGTCGACCGGCTGGTCGAGGCGTTCCGCGGTCTGCCCGGGGACGACCTGCGGCTGTGCGTGTACGGCCGGGGAGAGCTGGCGGGTTGGCTGCGCGACCAGGCCGCCGTGGATCGGCGCATCGTGCCTCCGGAGTTGCTGCCCCGGCCGGAGTTGCTGCCCCGGCTGGCCCGGGCGGCCGTGCTGGTGAACCCGCGTCCGGTGGACCAGGAGTTCGTCCGCTGGTCGTTCCCGTCGAAGATCATCGAGTACCTCGCCGCCGGGGTGCCGGTGGTGAGCACCCGACTGCCCGGCATTCCCGGGGAGTACGCGCCGTGGCTGTCCTTCGCCGAGCCGGACACCGCCGACGGGCTGCGGACAGCCGTCGCACGGGTGTTGGCGCTGCCGGCGGACGAGGCCCGAGCGCTGGGCACCGGCGGGGCCCGCTTCGTGCGGGAGACGCGTAACCCGGTCGCACAGGGTCGCCGCGTGCGCGACTTCCTCGCCGGCCTGGCCGGGCTGCCCGACGGGCGTGCCACTCAGCCCCGGCCGCGCGCCGCCGCCTTGCTGAGCAGGTCCTCGATCTGGTCGACGCCGACCCGCAACGACATCCGGTCCAGGTAGAGCTGGCGACCCCGCCGGCCCATCGCGATCCGCTCCTCGGCCGGCACCCGGGCCGCGGCCGCGAACTGGTCGGCCAACGCCCGCCAGTCGTCCGGCGGGCAGACCAGACCCGCCCCGCCCGCGCTGACCAGCGCGGCGGCGTCGCCGTCGGCCGACATCAGCACCGGAGCGCCGCAGGCCAGCGCGGCCTGCAACTTCGAGGGCACCGTCCCGCGCAGCCAGGGCAGGTCGCGCAGCATGACCAACTGGTAGTCGGCGGCGGCGTACAGCTCGGCCATCTCGGCGGCCGGACGGCGACCGACGAACCGCACGTTGTCCGCGTCCAACTCGTCGGCGAGTCGCCGGGCCTGTTCCGCGCCCAGCCCGGTGCCGACGAAGACCAGGTCCACCGCGTCCGGTGCCGCCGCGGCCGCGCGGATGGCAACGTCGACGCCCTGCAACACACCCAGGTTGCCGGCGAACATCACCGTCACCCGCCCCCGGTGCCCGATCGTCGCTCGGGCCGAATCCGTGCCGGCCACCGGCCGGAACAGCGCCTCGTCGGTCCAGTTGAAGACGGTGCGCACCGCGCCGGGGTCGACACCCCGCTCGATCACCTGTTCCGCCATGGCGGGCGCGATCACCGCGATGCCGGCGCAGGCGCGGTAGATGCGGCGCATCATGCCGGTCAGCACCCGGTCCATGGCCCGCCCGGCCAGCCCCGGTGGGGCCATCCCGGACGCGGTCACCGACTCCGGCCACAGGTCCTGCACGTGCAGCACCGCCGGGACGCCACGCAGCAACCGCAGCAGACCGGCGGCGGCGTACGCGGTGGGTGGCGGATGGTAGACGTAGAGCGCGTCGACGCCGTGCAGGTGGCGGGGGGCCGCCAGGGTGCTGGTGGCGGCGAAGGAGAGATAGCTCGCCGCCCGGCGCAGCCCGGATCGGTCGTGACTCGGGTACGCGGGCACCCGTCGAACGGTCACCCCGCGATCGGCGGCCCGGTGGTTCCAGCGCTGCCGCCAACCCGGGTAGGTCCGCCCGAGCGGCAGGCTCGGGAAGGTGGTCAGCACCCGCACCTCGTGGCCGCGTCGGGCCAACTCCGTGGCCAGTTGACCCGGCACGAAGGCGCTCTCCGGGGGGTACCACTGACTGATCAGTCCGATTCGCATGTGCCCGGCACTCCCGTCGACGTCAACTCGTCCACCTGGGCAGACAACTGACGGAGGGGAATGAAGGACACGCAGGTCGGTGTCCGCTTCGCGTGACTTGCGCCAACAGCGCTCGTTGTCACACTAGTGGCCCCAGCGGCGCTGCCACGGCCCCACCGAGCGGGCACCCAGCGCCCGCCGCCCGAGGCCGAGCCGAACGGGGAGACGCGTTGAAGGTAGTCGTGACCGGCGGCGCCGGGTTCATCGGCGCCAACCTGGTACGGGCGCTCGACGAGGCACCCCAGGTGACCGACGTCGTGGTGGTCGACGACCTCTCCACCGGCCTGCTGGACAACCTGCACGACCAGCCCGTCCGGCTGCACCGGGGCTCGGTGCTCGACCCGGACCTGCTGGACGAGGCGTTCGCCGGGGCGGCCACGGTGGTGCACCTGGCCGCTCTCGGCTCCGTGCCGCGCTCGATCGACCGGCCGCTGCCCAGCCACCACGCCAACGCCACCGGGACGTTGATGGTGCTGGAGGCGGCTCGCCGGCACCACGTCCAACAGGTGATCCTCGCGTCCTCGTCGTCGGTCTACGGCGCCAACCCGGTGCTGCCCCGCCAGGAGGAGCTGCGCCCGATCCCGGTGTCCCCGTACGCGGTCTCCAAGTTGGCCGCCGAGGCGTACGCGGTCGCCTACGCCGCCTGCTACGACCTGGGTGTGCTGCCGTTCCGCTTCTTCAACGTCTACGGTCCCCGGCAGGCGGCGCACCACGCGTACGCCGCGGTGCTGCCCCGCTTCGTCACCGCCGCGCTCGCCGGCGAGCCGCTGCGCGTGCACGGCGACGGTCGGCAGGCCCGCGACTTCACGTTCGTCGGCAGTGTCACCTCGGTGATCGTCGACGCCGTCGTCCGTCGGGTGTCCACCACCGACGTGGTGAACCTGGCCTTCGGCGCGCGAGTCTCCCTGCTCGATCTGATCGCCGAGCTGGAGGACATCATGGGCCGGCCGCTGCCGGTCGTGCACGAGGCGCCGCGCCCGGGCGACGTACGGGACTCGCAGGCCGACAGCACCCGGCTGGGGGAGCTGTTCCCCGGGGTGCGGCCGGTGCCGCTGCGCACCGGCCTGGAGCGCACGGTGTCCTGGATGGCGGGTCACGTGCTCGCGAGTCAGTAGGGCCGTCGATGTCGTCCGGGGTCGTCGAGCGGACCCGGCGCGCCCGCCGACCGGGCACGCACCGTCGGCTTCCCGACCGTGGTCGCCGGCTCGTCTCCGGGGTGGCGACGGCGCTGCTCAGCCGTGCGGCGGGGCTCATCGTGCCGATCGTCCTGGTGCCGGTGACGCTGCCCTACTTCGGCAACGACCTGTACGGCCTGTGGATGGCGGTGGCCGCGCTGGCCGGCATGGCGGCCTTCGCCGACCTGGGGTTGGGCAGCGGACTGATGACGAAGCTGGCCCCCTGCTACGCCCACGGAGACACCGCGCAGGCCCGTCGCTACATCTCCAGCGCGTATCTGACCCTGTCGGGGCTCGCGCTCGCCCTCACCGGCCTGCTCTGGGGCTTCGCCGGTGCCGTGCCCTGGTCGGCGCTGTTCAACGTGACAGGTCAGGTCAGCCCGGAGCAGACCCGGATGATCTCGTTGATCTGTCTCACCGCGTTCGCGCTCAACATCCCACTCAGCCTGATCGCCCGCGTCCAGTACGCCTACCAGCAGGTCGGCCGGAGCAACGTCTGGCAGACCGCGGGCAGTCTGGCCGCCCTCGGCGCGGTGCTCGGCGTGGTCTGGGCCGGCTGGTCGCCGCTGCTGGTGGTCGCCCTGTCGGTGGCCGCGCCGCTGCTGGTCAACCTGCTCAACACGCTGTGGTTCTTCGGCCGGCAGGAGCCGCGGATCCGGCCCACGCCGAGGGCCGTACAGGCGCACGCCGCCCTAGAGCTGACCCGGCTGAGTGGGCTGTTCTTCGTGCTGACCGTGGTCATCTCGTTCGCCACCAACGCCGACACGCTGATCATCGCGCACGCGCTCGGCCTGTCCGCCGTCGCCGGGTACGTGGTGCCCGCGAAGCTGCTGTCCCAACTCGGCCAGCTCGTCGTCCTGGTCAACGTGCCACTGTGGCCGGCCAACGGCGAGGCGTTGGCCCAGGGCCAGGTGGACTGGGTACGCCGTACCACCCGACGGATGACCGTGTTGTCCGTGCTGGCCGCCGGTCTGCCGGCCGCCGTACTCGTCGCCTTCGGTGAGTGGCTGTTCGCGGCCTGGCTGCCGGTGCCGATGGGCGGTGACCGGTGGCTGCTGGCCGGGCTGGGCGTCTGGTGGCTGCTCCAGTCGGCGCTCTCGCCCCGTTTCATGGTGCAGAACGCCGGCGGCGTCCTCGTCCCGCAGTTGTGCGGCTGGGGGGCGTTCCTGGTGTTGTCGGTGCTCGGCAAGTGGTACGCCGCCGACCGCATCGCCGTCGCCGCCGTGCCCTGGGTCGGCGCGGTCGGTTACGCGCTGACCGTCGTGCCGGCGGCGCTGTACGGATATCGCCGGACGCTGCGGCTGCACCGTGGCCCGACCATCGAGCGGAGATTGGTGTCCGACCATGCGCGCTGACGAGTATCCCCGCGTGCTGGTGGTGAGCGCGGCCGTGTTCGATCGCTCCACCGGCACCGGCATCACCCTGTCGAACCTGTTCACCGGCTGGCCGGGGGACCGACTCGCCCAGCTCTACGCCGAGGACCGCGCCCCGGGTCCGGACGCCGTCGGCACGTTCGCCCGGTTCGCGCCGCGCAACGCCCCGGTCGAGTACCACCTGTTCCGGCAGTGGGAACGCGTCCGCCGACCGGTCCGGGCCGTGGTGCTCGGCGCGACCGGTTCGCCAGGCGCGAGCGGTCCGACCGGTTCGGCGCGCGATCCCGGGCCCGGCCCGGTGCGTGCCCGGCTGCGCACCCAACTCCGTGCCTTCGTCGACCTCAGCCCGGTCCGCGTTCCCGACGACGTCCGTCGGTGGCTGCGGGAGCAGCGGCCGGACGTCATCTACACCACGCTGGGCAGCATCCGGATGATGCGCCTCGCCGTCGCCGCCGCGCAGGAGTGCCGGGTGCCCCTGGTGCCGCACTTCATGGACGACTGGCCCACCACGCTGTACACCGGCGGTCAGGTGCTGGGGCTGCCCCGGCTCGCGGTCCGTGCCGGCTTCCGGGACGTCCTGCGGCACGCCTCGTACGGAATGGGGATCAGCGTGGCGATGGCGCGGGAGTTCGAACGCCGCTACGGGTTGCCCTTCGCCGCCTTCGGCAACTGCGTGGATGCCGCGGACTTCGCCGACCCGGAGCGGCCCCCGCCGGACCGCCCGGTCGGGGCGCCTGTCGAGTTGGTCTACGTGGGCGGGTTGCACCTGGACCGGTGGCGGTCACTGCGCCGCGTCGGCGAGGCCGTCGTTCGCCTGGCGGCCCAGGGGACACCGGCCCGGCTGACCGTGCACGCCCCGGCGACCGACCTCGCGCGGTACGCCGGCGCGTTCACCGGGCTGTCCGCGGTGCGCCTGGGCCGATCGTTGACCAGCGACGAGGTCGCCGGTGCGCTGCGCCGCTCCGACGTGTTGGTGCACGTCGAGTCGTTCGCCGCCGAGCACCGCCGCTACACCCGCTACTCGCTGTCCACCAAGATCCCGCAGTACCTGGCATCCGGCCGTCCCGTCGTCGGATTCGGCCCGGCCGAACTGGCCTCGATGGCGCACCTGGCGGCGGCCGACGCCGGCGCGGTGGTCGGAACCGACGACCCGGGGGCACTCGTGGGGGCGCTCACCCCGCTCTGCACCGACGCCGGACTACGGGCTCGGCTCGGCGGGCGGGCGCTGGCGTACGCGGTGCGGCACCACCGCACCGACCAGGTGGCGGCCCGCTTCGCCGAGGTGCTGCGGGAGGCGGCGGCCCGTCCGGTCGACCGGCCACCGGTGCCCCGATCCGGGCGGGCCGGGGCGCTGGCGGACGCCGACTGACGCGCCGACCGCCGCGCCGACCGCCGTGCCTGCCGGCCCGTCAGCGGTGGAGGCCAGCCTGGACCGTCCGGCCGTCGCCGCTGCCGACGAGCGCGGCCGGGACCGGGCGGGGGCGGCGGGCGCGGGAGTGCCGGGGTGCCACCGGCGGACCCCAGATTCCCGGCAGTACGGTGACCAGCGCCAGCACCAGCCAGAAGGCGAGGGACGTCTCCCACTGGCCGGTCAACCAGATCGGCAGCATGACGCCGGTGAACGCGCAGGCCAGCAGCAGTCCGGCTCGGCCGGTGCGGGCCGCGACGACGAGCGCCGCGGTCATCGCGCCGAAGTAGAGCAGCACGCCGACCAGCCCCAGGTCGTTGCCGACGGTGAGGAGCAGGTTGTGTGGCCCGATCTCGTACGGGTTGGTGCTGATGAAGACTCCCGCGCCGGATCCGTTCAGCGGTGACTCCGACCAGGTCGACACCGCGTAGGGCCAGATCCAGAGACGTCCGGAGATGTCGCCGGTGGGTCGTCCGTACAGGCCGTCGAGCCAGAGCAGCTCGGCCCTCGGCGTCAGCCCGAACGGCACCAGGGCGATGAGCGTGGCGGCGAGCCCGGCGACGGTGACCCCGGTCAGTCGGGGCACCACGCGGGTGGCCAGCGCGGCGGCGAGACCGGCCACGATGCCGATGGCCGCGCCACGCGAGCCGGTGAGCAGCACGCCGTACCCCAGCAGTACGGCCAGGGCCAGCGGCGCTAGACGCAGGACCGGCCGGTGCGCGCCGGCCGCGGCGAGCACCAGGGCCAGCACCACGCCGGCGGCCAGGGTGTACGCCGTGCCGTTCACCTCCCGGCCGTCGATGCCGTAGCGCTCGGCGAAGAGGACCACCTGCCCCTGGGCTCGGGCGCCGGTCGCCACCTCGACGGCGACCACCGCGCAGCCGAGCAGGAACGTCCAGCCGACCAGCAGCAGGTCCCGGCGGCCCCGGACGACGTGTCGGCAGGCCACGAAGAGCAGGCTGACCGAGACGTACCGGTAGGCGGCGGGTCCGGTGATGTCGGGGTGGCTGGTCCAGAGCAGGCTGGCCCCGGCCCAGCCGGCGGTGAGCAGCGCGACGGTGTCGACCGGCCGCAGCCGGGGCAGCCGGCCGGTCAGCACGACGGCCAGCACGGCGAGGATCGCCACGTAGTTGAACGACCACCACGGTGGACGGGCCACCAGGTAGGCGGCGACACACAGGACCAGCACGGCGGGCAGGCTGCCGGTGGGCGCGACCGGCGAGGGGCCGGGCTGTGCCGCGGGCCGCCGTGCGGGTGGGGCCAACGGGGCGGGCACCAGTTGTGCACCGGCGATGTGGTGGTGCCGCAGGGCGTGGGTCGGGTGGTGTCGCGGTGGCGCGTCGGCCAGCGTGTGCGCCCCGCGCCCGTCTGGACAGGCTCGGCGAGGCACGGAACCGTTTCTACCAGGTGCGACGGTGCGAAGTGACCAAATCACTGCATACACCGACATGTTTTCTGAGTGCCGTATAGCTCGTTTGGCCCGTTTGCCGCCCAAACACGTATCTGCTGCTGAGGCCCCTCGTTGACCCGGGTGCCGCATCCGGCGGGGCTTCCGCCTGACCGCCGGAGACCGGCGCCCGTGCCACAGCGCGCAGCGGCTGTGCGCGCCGGGTCGACGGGTGAGAACCGCCCGTCGGGTGACGAACGGGAGAACCAATGAGCGTGATGACCGCGGGCCGCCGGGTGCTGATCACCGGTGGGACCGGATCCTTTGGACAGACCATGGCGCGGCGACTGCTCGACCGCGACGTCGCCGAGGTGCGGATCCTCAGCCGGGACGAGGCCAAGCAGGACGCCATGCGGCGTTCCATCGGCGACGAGCGGATGCGCTACCACGTCGGCGACGTCCGCGACATCGACACGGTGCTGCGGGCCACGCGCGGCGTCGACTTCGTCTTCCACGCGGCGGCGCTCAAGCAGGTGCCGTCCTGCGAGTTCTTCCCCCTGGAGGCGGTGCGCACCAACATCCTCGGCAGCGGCAACGTGGTCGAGGCCGCCGCGCACAACGGCGTCAGCTCGGTCGTCGTGCTCAGCACCGACAAGGCCGTCTACCCGGTCAACGCCATGGGCATGAGCAAGGCGCTGATGGAGAAGGTCGCCCAGGCGTACGCCCGCAACAACCCCAACAGCGCCACCACCGTGTCCTGCGTCCGGTACGGCAACGTGATGTACTCGCGCGGCTCGGTGATCCCGCTCTTCATCGAGCAGATCAAGGCCGGCCGCGCGCCCACCGTCACCGACCCCGCCATGACCCGCTTCCTGATGTCGCTCGCCGACTCGGTCGACCTGGTCGAGCACGCCTTCCACCACGCCCGCCCCGGCGACGTGTTCATCCGCAAGGCCGCCGCCTGCACGATCAGCGACCTCGCCGAGGCCGTCTGCCAGTTGTTCGACGTGCCGTTCAAGCTGGACATCATCGGCGTACGGCACAGCGAGAAGTCGCACGAGACCCTCGCGAGCCGCGAGGAGTTGGCCCAGGCCGACGACTTCGGGGACTTCTACCGGGTGCCGCTGGACGCGCGCGACCTCAACTACGCGCTCTACGTCTCCGAAGGCGAGTTGAGCGAGCGGCCCGGCGAGGACTTCAACTCGGCGAACGCCACCCGGCTCGGCGTACCCGATGTGGTGCGGCTGCTCAAGTCGCTGCCGGAGATCCGGGCGGAGCTGGCGCTGCGGGACCCGGTGCTGGCGTGCTGAGCCTCGCCGTCACCGGCGCCGGCGGTTTCCTCGGCTGGCACGTGCGGGTCCTGCTGCGCGCGCTCGGCTGGCCCGAGCCGGCCGTGCTGACCCGTAGCGATCTGGCCGACCCGGCGGTGGTCGCCCGCAAGATCGCCGGGGTGGACCGGGTGCTGCACCTGGCCGGGGTCAACCGGGGGGAGCCCGCCGACGTGGCGGCCGGCAACGTCCAGCTCGCCGCCCAGCTCGCCAACGGCCTGCGCGCCTGCCCGGACCCGCCCATCGGTGTGGTCTTCGCCAACTCCGTGCAGGCCGGCAACGGCACCCCCTACGGCGACGCCAAGGCCACCGCCGCCGGCATCCTCGCCGAGACCGGCGTGCCCCTGGACGACGTGCTGCTGCCCAACCTGTACGGCGAGCACGGCCGACCCTGGTACAACTCGGCAGTCGCCACCTTCTGCCGGGTCCTCGCCGAGGGCGGCCAGCCGGAGGTGCACGCCGACCGGCAGCTGGACCTGGTGCACGTCACCGACGCCGCCGCCCGGCTGGCCGGCGTCGCGGCGGCCGGCTCCTGGGACCCGGCGCTGCCGGCCCTGCGGATCGGGGTCCGCGACCTCGCCGACCAGCTCACCTCGTACGCCCGCGTCTACCGCACCGGCGAGATCCCGCCGCTGCGCGACAGGCACGACGTGCGGCTGTTCAACACCTACCGGTCGCACTGCTTCCCGGCGCACTACCCGTTGGCCCTGCCCACCCGGGCCGACGCCCGGGGGGCGCTCGTCGAGACGGTCAAGGCGCACGGGGGAGCGGGTCAGACCTTCTGCTCCACGACCCGGCCCGGGATCACCAGGGGTGAGCACTTCCACCTGGCCAAGGTGGAGCGGTTCGTGGTGTTGCGCGGCACCGCCGAGATCAGCCTGCGCCGCGTCGGCGACACCGACGTCGTCCGGTTTCCGGTCAGCGGCGACCAGCCCGTGGTCGTCGACATGCCGACCATGTGGGCGCACAACATCACCAACACCGGCCCGGACGAGCTGCTCACGCTCTTCTGGACCAACGAGCTGTTCGACCCGGAACGGCCCGACACGTGGCCGGAGCCGGTCGGTGACGAACATCTGGTGCCGGTGGGCGCCCGGTGAGTGACAGGCGGAGGGAGACCACATGACCAGGGTGATGACCGTTGTCGGCACCCGTCCCGAGATCATCCGACTGTCCCGGGTGCTCAGCCGGTTGGACGACACCGTCGACCACGTGCTCGTGCACACCGGGCAGAACTGGGACACCACCCTCTCCGACGTGTTCTTCAGCGAGCTGCGACTCCGCGAACCGGACCGGTTCCTGCGCGTCGATACCACCTCGCTGGGCCGGGTGCTCGGCGGCGTCCTGGTCGGTATGGAGGCGGCGATCGCAGAGCTGCGACCGGACGCGCTGCTCGTGCTCGGCGACACCAACAGCTGCATCGCGGCCCTGATGGCCCGGCGGATGCGGGTGCCGGTCTACCACATGGAGGCCGGCAACCGCTGCTTCGACCTCAACGTGCCGGAGGAGACGAACCGGCGACTCGTCGACCACGTCGCCGACTTCAACCTGGTCTACACCGAACACGCCAGGCGCAACCTGCTCGCCGAGGGCCTGCACCCGCGCCGGATCCTGCACACCGGCTCACCGATGCGGGAGGTGCTGGAGCACTACCGGGCGCCGATCGCCAGCTCGACCATCCTCCGGCAACTGGAGCTGGACGAAGGCCGGTACTTCCTGGTCAGCGCCCACCGGGAGGAGAACGTGGACCGGCCCGACCGGCTGCGGCGGCTGCTGGACTGCCTGGTCGCGGTCCGCGACCGCTGGGGCTACCCGGTGCTGGTCTCCACCCACCCGCGTACCCGCAAGCGGCTGGAGGCCCTCGCCCCGGACGCCACCGCGCTGGACGGCATCGCCTTCCACGACCCGTTCGGTCTGCTCGACTACGTGCACCTGCAGACGAAGGCGTTCTGCACCCTGTCCGACAGCGGGACGATAAGTGAGGAGGCCGCCATCCTCGGCTTCCCCGCGGTGACCCTGCGGGAGTCCATCGAACGCCCCGAGGCGCTCGACGCGGGCGGGATCATCATGACCGGTCTCGACCCACAGGGGGTGGTCGAGGCCGTCGAGGTGACGGTGGCGCAGGTCGCCGCGGACGGCGTGCCCTGCCCGGCCGACTACCAGGTGCCGGACACCTCGCGGCGGGTGGTCGACTTCATCCTCTCCACCGTGCGCCGGCACCACGACTGGGCCGGCATCCGGCACTGAGCCGCCACCACGGGCGGTCGGTGGTCCGGCGGGACCGGCCACCGGCCGCCCGGCGGTGTGCTCAACGCCGCCGGCCGGCCACGTCCTCGACGATGTCCGCCACCTCGGCCGCCGCCCGCAGGTCGTCGAAGGACGTCAGGACGTGGCGGCGGGCCAACCGGCCGCACAGGCTGAGCCGGCCCGCGACCCATCCCTGGTACGCCGAGTCGAGCGCCGCCACCAGAGCCGGCGAATCACCCGGCGGGACGACCCAGCCGGACCGCTCGGTCACCGCCTCGGGCAGACCACCGGCCGCGCTGACGATGCTCGGCACACCCATCGCGCCGGCCTGCACCGCCGCGCCGGGGCCGTCGCCGAGGGACGGGGACACGCTGACATCCGCGGCGGCGTAACAGGGCCGTACGTCCGGGACCGACTCCACCCAGGTGATCCCGGGGTCACCGGCGACGCCGAAGCGTTCGTCGAGCTGCCGCCGGTAGTCCTCACCGGCAGCCGTCCAGCCGCCACCGACCAGCAGCAGGTGCGCGTCCGTGTGCCGGCGGCGAAACGTCCGCCAGGCGTCCAGCAGCACGTCGTGCCCCTTGACCCCCCGACCCGAGTGGATGAACCACCTCGGTGGGTAGACGTGGGCGACCATCACCACCAGGAACGCGCCCTGGTCGATGCCCAGCTCGGCGCGGAGCTTCGCCCGCTGGTCGGGGCCGGTGGCGTCCGGGCTGAAGGCGTCGGTGTCCACCCCGTACACCGCCACCGGGCGACGCTGCGGCGGACACCCCAACTCGCCGTACCGGGCGGAGGCGTAGCGGCAGCCGCAGATCAGCACGTCGTCCAGCCGCCACAGCAACCGCTCCGCCGAGCGGACCAACCGGGATTCCAGGTACGCCGGGTTGGCCACCATGTGCACCCGGTGGACCGGCAGGCCCAGCGTGGCCAGTCGCACCGCGTACGCCGAGGCGATCAGGTGGTACTGCACCACGTCCGGGCGCAACCGGCGCAGCAGCGCGCGCAGCAGCAACAGCCCGATGGGCGCGTACCGGCCCCTGGTGAAGTCGTACGGGGAGCTGAGCACGTCGACACCGCGGCGCTCCAACTCGTCGGTGAGCCGGCCGGCCCCGCGCGGCAGCACGACTGTCACCTCGTGCCCCCGGTGCCGCAACTCCTCCACCTGCGGCAGCAGCCACATCCCGCCGGTACTGGTCTTGACCAGCACCGCGATCCGGAGTTGGCGGACGCCGAGCGGCCGGCTCGCGCGGGGACCGACGCTCACCGGGCCGGGACTCCCTTGACCACCGCGCCGGCGGGTACGTCGCGGACCACGCAGGCCCCGGCGCCGACCGTGGCGCCCGCGCCGACCCGCAGCCTCTGCAACACCACGGCACCGGCGCCGATCAGCACCCCGTCGCCCAGGTGGCAGTCGCCGGAGACCGCCGCCAACGGGTTGACCGACACGTGGTCGCCCAGCGCGCAGTCGTGCGCCACCGCGCTGTTCTGGTTGAGGTGCACGTGCCGTCCGAGCGTGACGTTCGTGGTGACCCGGGCGCCCGGAAACACGACCAGGCCTTCGCCGTACACGGTGTCCGGCCCGACGGTGGCGTCCGGGTGCACCAGCACCGCCGTCGGAAGCCGGTACGCGCTCAGCCGCTGATCCACCGACCGCCGCGCGGCCGGATCCCCGATGCCCAGCGCCAGGTGTGTGCCGGCGGGCTGCTCGCCCAGGCGGGCACTGCCGCCGAGGTAGGGCACCTCCAGCCGCTGCACCCGCTTCAGGTTGACCTCGCTGGGCTGGTCGTCGACGAAGCCCCGCACCCGCCACACCGGGCCACCGCGGGCGGCGGCGTTGACGGCCCGGACGATGCCGAGCACCTCGCGGCCGTGCCCGCCGCAGCCGACGATGACGATGTCCAGGCTCACCGGCGGCCCTCTGCGTGCCCGCGACCGCCGGCGGTGGCCAGCTCGGCCGGGCCGAGGAACTCGTGGGCGGTGGCCGCGCCGGCCGCGGTGATCCCCTCCCGGAGCAGGACCGTTCGTACCGTGCGCAGCAGGATCCGCACGTCCAGCACGAGCGAGCGGTGCCGCACGTAGTGCACGTCGAGAGCGAAACGCTCGTCCCAGCTCAGCGCGTTGCGCCCGTACGCCTGCTGGAGACCGGTGATGCCCGGACGCACCTCGTGCCGGCGGAGCTGCTCCGGGCTGTAGCGGCTCAGGTACGCCGGCAGCAGGGGGCGCGGCCCGACCAGGCTCATCTCGCCGCGCAGCACGTTCCACAGTTGGGGCAACTCGTCGAGACTCGTGGTCCGCAGCCAGCGGCCGAAGGTGGTGAGTCGGACGGCGTCGTTGGCCGGTGCCGCGTCCGCACCGCCAACGGTCATCGAACGGAACTTGACCAGGCGGAACAGTCGACCGCCACGACCCGGTCGGGCCTGCCGGAACAGCACGGGCCGACCCATGGTGACCAGCACGGCCAGCGCCACCGCGGCGAGCACCGGCGTCGCGAGCAGCAGGCCGCTGGCGGCCAGGACCACGTCCAGCATCCGTTTGACGGTGTCGTAGGGCCGGTTCATCGGTGTCCGTCCAGAAACTCGGTGGTGGCGGCGAGCACGCGCTCGATCTGGTCGTCGGCGAGGGCGGAGCCGCTGGGCAGGGACAGGCTGGTGGCGAACAGGCGGTCGGCGGCACCGGTCTGGGCGACCTGCCGGTGGGCGTACACCGGTTGGCGGTGCATCGGTTTCCACATCGGGCGGCACTCCACGCCGTGGCCGGCCAGGTGCTCGGCGAGTTGGCCGGGCTGCCAGCCGGTGCGCTCCGGTTCGACCACGACGGAGGTCAACCAACAGTTCGAGCCGGGGTCACCAGCGCCGAGGATCCGGGTGCCGGGCACGCCGCTGAACAGCCGGGCGTACCTGTCGCGCAGCGCCCGCCGTCGGGCGACCATGGCGTCCAGTCGGGTGAGCTGGGCGCGGCCGAGCGCGGCCAGCAACGTGCTGAGCCGGTAGTTGTAGCCCACGTCGCGGTGCTCGTAGTGCGACACCGGCTCGCGGGCCTGGGTGGCCAGGTGTCGGGCTCGGGCGACCAGCGCGGGGTCGTCGGAGACCAGCATCCCGCCGCCCGTGGTGGTCATCACCTTGTTGTGGCTGAACGAGTAGATCCCGACCCGGCCGAACGTGCCGGCACACCGCCCCCGGTAGGTCGAGCCGAGCGCCTGCGCCGCGTCCTCCACCACTGGAACACCGACGGCCGCGCAGAGCGGCAACAACCTGTCGTAGTCGGCGCACCGGCCGTTGATGTCCACGGTCAGTACGGCGGCGACCCGTCGGCCCGCGTCGACGAGACGACCGAGCAGGTCGGCGAGCAGGTCGACGTCGAGATTGCCGGTGGCGGCGTCACAGTCCACGAAGACCGGTTCGGCTCCGGTGTAGGTGACCGCGTTGGCGGTGGCGGCGAAGGTGAGCGTGGGCACGACCACCACCGTCTCCGGTCCCGCGCCGACGGCGAGCAGTGCCAGGTGCAGAGCGGCGGTGCCGGAGGAGAGCCCCAGTGCGTAGCCGACACCGACCCGGGCGGCGAGTTCCCGTTCGAACGCGCCCAGCTCCGGCCCGTCCGGGTCGAAGCGCCCGGCCCGGATGGCCCGCAGCAGGTAGGACTCCTCCAACTCGCCCACGTCGGGTGGGGACAGGAAGACCGGGTCGGCCACGCCTGGACCGCCGCTGCGCGCCACGGGCGGACGGTGGTGGATCAGCTCCACGGATGGCGCCTCCGATCGGACGAGAGGGAAGACCCACATGGTTGTAGCAGCCGGTATGTGGCCTGCTGAGTGCTTTCGCCATTTGTACGACGAATCCACCCGATCGGTCTTCGCGTTCGGGTGGCCACTGGAGGTGGCCGGTAGAGTGCTGCCGGCCGCGCTGGCGATACGTCCACACCAGGGAGAACGAGTGCTGCACCTGAGGGTGATTGCCCCGGCCGACCGGTCGACCGAGGTCGTCGATCTGCTCACCGCCCAGGCGGGGGTGACGCACCTGGCCGTGCTGCCCGGTGCGGCCCTTCAGCCGAAAGGTGATCTCATCCTCTGCGACGTGGTGCGGGAGAGCGCCGACCAGGTGTTGCAGGGTTTGCAGCGGATCGGCGTGGACACCAGCGGCGGCATCGCGGCCGACGACGTGGAGCTGACCCTGTCGAGCGCGGCCGACCGGGCCGCCCGGCGGGCACCCGGCAGCGGCGCGGACGCGGTGGTCTGGGACGAGATCGCCGCGAAGACCGGCGAGCAGACCGAACTGTCCGGCACCTACCTCGTGCTGATCGTGGTGGCGACCATGATCGCTGGCATCGGTGTGCTGCTGGACCAGCCGATCCTCATCGTCGGGGCGATGGTGGTCGGCCCGGAGTTCGGCCCCCTCGCCGCGCTCTGCGTCGCGCTGCTACGCCGCCGGTTCGGGGTGATCGGCCGCTCGGTGCAGGCGCTCTCGGTCGGCTTCCTGGCGGCCATGGTGGCGACCGTGCTGAGCACCTGGGCGCTGACCGCCGCCGGCCTGGTCAGCGAGGAGATGCTGGTCGCCAAGCGACCTCTCACCGACTTCATCTGGCGACCGGACGCGTTGTCCTGGGTGGTCGGTCTGCTCGCCGGTGTGGCCGGCATGCTGTCGTTGACCTCGAAGAAGTCCGGCAGCCTGGTCGGGGTGCTGATCTCGGTGACCACCGTGCCGGCCGCGGCGAACGTGGCGGTGGCCGCCGCCTACGGGGTGTGGGACGAGGCGGGCGGCTCGGCACTCCAACTGGTGATCAACATCTGTGCGATCGTCCTGGCCGGACTGCTCACCCTCGTGGTGCAGCAGGCCTGGTGGTGGAACCTGGCCCGCCGGTCCCGTCGTCCAGCAGCCGGGTGAGTAGCGTCCGCAACGGGATCGACTCGCCGTCGCGGCCTCCCGCGCCGACCACCAACGGCGCCGGGCTGGGCTGCGGGTCGACCCCGAACAGCCGGGCGCGCACGCCGCCGGGCACCGTCAACAGGTGGAACCGGCCGGCCACGTCCACCGCCCGGGTGCCGGCCCGGTCGACGTACCAACCGGTCAGCCTGGTCCGGTAGCGCCCGCGCCCGTCGTAGCCCCGGGCGACCAGCCGGGTGGTGGGCAGCCCTCGACGGGTCGCCTCGGCCACGAACCAGGCCACCAACTCCGCCGCCTCCGCCTGCTCGGCGGCCCGCCGCCGGGCGTCCGCGTCGGCGTGTGCCCGCACCGCCTGCCGCTGCCGCTCCCGCCACTCGCGGTCGTCGTCCTCACCCACGAGCCGACGGTACGCGACCCGACTCAGGCGAGTACGGCCAGCAGCGTGTGCCGGGCGATGCCGGCCATCACCGGGTTGGTCTCGACGTAGTACGGCAGCGCGTTGATCGCCTGCGCCAGGGCCCAGCCGCGTCCCCGCTCCCAGGTGGCGTCGTCCACGCCCAACGCCCGCCGGTACGTCTCCCGCGACCCGGGGTCCAACAGGTTCCACGCCGGCATCAGATCCACCGCGGGATCGCCGAGCTTGACCGCCTCCAGGTCGATGACCGCTGCCAGCCGCCCGTCGCGGACCAGCAGGTTGACCGGCATCAGGTCGGCATGGATCCACACGTCGGCCGGATCGTCCCGGCGCGCGTCCCGGCACCTGTCCCACACCTCGGCGAGCGCGGCGATGTCGATGAGTTCACCGCTGACCGCGAGGGCGGCCCGCACGTCGGCGTCCTCGCCCGCCAGTGGCCCGCCCCGGCCGTACCCCGGCCACGACCGCCCGCCGGTGTCGATGCCGCGCAGGGCGACCACGACGGCGGCCAGGTCACGGGCGAAGACGTCCGGATCCTCGATCCGGTCGGGCTGCGCCGTCTCGCCGGGGATGAACCGGTACGCCGTCCACGACCCGGGGTACCCCTCGCCGGGCGTACCGAGGGCGAGCGGTTCGGGTACCGCGACCGGCAGATGCGGCGCGAGCAGCACGGCGTGTTCCTGCTCCCGCCGCAGCTCGGCGCGCAGGTCGGGATCGGCGAAGGGCCGCAGCGGAAACCGCAGCACGATCTCCGGGCCGAGCCGGAACAGCGCGTTCACCGTGCCGGCCGAACGGAGGGGGCGCACCGGCAGCTCCCGCCAGCGCGGAAACTGTTCGGCCACCAGCGCGGCAACGACGTCCGCGCTCACGTCCACCTGGTCGGCATGCATCCGCACCGCGAGATCATCGCCCACGCCCCGCAGGCACGCGACCCGATTTCCCGCCGCCCGCCGCGCCGGACCCGCCGCCCGCCGCGCGCCGCGCCGGACCCGCCGCCCCGCGCGCCCGCCCCGCGGCCCTGCGCGCCTGCTCCGCGGCCCTGCGCGCCCGCCGCCCGCCCGCCGCTGGCTGACCCGGTCCCGGATGGCCGCGCTCGGACCCCGACCTTCGAATGCGCCCTGTCGAGCTGCCCCAGATCTGGGGCGTGCTCGCCTGGAATCGCCGGCAACTCCAGATCTTGGACACTTTCCGTCCGCGCCGGACGGAAAGTGTCCAAGATCTACACCGAAACCGGGTCCTTACGGGCGCGTGGGTGGGTCAGGCGGCGGAGCGGGTGTGGACACCGGGCGGACCACGGCGGGAAACGCTTCGGTCACCGCGCGTCCCGCCTCGCCCCACTGATGGGGCAGGTCGACAGCGTCCGCCGATGGCCCGACGAGTCGGTCATCCCGCGTCCGGCCCCGCCAGGCGCCGAAGATGACCGCCCCCGCCGGGCGTCCCGGTCGCTTCCTCGCGCCGGCTCAGGGATCAGGCCAACCCGGCGCGGCGTAGAGCCTCCGCCATCGCGTCGTTGGCCGGCGCCGGTGCGCCCTGCCGCTGCTGACCGCCCCGTGCGCCCTGCCCGCCGCGACCGCCGGACCCGCCCTGCCCGCCGCGACCGCCGGACCCGCCTTGTCCGCCAGACCTGCCGCCACCGCCGGACCCGCCTTGTCCGCCAGACCTGCCGCCACCGCCGGACCCGCCTTGGCCGCCGGACCTGCCGCCACCGCCGGACCCGCCCTGGCCGCCAGCGGCGCCGCCGCGACCGTCCGGCCCGCCGCGTCCACCCTGCGGTCCGCGCTGCGCCGGGCCGCCGCGCCCCTCCTGACTCGTCCGACCACCGCCACCGGTGGCGGCCGGCTCGTCCTCCAGGCGCAGGGTCAGCGAGATGCGCTTACGGGGTACGTCCACGTCGAGCACCCGGACCTTGACCACGTCGCCGGACTTGACCACCTCGCGGGGGTCCTTCACGAAGGTCCGGGACATCGCCGAGACGTGTACCAGCCCGTCCTGGTGCACCCCGACGTCCACGAACGCGCCGAACGCGGCCACGTTGGTGACCACGCCCTCCAGCACCATGCCCGGCGTCAGATCGCTGATCTTCTCCACCCCCTCGACGAAGGTGGCGGTGCGGAACTCCGGCCGGGGATCCCGGCCGGGCTTCTCCAACTCGGCGAGGATGTCGGTGACGGTGGGCAGACCGAAGCGGTCGTCGACGAAGTCGGTTGCCCGCAGCCCGCGCAGGATCCCACTCTTGCCGATCACCGAGCGCAGGTCCTGCCCGGTGCTGGAGAGGATCCGGCGCACCACCGGGTACGCCTCGGGGTGCACGCTGGAGGAGTCCAGCGGGTCGGTGCCGTCCGGGATGCGCAGGAAGCCGGCGCACTGCTCGAACGCCTTCGGCCCGAGCCGCGCCACCTTCTTCAGATCGGTACGCGAGCGGAACGGCCCGTTGGCGTCCCGGTGCAGCACGATGTTCTCGGCCAGGCCGGCGCCGATCCCGGAGACCCGGGTCAGCAGCGGCGCGGAGGCGGTGTTGACGTCCACCCCGACCGCGTTGACGCAGTCCTCGACGACCGCGTCCAGCGACCGGGACAGCTTCACCTCGGACAGGTCGTGCTGGTACTGGCCGACGCCGATCGACCGTGGATCGATCTTGACCAGCTCGGCGAGCGGGTCCTGGAGGCGGCGGGCGATGGACACCGCGCCGCGCAGTGACACGTCCATCCCCGGCAGCTCCTGCGAGGCGTACGCGGAGGCGGAGTAGACCGACGCGCCAGCCTCGGAGACCATCACCTTGGTCAGGTTGAGCTGCGGGTGCCGCGCGATCAGGTCGCCGGCCAGCTTGTCGGTCTCCCGCGAGGCGGTGCCGTTGCCGATCGCGATCAGCTCCACCCCGTGCGCCCCGGCCAACCGGGCGAGCGTCTCGACGGACGCGTCCCACTGCCGGCGCGGCTCGTGCGGGTAGATGGTGTCGGTGGCGAGCACCTTGCCGGTGGCGTCCACCACGGCCACCTTCACCCCGGTCCGCAGGCCGGGGTCCAGGCCCATCGTCGGGCGGGTGCCGGCCGGGGCGGCCAGCAGCAGGTCACGGAGATTGGTGGCGAAGACGCGGACCGCCTCCTCCTCGGCCGCCTGCCACAGCCGCATCCGCAGGTCCGCGCCGAGGTGGATGAGGATCCGGGTACGCCACGCCCAGCGGACCGTGTCGGCCAGCCAGCGGTCGGCCGGGCGGCCCGCGTCGGAGACCCCGAACCGGCCGGCGATCGCCGCCTCGTACCGGGTCGGGCCGGTCGGTACGGCGTCCGCCTCGCCCGCCTCCTCCGACTCCATGGTCAGGTCGAGCACGCCCTCCTTCTCACCCCGGAACATCGCCAGGATCCGGTGCGAGGGCAATTTCGGGTACGGCTCGGAGAAGTCGAAGTAGTCGGCGAACTTCGCGCCGGCGGCCTCCTGCCCGTCGCGTACCCGGGAGACCAGACGGCCTCGCGACCACATCTGCTCGCGCAGCGTGCCGATCAGGTCGGCGTCCTCGGCGAACGTCTCGATCAGGATGGCGCGGGCGCCCTCCAGCGCGGCGGCGGCGTCGGCGACGCCCTTCTCCGGATCGACGAACCCGGCGGCGGTGGCCCGTGGGTCCTGGGTGGGGTCGGCCAGCAGCGACTCGGCCAGCGGCGCGAGCCCGGCCTCCCGGGCGATCTGCGCCCGGGTCCGCCGCTTCGGCTTGTACGGCAGGTAGATGTCCTCCAGCCGGGACTTCGAGTCGGCCGCCATGATCTGCGCTTCCAGCGCCTCGTCCAGTTTGCCCTGGCCGCGGATCGACTCCAGCACCGCCGCCCGCCGCTCGTCCAGCTCGCGCAGATAGCGCAGCCGCTCCTCCAGGGTGCGCAGCTGGGTGTCGTCGAGCAGGCCGGTGGCCTCCTTGCGGTAGCGGGCGATGAACGGCACGGTGGCACCGCCGTCGAGCAGCTCCACGGCCGCCCGCACCTGACGCTCGGCCACGCCGAGCTCGTCGGCGATCCGCTGATGAACAGACTGGGTCACGATCTCGATCCGCCTTCGGGAGTGGGTACGCCTGCATTCTGCCGGGCCGGCCGGGGCGCTGTCGCCGCGCCCGGCCGGGGCGGAGGACCGCGAACCACCCCGCCCCGGCCGGGCGACCCCCGGACGGCCCCGCCGGGCCTGCGCTAGCGTTGCGATCATGGAAACACCTGCGGAGCCGCGCGCCCGTCGGCTCTTCGGCGGCAGTGCCCGCGCCCTCGGCGACCTCGCCGCCGACCCGTTCCGCGCCGACCGGGACCGGATCGTGGGCTCGCCGTTCTTCGCCCGCCTCGGCGGCGTCACCCAGGTCATCAGCCCGGTCGGTTCCGGCCTGCTGGTGCACAACCGGCTCACCCACAGCCTGAAGGTCGCCCAGGTGGGCCGGTCCATCGCCGAGCGGCTGACGGCCGACGAGCACACGCGTGACCTGCTGGACAAGCTTGGTGGCTGTTCACCCGACGTGGTGGAGGCCGCCGCGCTCGCCCACGACCTCGGCCACCCGCCGTTCGGGCATCTGGGGGAGCGGGTGCTGGACCGGTTGGCCCGTCAGCGCCTCGGCCTCACCGACGGGTTCGAGGGCAACGCGCAGTCGTACCGGATCGTCACCAGCACCGAGATCCGGGGCGCCGCCACCACCGGGTTGGACCTGACCGCGGCGGTCCGCGCCGCGATGTTGAAGTACCCGTGGACCCGCCTGGACCACCCCGACCCGCACCCCCGCACGATGGACCCGCCGCCGCGTGGCGCCACCCCGCCGCCGGACGACCCGGAGAGCGGCTCGTCGAAGTTCGGCGCGTACCGCACCGAGCTGGACGACCTGCGGCAGGCGCGGGAGCCGTTCGCCGGGCGCATCCCGGACTGGCAGCAGACCGTGGAGGCGTCGGTCATGGACACCGCCGACGACATCGCGTACGCCATCCACGACGTGGAGGACTTCTACCGGGTCGGCGTGCTCCAGCAGGGGTCGGTCTCCGCGGAGCTGATGGCCTGGCAGCGGGAGAGCGGGCAACTCCGGGCGATCACCGACTCGGCGCTGGCCACCGCGGCGCGACGACCCGGTGCGGCGATCGAGCGGCTCCGTCGGCAGTTGCACCGTAAGGACGCCTGGATCGCCGACGACGACGCCTTCGCCGCCGCCGTCGAGCACGTCCGCGAGGAGTTGGTCGACGGGCTGCTGGCGATGCCGTTCGACGGCTCGATCGAGGCCGAGCAGTACGTGGCGCGGTTCTCCGCCCGCTGGTCCACCCGCTTCGTCGAGGCGATCACGGTGACCGACCAGCCGTCGGTGCGCTCCGGGTACGTGCTGCTGGGCTGCGCGCAGTGGCACGAGGTGCAGGTGCTCAAGTTCGTCCACCACCGGTTCGTGCTGGCCCGGCCGGATCTCGCCCTGCACCAGCGCGGCCAGGCCCGGCTGCTGGGCACCCTGGTCGAGGCGCTCTGGGAGTGGCTGCTCGACCCGGAGGAGGAGTCCCGGTTGCCCCGCCGGCTGCACGACCTGGTCGAGTTGGCCGAGGCGGAGCTGCACCCGCGTACCCCGGACCGGATCGGACGGGCCCGGGGCCGGGCCATCGTGGATTTCGTCGCGCAGCTCACCGACGGTCAGGCGGTGGCCATGCTGGACGCGCTCTCCGGCCGCTCCGGTGCGCTCTGGACCGACGCGTTCGTGCTCTGACCACCGATTCCTTTCGGGTACGCCTGCGGTCGATACCCACATGAACGCGATGAGAGCGATGTACGCCCGCTGGGCCGCAGGGGACATGGGCGAGGACGACCAGTGGGGAGACGTGACGGCCGAGCCGCGCGGCCTGGACTACGCGGAGGTCTCGGCGGGCGGCGTGCCGGCGATGTGGCTCGTCCCGCACGGCGTCGGCCCGGAGCGGGCGATCGTCGCGCTGCACGGCGGCGGTTTCGTGAACGGGTCGATCTACAGCCACCGCAAGATGTACGGGCACCTCGCGAAGGCGGCCGGCGTACGGGTGCTGCTCGCCACCTACCGATACGCGCCCGAGTTCCGCTTCCCGGCGCAGATCGAGGACGCGGTCACCGCGTACCGGTGGGCGGCGGCGCGGACACCGGTGGTGGCGCTGGCGGGCGACTCTTCCGGTGGTGGCCTGGCCGTGCAGGTCGCACTCCGCGAGCCCGGTGCGACCGCGCTGCTGTTGCTGTCGCCGTGGATCGACATGGACCCGGCGCAGACCGCGACGTCGTACGAGGAGAACGCCGCCACCGACCTCTTCTTCACCCGGCCGATGGTGCAGGGTCTCATTGAGCAGTACCTGCCGGAGGGAGAAAGTGGCCTGGCACCGGAGGTCAACGCCTTCCACGCCGACCTGTCCGCGCTGCCCCCGGTCTACGTGCAGTGTGGTGGCGAGGAGAGCGGTCGGGGTGACAGCGAGCGCTTGGCGAAGCTGACCGGCGCTCGGCTGGACGTCTTCGACGGGCAACTGCACACGTTCCAGATGGCGGCCGGGCGCTCCACGGTTGCCGACGAGGCGATCGGAGGGTTGGCCGCATGGGTGCGCCCGAAGCTGGGACTCTGACCGAGGCGTTCGAGGGGGAACGTCGGGGGTTGTTCGCCCACGCGTACCGGATGCTCGGCGCCTATCACGAGGCCGAGGACGTCGTGCAGGACACGTACGTGCGGGCGTTGCGTGGTTGGGAGAACTTCGAGCGGCGTTCGTCGGTGCGCACCTGGCTCTACCGGATCGCCACGAACGTCTGCCTGACCCTTATCGAGGGCCGCGGGCGCCGAACGTTCTCGTCCGGTCTCGACTCGGACGATCTGGGTCCGTGGCTTGAGCCGTTTCCGACCGATCCGCTTGATCTGGTGACCGCGCGGGAGAGTGTGCGGCTCGCCTTCGTCGCCGGGTTGCAACATCTCGCTCCCCGGCAGCGTGCCGTTCTGCTGTTGCGGGAGGTGCTGGCCTTCTCCGCGGCCGAGACAGGCGAGGTGCTGGGCATGTCGGTGCCGGACGTGAAGAGTGCCCTGCAGCGGGCCAGGGCCCGGCTCGCCGAGGCGGCTCCGGCCCGCGACGACGTGCTGGACGCCTCCTCGCCCCGGGCCCGGGCGCTACTCGCCAGGTACATGGCCGCGTGGGAGGCGTCCGACGCCGACGCCTTTCGCGAGGTGCTGCGCGCGGACGCGTCAATCGAACCGGTCGGCTCGCCGGCCTCCTACACCGGTCGTGCGGCCTGCCTGGCCTTCGCGACACCGGCGATGGGCGCCGCGGGGGACTGGCGGATGGTGGCGACCGAGGCGAACGGCCAGCCCGCCGCGGTGGCGTGGTTGGGCGGCGAGCCATACGGCGTGGCGGTGCTGATGATCGCCGAGGACGGGATCATGGCGATCACGCTCTTCGGAGACCCGGAGCTGGCGAAGATCTTCGTGCCAACGGGGTGAGGTCCGAACGGCCTGCCCGTTCAGGCGATGCCTGCCTTGGCCTTTTTCAGGCGACGGCCTGCCACCACCCGGCGACGGCGGGCGGCTCGTCGACCACGACCCGCTCACCCGGGCGGGGCACGGCGAGCCGCACGTCGCGGGCCTTCGCCTCGGCCCACAGCCGGTCGACCGGCTCGGACCAGTCGTGCAGGGCCAGGTTGAACGTCGCCCAGTGCACCGGGACGAGCAGGCCACCGCGCAGGTCGAGGTGGGCGGCGACGGCCTCCTCGGGGAACATGTGGATCGTCGGCCAGGCGCTGTCGTACGCGCCGATCTGCATCAGCGTCACGTCGAACGGGCCGTGCTCGGCGCCGATCTCCGCGTACCCGTCGAAGTAGCCGGAGTCGCCGGTGTAGAAGACCGTGCGGCGCGCCCCGGCCACCACCCACGAACTCCAGAGCGTGCCGTCGCGGCGCAGCCCGCGTCCGGAGAAGTGCTGGGCGGCGGTGGCGGTGATCTCCAGCCCGGCGACCTGGTGCGACTCGGACCAGTCCAGTTCGATGATCCGCTCGGCGGGTACGCCCCAGCGGTCCAGGTGCGCGCCCACGCCGAGCGGCACCAGGAACGGCGCGGACTGCCCGGCCAGCAGCGCTCGCACGGTGGCCATGTCGAGGTGGTCGTAGTGGTCGTGCGAGATGAGGATGGCGTCCAGCGGGGGCAGCTCGTCGATGCCCACCGGTGGCTCGTGTAGCCGCCGCGGGCCGACCAGGCCCGACGGTGAGCAGCGGTCGCTCCAGATGGGGTCGAGCAGCACCCGCCGGCCCTCGATCTCGATGAGCGTCGAGGCATGGCCGTACCAGACGATGTTGAGCTCGTCGGCGGTGTCGGCGGCCTCCGGCCCGCCGGTGGGGCGCAGCAGCGGCACGGGCGCGGTGGGACGCCGCTTCTGCTTGCCGAAGATCAGCTCGCGGAGCAGGTTGCGCCCCGGCTCGGTGACCATCGTGCGGGTGCCGGCCCGGTTGTGGAAGGTGCCCTCGCGGAACTGGGGCGAGCGGGCCGCCCGTTCGGCCCGGGCTCCGCTGAGCCGGCCACCGAGGGCCGCCGGCACATCCCGGGCGACCCAGGCCAGGCCGGCCAGCGCGGCCAGTCCCGCCGCGCCCCGCATTCGCCGACCGAGCGACCGTTCGACGTCCGTGCTCCGCGCTCGTGCCATTGCCGTCCCTCCGCCGTGTCCGCCCTACACGGTAGTCACCCGTGCCGGGGCGTGCCTCGGCGGTCGCCACGCCGGGCCGGCCGCCGGCAGCGGCGACCGACCCGGACCGGTGCGGTGGGTTCCCTAGCCGCCGTTGCTGGGGCGGCGGGCGGTGATCCGGAACGTCTTGCCGACGCCTGCGATCCGGTCCACCGCGGCCAGGAACTTCGGACCCATGGCGGCGCGGGCCTGCACCGCCGGGTGGGTGGCGCCGAAGTTGTCCGGGTCGGCCTGCCCGTCGGCGAAGAGCGCGTAGGTGAGCACCGCCGCGCCGGAGCGGTCGAAGATCACGCCGGCCTCGTGCCGGGCGTCGCCGTACCAGCCGGCCTTGGTGGCGATCCGCGCCCGATCGTCCGAGGACATCGTGCGGCGGATGCCGTCGGTGAACGCCACCGGGGAACGCAGGATGCCCAGCAGGTACGTCGTCGAGGCGGGGGAGAGCAGCGTGCCGCCGACCAGGGCGCGCAGCAGGTCGTGCGTCTCCCGGGGGGTGCTGGTGCCGAGGAAGAACCGGTTCGGGTTGGCCACCGGCTCGACCTGGGTGTTCGGGAAGCCCTTGGCGACCAGGATGGAATTGATCTCGGCGGCCGGGGCGACCAGCCCGCACAGTCGCACCGCGGTGTCGTCCGAGACGGTCAGCAGGTTGGCCAGCACGTGCCCGATGGTCACCTTGCTGGGGTACGCGCCGTCCAGGCTGAAGATGCCGTCACCGCCGGGCACGACGATCGCCGCGGTCACCTCGACCTGCTGGTCCAGGGTGAGCAGCCCCCGGTCGACCTTGTCGAGCACCGCGGTGGCAACCGCGATCTTGTTGACGCTGTACGCCTCGATCCGCCGGTCCGCGTCGGCCGTCACCGCGACCACCGGCGCGCCGGCCGGGTCGGCGACGCTGATGTACGCCTGCCAGTTGCCACCGACCTCGGTGCTGTACCTGGTGAACACGGAGGCGACCCGCCGGGCGGCCCGGGCGGGCGTGGTCGGTGTGGCCTCGTTGGTGCTCGCCGGCGTCGCGGCGCTCGCGGGCGACGCGGCACCCAACACCGTCCCGGCGGTAGCCATCGTCCCCAAGCCGAGTGCCGTTCTGCGATTGAGTCGCATGGTCGATCGTCTCCCCCATAGTGGAGCGCCAGAGCGCTTGCTGGCCCACCACCCTAGGCGAGTTGGTCGATGCACGCCGACTCCAGACCGTCTCAAACAGTCCCGAACAGATCAGCCGAGTCGTCGGCGCAGCGCGGCACCGACCGCGCTCGCCGGCCCGGACACGAGTTGCCGCAGGTCGGGCAGGTGACCGCCGCGCACCGACTCACCGGCCGGGTTCGCGGCGAAGACGCTGCCGTCGGTCGCGGCCACCGGCCGTCCACTCAGGCCGGCCAACCGCATCAGCGGCCCGACCAGGATGTCGTAGACGCCCGGCAGTACGGTGAACCCGGCTCGCAGCACCACGTTGAGCCGGCCGACCGAGACCTCGCGGCGCGGCCGGTCCACACAGTCCACGATGGCGCGGGCCACCCGTTGCGGACTGGTGACCGGCGGTGGGGGCCGACCGACCCGGCCCAGATAGTTGGCCGCCTGCTGGTACACGGGTGTGTCCACACTGCCCGGGTTGATCAGACACAGCTGGATCTCCGGGCTGTCGCGCAGCTCCTGCTGCACCGTGCGGACCAGACCCTGCAAACCCCACTTGCTCGCCACGTACGCGCTCATGTACGGCGCGGTGATGTGCCCGAGCACCGAACCGGTGAGGATGACCGTGCCGGTCCCGACGGCCCGGAAGTGCCGCAGCGCCACCCGTACCGAGCCGGCGGCGCCGAGCAGGTCGGTCCGTACCACCTGGTCGAAGACCCGCTCGGGCAACTCGTCGAAGCGCCCGTACGCCATCACGGCCGCCGTGTGCACCCAGACGTCGATCCGGCCGAACCGGTCGATGGCCGCGTCCGCGAGCGCCTCCAACGCGCCCGGCTCGGTGACGTCGGTCGACACGGTCAGCACGCCGACGTCGGCGCACTCCGCGCGTACCTCGGCCAGGGTGGTGGTGGCCCGGGCGGCGAGGACGAGGCGGTCACCGCGCTCGGCGAACGCCCTGGCTGTCGCCCGGCCGATCCCGCTGCTCGCGCCGACGACCACCACCACCCGACTCACGGTTGGAGCACGACCTTGATGCAGCCGTCCTCCTTCTTCTGGAACATCTCGTACGCCTGCGGCGCGCGGGCCAGCGGCACCCGGTGGGTACGCAGGTCCTCCACGCCCAGCGGGTCGTCGTCACCGGCGAGCAGCGGCAGGATCTCGTCGGTCCACCGGCGCACGTGGCACTGCCCCATCCGCAGTTGGATGCCCCGGTCGAACATCTCCATCAGCGGCATCGGATCCACCTCACCGCCGTACACCCCGGAGATCGACACGGTGCCACCGCGGCGGACCGCCTTGAGCGCGGCGTGCAGGACGGACAGCCGGTCCATGGCGGCCTTGTCGGTCATCACCTGGGCCAGCTTGTCCGGCAGCAGCCCGACGGCCGCGTGGGCCAGCTTGCCGCCCGGCGAGCCGTGCGCCTCCATGCCGACGGCGTCGATCACCGCGTCCGGACCGCGCCCGTCGACCAGGTCGATGAGCGCGCCCGGCACGTCGGACAGTTCACGGACGTCGAGCACCTCGATGCCGTGCCGGCGGGCCAGCTCCAGCCGCTCCGGCACCAGGTCCAGCCCGATCACCCGGCCGGCGCCGAGGTGGCGGCCGATCCGGGCACAGAACTGCCCGACCGGACCCAACCCGAAGACGGCCAGGGTGCCACCGGGCGGGGTGTCCGCGTACTTCACCGCCTGCCATGCGGTGGGCAGGATGTCGGACAGGTAGAGGTACCGCTCGTCGGCACCGGTCGGCGGGACGACGATCGGGCCGAAGTGGGCCTGCGGGACGCGCAGGTACTCGGCCTGCCCACCGGGCACCGAACCGTAGAGCGAGGTGTAACCGAACAGCGAGGCGCCCTTGCCCTCGCTGGTCACCTGGGTGGTCTCGCACTGGGCGTAGAGCTGGCGTTGGCACATCCAGCAACTCCCGCAGGAGATGTTGAACGGCACCACCACCCGGTCGCCCGGCTTCAGCCCGGTCACCTCCGACCCGACCTCCTGGACGATGCCCATCGGTTCGTGGCCCAGGACGTCACCGGGCTTCAGGTACGGCCCGAGAACCTCGTACAGGTGCAGGTCGGAGCCGCAGATCGCAGTCGAAGTGATCTTGACGATCGCGTCGGTGGGCTCCTCGATCCGAGGGTCCGGCACCTCCTCGACCCGTACGTCCCGCTTGCCCTGCCAGGTGAGCGCCTTCATGTCCCTCATCCCTTCTCACTGCCGCCTCCGAAGACTGCTACCCGGGCTCGGGCACTTGAACCAGCGCGGTTCCGACGTCCGGGTTGTCGGCTCGGTCTGTCGGTGGTTGCGGTCGGGGCTGGGGACGGCGTCTTGGTCGGTGGTTGCGGTCAGGGCTGGGGGCGACCGCCCCCGGCTCCGGGCGGTCAGGCTTGATCCCTCCGCCGGGAACGGTCGCCCCCAGCCCCGTGGGTGGCCGCTGTCCGTCGGCTCGGGTGCGCCGGTCGGTTCGCCGAACACCACGCGTCAATCTGCCCGTCTTGCTCCATTGATCGTGCTGTCGAGGAGCTTCCGCGGGCCGATCTCGGGTTGATCGACTCGTGTTCCTTGAAGTCGCGGTATCCGAGGTGTGGTGACAGCCCGACTTCAAGAAATCCGAGTGGATCAAGCAGTCGGGGGCGATGCCGCCGGGCGGGGCGGCGCCGGAGGGGCAGCAGGGCGGGAAGCGGTGGCGACAGGGGCCGCTCGGGCGGTGCTGCGTGGGGCACGGGGCGCAGGGTGCGGGTCAGGACGGCGAGGCAGATCGGGTTGCGTGGGGTGTGGCAGTGCAGGCCGATGTTCGTCGACCTGCCGACGATCGGAGCTGCCCACGTACCCCAAGGGGCCGCAACTCACGAACGAGCCGTGACCAGGGTCAGGGCTGGGGCGACCGTGCCCGGCGGAGGGATCAAGCCTGACCGCCCGGAGCCGGGGACGGTCGCCCCAGCCCTCCACCGCAACCAAGGACCGCACGCCGAGCCAACAGGCGCACTCCGCCGCCAGGGACAAACGCCAAACCGCCGTACCCCTGGAAAAGCGGGATACGGCGGTCGAGGTGGCGGCGCCTCAGGAACCGGGGGTGTTGCCGGCCCCCTTGGCGGTGGCCGCGAGGTAGTCGCGGTTGAGGCGGCCGATGGTGTTCAGCGGGATGCCCTTCGGGCAGGCCGGGGTGCATTCGCCGGCGTTGGTGCAGCCGCCGAAGCCGGCCTCGTCGTGCGCGTCGACCATGCCGATGACCCGGGTGTAGCGCTCCGGCTGGCCCTGCGGCAGCAGGGAGAGCTGGGTGAGCTTGGCGGCGGTGAAGAGCATGCCGGAGCCGTTCGGGCAGGCCGCCACGCACGCGCCGCAGCCGATGCAGGCCGCCGACTCGAAGGCGGCGTCCGCGTTGGCCTTGGCGACCGGGGTGGAGTGCGCCTCGGGCGCGCTGCCGGTCGGGGCGGTGATGTAACCGCCGGCGGCGATGATCTTGTCGAAGGCGCCCCGGTTGACCACCAGGTCCTTGATGACCGGGAAGGCGCTGGCCCGCCACGGCTCGATGTCGATCGTCTCGCCGTCGGTGAACTGTCGCATGTGCAGCTGGCACGCGGTGGTGCCGCGCTGCGGCCCGTGCGCGTCACCGTTGATCATCAGGCCGCACATGCCGCAGATGCCCTCGCGGCAGTCGTGGTCGAAGGCGACCGGGTCCTCGCCCGCGAGGATCAGCCGCTCGTTGAGCACGTCGAGCATCTCCAGGAACGACATGTCCGGGGACACGTCGTCGACCGGGTAGGTCACCATCCGACCCTTGTCCTCAGGGCCCTTCTGGCGCCAGATGCGCAGGGTCAGGTTCACTTGTAGCTCCGCTGCGTGGGGTGGACGTATTCGAACTTCAGGTCTTCCTTGTGCAGCACGGAGGGCTCACCGGTGGCGGTGAACTCCCAGGCCGCCACGTACGCGAACCGGTCGTCGTCGCGCTGCGCCTCACCGTCGGGGGTCTGGTGCTCGGCCCGGAAGTGGCCGCCGCAGGACTCCTCGCGGTGCAGGGCGTCGATGCACATCAGCTCGGCCAGTTCGAAGAAGTCGGCGACGCGGCCGGCCTTCTCCAGCGACTGGTTGAGTTCCTCGCCGGTGCCGGACACCTTGACGCGCTGCCAGAACTGCTCGCGCAGGGCACGGATCTCGTCGATCGCCTTGCGCAGACCGGCCTCGCTGCGCTCCATGCCGCAGTGTTCCCACATGATCTGGCCCAGCTCCCGGTGGAACGAGTCCACGGTCCGGTCGCCGTTGACCGCGAGCAGCCGCTGGACACGGTTCTCGACGTCGGTACGCGCCTCGACGGCCGCCGGGTGGCTGGCGTCGACCTTCTCCAGACCGCCCGACGCCAGGTAGTTGGCGATCGTGGTGGGCAGGACGAAGTAGCCGTCGGCGAGGCCCTGCATCAGCGCCGAGGCGCCGAGTCGGTTCGCGCCGTGGTCGGAGAAGTTCGCCTCGCCGATCACGAACAGGCCGGGGATGTTCGACTGGAGGTCGTAGTCGACCCACAGGCCGCCCATCGTGTAGTGCACGGCGGGGTAGATCCGCATCGGCACCTCGTACGGGTCCTCGCCGGTGATCCGCTCGTACATCTCGAAGAGGTTGCCGTACTTGGCCTCGATGGCCTTGCGGCCCAGCCGGCCGATCGCGTCGGCGAAGTCGAGGTAGACGCCGAGCTTCGTCGGGCCGACGCCCCGGCCCTCGTCGCAGACGTTCTTGGCGGCGCGGGAGGCGATGTCGCGGGGGACCAGGTTGCCGAAGGAGGGGTAGATCCGCTCCAGGTAGTAGTCCCGCTCGTCCTCGGGAATGTCCTTTGGGCTGCGGTCGTCGCCCTTGGTCTTCGGCACCCAGACCCGGCCGTCGTTGCGCAGCGACTCGCTCATCAGGGTCAGCTTCGACTGGTGGTCGCCGGAGACCGGGATGCAGGTCGGGTGGATCTGCGTGTAGCAGGGGTTGGCGAAGTACGCGCCCTTGCGGTGCGCCCGCCAGGTGGCGGTGACGTTGCAGCCCTTGGCGTTCGTGGAGAGGTAGAAGACGTTGCCGTACCCGCCGGAGGCGAGCACGACGGCGTCGGCCATCTCGGTGCTGATCTCGCCGGTGACCAGGTCCCGGACGACGATGCCGCGGGCCTTGCCGTCGACGAGGACCAGTTCCAGCATCTCGTGCCGGGCGTTCATCTCGACGTTGCCGAGGCCGATCTGCCGCTCCAGGGCCTGGTACGCGCCGAGCAGGAGCTGCTGGCCCGTCTGACCCCGGGCGTAGAAGGTGCGCTGCACCTGGGCCCCACCGAAGGAGCGGGTGTCGAGCAGGCCGCCGTACTCGCGGGCGAACGGCACCCCCTGGGCGACGCACTGGTCGATGATGTTGACCGACACCTCGGCGAGCCGGTGCACGTTCGACTCGCGGGAGCGGAAGTCGCCGCCCTTGACGGTGTCGTAGAACAGCCGGTGCACGGAGTCGCCATCGTTGCGGTAGTTCTTCGCCGCGTTGATGCCGCCCTGTGCCGCGATGGAGTGCGCCCGGCGCGGGCTGTCCTGATAGCAGTAGGACTTGACGTGGTAGCCCTGCTCGGCCAGGGTCGCGGCGGCGGAGCCGCCGGCCAGGCCGGTGCCGACCACGATCACGGTCATCTTGCGGCGGTTGGCGGGGTTGACCAGCTTGGCCTCGAAGCGCCGGGTCTCCCAACGCTTCTCGACCGGGCCGCCGGGAGCCCTGGTGTCGGCGATCGGGTCGCCCTCGGTGAAGAGTTCCATGTCAGGACACCAATCCGGTGAGTACGGCGAACGGGACCACCAGGTATCCGGCGCAGAGCAGCACGGCGAAGACCAGCGCGGCGGTGCGCGCCCGGCGCTCGCCGCGCGGTGTCTGCTGGCCGAGGCTGCGGAATGCGCTGAACGCGCCGTGGCGCAGGTGGAAGCCGACCGCGAGGATGGCGAGGGTGTAGAAGAGCGTGACGTACCAGCGCTCCGGCGCGAAGTCGGCGACCACGTTGCCGTACGGCTTGCTGGCGTCGCCGACCGGGTTCAGCGTGCCGGTGGTCAGGTCCAGCAGGTGGTAGATCACGAAGAGCAGGATGATCACGCCACCCCAGCGCATGGTGCGGGCGGCGTAGCTGCCGTTGACCTTCTTGCGGTGGGCGTACTTGACCGGGCGGGCCGCGCGGGCGCGCCGGGCCAGCACGGTGGCGGCCACGATGTGGGCGACGACCGCCACCACCAGCACGGTGCGCAGGATCCACAGGAACCAGACGCCGGGCAGCAGTGGCTTGCCGATGTCGCGCAGCCAGTGCGCGTAGTGGTCGAACGAGGTCTCCCCCGTGAACACCTTCAGGTTTCCGAGCATGTGCGCGATGAGGAACAGCGCCAGCAGGATGCCCGTCACCGCCATGACGGCCTTGAGGCCGACGTTCGAGCGGATGGGCGACCGAGTTTTCGTGACTACCACAGGACCGACGCTAGGAGCACTTCGATCAGTCGTCCAATGCATCAAACTCGCAGCGTTGATAGCCGTAGGCTATGTAGATGCAGCTCCATCAGCTCCGGTACTTCGTCGCGGTGGCCGAAGTACGACATTTCACCCAAGCCGCCGACCTGGTGGGCATCACTCAGCCTTCTCTCAGTAAGCAAATTCACGCTCTGGAGGCCGACCTCGGGGCGCCGTTGTTCGAGCGGGTAAGGGGCAACATCGCGCTCACCGCGGCGGGTGAGGTGCTGCTGCCGTTGGCCACCCGGATCCTCGCCGACGTGGAGACCGCGACCCGGGAGGTGCAGGAGCTGGTCGGGCTGCGCCGGGGCCGCGTCCGGCTCGGAGCCACCCCGAGCCTGGCCACCTCACTCGCCCCGCCGGTGCTGCGCCGGTTCCGTGACGCCCACCCCACCATCGACCTGCGCGTCGAGGAAAGTGGCTCCCAGGACCTTGTCCGCGACCTGCTGCGCGGCGACCTCGACCTGGCGCTGATCATCATGCCGGCCCAGGGCGCCGACCCGGGCCTACGCGTCGACCCGATCCTGCGGGAGAGCCTGGTGGTGGCCTCGGTGGGAGAGGTGCCGACCGCCTCGGTGACCGGCGACCTGCACATCACCGACCTGCGCGACCAGCCGATGGTGATGTTCCGGGAGGGGTACGACCTGCGCGACGCCACCATCCAGGCATGCCGCGACGCGGGCTTCGAGCCGACCTTCGCGGTGGACGGCGGGGAGATGGACGCGGTGCTGAGCTTCGTCGAGGCGGGACTCGGCATCGCGTTGGTGCCGGGCATCGTGCTGGCGCGTCGCCCGGCCGTGCGGGCCACTCCGCTAGCTCCGCCCGGGGTGCGGCGGACGATCGCGGTCGCCCGCCGTCGCGACGTCGTGCCGACCCACGCCGGCCGGGAACTCCGGCGGATCCTGCTCGACTACATCCAGTCGGCGATCGACGGTGACGACCTCCCGCCGGGGGTGGATCCGCTCTGATCGGGTCCGGTAATCGACCCGATGGGTTAATTAATGCTTAAGGCGTAGATATCAGCGTTGGTGCCGACACTGGTCCCCTAAGGTGGGTCCTTGCGGGCAAACGCCCCATTCGTCTCAGCGCGCCGACGGCCTATCTCGCCGGCAGGGAGGCCATCCATGAGGATCCTGGTTACCGGCGGTGCTGGCTTCATCGGATCGCATTTCGCGCGGAGTCTGCTCGGCGGGCGCTACACCGGGTTCGAGCACTGCGACGTGACCGTCCTCGACAAGCTGACCTACGCCAGTGACCGGGCCAACCTGCCGGCAGCGCACCCCCGCCTGACATTCGTCCGCGGGGACATCTGCGACCGGCAACTGCTCGCCGACGTGGTGCCGGGGCATGACGCCGTGGTGCACTTCGCTGCCGAATCCCACGTCGACCGATCCATCGACGACCCGGCGCCGTTCTTCGAGACCAACGTGATGGGTTCGCACCACCTGCTTGCCGCATGCGCACGCAGCGGTGTCGGTCGGGTCGTGCACGTCTCCACCGACGAGGTGTACGGCTCGATCAGCGCCGGTTCCTGGAACGAGAGCTGCGTGCTGGAGCCCAACTCCCCGTACGCGGCGTCGAAGGCCGCGAGCGACTGCGTGGTCCGGTCCTACTGGCGCACCTACGACGTGGACGTGTCGATCACCCGCTGCGCCAACAACTACGGCCCGTACCAGCATGTGGAGAAGGTCATTCCGCGTTTCGTCACCAGTCTGCTCACCGGTCAGGACATCACCCTGCACGGCGACGGCAGCGCCGTGCGCGAGTGGCTGCACGTGGACGACCACTGCCGGGCCATCGCGCTGGTGCTGGCCAAGGGCCGCGCCGGCGAGGTCTACAACATCGGCGGCGACCTCGAACTCACCAACCGTGCCCTCGCCGAGCGGATCCTGCGGCTGGCCGGCGCCGGCTGGGAACGGGTCCGGCACGTGCCCGACCGCAAGGTGCAGGACCAGCGTTACTCGCTGGACTACCGCAAGATCACCGACGAGCTCGGCTTCGAGCCACAGATCCGGTTCGAGGACGGGCTCAGCGAGGTCTTCCGCTGGTACCGGGAGAACCGGGCCTGGTGGTCGGCCGCCGCCGCGCCGCCGCGTGGCACGGCGCTGACCAGCACCGTGCGGACCGCCGCGGGCGCCCGCGGGCTCTCCATCCACGCGCGCTGACCGCAGCGGCCGCCGGTGTCAGCGGCCCTCGGCGTCGTCCATCGCGCGGTAGATCCGCTGTTCCGAGACG
Source organism: Micromonospora sp. NPDC048839 (assembly GCF_040649915.1). Lineage (NCBI taxonomy): Bacteria > Bacillati > Actinomycetota > Actinomycetes > Micromonosporales > Micromonosporaceae > Micromonospora > Micromonospora sp. NPDC048839. Next base: position 229,959 of record NZ_JBEZGL010000012.1, read on the forward strand.
GGGTACGGGGTACCCAGCGCCTGGGCGAACACGTTCACCCGCAATTCCTCGATCATCCAGCGAATCTGCCGCACGGCGGTCGCCTGTCGGCGGGCCGGCGGTAGCGCGGCGAGCAGGTCGTCGTACTCCTTCTGCACCACCGCGACGCGGTCCTGCTGCTGGCGGTCGCGCTGCGGATTGCCGCCGAGACGGTCCAGTCGACGCTCGATGGCGGTGAGGTAGCGCAGCAGGTCCGGCAGCCGGGCGTACCCGGCCTCGGTGATGAACCCGGCGTGCACCAGACCGGCGAGCTGCTTGCGGATGTCGGCGAGCGCGGCCACCACGGCGAGGTTGCGGGTGGCGCCGAGCCGCTGTTCCACGGCGTACGCGGCGGCGAGCACCCGGCGGACCCGGTCCATCACCTCGACCACGGTGTCGACCAGGTCGGCCCGGACCTTCTCGCGGAGAGCCGCGAACCCCTCGGCGTCCCAGGCCGGTCCGCCGGCGTCGCCGATCAGCCGGTCGATCGCCGCGCCGGCCGCGTCCTCGATCAGCTCCTGCACGCCGCCGTGCGGGTTGCGACTGAGTGCCAGCTTCGCCTCGTTGCTGAGCCGGCCCTGCAGGAACCGGGCCGGGGAGGGCACGGTGAGCCGCAGCAGCCGGCGGGTGCCGGCCCAGTGCGCCGCCTCCGCCTCGGCGGGGGAGTCGAACACCTTCACCCCGACCGTGGCGCCCTCGTCGACGAGCGCCGGGTACGCGGTCACCGCGTATCCGGCACGCACCTGCTCGATGGTCCTCGGCAGGGCGCCCAGGCTCCACTCCCGCAGCCCGGTACGGGCGATCTCCGGCGCGGCGGCCGCCACCACCTGGCGTACCTCCTGCCGGAGTTGACGTTGCAGGGCCGGCAGGTCCTTGCCCTCGGCGACCGGCTTGTCGTCGTCGCCGAGCACCCGGAAGGTCACCCGGAGGTGGGCGGGAAGCTTGTCCGGCTCCCAGGCGTCGCGGGGCACGGTGACCCCGGTCATCCGGCGCAGCTCACGGGTGAGCGCGTCCAGCATTGACGTCTCGCCGGGGGTGATCGCCGCCAGGGCGGCGCGGGCGTAGTCCGGCACCGGCACGAAATTGCGGCGGATCGCCTTGGGCAGCGATCGGATCAGCGCGATCACCGTCTCCTCGCGCAGCCCCGGCACCTGCCAGTCGAAGCTCTCCGCCGGCACCTGGTTGAGCAGGGGCAGCGGGATGTCCACGGTGACGCCGTCGTCCGGCGTGCCCGGCTCGAACCGGTACGTCAGTGGCAGGCGCACCCCGTCGGCCTGCCACTCGTCCGGGTAGTCGTCCTCGTCCACCCCCGGCCGGCCGTCGTTGACCAGCACGTCGCGGGTGAAGGTGAGCAGGTCGGGCTGCTCCCGGCGGGTCTTCTTCCACCAGCTGTCGAAGTGCCGGCCGGAGGACACGTCGGCGGGGATCCGCTGGTCGTAGAAGCCGAAGATGGTCTCGTCGTCGACCAGGATGTCCCGGCGTCGCGCCCGGCTCTCCAACTCCTCGATCTCGGCGAGCAGCCGCTTGTTGTCCGCCCAGAACTGATGGTGGGTCTGCCAGTCGCCCTCGACGAGGGCGTGCCGGATGAACAGCTCGCGGCTCAGCACCGGGTCGATCCGACCGAAGTTGACCTTGCGAGAGGTGACGAGCGGGACGCCGTACAGGGTGACCTTCTCGTAGGCCATCACCGCGGACTGCTTCTTCTCCCAGTGCGGTTCGCTGTAGCTGCGCTTGACCAGGTGCTGCGCCAGCGGCTCGACCCACTCCGGCTCGACCCGGCCGGCGATGCGGCCCCACAGCCGGGAGGTCTCCACCAACTCGGCGGCCATCACCCACCGCGGCGGCTTCTTGAACAGCGCCGACCCGGGGAAGATCCCGAACTTCGCGCCCCGAGCTCCCAGGTACTCGTGTTTCTGGGCGTCCTTCAGCCCGACGTGCGACAGCAGGCCGGGCAGCAGCGACTGGTGCACCTTCGGGGTGTCGATCTCCTCCGGCAGGTCCGCGCCGCCGCGCCGGCTCTCCCCCCGGCCGGCGTCCGCGCCGTCGGCGGTGTCGCGCGCCGGTCGCCCGCCGCGCCGATCACCCTCCTGCTGCGGGGTACGCAGCACCTGACGCAACTGGCCGACGATGTCCTGCCACTCGCGGATCCGCAGGTAGTTGAGGTATTCCGCCTTGCACATCCGGCGGAACGCGCTGGAGGACAGCTCCCGCTGCTGCTCCCGCAGGTAGCGCCACAGGTTGAGGTAGGCGACGAAGTCCGACTCCTTGTCGGCGAACCGGGCATGCGCCTGGTCGGCCTGGGCCTGCTTCTCCGCCGGCCGCTCGCGCGGGTCCTGGATGGAGAGCGCGGCGGCGATCACCAGCACCTCGGTGGCGCAACCGTTGCGTTCGCCCTCGACCACCATCCGGGCCAGCCGCGGGTCGACGGGCAACTGGGCCAGGCGACGGCCCAGCGCGGTGAGCCGCTTCGCCGGGTCGGCCTCGGTCGGGTCCAACGCGCCCAGCTCGTGCAGCAGGTTGACGCCGTCGGTGATGTTGCGCTTGTCCGGCGGGTCGATGAACGGAAACGCGGCCAGGTCGCCGAGCCCGATCGCGGTCATCTGGAGGATGACCGACGCCAGGTTGGTGCGCAGGATCTCCGGGTCGGTGAACTCGGGCCGGGAGAGGAAGTCCTGCTCGTCGTAGAGGCGGATGCAGATGCCGTCCGAGGTACGCCCACAGCGGCCCTTGCGCTGGTTGGCCGACGCCTGGGACACCGGCTCGATCGGCAGCCGCTGCACCTTGAGCCGGCTGGAGTAGCGGGAGATCCGGGCGGTGCCGGGGTCCACCACGTACTTGATGCCGGGCACCGTCAGCGAGGTCTCCGCGACGTTCGTGGCGAGCACCACCCGACGCGAGGTGTGCGCGGCGAAGACGCGGTGCTGCTCGGCGCTGGAGAGCCGCGCGTACAGCGGCAGGATCTCGGTGCCGAGCAGGGAGCGCTTGGTCTGCACCAGTTTGGCGAGCGCGTCCGCGGTGTCCCGGATCTCGCGTTCGCCGCTGAGGAAGACCAGGATGTCGCCGGGACCTTCACCGGCCAGCTCCTCGACGGCGTCGCCGATGGCCTGGATCTGGTCGCGGACGTTCTCCTCGTCGCCGTCGCCGTCCTCCTCGCCCTCGGCGAGTTCGAGCAGCGGCCGGTAGCGCACCTCCACCGGGTAGGTGCGCCCGGAGACCTCGACCACCGGCGCGGGTACGCCCTCCGGTTCGTCGGCCGTGGGTGGCCCGGCGAAGTGTCGGGCGAACCGGTCGGTCTCGATGGTCGCCGAGGTGATGATCACCTTGAGGTCGGGTCGTCGGGGCAGCAGCTCCCGGAGGTACCCGAGGATGAAGTCGATGTTGAGGCTGCGCTCGTGCGCCTCGTCGATGATCAGCGTGTCGTACTGGCGCAGCATCCGGTCGGTCTGCAACTCGGCCAGCAGGATGCCGTCGGTCATCAGCTTGACCAGGCTGCGCTCGCTGACCTGGTCGCTGAAGCGCACCTTGTAGCCGACCACGTCACCCAGCTCGGTGCCCAGCTCCTCGGCGATCCGGTCGGCCACCGTCCGGGCCGCCAACCGCCGGGGCTGGGTGTGCCCGATCAGGCCGTGCACCCCGCGCCCCAACTCCAGGCAGATCTTGGGCAACTGGGTGGTCTTGCCGGAGCCGGTCTCGCCCGCGACGATCACCACCTGGTGATCGCGGATGGCGGCGGCCAGGTCGTCCTTGCGCTCACTGACCGGCAACCCCGCCGGGTACGTGATCACCGGCACCGCCGCTCGGCGGGTGGCGAGCCGCTGCTCGGCCCGGACGAGGTCGGCGGTGATCTCGGCGAGCGCCGCCTCCCGGCGCTGCGGGTCGCGCAGCTTGCGGGCACCGTCCAGCCGCCGCTGGAGCCGGCGCTGGTCGCGGAACATCAGAGGGAGCAGGCGGCGGTGCAGCTCGCGAACCGGGTCGGTCGCGACGGAGGCGGTTGGATTCTGCATGTCGTGCCCAAGGATAGGCAGCCCGACGGCGTACCGCCCCTGGGTTACCGCGCGGCCGGTCCGTCGACGTCCGGGGGCGGCACCTAGAGTGGGCGCTCGACGTCGAGCGCTGGGGGCCGGAATGGAGCTGCGGGACACCGACCGCGCGTTGGTGCAGGCCGCCACCGCGGTCGCCAAGCTGCGTTGCCGCAGCCAGCACCACACCGTCGCGTCGGCAGCCCGGACCGTCGACGGGCGGGTCTTCACCGGCGTGAACGTCCAACACGCCACCGGCGGAACGTGTGCCGAGCTGGTGGTGGTGGGCACGGCCGCCACGCAGGGCGTCACCGAGCTGGAGACAATCGTCACGGTCGCCGACCGGGGCCGCGACGTCAGCGAGCCGTGCGGCGACTGCCGGCGGGTGCTGGCCGACTACTTTCCGGCGCTGCGCGTGATCACCGGAGAGGTGGACGCGCTGCGGGTGGTCGAGATCGGTTCGTTGGCCGGCTGAGTCAGTCGCCCGCCGCCGCCTCCAGCATCGACCGGGGGATCGGCACGCCCTCGAACCGCACGTTGCCCTCCGGCACCATCCAGCTCATCACCCGCACGTCCAGCCGTCCGGCCCGCACGGCCGGGTCGTTGGCGTAGAGGTCACGCGCCTCGTCCGGGGCGATGGAGAGCACGACGAACCCCCGCAGCCGGTCGTCGTCGGGGTCCAGGAACGGCCCGGTCGCGAGCACCAGCCCCTGCTCGACGAGCCCCGCCTGGTGGGCCAGGTGCGCGTCCTGCAACCGGTCGATCGCGTCCTGCGGCAACTCCGGCGGGTGGGACGGTCGGGCCAGGAGGACGACCGTGTGCTGGTCGAATCGCATGAGCCCACCCTAGGTGCGCGGCCCCCGTCGCGCGGGCGTCTGCCCTGCTCAGCCGGCCGCGGATCGATGAGCGCCAGTTAGGCGGCCCCCACCTGAGCGGCTAAGGTAAGGCGAACCTAAGCAGGAACGTGCAGGAGACTCGTGACCACCCTCGCCACCCGGCCGACCCAGGCCCCCAGCAGGTCCGGCAGCCGCACCGGCCGCCGGGTGGCCGTCACCGCCGGCTCGGCGCTGGTGCTGCTGCTCGCCGTACTGGCCAGCTTCGCGCTCGGCAGTCGGGACCTCGGCGTCGACCAGGTCTGGCACGCTCTCGTCGCACCGGACGGCGGCGAGGCCAGCACCATCGTGCGCGAGTTGCGGATGCCGCGTACCGCGCTCGGCCTCACCGTCGGGCTCGCCCTCGCGGTGGCCGGTGTGTTGTTCCAGGCGCTCACCCGCAACCCGCTCGCCGAGCCGCGCATCCTCGGCATCAGCGCGGGCGCGTCGTTCGGTGTGGTGCTCGCCATCTCCGTCTTCGGCGTCAGCACGCTCGCCGGGTACGTCTGGTTCGGCATCGCCGGGGCACTGATCGCCGGGCTGCTGGTCTTCGCCATCGCCACCCGGGCGCGCGAGGGCGCCAGCCCGGTCACCCTCGCACTCGTCGGCGCGGCCCTCGACGCCAGCCTGGCCTCCGGGGTGTACGCGCTGCTCAGCATCGACGCCCGCACCTTCGAGGAGTACCGGTTCTGGGTGGTCGGGGGGCTGGCCGGCCGCGACCTCTCGGTCGCCGCGCAGGTGCTGCCCTTCGTCCTCGCCGGGCTGGTGCTCGCCGCCCTGGTGGCCCGAGGTCTGGACGCGCTGGCCCTCGGCGACGACGTGGCCCGCGGCCTCGGCCACCGCATCGGCCTGGTCCGCCTCGGCGGTGGGCTCGCTGCCGTGCTGCTGACCGGGGCCGCGGTGGCGGCGGCCGGACCGGTCGCCTTCGTCGGGCTGGCCGTGCCGCACCTGGCCCGCGCCCTGGTCGGCGCGGACCACCGCTGGACCCTCGCCGTCTCCGCCCTGCTCGGCCCGGCCCTGCTGCTCGGCGCCGACGTCGTCGGCCGGCTCGTCGCCCCACCCGGCGAGATACCGGCCGGGATCGTCACCGCGCTGATCGGGGCGCCGCTGCTGGCCGTCCTGGTCCGCCGCGCCCGGGTGGTGACCGCGTGACCACCACCCAGCGCCCCGCGGGCTCGCCCGCCCCGGCCGGCCTGTCACTCACCACCTCACGCGCTGGCGGCGATGCCCGGCTGGCCGGACGCTCGCTGCTGCGGCTCGGCCCGGTCAGCCTGGTCATCCGCCGTCGCGCAGTGCTGGTCGCCGCCGTGCTGACCGTGCTGCTCCTGCTGGCCGTCGTGCTCAGCCTCTCGCTGGGCACCCCGTACGTCGCCCCGGCCGACGTGCTGCGCGCCCTCTCCGGCGCCGGCACCCCGTACGACCTCGTGGTCTTTGATCTTCGATTGCCGCGGGTCGTGCTGGCGGCGACGGCCGGCGCGGCCTTCGGCATCGCCGGCACCCTGATCCAGAGTGTGGCCCGCAACCCGCTCGCCAGCCCGGACGTCATCGGTATCACCCAGGGCGCCGGTCTTGCCGCCACGGTGGCCCTGACCAGCGGCATGGCGGCGGTGCTGGTGGCACCCACCGCGCTGGTGGGCGGGCTGCTCGCGGCGGTGCTGCTGTTCGCCCTGGGTGCCCGGCACGGGCTGGCCGCGCAGCGGTTCGTCCTCGCCGGCGTGGCGGTGGCGTTCGCCTTCCGGGCACTGACCGAGGTGGTCATGCTCACCGCCGACCCGATCGACGGGTTGCGCGCGCAGATCTGGCTGATCGGCACCCTGGCCGGCAAGGGCTGGACCGAGGCCGCCTGGATCGCCGGCACCCTGCTGGTGCTGCTGCCGGTGCTGGCCTGGGCCGGTTGGGCGCTGAACAGCACCGCCCTGGACGACGACACCGCCCGCGGCGTCGGGCTGCGCCCGGTGGCCCGCCGGATCGGCCTGGCCGGCGCCGGCGTCCTCGTCGCCGCAATGGTCACCGCCCAGGTCGGCGCCGTCGACTTCGTCGCGCTTGTCGCGCCCCAGGTGGCCCGTCGACTGGTACGCGCCGAACGGCCACCGCTGGTCTGCGCCGCGCTGCTCGGCGCGCTGCTGCTGGTGCTGGCCGACCTGGCCGGCCGACGCCTGCTCGCACCCACCCAACTGCCCGCCGGTGTGCTGACCGCCGCGATCGGCGGCCCGTACCTGATCTTCCTGCTGCTGCGCGGACGGCGGCGGTCGTCGTGACGCCTCAAGGAGTCGTGTGATGCTCTCCACCCGCGACCTGGTCGCCGGCTACGACGAGCGGACCGTGCTCGACGGCCTCGACCTGGACCTGCCCACCGACGCGTTCACCGTGATCGTCGGCCCGAACGCGTGCGGCAAGTCCACCCTGTTGCGCACCATGGCCCGGCTGCTCACCCCGCGCCGGGGCACGGTCCTGCTGGACGGCACCGCGATCCGCGAGCTACCCACCCGGGAGGTGGCCCGCCGCCTCGGCGTCCTGCCGCAGAGCCCGCTGGTGCCCGAGGGCGTCACCGTGGCCGACCTGGTCGGGCGGGGCCGGCAGCCCTACCAGCGTTGGTGGCGGCAGTGGTCGTCGGAGGACGGCGCGGCCGTCGACCAGGCGATGACCCTGGCCGACGTGACCGACCTGGCCGACCGGCCGGTGGACAGCCTCTCCGGCGGGCAGCGGCAGCGGGTGTGGATCGCCATGACGCTCGCCCAGGACACCGACGCCCTGCTGCTGGACGAGCCGACGACCTTCCTCGACCTGGCCCACCAGGTGGAGGTGCTGGACCTCCTGCACCGGCTACGCGTCGAGCGGGGCCGCACCGTGGTCGCCGTGCTGCACGACCTGAACCAGGCCGCCCGGTACGCCGATCACCTGGTCGCGATGCGCGACGGCGCCGTGGTGGCCGCCGGACCGCCCCGGGAGATCCTCACCGCCGACCTGGTCCGCGACGTCTTCGGGCTGGCCTGCGTGGTCGTGCCCTGCCCGGTGACCGGCGCGCCGCTGGTGGTGCCCGCCCACACCGGTGGCAACGCTCCGGCTCCCGCTGGCCCGGGTGACCCCTCCTCGTCGACGGCGTCCGTACCGGACGCCTGACCCGCCCCACCGGCGACGCGGCCACCCCGCTCGTCGGCTCGTACCCCTCGAAAGGACTCTGATGCGTCGTCTCGTCGCCGCTCTCGCCGCGACCGTCGCCCTCGGCGTCGGTCTCACCGCCTGCGGTGAGAGCGACCCGGTCGCCGGCTCCACCACCGGGGAAACCCGGGAGATCACCCACGCCATGGGCACCACCAAGGTCCCGGCCGAGCCCAAGCGCGTCGTCGTGCTCGACACCGACAAGATCGACACAGCGCTCTCGCTGGGCGTCACGCCCGTCGGCGCCGCCACGGCCGGTGAGGCCAAGAGCTGGCCGACCTACTTCGGCGCGGACAAGCTCGCCAGCATCAAGACGGTCGGGGTGCTCGCCGAGCCCGACCTGGAGGCGATCAACGCACTCAAGCCCGACCTCATCCTCGGCAGCAAGTTCCGCCAGGAGAAGTTCTACGACGAACTGTCCGCCATCGCGCCGACCGTTTTCACCGACAAGGTGGGCATCACCTGGAAGGACAACTTCCTCCTCGACGGCCGGGCGCTCGGGCGTGAGCAGCAGGCCAAGGACCTGCTCGGCGCGTACGAGAAGCGGGCCAAGGACTTCGGCGCGACCCTCGGCGACGCCGCCGCCCGCAAGGTGTCGATCGTTCGGTTCCTGCCCGGCAACATCCGGGTGTACGGCCCGGACTCCTTCTCCGGCATCGTCCTCGGCGACACCGGGCTCGGGCGCCCCGAGCGGCAGTTGCTCGCCAACAAGGAGGACAAGCGCTTCGACCTGGTCAGCCCGGAGCGGGTCAACGAGGTCGACGGTGACGTCATCTTCGTGACCGCGTACGGCGACAAGGCCGCCGCCGAGCAGGCGAAGGTCGCCGGTGGGACGCTCTGGAAGGGCCTCAGCGCCGTCAAGGCCGGCAAGGCGTACTCCGTCTCCGACGAGGTCTGGATGACCGGCATCGGCGTCGGCGCCGCCAACAAGATCCTCGACGACCTCGCCAAGTACCTCCCCGCCGCCTGACAAGCCCGGCGCCCGCGCCGCTAAGCGCATGATCGCGCTCGATCCAGGATGTAGTGGCTTCCCTGTGCAGGGAGGCCACTACATCCATGTTCGAGCACGATCATCGCGACCGGATGCTGCGGGAACGCGCTTGTAGGGCGGCCCTGACCTCGGCGAGGAATCCGTCGAAGTCGTCCCGGAGGCGCTTGGCGGTGACGTGCAGCACGATCCACTCGTTGCCGAGCAGTCGGTTGAGCCGTCGGCGGTCCCGCTGAAACTGCTCGGGATCGTCGTGCCAGAGCCCGTCATATTCCACCGCCACCTTGAACTCGGGCCAGGCCAGGTCAAGTCGGGCTACGAACCGACCTTTGTCGGCGACGACCCACTGCGTCTGAGGGCGGGGCAGGCCGGCGAGCACCAGCCGTACGCGAGTGCGGGACTCCTGGGGTGACTCCGCGCCGGCGTCCGCCAGATCGACGGCACGCAGCAGGGACCGCCAGCCGCGTCGACCGGCCCGGTTCAGGGCGTATTCGCGGAGGGCGGGCACATCGGTGAGCCGCCTGGCCAGCATGCCGTCGAGGACTACCACCGCCTCGACCACGTCGAGCCATCGGGCGAGATCCCAGCAGGTGCGCTCCGGACTGGTCACCCTGAGCCCGGCCCTGTCCACCGCGTCGCCGGGGTCGAACTCCCCGCGGCGGATCCGGAGCCCGGCGGTCGGTCCGACCCGGGTTGCCCGGGGAACCAGTACGTCCACCGGCTCGCTCGCGGCGGGTGCCGGGCAGCCGTACAGGGCCGCCGCGGAGCGTCCCGCGATGGCGGCTCCTGGCGGGATCAGCCAACGCTCGACGGCGGCGCACCTGATTCCGTGCGTGACCCGGACCTCGGCATCGGCATAGATGTCCCGGAACAGTGGTCTCCATGCGGAACTGCGCAAATCGTTTCGGCTCAACAGGCCGCGCGAGACGGCGATCGAGCCGCGGAAGACCCGACCACGCAACTGCGGCGGGCGTCGCGGAGCTTTCGGCATGCGCTCCAGGCTGGCCGATCAGCCGCCCGCCACGCTGCCCCTGTGGATAACCATGGATCGTGCGTCGGCGGCCGTACGCATGATCGTGCTCGATCAGGGATGTAGTGGCCTCCCGGGAAGGCGAGGCCACTACATCCTGCATCGAGCGTGATCTTGCCGAAATGCCCCGCAGGGGTGGGGTGGGTTGGCGTGGGGGTGGGGTGGGTGGGAGAGGGGTGTCGGGTTAGTCCCTGTCGCCTCTGGCGATGCGGCCCGTTCCGGGCTGAAAATCGTGTTGGTCGCTCGCTGACGTCGTATCTCCTTGGTCCGTACGAG
>NZ_JBEZGL010000013.1:0-49018 GCF_040649915.1 Micromonospora sp. NPDC048839
TGCCCGAAACACAAAGCCCACCACCTACGCGTCATCACCCTGACCGACCACCGAGGCCGACTGCTCTGGGCCTCCGCAGCGCAACCAGCCCGACTCCACGAGGCCACCCACGCCAAACGCCTGCGCCTACCGCCACGACTACGCCACCACCACCTGACGGTCATCTGCGACCGCTTCCACACCCGCCTCGATGATCAACCCACCACCAACCCGAGCGTCATCGTCGGCCGCCGCGCCTGCCGCAACCACAAACTCACCCCCGCCGAAAAAATCACCAACGCGCTCATCGCCCGCGAACGCGTCGCCAACGAACACGCCCACGCCCACCTGAAAAACTGGCGCATCCTGCACCGACTACGCCGCGACTGGCGACGCGACGCCACCGCCCTGGTGCGGGCCCTACTCGTACTCACCCACACCGAGATCACCCGCTGAACCCGCCCCCGGGCAACGACCCACCCTGAAGATCAACAAGCCTTCAACCAGCCCGAAACCACCTCACACCAACACGTCAAGACCCACTGACCAGCACAAACAGGATGCAACTAGCCCAATGAAGTCGAGTGGATCATGGCGAGGGGTGACCCCGACGCCGGGCGATGCGGCGACGCCGGGCAGTGTTGCCGAGGCGGTGGCCGTACAGGAGGGGTTGCGGCCGCTTGTCGACCTGGTCGGGCCGGGGCCGAGCGCGCCGGAGACGGTGGCCGGCCTGGACGTCGCGTACTCCCAGGGTGGTGACCTGCTGGCGGCGGCGGTGACGGTGCTGGATGCCCGGACCTTGGTCGTGGTGGACTCGGCGGTCTGTGTGGGGCGGCCCGCGTTCGATTATGTGCCGGGGTTGTTCGCCTTCCGTGAGTTGCCCGCGTTGCTCAGCGCCTTGGACCGCCTGGCCACGATCCCGGATCTGCTGGTGTGCGACGGGCACGGGCTGGCGCATCCGCGTCGGTTCGGGCTCGCCTGCCACCTCGGCGTGGTCACCGGGTTGCCCGCGATCGGGGTGGGCAAGACGCCGCTGGTCGGGACGTGGGATCCGCCGGCCGCCGGGCGGGGTGCCTGGTCGCCGCTACGGGACGGCGCTGACGTCGTCGGCCGGGTGCTCCGCACCCAGGACGGCGTGAAGCCGGTCTTCGTCAGCGTCGGACATCGAATGAGCCTGGAGAACGCGACCGCGCAGGTGCTCGCGCTGACCCCGCGGTTCCGGCTGCCGGAGAGCACCCGCACCTCCGACCGACTCTGCCGCGACGCCCTCTCCCGGGCGGAGCACCCGCACTGACCCCGGCGTCCTGCCCGGAGTGAAACCACGCGTGAGCAGGGTCGTCGGGCCGGGTCCCAAACCGTAACGCGGCACACGTCCGGGGCGCTCTGTGACCGGCGGGGTGGGTGGGGCGGTAGTAGCCTGGCCCGCGGACCCCACCCGGGGAGACGGCGAGGTGATCATGACGGTGCGTCGACGCGCGGCACGGCTCGCGGCGGTCTGCGGTCTGGTGGGCGGCCTGGTGATGCTCGGCGCGTCGCCCGCGCTGGCCGACGGCGACTCGGTCCGGGTGGGCGCGGCCAGCAGCTTCACCGCCGGCGGTTCCGCGCAGGGGGTGAACGTGGCGGTGCGCAAGCGCACCGACGGCTGCGTCCTGCTGCGTACCGGAGTGGTTCTCAACCTTTCGGGTCTCCAGCCGGACCAGGTGAAGGTCGAGGTCAACGCGGGCAGGCAGTGGCTCCCGGTGGCGGTCAGCGGCGGTGGCGGCAACGTGGGGACCGTGCAGACGACGCCGTTGAAGCCCACCCTGTGCAAGGGCAAGGGGATCACCGTGCGGTACCGGGTGAGCTTCGGTGCGGCTGTCCCGGGTGGCCGGCTCATCGTGATCGGCGTGGGTTCCAACGCGACCGGTCTGGAACTCGGCCGGGGCAGCGACACGGCGAAGGTGAACGGCGCGCGGGTCACCCCCTCGCCGACGCCGTCGAAGAAGGCGACGCCCACCCCGAGTCCGACCGACGTCGCGATCGTCGACGACGCGGTGACACCGGCGGCACTGGGCGGCACCCCCGGTGCGCCGGACACCTCGGCGGCTGCCGCGGCCTCGTCCGGCACATCACCGGTGATGATCTTCGGCATCGTCATGGTGGCGATCGGATTGCTGCTCATCGTGCTGCTGTTCCGTCGCTCGCGCCAGGATCGCCGGCCGTCCGACGAGCCGACCGGCACGCTGCCGGGCAACCCCGGCGGCACCACCTACCGGGCCGGCGGTGGGTCGCCGGCCGCGTCCGGTCGCCCTGGCCAGGTGTACGGCCAGCAGCCGCCGCCCGCCGGTCCGGGCGCCGCGCCACTCCCGCGCCCGGGCGCCATGGCTTTCCCGCGCCCGCCAGCGGGTCCGGGTGCTGTGCCGTCCCCGCACCCGGCCGCCGGTGGCGTCTACGGTGCCCGGCCCGCAGCCGGTGCGCCCCCGGAGGCGACGCAGCCGATGCCGGGAGCGCCGGAAAACCGCCAACTGCCCGGGGATCCGCCCCCCGACGATGGCGGTCGCACCGTGATCATGCCCCGGCTCCCCGGCTGAGCGGGGCTCGACCCGGACCCTCCGTTACGCTCAGGCTCGGTGTCTACCTGCGGCCAAGGAGTGGAACACGTGTCTGATCTGTCCCAGATTGTGAAGGCGTACGACGTCCGAGGGACGGTGCCGGACCAGTGGGACGAACGGGTCGCCGAGGCGCTGGGAGCCGCGTTCACGCAGCTGCTCAACTCCACCGAGGAGCCGGGTGACGCGGTGGTCGTCGGGTACGACATGCGCGCCACCTCGCCCGGACTGGCCGCCGCGTTCGCCACCGGCGTACGGGCCGAGGGCCGTTCGGTGATCGAGATCGGGCTGGCCTCCACCGATCTGCTCTACTTCGCCTCCGGCTCGCTCGACCTGCCCGGCGCGATGTTCACCGCCAGCCACAACCCCGCCCAGTACAACGGCATCAAGATGTGCCGGTCCGGCGCGCGCCCGATCGGGCAGGAGAGCGGTCTGGCGGAGATCCGGGAGCGGGCCCAGGCGCTGCTCGACTCCGGCGAGGCTCGCCCCGCCGGTACGCCCACCCGGCCGGCCGAGCGGCGCGACCTGTTGCCCGACTACGCCGGCTACCTGCGCAAGCTGGTCGACCTCTCGGGCATCCGGCCGCTGAAGGTCGTCGTCGACGCCGGCAACGGGATGGGTGGCTTCACCGTCCCCACCGTGCTGGGCGACGCCGCTCTGTCGCCGTTGCCGCTGGAGATCGTGCCGCTCTACTTCGAGCTGGACGGCACCTTCCCCAACCACGAGGCCAACCCACTGGATCCGGCGAACCTGGTCGACCTCCAGCGCGCGGTGGTGGAGCACGGGGCCGACATCGGGTTGGCCTTCGACGGCGACGCCGACAGGTGCTTCGTGGTGGACGAGCGTGGCGAGCCGGTCTCGCCGTCGGCGATCACCGCCCTCGTTGCCGCGCGGGAGTTGGCCAAGCACCCCGGCTCCACAGTGATCCACGGCCTGATCACCTCCAGCGCGGTCGCGGAGATCATCCGTGAGCACGGTGGGAAGCCGGTCGTCGCCCGGGTCGGGCACTCCTTCATCAAGGCGGAGATGGCCCGGACCAACGCCGTCTTCGGCGGCGAGCACTCCGCGCACTACTACTTCCGGGACTTCTGGTTCGCCGACACCGGGATGCTCGCGGCGATGCACACCCTGGCCGCGCTGGGCGAGCAGTCGCTGCCGCTGTCCGTACTGGCCGGCGAGTACGAGCGCTACATCGCCTCCGGCGAGATCAACTCGACGGTGGCCGACCAGGCGGCGGCGGTGGCCGAGGTGCGGGCCGCGTACCCCGACGCGGTGACCGACGAGATGGACGGCCTCACCCTGCGGTTCCCCGACGGCGCGTGGTTCAACCTGCGCGCCTCCAACACAGAGCCGCTGCTGCGGCTCAACGTCGAGGCGCCTACCCGCGAGCGGATGGTCTCGCTCCGGGACGACGTGCTCGACCGCGTTCGCCGATAAGATCGCCTGCGCCGGTCGGCACCGCCGCCGGTCAAGCCGCACACCCGGTCGGTACCGCCGCCGGTCAAGCCGCACACGTGGAAGGAGCCGTGCCATGGCCCTGGATCCGCAGTTGCTCGAGATTCTCGCCTGTCCGGACACGCACCACGCCCCGCTCACCTACGATGCCGAGGCGCAGACGCTCACCTGCACGGAGTGTGGCCGGATCTTCGAGGTCCGCGACGACGTGCCGGTGCTGCTGCTCGACGAGGCGCGCGGCGGCCCAGGGCAGTCCTCATGATCGACGGTACGGCCGGGGTCAGCGGTCGTCGCGACGCCGACGAGGCCCTGCTCGACAACCCGGAGGCGCTGGCCGAGCACGATCCGGGCGGCATGCTCCGGCACACGGCGTCGGCCGGTGCGCAGGTTCGCGAGAGCGCGGCTCTGGCCGCCGAGGCGAACCTGGCGGTCCTCGCCGACGACGGGCGTCCCCGAGCCGTCGTCATCGCCGGTATCGGCACCGCGGGGCGTACCGGGGATGTGTTGGCCACTGTCGCCGGTCCGCGCTGCCCGGTCCCGATCATCGGGCACCGCAGCGCGGGCGTACCCGGCTGGGTGGGCGCGGCGGACGTGGTGATCGCGGTGAGCGCGTCCGGTCGTAGCCCGGAGGCGCTCGGCGCGGCCGAGGCGGCGCACCGGCGGGGTGCCCGGCTGGTCGCCGTGGGTGCCCCCGACTCGCAGTTGCAGTCGATCGCCGAGCAGGCCCGAGCGCCGTTCATCCCGGTGCCCCGGCGTGCCCCGGCCCGAGCCAGCCTCTGGGCGCTCACCATTCCGGTCCTGCTCGCGGCTCGTTCGCTCGGGCTCGTGAAGGTCAACGAGGCGGATCTGGCGGAGACCGCGGCCCGGCTCGACGCGGACGCCGACCGCTGCCGTTCCGCCGCGGAGTCCTTCGTCAACCCGGCGAAGTCGCTGGCCCTGGGCCTGGCCGGCTCGATCCCGATCGTCTGGGGTTCGTCCCCGCTGGCCACCGTGGCCGCCCGCCGGTTCGGCGACACCCTGTCGGCCAACGCCCGCTACCCGGTGGTCACCGGGGCGCTCGGCGAGGCCGGCCGGGGCCGGGTCGGGCTGCTCGACGGCGTCTTCGGCGGCCTGGCCGAGGGCGAGCGGGACATCTTCGCCGACCGGGCGGAGGACGACGGCGAGGGCACCCGGCTGCGGCTCGTGCTGCTGCGCGACGGCGGGCTCAACGCCGAGGACGACACCGA
The DNA here is from genome assembly GCF_040649915.1 of Micromonospora sp. NPDC048839. NCBI lineage: Bacteria > Bacillati > Actinomycetota > Actinomycetes > Micromonosporales > Micromonosporaceae > Micromonospora > Micromonospora sp. NPDC048839. The sequence continues at coordinate 5,249 of NZ_JBEZGL010000013.1, forward strand.
CGAGCCGCTGGCCGTCGAGGAGCGCCGCGCGGACGCGGTGCAGACCCTCGCCGAGCGCCGTGGCGTGCGGTGCGACGTGGTGACCGCCGAGGGCGGCTCCGCCCTGGAGCGGCTGGCCTCGCTGATCGCGGTCCCGGATTTCGCCTCGATCTACCTTGCTCTGGCACACGGGCTGGACCCGATGGCCGTACCGGCCATCACCGAAATGAAGGAGCTGTCGAACCAGTGAACGAACGTAGGGGGCGGCGCGTCATGCGCGGGCCGGTTGGCTTCGTGCGGCGAAGCGGAGCGGTGGCATGAGCGCGAACGGTGGGACGAAGGCGATTGTCGCCGCCCTGCTGGCCAACATCGGCATCGCCGTCACCAAGTTCATCGCCTTCCTGCTCTCCGGGTCGTCGTCGATGCTGGCCGAGGCGGTCCACTCGGTCGCCGACTCCGGCAACCAGGGTCTCCTGCTGCTCGGCGGCAAGCGGGCGAAGCGGGCTGCCACCCCGGAACACCCGTTCGGGTACGGCCGGGAGCGTTACATCTACGCGTTCATCGTGTCCATCGTGCTGTTCAGCATCGGTGGCCTGTTCGCGCTGTACGAGGCGTACCACAAGTGGGACTACAAAGAGGGCATCAAGGAGTGGCACTGGTTGCCGGTGGTCGTGCTGGTGGCGGCGATCATCATGGAGTCGTTCTCCTTCCGGACGGCCATCAAGGAGTCCAATCACATCCGGGGCAACCAGTCCTGGGTGCGTTTCATCCGCCGCGCCAAGGCGCCGGAGCTGCCGGTGGTGCTCCTGGAGGACTTCGGCGCGCTCGTCGGTCTGGTGTTCGCGCTGTTCGGTGTCGGCATGACGCTGATCACCGGCAACGGCCGGTGGGACGCCGCGGGCACCGCGATGATCGGCGTCCTGCTTGTCGTGATCGCCGTGGTCCTGGCCTTCGAGACGAAGAGCCTGCTGCTCGGTGAGGGCGCCGAGGCGTCCGACCTGGCCACCATCGAGCGGGCCGTCACCGACGGCCCCGAGGTGGAGCGGATCATCCACATGAAGACGCTCTACCTGGGCCCGGAAGAGCTGATGGTGGCCGCCAAGATCGCCGTTCCGGAGTGGGAGAGCGCCCACGACCTGGCGCGGGGCATCAACGCCGTGGAGGCGCGGATCCGCGCCGCGGTGCCGATCGCCCGGGTGATCTACCTGGAGCCGGACGTCTACAGTGCCGCTGCCGCCGAGGCCGGCACCGGCGCGGCGGCCGACACGGCCGTGCCGCAGGACGCGTCGGGCGAAGCGGCCGGGCGGCCCGGGGGCTGAGCTGTGGAGCCACTTTACGGACCGATTCGCGACTACGCCTGGGGTTCCCGCTCGGCCCTCGCACTCCTCCAGGGTCGGGTGGTGCCCAGCGCGGGGCCGGAGGCGGAGCTGTGGCTGGGCGCCCACCCGGGCGCTCCGGCCAGCGTAAACCGCGCCGGCCTGCAGGTGAGCCTCTGCGACCTGGTGCGGGACGAGCCGGGGCAGTGGCTCGGTCAGCGGGTGTCCGAGCGGTTCGGCGGCCGACTGCCGTTCCTGCTCAAGGTGCTCGCCGCCGATGCTCCGCTGAGCCTGCAGGCCCACCCGGACGCCGAACAGGCGCGGGCGGGCTACGCGGCCGAGGCCGGGCTTCCCGAGGGCCAGCGCAACTATTCCGACCCGCATCACAAGCCGGAGTTGCTCGTCGCGCTCACGCCGTTCGAGGCGCTGTGCGGTTTTCGGGATCCGGCGGAGTCGGCCGAGGCGCTCGCCGCGTTCGGCGTACCGGAGTTGGCGCCGGTGGTCGCCGCGTTGCGGGCCGGGCCGGCGGGGTTGCGCACGGCGGTGCGGACGCTGCTCGGCTGGCCGGTCGCCGAGCGTCCCGAGCTGCTGGCCTCGGTGGCGGCGGCGCCGGTCGACGGCCCGGACGCGGAGTTGGCCCACCGGCTCGCCACGGCGTATCCGGCGGATCCGGGCGTACTGGTGGCGTTGCTGCTGCACCACCTGCGGCTGGTGCCGGGGGAGGCGATCTGGATGCCCGCCGGCAACCTGCACGCCTACCTGAGCGGCTGTGGCGTGGAGATCATGGCGGCCAGCGACAACGTGCTGCGGGGTGGACTGACCCCGAAGCGGGTGGACGTCGACGAGTTGCTGCGGGTGCTTCGCTTCGAGGTGCTCGACGAGCCGGTGCGAGCCGCGCTGCCGGTGGGTCCAGGTGTCGACTGTTGGCCGGTGCCGGTGGATGATTTCGCGCTGCACCGGGTGCGGGTGGGCGCGGCGGTGCCCTTGGTCACGCTGCCGTTGCCCGGCCCCCGGGTGGTGCTCTGCGCCGGTGGCGCGGTCACCGTGGACGACGGCGCCGGTGCGGTGACGCTGGCGTCCGGCGAGGCGGCGATCGGCACCGCGGCCGGCGAGCCGCTGCGGATCAGCGGCGACGGCGAGGCGTACGTGGCGACCTCCGGATTGCGCTGACCCGTCCGCGTCCAACGACGACACAAGTCCGACTTTTCCGGAATAGCTTGACGGCGAGTTGCCTGAGTGTGACTCTATGGGTACGCAGCGTTATCGCGACGACGGTCCGAGAACGTGCGGGGAACCAAACCGGGGGGATGCACGGGGCGGGCGGGACGTGGGCGGGAAGGTCCGCTCATCACCGACCGCCCCGTGCGCTGTCCGTGGACCGTGCCGGACAGGGAACGGCGGCGCGCGTAAGGTGGAGGGTCGGCGTAGACATCGTTCGACAGGAGCTTTCATGACCAGCACCCTCCCGGCGTCCCCCAGCGGTACGCCGTCCGAGGCCCGGCCAAGCACCCTCGCCGAAGGCGACTTCAAGGTGGCGGATCTGTCGCTCGCCGAGTTCGGGCGTAAGGAGATCCAGCTCGCCGAGCACGAGATGCCCGGCCTGATGGCGATTCGACGGGAGTTCGCCGAGGCGCAGCCGCTTGCCGGCGCGCGGATCACCGGCTCGCTGCACATGACCATCCAGACCGCCGTCCTGATCGAGACGCTGGTCGCGCTCGGCGCACAGGTGCGCTGGGCTTCCTGCAACATCTTCTCCACCCAGGACCACGCCGCCGCGGCGATCGTCGTCGGCCCGAACGGCACCGCCGACGCCCCCGCCGGCGTCCCGGTGTACGCGTGGAAGGGCGAGACCCTCCCGGAATACTGGTGGTGCACCGAAAGAGCTCTTACGTGGCCGGCGGGCTCGCCTGGCGATACCGGCGAAGCCGGCTTGGGCCCCAACATGATCCTGGACGACGGTGGCGATGCCACCCTGCTCGTGCACAAGGGCACCGAGTTCGAGAAGGCCGGGGCCGTCCCGCCGGTCGAGTCCGCCGACTCCGAGGAGTACGCGGTCATCCTGGAGTTGCTGCACCGCTCGCTCGGCGAGGACGGCCAGCGCTGGACCCGGATCTCCGCCGGCATCAAGGGCGTGACCGAGGAGACCACCACCGGCGTGCACCGGCTCTACGAGATGCACCGCGCGGGCACCCTGCTCTTCCCGGCCATCAACGTCAACGACTCGGTGACCAAGAGCAAGTTCGACAACAAGTACGGTTGCCGGCACTCGTTGATCGACGGCATCAACCGGGCCACCGACGTGCTGATCGGCGGCAAGATGGCCGTGGTGATGGGCTACGGCGACGTGGGCAAGGGATGCGCCGAGTCGCTGCGTGGCCAGGGCGCCCGGGTCGTGGTGACCGAGGTCGACCCGATCTGCGCGTTGCAGGCCGCGATGGACGGCTACCAGGTGGCCACCCTGGACGACGTGGTCGAGCAGGCGGACATCTTCATCACCGCCACCGGTTGCTTCGACGTCATCACCAACGAGCACATGGCCCGGATGAAGCACCAGGCCATCGTCGGCAACATCGGCCACTTCGACAACGAGATCGACATGGCCGGTCTGGCCAAGCGTTCCGACGTGGAGCGGATCAACATCAAGCCGCAGGTCGACCTGTGGCGCTTCGCCGACGGGCACGCCATCATCGTGCTCTCCGAGGGTCGCCTGCTGAACCTGGGCAACGCGACCGGGCACCCGAGCTTCGTGATGTCGAACTCGTTCGCCAACCAGACGATCGCCCAGATCGAGCTGTTCACCAAGACCGAGGAATACCCGATCGGCGTCTACGTGCTGCCCAAGCACCTGGACGAGAAGGTGGCCCGGCTGCACCTGGGCGCGCTCGGCGCCAAGCTGAGCACGCTGACCAAGGAGCAGGCCGCGTACCTGGGTGTCTCGACCGAGGGTCCGTTCAAGCCGGACCACTACCGCTACTGATCGACGCGCTTCCGGACCGGGTCGGCTGTTCGCAGCCGGCCCGGTTCGTCGTCTTCCGCCCGGAGTCGGCGGGGTCAGCCCGAACGGGAGTCGCGGCGGGTGGGGCGGAACCACGTCCAGACGCACCAGGCCAGCCAGGCGAGCGACACGACTGTGGCCAGCGCCCGCAGGCGCAGCGCGCTGAGCAGCAGGACCACGGCCAGCACCGCCAGCCACGGCAGGAATCCCTTCACGGCGGGCATCCTGTCACAGCCGAAGGGTGGTGTCCGTCGCCGACCGGCCTGGCCTGCGGCGCAGGGGTCGAGTGAGCTTGTCGTGTACGACTTGACGAGGCTCCTGAGCAGGGAGCAAGGTATGCCTGCCCTAAGTTGGTTGAGGCGCACCTGATGAACTCGGAGCCCGGATGTTCGCCACCTACCTGATCGGCCTGCGGGAGGGTCTGGAAGCCACTCTGGTGGTCAGCATCCTCGTCGCCTTCCTGGTGAAGTCGCAGCGCCGGGACCGGCTGCCGCAGGTCTGGGCGGGCGTCGGCCTGGCCGTGGCGCTGTCGGTGCTCTTCGGCTGGCTGATCGAGTACACGTCGACCTCGCTGTTCTCGCGCTACGAGGACCGGGAGCTGTTCGAGGCGACCACCTCGGTCGCCGCCGTGGTCTTCGTCACCTGGATGATCTTCTGGATGCGCCGGGCGGCCCGGACCATCGCCGGCGAGCTGCGGGGAAAGCTGACCGAGGCGCTTGCCGTCGGCTCGTTCGCGGTCGCCGGCATGGCCTTCCTCGCGGTGATCCGGGAGGGTATGGAAACCGCGCTGATCTTCTACTCGGCCGCCCAGGGCGCGGCCGGTGACAGCGGGCCGCTGCTCGCGTTGATCGGCGGCATCGTCACCGCCGTGGTGCTCGGCGTGCTGCTCTCCGCCAGCGCCCTGCGGATCAACCTCACCAGGTTCTTCACCTGGACCGGCGCGCTGCTGATCCTGGTGGCCGCCGGCATCCTCAAGTACGGCGTCCACGACTTCCAGGAGGCAGGCGTCCTGCCCGGCCTGAACGACCTGGCCTTCGACATCACCGGGGCGCTCGACCCGACCACCTGGTACGCGGCCCTGCTCGCCGGCATGTTCAACGTGACGCCCGCGCCCACCGTGCTGGAGACGATCGCCTGGATCGGGTACGCCGTGCCGGTCCTTCTGCTCTTCCTGCGACCGGCCCGCCGCAAGCCGGCACCCGCCGCGGCAACCACAGTCACCGAGCGCGGAGCCGACACCGGCACCGAGGCCGAGGCCGAGGCGGCCGCCACGCCGCAGCGTGCCTGACCCCCACGAGGAGAGACAGCTCAGATGCGTACCACCCGATTTTTCGCGCTGGCCGCCGTCGGCGTGCTGGCGACGGCCGGTCTGGCCGCCTGCTCCGACTCCGACGAGGGTGACTCGGCCGCGTCCGGCGGACCGATCGTGGTCAAGGCCAGCGACACCGCCTGTGAGGTCGGCTCGACCGACCTGGGCGCCGGCACCGCCACCTTCAAGATCACCAACTCCGGCGCGAAGGTGACCGAGTTCTACGTGTACGCCGACGGCGACCGCGTCATGGGCGAGGTGGAGAACATCGCCCCGGGGCTGAGCCGTGAGCTGCACGTGGAGTTGCCGGCCGGCACCTACCAGACGGCCTGCAAACCCGGGATGAGCGGCAAGGGCATCCGGGGCGCGCTCAAGGTCAGTGGGTCGGCGCAGCCGCTCACCGCCGACGCCGCGTTGGCCGGCGCGGCCGAGAACTACCAGCGCTACGTCAAGAGCCAGACCGACGCGCTGCTGGACAAGACCGAGGAGTTCGTCACCGCGGTCAAGGCCGGCGACGTGGCGAAGTCCAAGACGCTCTACCCGGTCGCCCGCACCTACTGGGAGCGGATCGAGCCGGTGGCCGAGATCTTCGGCGACCTCGACCCCAAGATCGATGGCCGCGAGGAGGTCATCGAGGAGGGGATGGAGTTCACCGGCTTCCACCGGATCGAGAAGGACCTCTGGCAGTCGGGCGACATCAGCAAGGACGGCCCGATCGCCGACCGCCTGCTGGTGGACGTCAAGGAGATCGTGACCAAGGCCAACGCCGAGAAGCTCTCCCCGCTCCAGCTCGCCAACGGTGCCAAGGAACTGCTCGACGAGGTGGCCAGCGGCAAGATCACCGGCGAGGAGGACCGCTACTCGCACACCGACCTGTGGGACTTCGCCGCCAACCTCGAAGGTTCCAAGGCCGCCGTCTCCGCCCTCCGCCCGGCCCTGCAGCAGCGCTCGCCGGAGCTGGTCACGCAGTTGGACACCGAGTTCGCAAACGTGGAGACGCTGCTCGGCAAGCACCGCGACGGCGACGGGTGGAAGCTGCACACCGCGCTGAGCAAGGCCGAGCTCAAGGATCTCTCCGACGGGATCAACGCGCTCACCGAGCCGATCAGCAAGGTCGCCGCAGCCGTCGCGAAGTGACCTTCCGGCAGAAGGAGTCGAGTCGATGAGTGGGAGCAGGTTGACCCGGCGCCGGGCCATCACCCTGGCCGGCGCCGGGGTGGCCGGGGTCGCCGGAGTGGCGGCCGGCGCGGGGGCGCTGTTGAACGGCTCCCACGGTCCGGCCGCGGCGAGCGACCACCCGGCCGGGGCGGTGCCGTTCCACGGCGAGCACCAGGCCGGCATCGTCACCCCGGCCCAGGACCGGCTGCACTTCGTCGCCTTCGACGTGATCACCAAGGACCGGACCCGGCTGGTCGAGCTGCTCGAGGAGTGGTCCGCCGCCGCCGCCCGGATGACCGCGGGGCGGGACGCCGGAATCCTCGGCGCGGTCGGCGGGATGCCGGAGGCTCCGCCGGACGACACCGGCGAGGCGCTCGGCCTGCCCCCGTCGCAGCTCACCCTGACGATCGGCTTCGGGCCGACGTTGTTCCGCGACGCCGACGGGCGGGACCGCTTCGGCATCGCCGACCGGCGGCCCGTCGCCCTGGCCGAGCTGCCGAAGTTCCCCGGCGACGCCCTGCAGGCGCAGCTCTCCAACGGTGACCTCTGCGTGCAGGCGTGCGCCAACGATCCGCAGGTCGCGGTGCACGCGATCCGTAACCTGGCCCGGCTCGGCATGGGCGTGGTGAGCGTTCGCTGGTCACAGCTCGGCTTCGGGCGTACCTCCTCGACCTCCCGTGACCAGGCCACCGCGCGCAACCTGTTCGGGTTCAAGGACGGTACGGCCAACCTCAAGGCCGAGGACACCGAGTTGCTGCGCGACCAGTTGTGGGTGCAGCCGGGTGACGGGCCGGACTGGATGACGGGCGGCTCGTACCTGGTCACCCGCAAGATCCGGATGCTGGTGGAGACCTGGGACCGGACCTCCCTGGCCGAGCAGGAGGAGATCGTCGGCCGGACCAAGGGCAGTGGTGCCCCCCTCGGCCGGACCGACGAGTTCGACGAGCCGGACTTCGCCGCGCGCGGCGCGGACGGCAAGCCGGTGATCGCCGAGCACGCGCACGTGACGCTGGCCCACCCGAGCCGCAACAACGGCGCCCAACTGCTGCGCCGGGGCTACAACTTCGTCGACGGCTCGGACGGCCTGGGCCGGCTCGACGCGGGCCTCTTCTTCATCGCCTACCAGCGCGACCCGCGCCGCCAGTTCGTGCCGATCCAGACCCAGTTGGCGCGGCACGACGTGATGAACGAATACCTGCGGCACGTCTCCAGCGGCGTGTTCGCCTGCCCGCCCGGGGTACGCGACGGCGGGGACCACTGGGGGCGCGCGCTCTTCGGCTGACCCGGGGTCAGGTTGGTGACAGCCGGCCCCGGCCGCGGCCGCGGTGGCGCCGGGTGCCGTCGAAGGGGGATCATGGTGTCAGCCTGGGCCGGAGCTCTCATCCTGCGCCGGGCACCGCAGCCCGTGGCGCCGCCGCCGCGGGTCGCGAGGAGCGCTTCTGCGGCGGCACCCTGCGTTACCGACGGACGCCGGTCCCACCGAACTGAATGAGGATGCAATATTAATCCCATGAGAGCCCGCGTACTGGTGGTCGACGACGACCCCGCGCTCGCCGAGATGCTCGGCATCGTGTTGCGCAGCGAGGGTTTCCAACCCTCGTTCGTGGCGGACGGCGAGCGGGCGTTGGCCGCCTTTCGTGACAGCCGTCCCGATATCGTGCTGCTCGACCTGATGCTGCCTGGTATGAGCGGTATCGACGTCGCCCGGTCGATTCGGGCGGAGTCCGGCGTGCCGATCGTCATGCTGACCGCCAAGAGCGACACCGTGGACGTCGTGCTCGGCCTGGAGTCCGGTGCCGACGACTACGTGGTGAAGCCGTTCAAGCCCAAGGAACTGGTCGCCCGGATGCGGGCCCGCCTGCGTCGAGGCGAGGACGTGGCCCCCGAGATGCTGACGATCGGGCCACCCGACAACCAGATCACCATCGACGTGCCCGCGCACACCGTCAGCCGCAACGACGAGGAGGTGAAGCTGACTCCGCTGGAGTTCGACCTGCTGGTCGCGCTCGCCCGCAAGCCGCGTCAGGTCTTCACCCGTGAGGTGCTGCTGGAGCAGGTCTGGGGCTACCGGCACGCGGCCGACACCCGCCTGGTCAACGTGCATGTCCAGCGACTGCGCGCCAAGATCGAGCCGGACCCGGAGCGACCGGAAATCATCCTCACCGTGCGGGGCGTGGGATACAAGGCGGGGACCGGATAGCCTGGTCGCACTGTGTCGACCTCGCCGCCCCCACACTCCCCGAGCACGGCTGCCCGCCGGCCCAGCGCCGGTGGGGAGATCTGGCGCGCGGTGAGCGGCCGGGTCGCCCGGGTGGTGGGCCGCGTGCACCAGACCTGGCGGCGCTCCCTGCAGGTCCGGGTCGTGACCATCACGCTTGTCGCGTCCAGCCTGCTGGTCGGCGGTTTCGCGTTCGTGATCGCTGACAAGATCACCACCATCCTCCTCGACAACGCCCGCAGCGACGTCCGACAGCGGGTGATCACCGGTGCCAGCTACGCGGCCAAGCAGGTCTCCCTGTACGGCCAGTCGCAGGAGGCGCAGCTCCAGGAGACCATCGACGGCACGGTCAACTACCTGGCCGGCGGCGACCCCCAGCAGACGAGCGGTGTGGTGGTGGCGATCACGGCCGACGGCTACCAGAACGACATCCAGACCCGCACCTCGCCGTCGGTGAACGTCCAGGCGCTGATCAGCCCGGAGCTGCGGGCCACGATCGCGGACGGCAAGGTGGCCAGCCAGATCCGCACCGGGCGGCTCACCGGCGAGTCCACCAAGTATCTGGTCTACGGCTCGCCGGTGCCCACCCGCTTCGGCCAGATCGAGCTCTACTACCTGGTGCCGTTGACCCGGCAGGACGTCACCGCCGCCGACGCCCGAGCCACCGTCGTCGCCACCGGGGTCGCCCTGGTGATCCTGCTCGGGCTGCTCGCGGCGCTCGTCACCCGGTTGGTCGTCAACCCGGTCCGGGTCGCCGCACGGACCGCCCAGCGACTCTCCGCCGGCCTGCTCGACCAACGCATGGTGGTCAACGGTGAGGACGACCTCGCCCTGCTCGCCGCCTCCTTCAACCAGATGGCCACCAACCTGCAACGGCAGATCCTGCGCCTGGAGGAGATGTCCCGACTACAGCGTCGGTTCACCTCCGACGTCTCGCACGAGCTGCGTACCCCGCTGACCACCGTACGGATGGCCGCTGACCTGATCTTCGCCGAGCGTGACGAGTTCGACCCGGCGGTGGCGCGCAGCGCCGAGCTGCTCCAGGCCGAGTTGGACCGCTTCGAGGAGTTGCTCACCGATCTGTTGGAGATCAGCCGCTTCGACGCGGGTTTCGCCATGCTGGACTCCGAGCCGACCGACCTGGTGCCGGTGGTGCACCGGGTGGTCGACCGGCTGGGCGGCCTGGCCGAGCGGGTGGGCGTACCCATCGAACTCGACCTGCCGGGCACTCCGGTGATCGCCGAGGTCGACCCGCGCCGGGTCGAGCGGGTGCTGCGCAACCTGGTCGGCAACGCCGTCGAGCACGGCGAGGCCCGACCGGTGCTGATCACCCTCGGCGCGGACGAGACCGCCGTGGCGATCACCGTGCGCGACCGTGGCGTGGGGCTCAAGGCGGGCGAGGAGAAGTTGGTGTTCAACCGGTTCTGGCGAGCCGACCCGTCCCGGGCACGGCAGACCGGCGGCACCGGGCTGGGCCTGTCGATCAGCCTGGAGGACGCCCGGCTGCACGGCGGCTGGCTGGAGGCGTGGGGTGCACCCGGGCAGGGCGCCCAGTTCCGGCTCACGCTGCCGGCCCGCGCGGGAGACCGGCTGACCACCTCGCCGCTGCGCCTGGTGCCGGCGGACGCCGCGCTGCCGTTCGGCGGTCCCCGCGACGGCGGCCCGCTGGCCATCGGGCCCGGCACCGGCGGGGCACTGGCGATCGGCCCGGCGCCGACCGGGGACGGACAGCGGGCGGAGGTGCGCTCATGAGACGGCCGACCCTGGTCGCGGCGCTCGGCGTGGTGGTGCTGCTGGGCGGTGGCTGCGGCATCCCGGCGGCGTCCGACGTGCGGGTGGACGGCAAGGGCGGGACCGCGACGGAGGCCGGCGCGGTCAACGGTCCCGGCAACGAGCCGCCGACGCGAACGGCCAGCGGCAGCGTCAACGAGGCGTTCGTCCGCAACTTCCTGTCCGCCGCCGCCGGAGAGCCGGATCGGGCGTACGAGCGGGTCAAGGCGTTCATCGCCCCGGAGCACAAGTCCCGCCTGCAGGAAAAGAAGGGCAGCGAGGTCGCGCTGAACGTGGTGCGGCTGCGTGAGGCGGTCTACACCCTCAACAGCGACTCGACCACCACGGTGAAGATCACCGTGCAGCAGATCGGCGTCCTGCGGGCCAACGGCACCCTGGCGCCGCCGGTGGCGACCGAGACGGAGTACGAGTTCGGGATCCGCAGCGCGGCGTTGAACGGCGCCGTGAACGACGAGCGGGCCGGGTTGTACATTTTCGACCCGCCGAACGTGCTGCTGCTCAGCGACGCCGCCCTTCGTCGCTACTACCAGGACGAGTCGATCTACTTCTGGAGTTCGGACCGCACCCGCCTCGTGCCCGACCAGCGCTACCGGCCGCTCGCGGTGCCGGAAGAGCGCCGGGTCAACGAGGTGGTGAAGTGGCTGGTCGGTGGTCCCTCCGACTGGTTGCGCCCGGGTGTCGTCGGGCTGCCCGATCGCACCGAGCTGATCAACAACGCCACCGGCGGCAACGGCCGGTGGGAGGTCAACCTGGACATGTCCGGCGACGACCAGAACGGGATCGACCAGTTGATCACGCAGATCGCCTGGTCGTTGGGGGACCTGCCGGGTCAGCTGGAGCTGAAGATCCGCAACAACTCGCTGCCCGTACAGGACCTGAGCGAGCGACGGAACTCCGCTCAGCTCTACCCGATCGCCGAGAGCCCGCAGCGGTTCGGCCTGTACGAGGGCGCCATCCACCCGCTCGACTTCGGCAGCGAACTCAGCGGCACCGTGCCGTTGGCACCCGAGGCCAACCGCAACATCGTCTCCGCCGACCTGGCCATGGCCAAGGAGCAGCGGGTCCTCGCCGCGTTGGTGGTCACCGGCAGCAGCGACGGCAGGCGCCGCCTCGCGGTGGGTGCGGGTGCCGCGCCGGTCTCCGTCCCCTTCCGCAGCACGTCCGAATACTCCTCGATGAGCCGCCCGGTCTGGTTGCGTTCGGTCGACGCACGCCCCGGCCGCGGCCTGGTCGTCGCCGACGGGCAGCTCTACCGGTTCGACGAGTCGGCGCGGATGTATCGGGTGCCCCTCAACCTGCCCGCCGACGTCAGTGCGGTTGCTGCCGCGCTGGACGGCCAGCGGGTCGCGCTGATCGCCGGTGGCCGGCTCTACGTCGCCGCGGTGAACCTGGACGGCGGCGGCGTCTCCATCGGCCCACCCCGGCAGCTGGCCACCTCGCTGACCGCCCTCACCGCTGTCGACTGGGGCAGCGAGGACCAACTGGTGGTGGCGGGGTCCGTCGGTCAGCCGGCGATCTACGAGATCAGCGTCGACGGCGCACTGGAGACGCCGCTGCGGACCGACCTCGGTGCCAAGGTCAACCACCTGACGGCGTACCCGACCAACCGCATCGTCCGGGTGCCCAGCGGGGCCTACATGTACGAGGCGAACGGGGTGGCCTACCGCAGCAGCCCCTTCGAACGGATCGAGCCCGGCCGCGTACGCGACATCGCCCCGGTTCCGGCAGGTGTCCGCCCGAGCAACCCGTCGGCACCGTTCTTCCTCTACTGACCGGGTGACGTGGTGACCGGGCTCTGGGCGGATCTCGCCGACCTGGTGTTGCCCACCACCTGCGCGGGTTGCCGGGAGCGTCGGTCCGGGCTGCGGCACGGGGTCTGTCCGGACTGCGTGGCAACCCTGGGCGCGCTGCGCCCACGGTCGGTCCGTCCGACACCCGCGCCACCGGGCCTGCCGTCCTGCGTCGCCCTCGGCCCCTACGCCGGTCCGCTGCGCGAGGCTCTGCTGGCGTACAAGGACCACGGCCGGCACGGTCTGGCCCGGCCGCTCGGCGCACTACTCGCCGAGGTTGTCGCGGCGGCGGTCGGCGTGGCTCGTCCCGTGGCGCTGGTCCCGGTCCCGGACACGGCGGCGGCAGCCCGGTCCCGGTACGGGGACCACCTGGACCGGTTGGCCCGGCACTGCGCGGCCCGACTCAACCAGAGCGGCTGGACGGCGCGGGTGCACCGTCCGCTGCGGGCGCTGCCCCGGCCCGACTCGGTAGGCCTGGACAGCGCGGAGCGCGCGGCGGCGGCCGAGGCCGCCTTCCGGCCGCACGCCACCGCGAGCGGGGGGCGTGCGGCAGACGCGCCGGTCGTGGTGCTGCTGGACGACATCGTCACCACAGGCGTGACCCTGGCCGCCGCAGCCCGGGTGCTGAGCGCGACCGGATGGGTGCCGAGTGTCGCCGCGGTACTCGCGGCGACCCAGAAAAGACACCTCTCGTAACCGTCTGTGTTTCCGTTTCACCCGTTGGTGTATCAGCTGCGAAAATCCTGGGAGTCTCGGCAACTTGGGGTGACTGCCGGGCCAACAGGAGTTAGCGTTTCGCTGTCGGGGGTAGGAGGTCGTTCCACCACCCTCGGCGGTGAGAGGAGGCGTAGCCGTACCAGCCGGTCGACGCCAGCGGGTCCCCCCACGGCGCGCGACCGGGTTGCCGGATCGAAGACCGTCCGAACAAGGGAGGTCACGTGGACATCGTGGTCAAGGGCCGAAACGTCGAAGTGCCGGACCATTACCGGGTACACGTAGCCGAGAAACTCGCAAAGATCGAACGCTACGACCACAAACTGATTCGCGTCGATGTCGAGTTGTTTCACGAGCGCAATCCGCGCCAGGCCGAACACTGCCAGCGGGTGGAGATCACCTGCGTTTCCAAGGGCCCGGTGATGCGGGCCGAGGCCTGCACGAACGACTTCTACAGCGCACTCGACGCGGCCATCGCGAAGCTCGACACCCGACTGCGTCGTGCGGCCGACCGCCGTCGCGTACACCGGGGGCGGCACGCACCGATCTCCGTCGCCGAGGCCACCGCGGGCCTGCCGGTCGCCGACCTGGGGACCAGCACGCTGAGCGCGTCGCTCGACGGTGCCCGCGCCGGCACCGCCGTCGCGGAGCGGGTCGAGGAGGAGCACGACGACCAGCCGTGGCACATCGCCCGGGAGAAGGTGCACCCGGCGGAGCCGATGACGATCGACGACGCGCTGTTCGAGATGGAACTTGTCGGCCACGACTTCTACCTGTTCCAGGACAAGGAGTCCGGCCGCCCGAGCGTCGTCTACCGCCGCCACGCCTACGACTACGGCATCATCTCCCTCGCCACCTGACCACCAGCCGATCCGCGGTCACGGGGTTGTGCCGGGGGAGCCCAGCACAACCCCGTGAACCACGGCGGCGTCAGCGCCGCTCCGCTGGCAGCAGCGCGAAGGTCAGATCGTCCAGGCGGGTGCCCGCCAACCCGGGCAGCCGCCCACGCTGCAGTGCCTCGCGCCGGAATCCGACCCGCTCCAACACGCGGTGCGACGCGGTGTTGTCCGGCACCGTGCCAGCGGTCAGCCGGGCGATACCAGCCGGCCCGAACGCCCAGTCCGCCAGCAGCCGGACCGTCCGGGTCGCGTACCCCCGGCCGCGCCAGGCGGGCAGCAACGCGTAGCCGACCGACGCCTCGCCGGCCGCCACGTCGGTGTACGACAGCCCGCAACTGCCCACCGGCTCCCCGCCGGCCACGTCCGTGATCAACAGTCGGGCGATGTCCCCGGTCAGCCACCCGCTCTCCGCGAGACGACACCGTCGCTCGATCGCCTCCCGTGTCGGCGGCACGGGTGGCGCCTGGTTCGCCACCACCTCGGGTCGGCTGTGCAGCCGGTACATCAGCTCGGCGTCGTCCGGCGCGAGCCGGCGCAGACTCACCACCTGGTCGGTGAGCACCCCGCCAGGCAGGTCGGGCAGCAGCCGGGCGACCGGTCCGGGCGGGTCGTCGGCGAGGCGTACCCAGGCCAGCAGGTCGTGTCGACCTCCGTCGCGGCCCGAACCGGCCGACCGCCGCGAACCCTCGTAGCGGAAACCGGCGGCCAGCGCGGCCCGCTGGCTCGGGCCGTTCTCCGGATCGGTGAGCAGTTCCAGTCGAGCCGTTCCGGTGGCGAACGCGTGCTCGCTGAGCGCGCGGGTGGCCGCGACGGCCAGTCCGCGCCCGCGCGCCGCCGGTCGCAGCCAGTAGCCGATCTCGGCCTGGCCCCGCGCGGGCACCGGGTTGCTCAGCACCACCGCGCCGAGCAGCCGGTCGGTGGCCGGGTCCGCGACGGCGTACGCCGCGCCGCCGCCGGTCCAGACCGCCGGGGCGCCGACGTCGATCCACCACCGGGCATCGGTCCGGCTGTACGGCGTGGGCAGGCTCGAGACGAAGCGTTGGGTCAGCGGGTCCGCGCAGCCGTCGACCACGTCGGCGGCGTCCTCGGCCCGAAAGGGACGCAGCCGCACGCCGTGCGCCTCGACGACCTGCCGCAGGGCCATCAGACCAGGTCCCTGGCGAGCAGCGCGCCCACCCACGCGTCGACCCGTTCGCCCCGGTGCTGCACCCCGCCCCGGGCGGTCCCCTCGATCGTGAAGCCCGCCTTCTCCGCCACTCGGCGGGAGGCGGTGTTGCCCACGTTCGCCTTCCACTCGATGCGGGCCAGGCCCAGCGTGGCGCAGCCCCAGGTGCTGAGCGCGACGAGCGCGGCCGGCATGTACCCCCGGCCGCGGGCCGCCGGGGCGGTCATGAAGCCGACGTCGGCGAGGAGTGCGTCGGTGGGGGAGAGCCGCAGGGCGATCGTGCCCACGTATGTGTCGTCCGGGTCGGCGACCACGAAGCAGGCGGCCTCGCCCCGAGCCCAGGTGTCCTGGCCGTAGACCTGGAACCCCTGCGCGTCGGCCCGCTCGTACGGGTCCGGCACGGTCGTCCAGCGGATGGACTCCGGGTCCCGGCAGGTGTCCACCACGGCATCCAGGTCCTGCTCCTCCATCGGCCGCAGACGCAGCTCACCGGCCCCGGCGGTGGCGAACAGGGTGGGCTGTGGGCGGCCGAAGACCGCGGCCCGCCGGGTGGCGAGGGTACCGGGACCGGCCGGCCCGGTCGCCCCGGGGGCGGGCACCTCGCCGGGCAGCAGCGAGCCGATCCAGCCGTCCGCGTCGGACCGCGTCGGCGGGTTGGCCAGCCGCAGCCGGCCGTCGATCCGGAATCCGGCCCGGAGGGCGACCAGCCGGGAGGCGTGGTTGCCCACCTCGGCGTGCCAGATCAGCCGGCGCAGCCCGAGGGTGTCGAAGGACCAGCGGGCCACCGCCCGGGTGGCCCGGACCATCACGCCCCGGCCGCGTGCCCAGGGGGCGGTCCAGAAACCCACCTCGCCGGTGCCGTCCCGCTCGATGGAGACCAAGCCGCACGAGCCGAGCAGTTCGCCTGTCGCCGGGTCGCAGACCGCGAACGGCGCCTTGGTACCCCCCGCCCAGGCCGTCTCGCTCATGTCGGTGACGAAGCCGAGGGCGTGTTCGGGCCGATATGGGCGTGGCACAGTTGTCCAGTACTGAATGTCCGGATCCTGGCACGCCCGATATACCGCGTCGGCGTCGGTGCCGCGCCAGGGCCGCAGCAACACGCCGTCCTCGATGATCTCCACGGGCTCCACCCGTGCATCGTGCCGCACCGTTCGCCGACGGCGTAACCGGATAACGTTCGAGGGTGCGCAGGACGCGAATTATGTCGGGTTCGGCGGAGTCGAGCACCGCCACCGGTGACCATCGCGCCGATGGAGCGCCTACGATGGTTCGAGACTGTCTAGGGGAGCGTTGATCCGTGTCGATTCTGGAAAAGGTCCTTAACGCGGGCGAGGGCCGCATGGTGCGCCGGCTCAAGGCCATCGCCGCCGCCGTCACCTCGATCGAGGACGACTACGTCAACCTCACCGACGAGGAGCTGGCCGGCATGACCGACCAGTTCCGGGAGCGGCTGGCCGACGGGGAAACCCTCGACGACCTGCTGCCGGAGGCGTTCGCGGTGGCCCGCGAGGCGGCCGCCCGGGTGCTCGGCCAGCGTCCGTACGACGTCCAGGTGATGGGCGGCGCGGCGCTGCACTTCGGCAACATCGCCGAGATGAAGACCGGTGAGGGCAAGACGCTGACCTCGGTCATGGCCGTCTACCTCAACGCGCTGTCCGGCAAGGGCGTGCACGTGATCACGGTCAACGACTACCTCGCCCAGCGTGACGCGGCGTGGATGGGTCGGGTGCACGAGTTCCTCGGGCTGACCGTCGGCGTGGTGCTGCCCAACCGGCCGGCCACCGAGCACAAGGCCGCCTACGAGTGCGACATCACCTACGGCACCAACAACGAGTTCGGCTTCGACTACCTGCGCGACAACATGGCCTGGTCGAAGGACGAGTTGGTGCAGCGCGGCCACAACTTCGCCGTGGTCGACGAGGTCGACTCCATCCTGATCGACGAGGCCCGCACCCCGCTGATCATCTCCGGCCCGGCCGAGCACTCGGCCCGCTGGTACGGCGAGTTCGCCGGAGTGGTGGCCCGGCTCCAGCCCGGCACCGACGGCGAGGGCGACTACGAGGTCGACCACTCCAAGCGCACCATCGCGGTGACCGAGCGGGGTGTCGCCAAGGTCGAGGACCGGCTCGGCATCGACAACCTCTACGAGTCGGTGAACACGCCGCTGGTCGGCTACCTCAACAACGCCATCAAGGCCAAGGAGCTCTACAAGCGCGACAAGGACTACATCGTCAGCGACGGTGAGGTCCTGATCGTCGACGAGTTCACCGGTCGCATCCTGCACGGCCGTCGCTACAACGAGGGCATGCACCAGGCGATCGAGGCCAAGGAGGGGGTGGAGATCAAGCAGGAGAACCAGACTCTTGCCACGATCACCCTCCAGAACTACTTCCGCCTCTACGAGAAGCTGTCCGGGATGACCGGTACGGCGCAGACCGAGGCGAGCGAGTTCAACAAGGTCTACAAGGTCGGCGTCGTGACGATCCCGACCCACCGCCCCATGGTTCGCGAGGACCGGCCGGACGTCATCTACAAGACGGAGAAGGCCAAGTTCAACGCGGTCATCGAGGACATCGCCGAGCGGCACCAGCTCGGCCAGCCGGTGCTCGTCGGCACCGTCTCGGTGGAAAACTCCGAGATCCTCTCCCAGTTGCTGCGCCGACGCGGCATCCCGCACAACGTGCTGAACGCCAAGTTCCACGCCCGGGAGGCCGAGATCGTCGCCCAGGCCGGGCGTAAGGGCGCGGTCACCGTGGCCACCAACATGGCCGGCCGCGGCACCGACATCCTGCTCGGCGGCAACCCCGAGTTCCTCGCCGCCAACGAGCTGCGCCAGCGCGGTCTCGACCCGCTGGAAAACGAGGAAGAGTACGCCAAGGCGATGGAGGAGGTCCTTCCCACGTGGAAGCAGGCCTGTGACGTCGAGGCGGAGGAGGTCTCCGCCGCCGGTGGCCTCTACGTGCTGGGCACCGAGCGGCACGAGTCCCGGCGGATCGACAACCAGCTGCGCGGTCGCGCCGGCCGGCAGGGTGACCCGGGCGAGTCCCGTTTCTACCTGTCCCTGCAGGACGAGCTGATGCGGCGGTTCCGGGCCGGGGCGGTCGAGGCGGTGATGGAGCGCTTCAACATCCCGGAGGACGTGCCCATCGAGTCGAAGATGGTCACCCGGCAGATCAAGAGCGCCCAGGCTCAGATCGAGGGCCAGAACGCCGAGATCCGCAAGAACGTGCTGAAGTACGACGAGGTGCTCAACAAGCAGCGCCAGGTCGTCTACGCCGAGCGTCTTCGGGTGCTCAACGGTGAGGACCTCTCCGACCAGGTCCGCAACATGATCGACGACACCGTCGAGGCGTACGTGCGGGGGGCCACCTCCGATGGCTACGGCGAGGACTGGGACCTCGAACAGCTCTGGTCCAGCCTGAAGCAGCTCTACCCGGTCGGCGTGACGATCGAGGAGTTGGAGGAGGAGGCCGGCGGCTCGCGGGCCGGTATGGACGCCGACTTCCTGGTCGCCCGCCTCAAGGACGACGCCAACGCCGCGTACGACAGGCGCGAGGAGGAGGTCGGCACCGAGGGTGTGCGTCAGCTCGAGCGGATGGTGCTGCTCCAGGTCATCGACCGGAAGTGGCGCGAGCACCTCTACGAGATGGACTACCTCCAGGAGGGCATCAACCTCCGGGCGTACGCCCAGCGCGACCCGGTGGTGGAATACCAGCGCGAGGGCTTCGACATGTTCGCCACGATGATGGACGGCATCAAGGAAGAGACGGTCGGCTTCCTCTACAACATCGACGTCCAGGTGACCGAACCGGAGCCGGACGCGGGCTCGGAAGAGGTCGCGCTGCTCGACAAGCCGGTGGAGATCCGGGCCAAGGGCCTCAACCAGGCACCGCGGCGGCAGGGCCTGCAATACTCGGCTCCCACCATCGACGGTGAGGCCAGCCCCGGCGCTCCCGTCATCGAGCAGGCCGAGCAGCAGGCTCCGGCGCTCGGTGTGGGTCGCCCCGCCCCGGGCGCTCCGGCGGCACCGGGCCGGACCGCCCCGTCCGCCCCGCAACGTCCGGCCGCCGGTCTCCGCGGCCCGGCGGTTCCGTCGGTCGCCTCCCGTCGGCCGGCAGCCAACCAGGCGGAGGCGAGCAACGGCCCGTCCCGCAACGCGCCGTGCCCGTGTGGCTCGGGCCGCAAGTACAAGCGCTGCCACGGCGCCCCCAACGGCGGCAACTGACCAACAGCACCTGACGAACGGGTCCCGGCCAGACAGGCCGGGACCCGTTCGTCGTCTCCAGCCCGCACGCACCCGGTCACACCGCGCGCCGCGGCACCGCAGGCCCCCGGGCCGCCCGTGGGTCTGCCCCGCGCGCCGATGATCGACTCGACGTCACGGAAGTTGGGGTGTCAGCGACCGGCTGATGGCCCGACTACCTGAAACGCGAGTCGATCAAGCCGGTCCCGCCCGGGTCCCGGATGGGTTGCGGTCAGAGGACGTGCAGGGTGGTGCAGAGCCAGCGCCCCCGACGGTGCTCCAGGCGGAGTGCCATGGCCCAGCTCCGACCGCCCGCGCCGGTGAGGACGGCCGCCGCCTCGACCGCTGCGTCCCGGGGCTCGCAGAACCGCATGCGGAGCAACCGGACCAGGGGCCGACCGGCCCGCCGGCGAGGTGACCCGGGCCGCCCGGACGCGCGGGCGGAACCGGTCAGCAGCTGACCTGCTCGGGCCAGCTCGGTCAGCAGGTCGGTCGCTTGGGCCGGGTCGAGCAACGCCCGCACCTGTGCCGGGGACCGGTAGCCGTTGATCACCTCCAGGCAGGTGCCGACGAAGCGATGCGCGGCTCGGGTGGCTTCCGGGGCGGTCGCCGGTGGTAGCGGCGTCGCCGGGTGGGTGGTGGACCGGCTCGGCACCGGGCGGAGGGCACTCCGGCGCTCCGGTGGCCGGACCGGGTCTGGCCGGGTCGAGGCGAACAGGTCCAGGGCGAGCTGGCCGTGGACGGGTGCCGGCCAGTACGACCCGTCGGCCTCGTCGGCGTACGGCGGGTCGATGGGCGGGACGGGGCGCAGCCGCACGGGCGGTCGGAATGGGCCGGGTCGCGCCTCGCTCATCATGGACCCCTTCGATCTTGCGTTTGCCTTCGTTTGCCTCCGACAGCCCAATTCTCGGCGACAAAGTGGCCTCCGTCAATGGTCCGACGACCATCGCGTCCTTCGCCGGCATGATCCACTCGGTTTCGCCAAAGGCGCGGTATCAAGGCGGGCTGAACACCCCGCCTTTCAGAAACCGGAGTGGATCAAGCGCGGTGCGGTAGGTGTCGGGCTGGGTCGTGGAGGAGGGGCGACTACTCCTGGTCCCGGTCGACCAGCGGGTTGCTCTGCACCCACTCGGCGGTCTCGGAATACTTGCGCGCTATGTACTCCTCCAGCCGTGCGCGCTCGACGCGCCACTGGCCCCGTCCACCGATCTTGATCGCCGGCAGTTCACCGCTGCGCACCATGTGGTAGACCTGCGAGTCCGACACGTTCAGCTCGGTGGCCACGTCGGAGAGCAACAGGAACCTTGGCTCCACACGAACTCCCGGGGTTGATGTCGTTTGGCTCAGTTTGCCATCGACAGCCCAGCCCGCCCAGCACCTGGCCGCTCCGCGCGGGACCCCACCGCGCGGACCCACCGCGCGGACCCACCGCGCGGACCCACCGCGCGGACCCACCGCGCGGACCCACCCCGCGGGACACACCGCGCGGGACACACCGCGCGGGACACACCGCGCGGGACACACCGCGCGGGACACACCGCGCGGGACACACCGCGCGGGACACACCGCGCGGAAACTTTCGCCGGGCCGGAGTCGCGGTGTATGACGGTCACGGCGTGCGGCATGATCTGCGCCCGTGCCGGCGGACGCCGGCGCAGGACCAAGCGGGGGAGACGACCGGTGACCGATGACCGAGTCCGGGTGTACGTGCCGGCGACCGTACCGATGGTGGCCCGACTGCGCGCGGAAGGGCTGGCCGCCGACCAGGCCCACGCGGTGACCCCGGCGCTGCGCGAGTGGTACGCCGAAGGCGACGAGGAGGAGTTGGAGTACGTAGCGTTCACCCGGGCCGCCCAGGAGGCGCTGCACCTGCTGCGGGCCGACCCGACCGCTCCCCGCCGCCGCGTCGTCGTGTCGGTCGACCTGCCGGCGAGCGCGCTCGGACGGGGCGACGGTGAGCTGGGGTCCAGCACGGTGACGTTGGCCGAGGCCGTGCCGGTGGCTGCCGTCGCGGCCCTGCACGTGGACGGCACGGACGCGGTCGAGGATGTCGCCGCGGCGGCCGACGTGGTGGCCGAGGCGGCTGCCGGCGATCCCGACGCCCAGTTCACCGTCGACGGCGCGGAGGACCACGAACTGGAGTGGTACGACGTGACGGAGCTGGACCTGCTGCTACACGCGGCCAGCTGAGCCGGCCAACGGGAGGTCGCGCAACATCCTTGTTGTAGTGGCATCCCCCTGGACCCGACACCACTAGAACAAGGATCGAGCACGATCCTGGGGCGAGGCCGTGACAGGTGACGCCCTCCCGGGCGACCGTCAGCGGGCCGGGTCCGCCTTGGCCGAGTCCGCCTTGGCCGGGTCCGCCTTGGCCGGGTCCGCGTCGAACGCCTCGGCCGGGTCCGGCTCGTCGTCCTCCGGGTCGACCTGCTTCGCGACGGCGGCCGGGCTGCCGGCCGGGTCGTCGTCGTCGGTCTGGGCCGGGCCGAGCGTGCGGCCGAACGCGATAAGCGCGGTCAGCGCCCCCACGAAGAGCACCCAGATCCCGTTGTCCACCCGCGAGGTGCCCAGCGAGGTCTGCGCCACCGCGTCCGCCTCGCTGAGCGCGCTGGCCAGGTCGAGCAGCGACCGCCCACCGACCCGGATGATCACCTCGGCGAGCAGCAGGAGCAGCCCCGGCCCGGCACCGGCGAGCAGGTACGCCGGCCAGCGCAGCGCCCGAGCGGCAGGGTCGCGGCGGACCGCCCGGCGTCGCGCCCAGGTCAGGTAACCGAAGGCGAGCAGCCCGGCGAGCAACCCCGCGACGAGCGACTCGGTGCGGGACACCCACTTGGCCGCATCGACCACCGACTGTTGGCTGTCGCCGGCCCCGAAGAGGTCGAACAGCGGGTCCCGGGCCTGGCTGAACGCGACCACGAAGACAAGCGTGCCCAGCGCGGCGGTCACGATCGCACCGACCGCCGGAGCGGTCCGTGCGGCGGCCACCGCGCCACCGATGATCGCCGCGGCCGCCGTGGTGCCGGCGATCACGTTCGTCGTCGAGGTGTCGAAGTAGGTGAGGTTGATGGCGACCGCGGCCGCCAGCCCGACAAGCATTCCGCCGCCGATCGCCCCGGCGAAGCGCAGGGTGGCCCAGTCGCCGTACCGGCGGGCCAGCAGGTTGCCGCCGGCCAGCGCGACGGCCGCTCCGCCGACCAGCGCGGCGGAGATCACGCCGGGCAGGGCGAACGCGGAGAGACTGATCGCGGTCACCCCGGCCGCCGCCGAGGTGATCGCCTCCCGGGTGGACCAGAGCATGGCGGCCAGCCAACCGAGCGCCAGCAGTGCGAGCACCGCCGCGCCGGGCGCGGGCAGCGGCCGGCTGCTCGGGCTTGCCGCTTCGGCCGCCGGCTCGTGCGACTCCGCGGCCGGGACGCGGCCGGGCTGCTTGGTCATCGTCTCCCCTTCGAGGCGGCAGGTCACCGACCACTCAGGGTACGCGGCTCGGCTGGGCGCTCCGCCGCCGCGGACGACCGCGACACCTGCGGCTCACCGGTCCTGCCGCGGCCCGGCACCGCCCGGCGCGGCCCGGCGCGGCCCGGCACCGCCCGGCGCGGCCCGGCGCGGCCCGGCACCGCCCGGCGCGGTCCGGCGCGGCCCGGCACCGCCCGGCGCGGCCCGGCACCGCCCGGCGCGGTCCGGCACCGCCCGGCGCGGTCCGGCACCGCCCGGCGCGGTCCGGCACCGCCCGGCGCGGTCCGGCGCGGTCCGGCGCGGAGAGTGCGGCGGCGCACGGAACGCGGACCGGGTGCCGGATCGAACCCGGTCGGTAAGGAGAGGAGGGGTGGGCCGGTCCTTGGTCGAGGGCGATGGCGGAGGCAGCGTGCGCAGGCCTTCATGGGAGAATTACGGGAGGTCCCGCCGCTGCTCGGCCCTCCCGTGCGGCGACCGGTGTCCGACCGCCCGGTCGGTGCCCGCGGGTCCGGTTTCGCCACTGCTGTCGAGATCGCCAGGAGCCTTGATGGATGCCGTGTTCTCCGTTCCCGAGCCGCGCAACGAGCCGGTTCGTAACTACGAGCCGGGCAGCCCCGACCGGGACCGGCTCCAGCGGCGGCTGACCGAGCTCGCCGCCGAGCGCATCGACCTGCCGATGACCATCGGCGGTGAGCAGCGGATGGCCGGCGGTGAGTCGATCGACGTGGTGCAGCCGCACCGGCACGCGCACGTGCTGGGCGTGACCGGGCACGCCACCCACGACGACGCGCGCTCCGCGATCAAGGCGGCCAAGGATGCCGCTCCGATGTGGCGGGCGCTGCCCTTCGAGGAGCGGGCGGCGATCTTCCTGCGCGCCGCAGAGCTGCTCGCCGGCCCTTGGCGCGACACCCTCAACGCCGCCACCATGCTCGGCCAGTCGAAGACCGCGATCCAGGCGGAGATCGACTCGGCGTGTGAGTTCATCGACTTCCTCCGGTTCAACGTGCACTTCGCCCGGCGTTTGCTGGAGGAGCAGCCGGCATCCTCCCCCGGCGTCTGGAACCGCTTCGACCACCGCCCGTTGGAGGGCTTCGTCTACGCGGTCACCCCGTTCAACTTCACCGCCATCGCCGGCAACCTGCCGTCGGCGCCGGCCCTGCTGGGCAACACGGTGATCTGGAAGCCGGGTCCGACCCAGCAGTTCGCCGCGCACTTCACCATGCGGCTGTTCGAGGCCGCCGGCCTCCCGCCCGGTGTGATCAACATGGTCACCGGCCGGGGCGAGGAGGTCTCCGACGTGGTGCTCGCCGACCCGGACCTGGCCGGCATCCACTTCACCGGCTCGACGAAGGTCTTCCAGCAGTTGTGGCGGACCGTCGGCGACAACATCGCCCGTTACCGGGGCTACCCGCGCCTCGTCGGCGAGACCGGCGGCAAGGACTTCGTGGTCGCGCACACCAGTGCCGACGTCGACGCCCTGCACACCGCGCTGATCCGCGGCGCGTACGAGTACCAGGGGCAGAAGTGCTCGGCGGCCTCGCGGGCGTACGTGCCGCGCTCGATCTGGGAGGGTGGGCTGCGTGACCGGCTGGCCGCCACCGCCGACTCGCTGACCTACGGCGACGTGGCCGACTTCGGCAACTTCGGTGGCGCGGTGATCGACGACAAGGCGTTCGCCCGGCACACCGCCGCGCTGGAGCTGATCGCCGGTGACGACTCCTGCCGGGTGCTGGCCGGTGGCACCGCCGACGACTCGGTCGGCTACTTCGTCCGGCCGACGCTCTTCGAGTGCGGCGACGCCGCCCACGAGACCTTCACCACCGAGTACTTCGGGCCGATCCTGGGCGTGCACGTGTTCGACGACGCCCGCTTCGACGACGTGGTGGCGCAGGCCGAGTCGATCGCCCCGTACGCGCTGACCGGCTCGGTGTTCGCCACCGACCGTCGGGTGGTCGACGCGGTCGCCGAGCGCATGCGGTACGCGGCCGGCAACTTCTACATCAACGACAAGCCGACCGGCGCGGTGGTCGGGCAGCAGCCCTTCGGCGGCGCGCGGGCCAGCGGCACCAACGACAAGGCGGGCTCCTGGCTCAATCTGGTCCGCTGGGTGTCGCCGCGCACGATCAAGGAGACCTTCGTGCCGCCGACCGACCACACGTACCCCCACATGGGCTGACCTGCGGCGACGACCCGCCGGGGCACGCGGTGCCCCCGGCGGGTCGGCCGAGGGTCGTGATCCATCGACGGTCCTCAACGGACAGTCTGCCGCCGACAGTGCACTTAGGAAGTCCTGTTGGGTGGCAAACCGGCAAATCCTGGACGCCGGGTGCGCAAAGTGGCAGCGTAGGGGGCATGGCGGATTCCGGAGTCAACCCTACGGCGGCGGCCCTGCTCGGCCTCCTCCACGAGGGCCCGATGACAGGCGGTCAGTTGATGGCCGCCGCTGAGCGCCGTCTGGCGCCGTACTGGTCGATGACGCGCAGTCAGGTCTACCGCGAGTTGCCGGTGCTGGCCGAGCGCGGTTTCGTGCGGCTCGGGAAGCCGGGGCCGCGGATGAGCCAGCCGTACGCGCTCACCGCCAGCGGAAAACGGACATTTTCCCGCTGGTTGGCCGAGAACCCGGGGCGGGACACCATCCGCAACCCGATCGCACTGCGGATGGCCTTCGGCAACCTGCACTCCGCCAGCCAGCTCAAGGGCCTGTACGCCTCGGCCAACGAATACCACACCGAGGCCCTCGCCCAGGTCCGGGAGCAGGTGAAGAACGCCAAACGGGATGGGGAGACGTACGACGCCAGCGCGCTGGAGTTCGCCGTCGCCTATCACCGGGCTGCCCTGTCCTGGTTGAAGTCCGCGCCGGTCGGGTGATCTGCGGCGGGTTCGCCCGGCGGGTAGGAGCTGCTCAGCGTGGGGTGGCGGAGTGCCGCTTTCGCGCCGGACCGCGGGGCTCGCAAGCTCAATCGTCGTCCGCGCAGTACGCTTACCTGTCGTGACCGCTGCCGATTACGCCGAACAGCTCAAGGAACTCGACGCGACCCTGCGAAACATCGAGGCCGTCCTCAACCTCGACCGACTCCACGAGGACAAGGCCCGCCTCGAGCAGGAGGCTTCCGCCCCCGATCTGTGGGACGACCAGGCCAAGGCTCAGCAGGTGACCTCGCAGCTGTCGTACGTCAACGGCGAGATCAGCAAGCTGGGCAGCCTCCGGTCCAGCCTCGACGACGCCCAGGTCCTGTTGGAGCTGGCCGAGGCCGAGGTCGACCCGGGCGTGCTGCTCGAGGTCGAGTCGGAGATCACCGGGCTGACCAAGGCCATCCAGGAGATGGAGGTCCGCACCCTGCTCTCCGGCGAGTACGACTCCCGGGAGGCGCTGATCGCCATCCGCGCGGGCGCCGGTGGCGTGGACGCCGCGGACTTCGCCGAGATGCTGCTGCGCATGTACCTGCGCTGGGCGGAGCGGCACGGCTACCCGACCGAGGTCTACGAGACCTCCTACGCCGAGGAGGCGGGTCTGAAGTCGGCCACCTTCGCGGTCAAGGTGCCCTACGCCTACGGCACGCTCAGCGTCGAGTCGGGCACGCACCGGTTGGTCCGGATCAGCCCGTTCGACAACCAGGGCCGCCGGCAGACCAGCTTCGCGGGCGTCGAGGTCCTGCCGGTCACCGAGCAGACCGACCACATCGACATCCCGGAGAACGAGGTACGCGTCGACGTCTACCGCTCCTCCGGCCCTGGTGGGCAGAGCGTCAACACCACCGACTCGGCGGTCCGGTTGACCCACATCCCGACCGGCATCGTGGTCACGTGTCAGAACGAGAAGTCCCAGCTGCAGAACAAGGCCTCCGCGCTGCGGGTGCTCCAGGCCCGGCTGCTGGAGCGCAAGCGCCAGGAGGAACAGGCCAAGCTGGAGGGGCTCAAGGAGAACGCCGCCGGTTCGTGGGGCGACCAGATGCGCTCCTACGTCCTGCACCCGTATCAGATGGTGAAGGATCTCCGAACCGAGCAGGAGACCGGCAATCCGAGCGCGGTGTTCGACGGCGATCTGGACGGTTTCATCGAGGCGGGCATCCGTTGGCGTAAGCAGCGGCAACTCGCCGGCGACGGAGCGTAACGACACGCGGGCGGAACGCGTCGTCGATCTCCAGGTAGAGGCCTGATTCGACGACTCGTGCCGGATCGGCGGGGCGTGGGGCTTGGCTCAGTTGTTACACCGCGTAGACTCACCACCCGTGATTCAGCTTGAGCAAGTGACGAAGACGTACCCGAAGGCGTCCCGGCCTTCGCTCGACAACGTGTCCGTCTCGATCGAGAAGGGCGAGTTCGTCTTCTTCATCGGTCCATCCGGCTCCGGCAAGTCCACAATCATCAAGATGCTGCTGCACGAGGTCGCCCCCAACAAGGGCCGCGTCGTCGTCAACGGCAAGGACGTCACGTCGATGCGCTCGTGGAAGCGACCCCACTTCCGGCGCTCGATCGGCTGTGTCTTCCAGGACTTCCGGCTGCTGCCGAACCGCACCGCGTACGAGAACGTGGCGTTCGCCCTCGAGGTGATCGGCAAGACCAAGGCGGTTGCCCGCCGGGTCGTGCCGGAGGTGCTGGAGCTGGTCGGGCTCGGTGGCAAGGAGCACCGTTACCCGCACGAGCTCTCCGGTGGTGAGCAGCAGCGCGTCGCCGTCGCCCGGGCGTTCGTTAACCGTCCGCTGATCCTGCTGGCGGACGAGCCCACCGGAAACCTGGACCCGGACACCTCGATCGAGATCATGCGCCTGCTGGACCGGATCAACCGCACCGGCACGACCGTCGTGATGGTCACCCACGACTCCAACATCGTCAACCAGATGCGCCGCCGCGTCGTCGAGATCGAGAGCGGTCGTATCGTGCGTGACCAGGCCCGCGGCGTCTACGGGTGAGCCGGCTCTCCACCCCTGCGCAGCCTGACGACGAACACTTCATGCCGGAGACCCGGAGGAAATCCCGATGCGCGTGAAATACGTCCTGTCCGAGGTACTGGTCGGACTGTGGCGCAACGTGACCATGTCCATCGCGATGATCATCACGATGGCGGTCTCGCTGACCATGCTCGGCGCCAGCGGTCTCATGTACCGCCAGGTCGACGACATGAAGGTCACCTACTACAAGAACATCGAAGTTTCGATCTTCTTGAAGCAGGAGGTGAGCGAGCAGGAGCGCACCGACCTGAACGCCAAGCTCGACAGCGACCCCCTGGTCAAGGAGGTCTTCTACGTCAACAAGGACGAGGCGTACAAGAAGTTCAAGGTCATGTACCAGGACGCGCCCGACCTGGTGAACGTGGTCAAGCCCGACCAGTTGCCCGAGTCGTTCCGGCTCAAGCTGAACAACCCGGAGCAGTACAAGGACATCTACGAGCAGTACAAGAACAGCGCCGGTGTCGACGAGATCATCGACCAGAGTCGCCTGCTCGACAAGATCTTCAACATCCTCACCTCGATCCAGAACATCGCCCTGGCCGCCGCCACCGTGATGGCGATCGCCGCCCTGCTGCTGGTCGCGAACACCATCCAGGTCGCCGCGTACAGCAAGCGGCGTGAGGTGGCGGTCATGAAGCTGGTCGGCGCGTCCAACTGGTTCATCCAGGCGCCGTTCGTGCTGGAGGCCGTGGTGGCCGGCCTGATCGGTTCACTGCTGGGGCTGGTGGCCCTGGTCGCGGCCAAGTACCTGCTCTTCGACGGGTCGTTGAGCGCGTTGCAGGGTCTGCTCTCCCCGATCGGCTGGGGTGACATCCTGGTCGTCTTCCCGCTGATGGCTGGCGTCGGTGGCCTGATCAGTGCGGGCACCGCCTGGATCACCCTGCGCTTCTACCTGCGGGTCTAGCCCCCGGGTCGTCCCGTCGTCTCCCGGGGACCCTTCCGCAGCCGGAAATAAACGGCGCGGGAGGGTCCTTGTGGTTCCGGTAGCATGATCGGTTGTCCGGCCGAGGTGCGCTCGGCCCACGGGCAGCGGAGAGAGGGGGTGGCACCGATGCCACGGGAAAAGGGGCGCAAGGTGGTCGCCTCCAACAAGAAGGCGCGCCACGACTACGCCATTCTCGACACGTACGAGGCAGGCATGGCGTTGACCGGCACCGAGGTCAAGTCGCTGCGAGCCGGGCGGGCGTCACTTGTCGACGCGTTCGCCCAGGAGCGGGACGGCGAGCTGTTTCTGCACGCCATGCACATCCCGGAGTACACGCAGGGCACCTGGACCAACCACGAGCCCCGGCGTACCCGCAAGCTGCTGCTCAACCGGGCCGAGATCGACAAGCTCGTCGGCAAGACCCGCGAGGGCGGTCTGACGATCGTTCCGTTGCAGGTCTACTTCTCCGACGGCTGGGCCAAGGTCGAGATCGCCCTGGCCAAGGGCAAGAAGTCGTACGACAAGCGTCAGGACCTCGCCAAGCGCGACGCGGACCGGGAGATCGCCCGGGTGTCGGGTCGGCGCGGCAAGGGAATGGACGACTAGCTCGTCCGGTTTGCCCGGGTCGGCGCGCCGGCCCGGGGCTCGGGATGAAAGCCGTTGCGTCAGGCGTTAGGCTTGTCAGTGCCACCACATCGGTGGCCTGTCGAGGGGGTGACTGGTTTCGACTTCGTACGCAGCGACAGGGGAAGCGAGCCGAGGAAGCCGACGTCGTCTCGAGAATCGGTCGTCGGAACTTTATAAGCGCCAATAACCAACGCGCTGACTTCGCTCTCGCCGCCTGAGGCGAGTAGCTAAGTCTGTCGGTCTGGGAACGCCTTCGTCCCAGTAGCCGGCATCAGCTAGGAGGCTGGCCAACCGGACCCGGTCGCGGGGTCCGTGCGGCGAGATTAATCAGCGACTGGGCCCGTCACACCAACTTGCTCGCGTGAGCGGTGGGGCCGAGTAGAGGCACAGCGAGCTGCGCTCGGAGAAGCCCTGACAAACCGGCGAAGGACCCGGGTTCGATTCCCGGCACCTCCACCACCTCGAGCGAAGCGCCCCGGCCCACCAGCCGGGGCGCTTCGTCGTGTACGCGGCTCGCCTACGCTGCCCCCTGTGACGAACCAGGAGCTCCGCCTGTCGGTCGGCGCCTCACCCGCACAGCGCACGTGGGCGGTGGTGGTGGGCGTGTTCATCGCCGTCGTCGCGACGGCATTCATGGTGTTGCCGCTGATCGCCCGCGGGGTGCTGGGGCGACTGTCCGGCCCGGGTGACCCGTTCTCCTCCTACGAGGAGGCTCGCGACGTGCCGCCGGGGATGCTGCCACCCGCGCTGCGCGACGCCGACGGTGGCGCCGAACACGCCGGGCTGAGCCCGTTCATCGGACTCTGCGGGTTGCCGTTCGTCCTGCTCAGCATCTACCTGGTGCTGCGGGTGCTCCGCACGGCCGCCTGGCTGGAGGGCAGCCACGTCCGGGTCCGGGGCGCGTTCCGGACGCGCGACGTCGACCTCGCCACCGCCCGGATCGACGCCGCCTCGCTGTCGTACGCCGAGCCGGCGGACGACTTTCCGGCGGATCGGCGGCCAACACCCGCCATCATCGCGACCGACCACGCGGATGGGCGGCGAGTCACCGTCGCGTTGCAGGGCATGGGGCTGACCAGCCTGCCCCCGTCCGAGTTGCGCGCGTTGGCCGACGCGATCACGACGGGCCGACCCGTCGACGGTCGGGACGGCGACGCGCACGCCGTCGCCCGCCAACTATGCCGCCTGGCGGATCACCCCCGGCTCGGCTGAGCGCCTGTGGGTCCGTTGCCCCTGCGACTGGCGGGACTGCCGGGACCAACGGGGCAGATGAGGAGGCTCCTGGCCTTTACAGGCCCGGTCGGGCGGGCTCACCATCGCGTTATGGGGTAGCAGCGCAGCGCGGGAGGTGCCATGGTCACCGGTCCGGTCCAGCAGTCGTCACTCGTCGCCCGGTTGTCCGCCGTACCGCCGCATCCCGTCGAACTGCCCGGTGAGCCACGCCCGGCCGGTCTGGCCGGAGACGTGCACGCGTTCGGCCGGGCTGTCACCGTGCCTCCCACCGAGCCGCGCTGGCGGGAGGAGGTCCTGCTCCGGCTGGGTCCGGTGGGACAGGGGTTCGCGGAGCACGTCCGGGCCACCGAGGGTCCGGCCGGCCTCTACCGGGAGTTGCTCACCCAGTCGCCACGACTGGAGCACGGGGTGCGGATGCTGACCCGGGAGCACGCGGGGATCATCGCGGCGATCCTCGCCGTGCAGCGGATCGCCGAGCGGCCCGAGGTCGAACCCGCCGAACTGCGGCACCGCGCCGGGCACCTGCTGCGGAGGTTGGCCCGGCATCGGCGGCGCGGCGCCGACCTGCTCTGGGAGGCGTACCAGACGGACCTGGGTGGCGAGACCTGAGCGGTCGGCCGGGAACCGCGGGGTCGGCGGCGGCGTCGAACCGTACATGCGTCGACCGGCCCTGCTGCTCGTACTCCCGTTGCTGCTCACCGCGGGCTGCGCCACGCCCGTCGCGGATCCGCCCGTCGGGACGCCCCGCAGCCCGTCGCCGCGCGGCGAGGCGTTCGACAAGCGGGCCGCCGAGGTCGCCGAGGCGTGGCGACCCGACCCCGCCTGGAGCACGGGGTACGTCCCGCTGGAGGGACCCACGGTGCTCACCGGTGACCCGCGCTTCAACTCCGACACGAAGGTCGCGTTCGAGGCCGGGTGGTACCGGGCGGAGGTCGCGATACCGCCCACCCGGGTCGGCGGGGAGATCCGCTTCCCGGACGGCCGGCTGACGCTGCCGCTGGTCAGTGCCGCCGAGGCGTACCGGCAGTTGGACCAGGGTGATCCGCTGCCCTGCCCGGGGCGGCCGAAGCGGCCCGGCCTGCCGAGCCCGGGCGGCCCGCGCGTCGAACCAGGGCCGGACGGGTGGGCCACCAGCGCGACGCAGACGGCCTGTCTCTCGCTCACCGTCACCGCTGTCACGTTCGGTGCCGTGCCGGTCCGCACGAGCCGGGGCACGGCGCAGGTGCCGGCCTGGCTGTTCACCATCGAGGAACTGGCCACCCCGGTGGCCCGGCTCGCCATCGCGCCGACCGCGGTCACGCCCGTCCCCCAACCCTCCGCGCCGGCCCGTCCGCTGGCCGACGGTCTGGTGGGCGCCCAGAACCTGACGGCGGTCGACGATGTCCGGTTGACCGTGGGTCTCGGCGTCGGCGCCTGCGACACCGCCATCACGCCGCTGGTGTGGGAACGGCCCGACGTCGTCGTGGTCGGCGGCAGCGTCACCCGGGCCACCGGCGAGTGCCCCGCCGTACTGAAGCTGGCACCGGTCGCCGTCACCCTCGCGGCGCCGCTGGGCGCCCGGCCGGTCCTGGACGTCGCCACCGGCGCCCCCCTGTCGATCGCCCCACGCTGAACGGGCGACACCGGAGCCGACCGGCTGCCCTCAGAGGATGCTGGGCACGTCGGTGCTGATCGGCACCGGCAACACGGTCGGCCGGTCGGCACGCAGCCCGGTGGCGAGCGCCGCGCCGAGCTGGTCGGGCGTCTCGACGACCTCGGTGGCGCAGCCGTAGCCGGCCGCGATGGCGACGATGTCCAACCCCGGCAGGTCCAGGCCGGGCACCCCGGGGGTGTCCTTCAGCTCGGCGAACGCCTTGAGGATCGCGTACTGCTGATTCACCGGGACGACGACCACCAGCGGCAGTGCGAGACGCGCGGCGGTCCACAGCGCCTGCACCGAGTAGTGGAACGAGCCGTCGCCGATGACCCCCACCACCGGACGGCCGCGCCCGGTGTCCCGTTCGGCGAGCGCCACCCCGATCGCGGCCGGCAGACCGTAGCCGAGGCCGCCGCTGGCCATCGTGAAGTACGACGCCGGGCGCGTGATCCGCAACTGCCGGCGCAGCGCGGACAGATTGGACGGTGACTCCTGCACCAGCACCCCATCCGCCGGCCAGTGGGCGGCCAGCCCGGCGAACAGGGCGTCGGCGCTCAGCGGGGCGGTGATCTCCGGCGGGGCCGGTGCCTCGCGGGGTGCGGGCGGTGGCCGGTCGGCCGGCGGCACCCGGTCCACGAGCGCGGTCAGGGTCAGCCCCGGGTCGCCGAGCAGGCTGTCCCCGACCGGGGCGCGCGCGGCCTCGTCGGGGTCGTCCGTGACGTGCAGCAGCCGGGCGCCGTCCGGTAGGTGCCCGCCCGGCACGTACGGGTAGTAGCGGAACACCGGAGCGCCGACGACGAGCACCGTGTCGTGGCCGCGCAGCGCCTCGGCGAGGGGACCGATCGCGTACGGGAGCACCCCGCGGAAGTGCGGGTGGTCCTCCGGGAACACGGCGCGTTCGGGAGCGGGGGCCGACCAGACCGGTGCGGCCAGCCGTTCGGCGAGCGCGACAGCTGTCGGCCAGCTACCGGAGCGGTCGACCCCCGGGCCGTACACCAGCACGGGGTTGTCGCTGCCGGCCAGGATCCGGGCGAACTCGTCCAGCCGTTGTGGGTCCGGCGCGAACCGGGTGGCCACCGTTCGCGGTGCGGGCGGCGGGTCGGCCGGCTGGGCCCAGTCGTCCATCGGCAGGGAGAGGAAGACCGGCCCGGCTGGTGGCTGCACCGCCGTCGCGTACGCCCGCAGCACCGCCGCCGGGATGTCCTGTGCCCGGGCCGGCTCGTAGGCCCACTTGACGTACGGCTGGGGGAGTTCGGTGGGCCGCCGGCTGGCCAGCCGAGGCTCGAGCAGCAGCATCTCCCGGGTCTGCTGGCCGGCTGTGACGATAAGCGGGGTCTTGTTGTGCCAGGCGGTGACCAGGTTGCCCATGCCGTTGCCGGTGCCCGGGGCGGTGTGCAGGTTGACGTGGGCGGCTGTCCCGCTGGCCTGGGCGTAGCCGTCGGCCATCGCGACCGCCGCCGCCTCCTGGAGCGCGTGGACGTAGTGGAAGTCGGTGGGGAAGTCCCGCAGGAAGGGCTCCTCCGTCGAGCCGGGGTTACCGAAGACGGTGGTCATGCCGAGGGTGCGGAGCACGTCGTACGTCGCGTCCCGGACCGTTGCCATCGCCACCGCCTTCGTGTCGCGGGAGGGACGACAGCAGTCGCCCCTCCCGATCAGCCGAATCTATCGGGATGTGACGGACCTTTCGGGTGTTTCCCGCGGGCTCATCCAGCCGGCCGCGCCCGTTCCTGGTCAGGGGCATCGGGGTGAACAGGGAGCTGTCTTAACTGTCTGATCACCTGCCGGTCAGCCCTTAGCCAGCACCCGGGACGCAGGCTATGGTGCCAGGCATGGCGTTGACAGCACGGCTGATCTCGATGCACCGGGCGGATCCGGCAGATGACCGATCCACAGCGCGGGCTCACGGTTGACGGGTGTGTGGGATGCAGGGAGAGGGTCAGGCGATCGGCGGACGAGCGATGGAGTCGATGACCGGGCGGCTACTGGTCGCGACTCCGGCGCTCAAGGACCCGAACTTCGACCGTACGGTGGTGCTGCTTGTCGCCCACGAGCCGGGCGGTGCGCTCGGCGTGGTGTTGAACCGGGCCACCGAGGTGCCGGTGGCCGAGGTGCTCGGCGACTGGAGCGATCTGGCCCGTTACCCGGCGGTGCTCTTCGAGGGTGGGCCGGTGCAGCCTGACTCGGCCATCTGTCTGGCCCGGATGCGGCACCCGATGCGCCGACTCAAGGGCTTCCACCAGGTCTCCGGAGCGGTCGGCACGATCGACCTCTCGGTCGACCCGGAGCGGCTGCGGGAGAGCATCGGTGGCATCCGGGTCTTCGCCGGCTACTCCGGCTGGGGCAGCGGCCAGTTGGAGCAGGAGATCGCCGACGGCTCCTGGTTCGTGCTGGACGGGCTGCCCGGTGACGCGTTCGTCGACCGGCCCGACGATCTGTGGCCGATGGTGCTGCGCCGCCAGGGCGGGATGATGGCTGCGGTGGCCCACTTCCCGCCGGACGTCGCGCTCAACTGACCCGCCCCGGGCGGGGGACCCCGCGAGATGACCATGCGGGCCGGTCTGTGTATAGTTTCCCAGTGCCCGGGCGACCGGGACGACAGCAAGGGGCCGTGGCGCAGCTGGTAGCGCACCACACTGGCAGTGTGGGGGTCAGGGGTTCGAGTCCCCTCGGCTCCACCTTGAAGTCGCAGATCAAGGGCTTGCTCGCCGATCGTGGCGAGCAAGCCCTTGATCTTTTGTCCTCCATTCGAACTCGCACGGTCCCCCATGGCCCGGCAGAACGAATTATGTGACGGCCGTCACTCCGCTGGCCCTGAATGAAGCGTGGGGCGGACGGGATGGCTGGGCTCGTCAGTCGAGCCAAAGTCCGCGATAGGGCATCGCAGAGGCGAGCACCGGAGGAACACATTGATCCGCTGTCCGGCCGGTTGGAGGTAGGAGTTCGGGCAATGGCTAACGCCGCCCGCGCCCACTCAACCTGTCCCGACGGCGAAGATGTGCTGCTGTCCAAGGGTCTTCTTAGGCAACGTCAATGACTTCACCGTCTTGCCCGCGAGAAGAGGGAAGGTGCTGGCGAAAACGTACGTCTTGAGTGCTTGCCTGCCGAAACGAGCACTGTTGCGGTATGGGAGTGCGGCGGCGACGGTGTTGCCGTGGCTGACAGTGCGGCCTCCTCCGGCAAGGGTCCAGTCGCTGAAGCCAAGGGTGATCTGCTGGTTGGTGCCGTCGGTGTAGGTGATGGTGGCCAGACCGGAGGTCCCGTCGACCCAGCCGGTGGCCGCGCCGAGGAAGCCGATCTTCGTGGCGCCGGAGACGGGCGTCACCGGGATCTGTTGGCCTTCGGAGTGGTAGTTGTCGCGGTCTCCGGCGGCGAGGTTGGGCCAGGTGTAGGTGACGGCGTTGTGTGTGAAGGTGGAGCCGGCGTTCAGGCCGGCTGCGGCAAGGGCTTGGCGGGAGTAGCTGTAGGTGGCGCCGTCGAGGTCAGCGCCTCCCGGGTAGGCGTCGTCGCTGATGCCGGCGCTGTCCCGGTGGCCGCCGAAGCCGATGTCGAAGACGTGCAGCCGGCCCGCCGACACAGTCGCAGGCAGGGTCACCCCGACCACGGTCTGTCGCGGATCGATGGCGAAGGAAGCCGAATACAGGTACGTGGGGATGGTCTCCTTACCACCCGCGAGGGCCTGGTTCCGGTAGGGCATGGCTGCCGCGATGGTGGTGCCGGGGCGGGTGGTTGCCTGGCCGGCGGCGAGCGTCCAGTCGCTGAAGGCGAGGGTGACCTGTCGGCTCGTCCCGTCGGAGAAGTGGATGCTCGCCAGACCGGCCGCGCCGTCGACGTGGCCCTCGGCGCTGCCGAGGACCCCGATCGTGGTGGCCCCGGGTGGGCTGTGCACCGTGAGCCTCTGGCCCTGGGCGATGACGTTGTCGGGTTGGCCGGGGCGGACATTGGGCCAGGTGTAGGTGGTGCCCTCGGTGGTCAAGCGGCTTCCCGGGACGATGCCGACGGCGGCGAGCGCCTCGGCCGAGTAGCTCGACGTCCACTGGTCGTAGTTGCTGGATCCGGGAGAGCCGTCGGCGCTGCTGCCGGCGTTGTTCGCCGCGGCGACGGCGTTGGCGCCGTAGGAGGGCGGAGCGGCGTCCGCCCCTGCCGCCCACGTCGTGTTCGGGGTGGCGGCCAGGTCCAGGTCGAAGGTTCCCCCGGCGGTCAGCGCCGCCGGCGGCAGGTAGGCCTTGTTCCAGCCGGATCCGTTGTACTGCATGGATTGGATGTACGGCGTCGAGGCCTGGGCGGCGGGTGCGTTGATCGTCCACGTCGCGCCACTGGGCAGCGTTACGACGGCCTGCGGGAACAGCGGGCTGCCGAGGACGAGGTCAGCGGTGCCCGGTACCGCCGGGTACATCCCGAGCGCAGCCCAGACGTACCAGGAGGACATGGATCCGAGGTCGTCGTTGCCGGGGAGGCCGTCGGGGGCGTTCCGGAACAGTTCGTTCTGCACCCGACGTACGACCTGTTGGGTCTTGTAGGGGCGGCCGGTGTACGCGTAGAGCCACGGAGCGCCGAAGCTCGGCTCGTTGCCCATCCACGCCCCGGTTCCGAGGACGTCGTTCAGGGTCGCGAAGTGGGTGTCCAGGTACTGGTTGAGGGCGGGGCCACCGCCCTTGGCGGCGGCAAGGCCACGGACGTCGAACGGCACCGCGAGCGTGTACCGCCAGGAGTTACCCTCGGCCCAGTCGTCGTAGGAGATGTCCGTGGGGTTGAATCCGGGCCGCCACTCGCCGGATTGCCGACGCGGTTGCACGAACCCGCTGGCAGGATTGAGCAGGTACTGCCAGCCCTGCGCCCGTGACGCGAACCGGGCATGGGTCCTGGTGTCACCGAGCTGACGCGCGAAGGCGGCGAGAGCGAAGTCAGCCGCGTGGTACTCCAACGAGGTGGAGGTCGTCGCGTTGTGGTTGCAACAGCCGTATCCGCCGTCCTCGGGCAGGTAGCCGAGGCTGTCCAGGTAGACGGTGCCCGGACGAGCGTTGCCGGGCCGCGTCGACTGCGCGACCATAGCCGCGAGGGCCTTGCCGGTGTCGAAGTCACGTGCCCCGAAAGCATGGACCGACGCGATCGTCGGAATCGCCGGATCACCGACCATCATGTACGACTCGTCGTTTGCGACCGACCACTTCGGCAGCCGTCCGCTGTGCTCGTGGTCGTTGAGCAGTGAGCGCACCAGGTCACTGGCACGATCAGGCGCCAGCAGCGCCATGAGCTGCACCTGGGACCGGTAGACGTCCCACCCGGAGAAGTTCGCGTACTGGTCGTCCTGCCCGGTTGGTAGCGTGCGGACCTGGCCGTCGAACCCCCGGTACTGACGATTGGCGTCGCTGTACACGTTCGGGTGCAGCAGCGAGTGGTACAACGCCGTGTAGAAGGTCTTCTGCTCGTCGGTGGTGCCGCCACCGATCCGCATCCGGCCCAGCAGTTGATTCCACGCGGCCCGTGCCGCTGTCCGGACGGTCGTGACATCCCAACTGCTCAAGGTGTCACGGTTCGCCCGCGCGTTCGCGACACTGACGAAGGAGATACCAACCTTCGCCTGCACGACGGATCCGCTCGGGAACGTCAGGGCGACACCGCCGTCGCCGGTGACGAAGGGCCTCGGCGCCCACTTCTGGTTGCTGGTGAAGGCGCGGTCGAAGCTGACGGCGTAGTGCATCGTGTAGTCGTTGTCCTTGGTACAGAACCGTCCGTCGGTCACTGTCCCGGTGATCTCGGTCGAGCTCGGCACCGACACGGTCGCGTTCGACGTCCCGGCGCCCGCACTCGCCTTCACCAGAAGGGACGCCGCCGGACCGGCCGGGAAGGCGATCCGACCGAGCGCTGAACGGACGGACGTCGTCAGCTCGACGCGAACGCTGTTGGCCAGGTTCACCGAGTAGAAGCCCGCCGACGCCGACTCGCCCGTGTGCGAGAAGCCGACCGTCGCGTTGTCCTTGTCGCTGGGCAGCGCGCCGGTCACGGGCAGGAACGGCAGGTTGCCGTAGGCGAAACACCCGGCCCCGCTCATCCGGTTGACGCCGAAGCCGGAGATCGCGGTAGCGGCGTAGTCGTAGCCCCCACCCGGCACCCGGGGCGCCGTGTCCGGTGCCCACTGCAGCATCCCAAAGGGCATACTCGGTCCCGGCGACGTATTGCCGGAATCCTTTCCCGCGGCCGCCCGGGTGCCGATCATTGGATTGACCAGCGCCGCCGGATCCGACACGAGCGAAACGGCCGCGTGCGCCGGCCTAATTGACGCCGGCAGGACAAGCGTCGCCGCAACAAGGGCAGCCGCAAGCAAACCCGCGGGCATCCGCTTCATGGCGCACCTTCTCATCCGTCGTCGTCAGACCGAGCCGTGATCGACGAGACTCTAACCGCGCGATTGCTCTCGTGCTGCCCCCTCTCGACGCGACGACGCACGGCGCCCGGTCCTGGGAGATCGTGCTGGCGTCTGTCACTCGCAAAGCACGGTGATCTCGTCCCGAAAACCGTGAACTGTCAGATGTGAGCGATTGAGTGAAGTGCAGGGTTCGACCCGGTCTAATCCGGTTTTGTGCGATCCGCCTTCATCTGGGCTACCGCGATACCGCCAGTTCGAGGCTTCCTTGAACGGAGATCTTGACAACCGTCATGACGTAGCTCAAGGTTCCGCTCACGTCTGCTGCGCTGTCGGCTGACGCCGACGTCAATACGTCAATACGGGGAGCCCGGATGAGGACCATTGACCGTTCAAGACCGACGACGCAGGCTAGAGGCTGGCAGGCGGCAGCGATAGCAATTCTTATGATGCTCGGCTTTGTGTATTGGGCTGAGCCGGCACGGGCGGCGGTCTCGACGATGACGGCAGCACAGCTGAACGCAATGTTCAAGGCCTATGGGGACGCCGGCAACCACTGGACCGGAGGTGACGGCACAACCTCGGTCGCCTTGCCGGACGGTCGGGTCGTCTGGCTCTTCTCGGACACCTTCTTGGGAACTGTCAACGCCGACGGCAGCCGGTCGGCCGAGTC
This sequence comes from Micromonospora sp. NPDC048839, assembly GCF_040649915.1. Classification (NCBI taxonomy): domain Bacteria; kingdom Bacillati; phylum Actinomycetota; class Actinomycetes; order Micromonosporales; family Micromonosporaceae; genus Micromonospora; species Micromonospora sp. NPDC048839. The sequence continues at coordinate 44,683 of NZ_JBEZGL010000013.1, forward strand.
ACCGATGATCAACAATTCTGCTGTCGTGCAGACGGGTACCGCTCTCGGCGCGACACTGCACAGCGGCACCGCGCTCTTGCCGGACGCGCTGGTCGTGCCGAGCCAACCCGGCGAGTTCTTCTGGGTGGGCGACGCAGTGGTCGAGTCGGGCGAGCTGCGGGTGATCTACAACCGCTACCGGCGCAGCGGCCAGGCACCCCTTGACTTCGCCCTGACCGGGGTGTCGCTGGCCAGGTTCGCGCTGCCGTCGCTGACCTTGAGCTCGGTGCAGGAGTTGCCGGTCGGCAAAACCGTGAACTGGGGCGCCGCAATCACGCCGGACGGCAGCTATACCTATATCTATGGGACATCGACCGCCCCGGGGCGGATGAAGTTCGCCCATGTCGCCCGTGTCGCCACCGGGAATCTTGATAGCCCATGGCAGTTCTGGACCGGATCAGCGTGGTCGTCCGATCACACGGCGGCGGGCCGGCTTCTCAGTGGAGTCGGCACCAGCTACTCCGTGCAGAAAGTTGGCTCGGAATATCTCTTAGTCACGCACGAGAACAACCTGGTCTTCGATCCGCAGATCGTGGCATACAGATCCACCTCGCCGACCGGGCCCTTCACCGGCCCCATCCAGCTCTACACTGCCCCGGAAATAACCCCCGGTTCATCCAAAGTCGTTTACGACGCTCGACTTCATCCGGAGCTGACGACCTCCGGCAAGCTGCTGATGTCCTACAACGTCAACAGTCTGAAGTTCGCTGACACGATCGCTGATGCACGCCTCTACCGTCCACGTTTCGTGGACATCGCCTGGCCACCGCCGGCGCCGGGCACCGGGCTTCCGGCCGCGCCCACAGGGCTGAGCGTGACAGGGCAGGACGACTTCGCTGACCTGAAGTGGTCGGCGGTGAGTGGCGTCTCCTCCTACCGCTTGTACCAGCGGGACGTCACCGGAGGCCAGACGCACTTCGCCCGGCTGCCGGTCGCCTCGACCACCACGAGCGGGCGGGCGGGCCTGCTGATCCCCGGCCACCAGTACGAGTTCAAGGTGACTGCGGTCAACAGCTCCGGTGAAGGGGCGTACAGCACGACCGTCTCGATCACACCACGGAGCACCAAGCTGGCGGCCGACGTGATCGGAAATGCCAACATCGCGGACGCGATCCCCGGCAGCTACATCGTCCGGCTCAAGGAAGAGGCAGCGCTGCCGGAGCGGCTGACCAGCTACGCGACGCAGCTCGTCGCCCAGGCCGGCGGCACTCTCGGCCCGGTACTGCCCAAGGCGATGCGAGGCTTCGGGGCAACTCTCACCGAGGCTCAGGCAGTCAACCTTGCCGCGCATCCGGACGTGCTCGACGTCGAACAGGACGCCATGGCCGACGTCTTCGGCGAACAGGCCGACCCGCCATGGCACCTCGATCGTGACGACCAGCGAGACCTTCCGCTCGATCAGAAGTATCAGTACCCGAACGACGGTCCGGTACGGACGTACGTCGTCGACTCCGGCATTCGGGCCACGCACAACGAATTCGGTGGCCGCGTGACCACCGGGTTCAACGTACTCGACGGCAGTACCAATACCCCTGACTGCAATAACAGCCACGGCACCCCGGTCGCGGGAGCGCTCGGCAGCGCGACCTATGGCGTGGCGAAAGACTCGAAGATCGTTCCAGTCAAGGTGTTCGCCTGCACGGGTGAGGGGAAGGTCGGGCGGGCACCCATCCTGAACGTTGTCGAGGGGATCGAATGGGCTATCGATGATGCGGAGGGGAAGAAGCCCGCGGTGCTGAACCTGAGCCTGGGGGCGTTACCCAGCGACGTGCTCGACGATGCGGCCCGGCTTGCCACCGACAACGGACTCACGGTGGTCGCCGCCGCTGGCAACCATGGTGGGGACGCGTGCGGTAAGTCACCAGCGCGAGCGTCAAAGGACAGCGCGGTCATCACGGTCGGTGCCACCGATTCCACCGATAGAGTGGCGGACTTCAGTGGAAAGGGCACCTGTGTGACGCTGTTCGCGCCGGGCGTCGGCATTAAGAGCACGGGATCTCTCAGTGACACCGAAGTTGTGACGAAAAATGGTACGTCCTTTGCCGTGCCGCAGGTTTCGGGTACCGCTGCCATGCTGCTCTCGGCTCACCCGGGCCACAGCCCCAGCGACGTCAAGAAGGCGCTTGTCGGAGCGGCGAGCAAGGACAAGTTGGCCGGCGCCGGCACCGGATCCCCAAACCTTCTGCTGTACGTCGAACGGCCACCGGCCACCGCACCTGCTAACTTGACGGCAACGGCGATGGACGATGGAACAATCGCGTTGAAGTGGGATCCGGTGGCTGAGGAGAACGCGCACTACTTGGTTTCGTCAAGGGATGTGACCACGGGTGAGGCCAACTTCGTGCGCTGGCCCTCTCCGGTCTTCGACGGGACCACCGCCGTCGCGCAGAACCTGCTGGAAGGCCACCTGTACGAATTCAGAGTAGCCGCGGCCAACAGCGCCGGCACCGGCCCGGAGTCCAACATCGCCCGTGCGACGACCGATCGTGTCGGACCGCCGGCGCCGACGGGTCTGACGGCAACCTCAAAATCCGATGGGTCGATCGCTTTGGCCTGGAACTCCCTTGGCACCGACATCTCGTACTGGATCTACCAGCGCGACGTCACGACAGGCGAGACCGACTTCACCCGGCTGGAAATTCCGATCAGCACCTGCTGCACGTTCAACGCTGGCCTACTGCTCCACGGGCACGAGTACGAGTTCAAGGTCAGTGGTAGCCACCAGGGCGGCGAGGGCCAGGCATCTGCACCGGCCCGAGCAACCTCGACCTATCCAAAACCAGCACCACCGACCAATCTCCGCGCCGCAGCGGAGGACGGACGAGTGGTGCTGAACTGGACAGCGAGCGCCACCGCCAACGTCTGGTACCTGATCCACCAGCGAGACGTGACCCTCGGCGAAACCGAGTTCACCACACTGGAACTGCCGGTCACCACCTGTTGCACCTTCACGGCTGGTTACCTGGCCAACGGGCACACGTACGAGTTCATGGTGACGACAACCAGCCAAGGCGGGGAGTCCGTACCGTCGAATCGGGTGACCGCCAAGCCGATGCCGGCGCTGCCCGGCCAGGTCACCGGACTCGCAGCCACGGCTTTGTCCAATGGCGACATCAAGCTCAACTGGACGTCGCCGCCCGGTGACAGCCTCTGGTTCGACGTCTACCAGCGGGACGTCAGCCTCGGGCAGGGTTTCACCAAGCTGCCGGTGCCGATCACCAGCTGCTGTACGTGGACCGCCAGCCTGCTCAGTCACAACCACGTCTATGAGTTCAAGTTGGCGGCGACGAATGCGGCAGGTGCCGGCGCGCAATCCGCTGTCGCCTCCGCCACCTCGCGCTACAGCCCGCCACGCGCTCCGTCAAACCTGCGCGGTGCTACCGCCGGCGACGGCACCATCGATCTCGACTGGGACGCGCCAGGACCGGAGGGCTACCTCTACTGGATCTACCGTCGGGATGTGACGGCCGGTGAGGCATTCAGCAAGCTCCCCTACCCGACAGAGGAGACCAAAGCTTCTGTCGGCCTGCTGGTCCACAACCACGCCTACGAGTTCAAGGTGACAGCCGAGAACCAGGGGGGTCAGGGACCAGCCTCGAACGCGGTGACGGTTACGGCACGTGGTGGACTGCCCGGGGCTCCGACCGGACTCTCCGCCACCGCGGGCGACGGCCGGGTAACGCTGAGATGGACGGCTAGTCCGACCACAGGGGCTATCTACAACATCTACCAGCGGGACAAGACCGCCAATCAGTCGTGGCAGAAACTCTCGCTACCCGTCTCTGGGACCAACGTGACCACGAGCTACCTGAGCAACGGGCACACCTATGAGTTCAAGGTCACCGCCTCGAACTTCGCCGGTGACTCGGCGGCCTCGAACGTGGCGTCGGCGCGGCCGATGCCACCATTCCCGCAGGCACCGACGAGCTTGAGCGCTTCGGCGGGCGACGGCAGGGTGACCCTGAGGTGGTCGGCCAGCTCGACGCCGAACGTGTCCTACTGGATCGAGTCGCGGGCCAAGGGCGGCAGTTGGTCCAGGTTGCCGGTGTCGATTGGCTGCTGTTCGGACACGATGAATCTGCTTTTCAATGGGACGACGTACGAGTTCCGGATCCGGGCGACGAACCTCAGCGGTGACTCGGCGCCCACGAACGTGGCATCGGCGCGGCCGATGCCACCATTCCCGCAGGCACCGACGAACTTGAGCGCTTCGGCGGGCGACGGCAGGGTGACCCTGAGGTGGTCGGCCAGCTCGACGCCGAACGTGTCCTACTGGATCGAGTCGCGGGCCAAGGGC
>NZ_JBEZGL010000013.1:49114-121663 GCF_040649915.1 Micromonospora sp. NPDC048839
GCTGTTCGGACACGATGAATCTGCTTTTCAATGGGACGACGTACGAGTTCCGGATCCGGGCGACGAACCTCAGCGGTGACTCGGCGCCCACGAACGTTGCCTCCGCCCGGCCTTGGCCTCCAATACCGCAGGCTCCATATACCCTCCGAGGCACTGTTGGTAAGAACGCCGTCACGTTGACCTGGTTTGCCAGTCCGACGCCGCGGATCTACTACCGGGTTTACATGCGTAACGTGACCCGGGGTGGCGGCTGGAGCACCGCGGCCGGATTTCTGACCACCACCTCGGTGTACGTGCCGTACCTGATCGGCGGTGACCGCTACGAGTTCAAGGTTGTGGCAGAGAACATGGCCGGAGAGAGCTCTCCGACAAACACGGCCAGCTTCCGGATACCTGACGTCTACGCAGACGTGAACTGCACCGACTACTACACCTCTATCAGAGGCATTCCGGTCGGGTGGACGGCGGTGGAGTCCAGCGCCTTCGGGATCGCCGGTGGGGACGGCGTGCGCATCAAGGTCCAGCTCAGGGTGTGGGAAAACAACGAACTGTGGACACGAACCGACTTCTGGTTGACCACCAGTAGTATCGGTTTCTGGAGCACCCGGGTGGACGAGCACGAGTCATACGGGGGTGGAGATTACAGCCTCTACGTCAATGTCTACGGGCCGAACGGCGAAGACTGGGGCCGGGACAGCGACTCGGCTTACTGTGACGGATCCTAGCCTCGCTCCCTGATCAAGGGCTGAATCCGAAGCAGGGGGGTCAAGCCACCAAGGGCAGCGGCCCGGTTGATGATCATCAACCGGGCCGCTTCTTTCGTCCCCACCCGTCCGCTCGCCGATGGCCTAGCGGACGATCGGCGACCACTCCTGCTGGCGGACGATCGTTACTCCAGGCGTGCGGTAGTAGGGGTCCTCGGCGACGACCGCGGCGAACGCCTCGGCATCCGGGACATCGAAGATCAGGAGCGCGCCGGAGTCGTCGGGGAACGGCCCGGCCATGGCCAGGCGACCCTCCTGACGCAGGGCCTGGAGACGTTCCCGGTGCGCGGGCCGAGCGGCAAGCCGGTCGGGTTCGTCGCCGAAGGCCAGTTCCAAGATGAACACGGGTTCCTCCTCGTCGGGGCGGTCTTCCGGACCCTAGTCGACGGGCTGTGCCGTCGCTGCCGCACCGAGGGCGTCCGTCGTGGGGCCATCTGCGAATGACAGAACGCCCCGACCGGAAGTGACCCGGTCGGGGCGTGCACTGCACTATGTCCGATAAGGGGGTTATCAGCCCTGGCGGCTCTTCCACTGCGGGTTCGCGCGGTTCACCACGACCACCCGGCCACGACGGCGGACCACCACCGAACCCGGCTTCTGCTTCAGCGCACGCAACGAGCTACGTACCTTCATGTCTGCCTCCTTGGTTCCAGCGGTTCCGAGTATCGAAACGCCGCACCCACCCTGGGGATTCCCCGCCACCTAGAATGATCCTGAGCGATGGGTGGGGAGGTGCCAGGGTGTTAGCCGGGGCATTTGTGACGGCGGTCTACGCGTTCCTCGGTTGGCTCGTGGTGTTCACCTCCCGGGTCGCACTGCGACCCACGGTGAACAGAAACCGCAGCCCCGGGGTGCGGACGCCGGCGACGATGCGCTCGGCCGAGCACTGGCACGCGGCGCACCAACGGGTCGCCCGGCCCCTGCGCCGCACGGGCATCCTGCTGGCGGTCGCCTCCCCGCTGCCGATCCTGCTCGGGGCCGCCTACGGGGACCCGCCGGTGATCGCGGCCGTGCTGGTGCTCGCCCTGCTCGCCGTGCCCTACCTGGCCTACCTGGGCTATCGCGCCGATCGCGCCGCGGCCGCCCTCGACGGAAGACGGTGACCGCGACCAACCGGTCGGGCGGGGCCGGATCTGGTGATCCGGCCCCGCCCGCGCGGATCAGCGCAGCAGACCGTCGATCTCGGCCAGTTCCTCGGCGGTGAAGTCGAGGTTGTCCAGCGCGGCGATGTTCGTCTCCAACTGCCCGACGCTGCTCGCCCCGATGATCAGGCTGGTCATCCGTGGGTCACGCAGCGCCCAGGCGAGCGCGAGCTGAGCGAGGGACTGACCGCGCCGCTCGGCGACCGCGCCGAGCCCGCGGATGGTGGCCATCTTCTCCTCGCTGAGGTCGCTCTCGTTGAGGAAGACACTCGTGCGCACCCGCGAGTCGTCCGGGATGCCGCCCAGGTAACGGTCGGTCAGCAGGCCCTGGGCCAGCGGACTGTACGCGATGCAACCCGCCCCGACCTGCTCCAGCGTGTCGAGCAGGCCGTCGGACTCGGTCCAGCGGTTGAGCATCGAGTACGACGGCTGGTTGATCAGCAGCGGTGTGCCCAGGTCGCGCAGGATCGCGGCGGCCCGTGCCGTCTGCTCGGAGTTGTAGTTCGAGATGCCCACGTAGAGCGCCTTGCCGGAGCGGACGGCGGCGTCCAGCGCGCCCATCGTCTCTTCGAGCGGGGTCTCCGGGTCGAACCGGTGCGAGTAGAAGATGTCGACGTAGTCCAGCCCCATCCGGCCCAGCGACTGGTCCAGCGACGAGATCAGGTTCTTGCGCGAGCCCCACTCGCCGTACGGGCCGGGCCACATGAGGTAGCCGGCCTTGCTGGAGATGACCAGCTCGTCCCGGTAGGCCCTCAGGTCGGTGGCGAGCAGCCGGCCGAAGTTCTCCTCCGCCGAACCGGGCGGCGGCCCGTAGTTGTTGGCCAGGTCGAAGTGGGTGACCCCCAGGTCGAAGGCGCGCCGGACGATGTCGCGCTGCCGTTCGAATGGGCGGTCCGGACCGAAGTTGTGCCAGAGCCCGAGGGAGACGGCGGGCAGTCGCAGGCCACTGCGTCCGCTGCGCCGGTAGGTCATGGTGTCGTAGCGGTCATCCGCGGCGAGGTAGGTCACGATCATGAGCGTAGCTCCGGCCCGTGGAACCCCGGATCACGCGTGCGAATCAGGACAGCGGGGTAGTTTCGACGCCATGCGTTTCATTGCGCTCGACACCCCCAAACCGTTGTCCAGGATCGGGTTGGGCACCTGGCAGTTCGGCTCCCGCGAGTGGGGCTACGGCCCGGACTTCGAGAAGCGGGCCGCGCAGATCGTCCGGCGGGCCGTCGAGCTGGGCGTGACGGTCTTCGACACCGCGGAGATCTATGGCTTCGGGCGCAGCGAACGGATCCTCGGCGGCGCCCTGGGCGACGACCGGCCCAGGGTGGTGGTCGCCAGCAAGATCCTGCCGGTCCTGCCGGTGGCGGCGGTGGTGCAGCAACGGGCGGTCGCCTCGGCGGCCCGGCTCGGCGTCACCCGCATCGACCTCTACCAGGTGCATCAACCCAACCCGCTCGTCGCCGACCACACCACCATGCGCGGCATGCGGGTGCTGCAGGACGTCGGGCTGGTCGGCGAGGTGGGCGTGAGCAACTACGGGCTGCGCCGCTGGCAGGTCGCCGAGGCGGCGCTCGGCCGGCGGGTGCTCAGCAACCAGGTCCGCTACAGCATGCTGGACCGTGCCCCCGAGCAGGACCTGCTGCCGTACGCGCGGCAGGCCGGGCGGGTGGTCATCGCGTACAGCCCGCTGGCGCAGGGCTTCCTCTCCGGCCGCTACGACGCGAAGAACCCGCCGAGCGGCGCGGTCCGGCGGGCCAACCCGTACTTCCTGCCGGAGAACCTGGAACGCGGCGCGGTCCTGATCGACACCCTGCGCCAGGTGGCCGACGCCCACGACGCCACCCCCAGTCAGATCGCCCTCGCCTACCTGCTGCGCCACCCGAACGTGCTCGCCATCCCCGGCGCGTCCGGAGTCGAGCAGATGGAACGCAACGCCGCCGCCGCGGACATCGACCTCGCCGACGACGAGTACGCGGCGCTGGTCGAGGCCGCCAAACGCTTCCGACCGGTCACCGGACTCGCCGCGATGCCGGCGATGCTGCGTGCCCGGTTCGCCAACACCACCGGAAAGTGAGCACAGTGGACGACATCACCGCACTGATCCTGGACGACCACGCCGCCTTCCGGCGTGGCTTCGCCCGCCTCGACGACGCCCGCGACGAGCAGGAGATGCTCGCCATCTGGGACGCCCTCGCCCTGCACCTGGACATCCACGCCGAGGCGGAGGAGGCGATCCTCTACCCGCACCTGGTCAAGCACGGCGACGACGGCGAGGACGAGACCGCCGACGCGATCGGCGACCACAACAAGATCCGCGATGCCATCGCCGAGGCGAAGCTGCACCCGGTCGGCTCGGACCAGTGGTGGGAAGCGGTCGGCACGGCCCGCCGGGAGAACAGCGAGCACCTCGCCGAGGAGGAGGACGAGGCGCTGCCCGACTTCCGCCGGCACGCCAGCACCGAACTCCGCGCCGAGCTGGGCCAACGCTGGCTGACCTTCTACGGCGAGCACAAGAACGGCCGTAACCTGCCGTTCCGCGACAAGGACCCCCAGCAGTACGTGGCCGACCACCGCTGAGATCTCCCCGGCGCGGGGGAGTCGCCGAACCGGCCCCGGCAGCAGAATGACGGAGTGACCCCCCGAACGGCGCTGGCCCCGCTGGTCGCCGGCACCACCTGGCGACGCGGCGTGTTCCTGCTGCTCGGTGGCGTGCTGGCGCTGCCGTACGGGCTGCTCGTGGTGACCTTCGTCGAACTGTTCGCCGACTCGGCGATCCCCCGCTCACTGACGTACGCGCTGCTGGTGATCGCGGTGCTGATCGCCGTGGTGCCGCTGCTGTTGGACGGCAGCCGGGCCCTGGAGATCGCCGCCGTACGGAGATTGCTCGGCGTCGACCTGCCCGAGCCGGCGCTGGGGCATCGCGGCGACCGGGAGACCCGACTGCGCAGTGCGCTCTGGATCGCCACCCACCTCATCGTCGGTGCGCTGGTGATGACCGCGCTGTTCGGCGCCCTGCCGTTGGCGTTGGCCTTCATCGCCCAGCAGTTCGGCGTCGGCACCGAGTTGACCAGCGAGGGGCAGTTCGGGCCGCTGGACGGGCGGGACAGCGGCTGGCTGACCGTGAGTGGAGTGGCGCTGCTTGTCGGCCTCGGCTACGCCGTCGCCGGGCTCGGCGCGCTCGCCGGTCTGATGGCGCCGGTGCTGCTCGGCCCCGCGCAGGCGGAGCGGATCGCCGCCCTGGAGGTGCAGGCCACCCGGCTCGCCGAACGCAACCGACTGGCCCGGGAGTTGCACGACTCGATCGGCCACGCGCTGACCGTGGCCACCCTCCAGGCCGGAGCGGCCCGCGAGGTCCTCGACACCGACCGGGAGTTCGTCCGGCGGGCGCTCACCGCCATCGAGGAGACCGGACGGACCGCGATGGACGAACTGGACCATGTGCTCGGGCTGCTCCGGGAGGCCGGGAACGGTAGGCCCGTGGTGGCGCCGCAGCGTACCCTCGCCGACCTGGACCGGTTGGTCACCGACGCCCGCGCGGCCGGGCTGGCGGTGCACGCACACCGCGTCGGCGACCCGGCGCGGGTGCCCGCGGCGGTCTCCCGGGAGGGCTACCGGATCGTCCAGGAGGGCCTGACCAACGCCGCCCGCTACGGTGCGGGGCCGGTGACGCTGCGGCTGGACCTGCACCCGGGGGCACTGGAGTTGGAGCTGGTCAACGAGGTGCGCTGCCCCGACCGGGCGCATCCGGGGCGCGGCGGTCGCGGCCTGGACGGCATGCGGGAGCGGGTGCTGCTGCTCGGTGGCGGGATCACCGTGGGGCCGGACGGTGACCGTTGGCTGATCCGGGCCCGTCTGCCCTACGAGGAGGCGACATGACCACTGGGGTGCTGATCGTCGACGACGACGAGTTGATCCGGGTGGGGCTGCGCGCCATCATCGACGCCCAACCCGACCTGCGGGTGCTCGCCGAGGCCGCCGACGGCGCCGAGGTGCCGCCGCTGGTCGCCCGGCACCGGCCGGACGTGGTGCTGATGGACGTGCGGATGCCCAGCATCGACGGCATTCAGGCCACCCGGCACCTGCTGGCCACCTCCGCCGACCCGCCCCGGGTGCTGGTGGTCACCACGTTCGCCAACGACGAGTACGTCTACGAGGCGCTGCGCGCGGGCGCGTCCGGCTTCCTGCTCAAACGGGCCCGGCCCGCCGAGGTGGTGGAGGCCGTGCGGGTGGTCGCGGCGGGGGAGTCGCTGCTCTTCCCGGCGGCGATCCGTCAGCTCGTCGGGGCGTACGGGCCGGCCGGCGGCGACCAGCTGCGCGCCGCCCGACTCACCGAGCGGGAGGCCGAGGTGCTGCGGTTGATGACCACCGGCCGGTCCAACCCGGAGATCGCCGCCCACCTGGTGGTCGGGGTGGAGACCGTCAAGACGCACGTCGGCAACGTGCTGGCCAAGCTGGGCGCCCGCGACCGCACCCAGGCGGTCATCGCCGCCTACGAGTCCGGCTTCGTCACCCCGTCCGGCTGATCGGTCCCTCCACCGGGGGAGCGGCTTCACCGCCGGCCGGGAGGGAACCGGCCGGACATCGGTCGAGGCTGTGGGTATGACGACGATCACCGGCTCCCCGCCCCGTTCCGACTCCCGCTGGCCCGACCGGTTCGCCCCGCTGGCCGCCGGCTGGCTGGGCCTGTGGGGCGTACTCGCCCTGATCAGCGTGCTCACCGGCGCCGGCTACCCGCTCGGCGCGAACGAACCGCGCGGCGGTGACGACAACCTGCTGCACCTGGTGCCGGTGGAGCTGGCCACCTCGCTCTTCGCCGGCGTGCTCCTGACCGCGGCCGTGGTCGCGCTGGCCATGACCCGTCCGTCCGGCCGCCCGCCCGGCCCGCTGCGAGCGCTGCTCCTCGGTTACGGCTGGGCCGTGGCGGTCGTCCTCGCCCTTGTCGTCCCGGACACGCGTGTGCTGCTCATCCTCGGCTACCTGCCGATCCTGATCGTCGGGGCGCCGTTCGAGTGGCCGCCGGTGGACTACTCCGACGTCTTCACCTGGGCGCTGTTCGTCCGGTTCGCCGCGTTGGTCGGCGGGCTGCTGCTGGCCGGGGCGGTGCTCACCTGGCAGCGCCGCACCGCGGCGGCGTGCGTCGGCTGCGGTCGCGGTGACACCGGCCGGGGGTGGACCACCCCGGCCTCCGCCGCGCGCTGGGGCCGGTGGGCCACCGGCATCGCCGTGGTCATCCCGCTGACGTACGCGGTGACCCGGTTCGCCTGGGCGGTCGGCATCCCGCTGGGCATCTCCCGGGAGTTCCTGACCGACATGCAGGACACCGGGCTGGTCTGGGCCGGGCTCGGGCTGGGCGCGTTCGCCACCGTCGGCGCGATCCTCACCCTCGGGCTGGTGCAGGGCTGGGGCGAGCGGTTTCCGCGCTGGATGATCGGCCTCGCCGGCCGTCGGGTGCCGGTGAAGCTGGCCGTGGTGCCGGCCACCCTGGTCGCCATCGCGGTGACCGCGGCCAGCCTGGGGCTGCTCGGCCAACCCGAGTTCTGGCAGGAGATCGACGTGGCCGGAGGCCCGGCGCGGCTCTGGCCGCTGTGGGGCGTGGCGCTCGGCGCGGCCACCTACGCGTACCACATGCGTCGGCGCGGAGCCTGCCGGCGCTGCGGCCGGGGTTGATCCGACGTGTCGTCGGAGCCGCTCACCGGATCGATGATGCTTCCCGCCCGGACGCCGGATTTTGGATGGCCGGATGGCCGAGAACAATGTCTGCGGACCGCACTGTGGCGTTGAACCGGATGACCCGCCCGACCCACCGCGCAATCAGCGGGAGGCCGCTAGGATAACCCGGTTCGTCGGCGGGGTCGGCGTTACGTGACGGGTCTCGGCCCGGCGGTTTCCGTACAATTCATTGCTCACTCGGGCGCGAGTCCTTCTCGCGGGTGGACGGATCATGATGGATACGACCGATGGCGCACCGCAGGGCACCCTCGTGGATCTCAGTGACGTGAGCCTGGCTGATCTTCAGGAGTTGGACCAGTCGGTGTTCGCCCACTCGCTACGCCGAATCCTCGACGAGATCGACCGCCCACAGGAGGCGGTCGCCGGGTGGAATTCGGCGATGTGAGGATGCCAGGCGGCGGGCGCGGCATGGCGGGGGCCGTCAGGGTAGCCGAGGGCGGCGTCGCCGCCCGCCCGCGGCCCGTCCCGTTCTCGGAGTTCATCCTCAAGGTCCACAGCAGGTGCAACCTGGCCTGCGACTACTGCTACATGTACGAACTGGCGGACCGCAGCGCCCTCGCCGACCCCCTGCTGATGGCCCCGGCGATCTTCGACCACACCTGCCAGCGGATAGGCGAACACGTTCGCGCCCACGACCAGGCCGATGTGCGGATCGTCCTGCATGGCGGCGAACCGCTCCTGGTCGGCGCTCCCAACCTGGTCCGGATGGCGGACCGACTCCGGGAGGCGGTCGCACCGTCGCAGGCCCAGGTCAGCGTGCAGACCAACGGCACCCTGCTGACTCCACGCGCCCTCTCCCTGCTGGCCGACGCCCGGGTGCGGGTGGGCGTGAGTCTGGACGGAGATCGGACGTCGAACGACCGGCATCGGCGGTACGCGTCGGGCCGCAGCAGCTACGAAGAAGTCGACAGTGCCCTGCGCCTGCTCGCCGAGCGGCCCGACTCGTACGCGGGTGTGCTCTGCGTTGTGGACCTCGCCGCCGATCCCCGACAGACCTACGAGACGCTGGTGTCGTACCGGCCGCCGATGGTGGACTTCCTGCTCCCGCACGCCAACTGGGAGGCGCCGCCACGGCGAGGTGAGGGCCCGAGCCCGTACGGCACCTGGTTGGCGGCCGCCTTCGATGCCTGGTATGACACCTCACCCCGGCTGACCCGGGTGCGTCTCTTCGAGGAGCTGATCAATCTGCTGTTCGGAGGGCGGAGCCGAACGGAGTCCCTCGGACTGAGCCCGGTGGCGGCCGTGGTAATCAACACCGACGGGGCGTACGAGCAGGTCGACACTCTGCGCTCCACCTACCCCGGGGCGGTCGGCACCGACCTGACCGTCTTCACCGACTCCCTTGACGATGTGCTGCGGCACCCCGCCGTCGTCGCCCGTCAGCTGGGAGTTGAGGCGCTCGCCGTGTCCTGCCGAGCGTGCCCGGTGCACCGGGTCTGCGGTGCCGGCAACTATGCCCATCGGTACCGGGAGGGGAGCTTCACCAACCCGTCCGTCTACTGCCCCGATCTTCTGCTGCTCATCGCCCACGTGGAACGACGCCTGCGAGCGGACCTGTCGGCCCTGCCCCGGGAGCGGTCGTGACGGGCTACCACCGGCTTGCCCCCGACGACCTTGCGGCGCTCGCGGCTGGCCTCGGTGACCGGCGGACGATCCGTCTGCTGCGTGAGGGTCAGGTGAGCAAACGCATGCTTCAGCTGCGCGCGCTCCTCGACACGGCCGATTCGGAGGAGACCGCCCGACACTTCGCGCTGTGGGCCGCGGCGGCTGACCGGTCGCCCGAGGCAGGGCCGGCGGTGCTGGCCCTGCCGCACACCGGTGCCTGGTTGGCCACCGCGCTGCGGCGACTGCGTACGCCGAAGCCGTCCGGTTCGACGTCCGCCGCGGCAGTCGGCCGGACGACCGGCGGGTTGGTGGTGGAGGCCGCAGCCGAGTGGCCCGTCGAAGCCGAGCTGACCCCGCTCGGGTCGATCGCCGCGGTGGCGGCCCTTCGGGCCGGAATGGACTTCGAACTCAGCGTCACGCCGCGCGACGGAGTCGTCTACCTGCCCACGCTCGGGCTGGCGCGCGTGGGAGACGCGCGACGGGTGACGATCTCACGGGTGGGATCGCAGCTCCTGGTCGGGCCGGTCACGGTGTCGCTGGTTCCTCCGCCGGACGCCGGGCCGGGTGCGGAGACCGACGACTGGTCCGGCCTGCACCGACTGTGCAGCAGCGCCGACGGGCTGACGCTGCGGATCACTCTCGACGATCTCGACCCGTACCGGGACCGGCACCAGCTCTGCGCCGCGAACCGGCTCACACCCGTCGAGGTTGCCGATTGGCAACGGCTGCTCGACGACGCGTGGCCGATACTGGTACGCCATCACCCTCGGCACGCCGAGGCGATCGCCGAGGGCCTCCGCTGCCTCGTACCGCTGCTGGCCGATTCGGTCAGCGCCGGGGTCAACGTCACCAGCATGGACGCCTTCGGGTCGGTCTCGATGACCCGTCCGATCGACGGGGAAGCGTTCGCGCTCGGCCTGCTGCACGAGTTCCAGCACGCGAAGCTCGGTGCGACGATCGACGTCGAGCCCCTCTACGACGACGACCATCGCTACTACTACGCCCCCTGGCGCGACGATCCGCGTCCCATCGGCGCCGTCCTCCAGGGCGTCTACGCCTTCATCGCGGTGACCGAGTTCTGGCGGGGGCGTCGTGCGTTGCGCAGCGGCGGCCCGGCCCGGATGGCCGAGGTGGAGTTCGCTCGCTGGCGTGACCGCGTGTCCCGCACCTGCGCGGACATCGAGTCGTTCGGCCGTCTGACCGCAGCCGGCCGCGAATTCGTCGCCGGCCTGCGGCGGGTCATCGACGATTGGAGGGAGCCGGTCGACCCGGGGGCGGCCGAGCTCGCCAGGGAAGCCGCCGAGGACCACTGGACGGTATGGCGACTGCGGAACCGTCGGCCAGACCCGGACGCCGTCCACCAGCTCGCCGCAGCCCGCACAGCCGGCCTGCCGTGCCCGGCTGCCACCGTCACGCTCCGGGTGGAACCGGCCGACGGTCGATGGCTGAGCCTCAGCCCACGGCTAGACCTGGTTCGGCTGCGGTTGAGCGATCCGGAGCGGTTCATGCGGCTGCGCACCGGCGCGGAACGCCTCGTCGACGCACTGCCCATGGCGTCCGCCGGTGACCTGGCCCTGGCCGCCGGGGACGACCTTGCCGCCCGCGACAGCTATCGCGGACAGGTGTGCGCCGACCCGGAGCTGCTCTCCGCCTGGGTCGGACTGGCTCTGGCGGAGCAGCGGCTGACGGCGGCGCAGAGAACCCCCGGCGCCGACCCGGAGCTGTGCCGGGCGGTATACCGACAGCTGCGCGCGGCAGGGCACCCGGACGACCCTTTGGACCTGGCCCGGTGGCTGACCCCGGTCACCTGTGTGGCGGCAGCGGGTCCCGACGAAGCGACGTCGGTTACGTCGGGGGCGGTTCCAGATCGCAGTTGAGGCGGTTCGCCTCGACCAGGGCGATGGTGTTCGGGTGGCTGTCCCCCAGCACCCGGCGGAAGAAGGGCATTACCGAATCGCGCAGAGCGCGGGCACCTCGGTGGTCCCCGGCGACGCTCAGACTGGTGGCCAGGTTGTTCGCCACCGCGAGCGTGTCCGGATGCGACGGGCCGAGGATGTACTGCGCCCGGTCGTAACAATCCTGGTCGGCGGCGAGGGCAGCGGCGAACTCCCGACGCCCGTACCAACAGTTGGCGAGGTTGATGTTCGCGGCCAGGGTGTAGGGATGGTCGGCGCCGACCCGTTCGGTGAACCGGTTGACGACCTCGTCGGACAACGCGAAGGCCGCCTCCAGATCGCCGGCCTTCCGGAGGAAGATGGCCAGATTGTTGCCGTACGCCAGGGTGAACAGGTGGTCCTCGCCCATCGCGTCCCGGTACCACCGGTACACCGGACGCGCCCGGCGAAGCGCCCCCGCGTCGTCTTCCAGTGCGGACTCGTCACAGGCCAGGTTCATCGCGCAGGCCTGCACGTCCGGATGATCGGGGCCGAGCCGCCGACGGGAACGGACCAGCACGTCCGCGCTCAACCCGTAGGCCCGTTCCAACTCACCCATCTTCCGCAGGGTCACCGCGTAGTTCTTGATCACTCGCAGGGTCTCGCCGTCCTCGTCGCCGAGCACCTGCCGGTCTGCCTCCACCGCTGACTCCAGGACCCGGCGCGACTCGGTGAGGTCGCCGGTGTCGCGCAGGTCGCGGCCGTACTGCCCTTCGGAGAAGAGGGTGTACGGGTGCATCGGGCCAAGCGCCTCGCGGCGACGGGCCAGGGTGCGTTCGTTGAGCCGCAACGCCCCGCGCAGATCGCCGACCAGACGGAGCGAGAGGGCCAGGTTGTGCGCGGCTATCAACGCCCGGTGGTGCTCCTCGCCGAACACTTCACGGGCCAGTTCCTCCGTGCGGGTGTCCAACTCACGCGCCCGCTCGAAGAAACCGAGCGCGCGCAGATCGGCGGCGAGGCTGCCCGCCACGATCACGGTGTACTCGTGGCTCTCGCCAAGGGTGCTGGACAGCCGTTGGTACACGTCCTGATCGATGTCGTACGCGGCCTGGTACTGCGCCTCGAGTCGGAGTGCATTGGCGAGGTGGAAGCGCATCATCTGGGTTGGCGGGTCATCGGCGCCATGCTCCGCCTGCCACACCTCGATTGCCTTCCCGGCCAGCTCGGAGCAGGTGGCGAAGTCGACCCGACTCCACATGTAACGGGCCACGTCCAGCAACAGCTGTCGGACCTCCGGCTGGGGTGAATTGAGAGTCTTCGACGGCAGCAGGTGTGGCCACAGGTCCGCATATCTGGACCAGTTGCGAGGCTGGTCGGGGTCCTTCGGGTTGACGGCGGCGAGGATCGTGTGGACGTGCCGCCGGTTCGCGGCCTTCTCCTCGTCGGGCAGCGACTCCCGGATCAGCTCCTGCACCAGTGGGTGCATGCGGAGGCTGGCCTGATTGCCGTCGTCACCATGGTCTGGCGTACGGCCGCGCCCGCCAGCGCGCACGCTGTCGATTCGCGCCAGCGCGTACCGGCCGACATCCCGCAGCGCGCGCCCCATGAGCAGGGGATCCCGTACCGAGGGATCGTAGGGGAGAAGCACGTTTATGAAACTGTCGTCGTAGAGCAGCGACATCGGGATCGGCTCGGCGGCGAAGAAGGCGCAGACCTCCAGCAACTTCGCCGCCGCCGGGTTGCGCTCCCGCAGGCTCTCGAGTGAGACGAGCCAGGGCTCCGCGCCGGTCTGCTGATAGTCGGTGGGGAGCTCGTCGGAGAGCATGCCTGGCAGATACCGGCGTAGTCGCCGCAGATACTGGTCGGCCGATTCGCCGGTGGTGGCGAGCCAGGCTCCGGCCTGCTCGACGGCGAGCGGCAGGTCGCCCAGGCGCTCAGCGACCAGCTCGGCATCGGACAGGGGCAGGCGTGGTATTCGCCGACGCAACAATGCGGTGCTCTCCGCGCGGTCGAAGGCACCCACCTCGAAGCTCCGGGCGTGCCGTGCCCAGAGGTGGTTGCGCGTGGTGACGAGCACGTGGCCGAGCCCCTGCGGCATCAGGTCGTGCAACTCGGCGGGGTCGTCGGCGTTGTCGAGGACCAACAACCACCGGCGGAAGGGATCGCCCCGGCGCAGGGCGTCCAGCACCCACTGGACCCGCTCGGCGACGTTACCTCCGAGTGGTGTGTCCGAGGTGTCCGCCAGCCGGTCGGCGAGCGAGGCCAGAGCGAGCCGCATGACGCTCGGTTGTTGTGCGGAGATCCACCAGACGACGTCGTACTCGGCGCGGAAGCGGTAGGCGTACTCAAGAGCGATCTGGCTCTTGCCGACGCCACCCAGACCCTGGAGTGCGAGCGGGGTGTGCCCGGCCTCGGCCGACGACAGCCAGTCGCGCATCTCCTCCAGGAGCGGGCTGCGGCCCACGAACTGGACGTTGCGCGGCAACGGCACCCGCCATACCGGCGGTTCGTTGCCGGGGAACCGCCGGCGTTGCCCGGCCCCCTCCGGGTCGATCGCCGGGCGTGCGGGATGATCCAGGGCATCGAGCAGCCGGGCCACCGCCTCGTCCTGTGTGGCACCCACCAGGTCGACCGGAACTCGCTCCAGGAACGCCGTCGGCGCCCGGGAATTGTCCAGCCGGACGGGCACCAGGAAGTTGCCGCCGCTGCCTGACTCGTAGGTGGTGGCCTCGGACCACAACTCGCCGGCGTTCGGCGACTGCATG
This sequence comes from Micromonospora sp. NPDC048839, assembly GCF_040649915.1. Classification (NCBI taxonomy): domain Bacteria; kingdom Bacillati; phylum Actinomycetota; class Actinomycetes; order Micromonosporales; family Micromonosporaceae; genus Micromonospora; species Micromonospora sp. NPDC048839. Next base: position 62,986 of record NZ_JBEZGL010000013.1, read on the forward strand.
TATTCCTGGGACAGCAGCACCACCAGCCGGGCCGCGTCCTTGAAACCGATGGCTGATGATGTGAGCCCGCCCGGGCTGGCCGGAAAGTCGACCTCTCGCATCACCGTACGAAGGCCAGCCGACCGGAGCTCATCGCGGACCCATTCGGCCCAGGACCGATCGAGGGACACGTAGCTGACGAACACGTCCGGGGTCTCGGCGGAGATACGTTGCCGCTCGAACTTGGCCAGCCACTGACGGCGCAGCCGATCCAACATGGCGGGCAGGCTGTCGACCGCGTCCTCGGTGATCGCCTTGGTCAGCCGCTCGTAGGCGGCGAGCAGCGTGCCCTCATGGTGGGCCCGGTCGCCGAACCCCGCCAGGATCTCCTCGTACGCGTAATAGGGCAGGTAGGGGATCTCGATCTCGCCCCAGTACCGGTCGCTCTCCTCGACCGAGGTCCGGGGTAGCAGAGGCGCGAAGCGGCGACGCGCGTGGTCCCGTCCGGCCTCCAACTTGAGCTGCTCGGCGTTGTCCACCCGCATCGGCACCGGCAGGATCCGGATGGGTCGGTCGCCACGCTGCCGGATGATGGAGCGGGTGACCCCGGCAGCTCCGTCGATGCTCTGGTCGTTGAGCGTGAAGGAGGTGACCACAACGTCGGGCAGCCGGACGGTGCAGATGCCCGCACCGTCGCTGACACCGGTACGGCTGTCGATCAGCACGTAGTCGTAGTTGTCCCGCATGCTGGCAGCCAGTGCGTCGAGGAAACTGTTGCCGCCCAGCCTCTCGAAGAACGCCTGCCAGTCGAAGGTGCTCACGGCCTTGGTGTACGCCGTGTCCTGTCTGCCGGCGGGTAACAGGTCCAGGCTGCCCTGCGGAACCGGACCTGCGGACGCCCGGACGGCGGCACTGGGAGTGGGGAACTCCCAGTGCAGTGAGACGGCGTGGTGCAACACGTCGGCCGCATTGCGGAGCCAGTCCTCGTCCTCCGTCTCCTCCAACGGTCGAACGACCGCCTCGGCGTAGTCGCGGACCATGTCGATGACCCCGGTCGACGTCCGCAGATCCTTGTCGAGGAGGAACGGGTGAAAATACTTGTGCAGACCAGGGGATTCCAGGTCCCAGTCGACCGCGAGCACCCGGTAGCCGTTGGCGGCCAGGATCCAGGCGACGTTGGCGAGCGCCATGGTGCGGCCGGTGCCACCCTTGTACGAGTAGAACGTAATGATTCGACCCTCGACACCGTCGCCGGTGATGCCCGGGTCAGCGCTCGTCGTCACGGCCGTCCTCCGCTGTGGTGTCGTCGCCTTCCGCGCCCCAGGGCCCGTCGATGCGTGGTGGTCGGGGGTCCGTGGTGAGGCCGGGAGGCCGGTGCACCGCTCCTCGGCTGAACACCCGGTTACGAGCGACCTCCAGGACCTCCGGCAGTTCCTCGTGGAAGGCGCGGTGGGTGAGGATGTTGGACCGGTATAGCTCGTCGTCCGAGGCCAGCTCTTCGAAGATGTCCCGACAGGCGCGCGACAGCGACTGCCAGTGCTCCCGGGTCTCGGTGTCGTCGCGGCTGCTCGGGATCAGCACCGCCGTGGTGCCACCGTCGCGCAACGCGGCCGTGGCGTGGGCGGCCAGCGACTGTCGTTGCTCGGGCAGACGAGTCAGCCAGGCGTCGACGATCAGCACCATGATCTGGTTGTAGCGGGCGGCCTGCTCGGCGCGGCGGGCCACCTCCGGCAGGTCCACCACCGTCGACCGGTAGCTGTGGTCGGCGGCGATCTCACGGGCATAGTCGACGACCGGGTCGGGCAGCGGCGGCCCGTACGGCGCCCAGTCCATCGCGTGGTTGCCGTACATGGTCACGTCTTGGCGTACCGTGCTCATCTCCTCCCGGTGCGACGCCGCGACGACGAAGTGGACCAGCATCGGTGCGAACTGGTCGACGTCCGCCGCGAGCTGCCCGGGGCCGGGTGCCTGGTGGAAGGCACTGGCGGTAGCGCGTAGGTCGATCGTGCGTTGGCCCTCCGGCAGCGGATGTTCCTCCACACTCGAGACGATCTGGGTGGCCAGTTCGAAGAGGAATGTGCGGTAGTCGTCGCTGTGCCGTTGCAGCCGCATCAGCTGCCGGACTCCCAACCGCTGATAGAGGTCACCCAGGCTGTGAGAGGAATATTGCAACGGGGAGGCGACCGGATGGATGCGGCCAGGTCGGGCCGGGATCCACATCAGCGGTTTGAGGAGCGAGCTGTCCACCCCGTTCTGTTGGTCGAAGCGGGCGGTGCGGTCGGCGAAGATCCGCCATTCCTGACCGCAGGGCTCACTCTGAAAATACCTAGGTGTCATCAGAGCGAGGAAGGATCGACAGGTGCTCAGCGCCTCGACCAGCCGCTGCGGCCACCGCTCGCCCAGCAGGATGGTGCGATCGACGAAACCCACCCGCTCGTCGCGGGGTAGACCCGCGATCAGCCGTACCTCTGCGCTGAGATCCTCGTAAAGGCGTTGGACCAGTGTGTCCTCGTCGCCCCTCGCGTAACTGAGGAAGAAGTACAGCACCGCACCTCCGCGCCGGGAGAGGTTGACCATCGGATGGCCGGGCCGTTACCCCGTCGGCCACGGCCATTTTCCGGTGGCCGTAGCGGCGGAGCTAACGGTGAGTATAGGGGCGGAGACGGCGTGCCACAGCCCGCCGATCGGCGCATCAAGAGGGCGTCTCGGATATCACTTTCCGTATTGGCGTAGGTCGACTCCGGGGTGAGCTAGCGTGGGTCGGGTGACTGCGTCTAACCCGGTAATCCCAGTTCCACCGGCCGACCTGCCCGGCACGCTCGGCGCGCTGCGGGCGGCCGGTCACCAGTACCGCACCGTCAAGCAGGAACTCCGCGACAACCTCCTCGCCCGGATGCGCTCCGGCGAGGCCCGCTTTCCCGGCATCGTCGGCTACGACGACAGCGTGCTGCCCGAGGTCGAGCGGGCACTGCTCGCCGGGCACGACATGGTGCTGCTCGGTGAGCGCGGCCAGGGCAAGACCCGACTGATCCGCTCGCTCGGCGCGCTGCTCGACGAGTGGACCCCGGTCATCGTGGGCTCGGTGCTCAACGAGCACCCGATGCACCCGCTCACCCCCGCGTCCCGCGCCCAGGTCGCCGAGGCCGGCGACGACCTGCCGATCGGCTGGCTGCACTTCTCGATGCGGTACGGCGAGAAGTTGGCCACCCCGGACACCAGCGTCGGCGACCTGATCGGTGACGTCGACCCGATCCGGATCGCCCAGGGCCGCACTCTCGGCGACCCGGAGACCATCCACTTCGGGTTGGTGCCGCGCACCAACCGGGGCATCTTCGCCGTCAACGAGCTGCCCGACCTGGCCGAGCGCATCCAGGTGGCCCTGCTCAACGTCCTGGAGGAACGGGACATCCAGGTCCGTGGCTACCAGCTGCGGCTGCCGCTGGACCTGCTCCTGGTGGCCAGCGCCAACCCGGACGACTACACCAACCGGGGTCGGATCATCACTCCGCTGAAGGACCGGTTCGGCGCGGAGATCCGTACCCACTACCCGGTCGACCTGGAGTTGGAGCTGGCGTTGATCCGGCAGGAGGCCGACCTGGTCGCCGCCGTGCCGGAGCACGTCCTGGAGGTGCTGGCCCGCTTCGCCCGCGCGGTCCGGGAGTCACCGTCGGTGGACCCGCGCTCGGGTGTCTCCGCCCGGTTCGCCATCGCCGCCGCCGAGACGGTCGCCGGTGCCGCGCTGCGCCGCGCCGGCCTGCTCGCCGCGACCGGCACCCCGGAGGGCCGCCCCGAGGCGGCGGTGGCCCGGGTCGGCGACGCCGTCTCGGTGACCAGCACGCTGCGCGGCAAGGTGGAGTTCGAGTCCGGCGAGGAGGGGCGGGAGATCGAGATCCTCGCCCACCTGCTGCGGACCGCGACCGCCGAGACGTTCCGGGCGCACCTGGCCGGGCTGGACCTGTCCGGGTTCACGGCACTTGTCGAGGACGGCGCGGCGATCGAGACCGGCGAGCTGGTCAGCGCGACGGAGCTGCTGCGCCAGGTCGGCACCGTACCCGGACTGGCGAAGGTTCTCGACCGGCTCGGCCTGGGCGACGCGCCCACCCCGGAGGAGGCCGCCGCCGCCGTCGAGTTCGTGCTCGAAGGGCTGCATCTGACCCGCAGGCTGGGCAAGGACGTCACCGACTCGGGGCGCACCGTCTACGGCGGCCGGGGCTGATCATGGCCGGCAACCGGTTCCGGTACGGGCAGTGGACCGGCGGGCCCGACCCGCTGGCACCCCCGTACGACGTACGCGAAGCCGTCGACGAGGTCGGCGCCGAGGTGCTGGCCGGCGGCAGCCTGCGGGAGGCGCTGCGGGACCTGCTGCGCCGTGGCCCGCAGGGGCTGGGCGGATTGGACGACCTGGCCGCCCGCGCTCGGCGGCTACGCCGGGAGGCGCTGCGCCGAGGCGACCTGGACGGCGCGGTGACCAGGGCACGGGCACTGCTCGACCAGGCCCTCGCCGCCGAGCGGGACGAGCTGCGCGGCCGCGACGACGACGGCGCGCGGTTCGCCGAGTCGGTGCTGGACAATCTGCCCCGCTCGACCGCGCGGGCGGTGGAGGAGCTGTCCGGCTACCAGTGGGCCAGCGAGGACGCCCGCCGGTCGTACCAGCAGATCCTCGACCAGCTCCGGGACGACGTGCTCGGTCAGCGCTTCGCCGGGTTGCGCGACGCGGTGCGGGCGTCCGCCGACCCGGCCGCCCAGCAGCGGCTGGCCGAGATGATGGGCGACCTGAACGACCTGCTGGAACGGCACGGCCGCGCGGAGGACACCACGGACGCGTTCGCCGAGTTCATGCGTCGACACGGTGACTTCTTCCCGGAGCAGCCGGAGACGGTCGACGAGCTGATCGACGTGCTGGCCCGACGCTCGGCGGCCGGCGAGCGGTTGATGAACTCGCTCTCCGACCGGCAGCGCGCCGAGCTGGCCGGCCTGATGCAGCAGTCGCTCGGCGACCGTCTCGCGGGTCAGTTGTCCGCGCTGGACGTCAACCTGCGGGCGCTGCGCCCGGATCTGCGCTGGGGGCGCGGCGAGCGGGTCCGGGGCGATCAGCCGCTGGACTACGCCGACGCGGCGGGCGCGCTGGGTGAGATCGGCGAGCTGGACGACCTGCTGGACCAGCTCGACCAGGACCACCCGGGCGCCACGCTTGACGACGTGGACGTCGACGCGGTCGCCCGCACGCTGGGCCGGGAGGCGGCCGACGACGTGCGCCGGCTGCGGGATCTGGAGCGGGAGCTTCGCCGGCAGGGCTGGGTGAGCCGGGACGCGGAGGGGCTCACGCTGAGCCCGAAGGCGCTGCGCCGGCTCGGCGGGACGGCGCTGCGACGGGTCTTCGCCGACCTGACCGCCGGGCCGCGCGGGCAGCACGACCTGCGCTCGGCGGGGGCCGCCGGCGAGGTCAGCGGTGGGTCCAGACCCTGGGAGTACGGCGACGAGCAACCGCTGGACGTGGTCCGGACGCTGACTCGGGCGGTCCGCCGGGCCGGGCCGACGGTTCCGGTGCAGCTCGCGGTGGACGACTTCGAGGTGGTGGAGACCGAGAGGCGAGCGTCGGCGGCGGTGGTGCTCTGCGTCGACCTGTCGTACTCGATGATCTCGCAGGGTCGTTGGGGGCCGATGAAGCAGACGGCGCTGGCGCTGGCGCACCTCATGGAGACACGTTTCCCGCAGGACGCCCTGCAGATCGTGGGCTTCGGCCGGGAGGCGATGGCGCTGACCCAGCAGGAGTTGGCCGCCGTCGAGCCGGACGGGGAGCAGGGCACAAACCTCCAGCACGCGCTGCGGCTGGCCGGTCGGCACCTGCGCCGGCACCCGGACGCCGAGCCGGTGGTCCTGGTGGTCACCGACGGCGAGCCGACCGCCCACCTGGACCCGGACGACGGGGAGGCGCTGTTCCACTGGCCGCCGCTGCCGGAGACGATCGAGGCGACGGTCCGTGAGGTGGACCGGCTGAGCCGCTACGGCGCCACGCTCAACCTGTTCATGCTCGGCGACGACCCGGGCCTGCGGCGCTTCGTCGACGCGGTGGCCCGCCGCAGCCGTGGCCGCATGTTCACCCCCGACACCGACGACCTCGGTGAGTACGTGGTCAGCGACTACCTGCGCTCCCGCCAATCCCGCCGCTAACGTCCCTCCGGGCAGGTTGACTGGGGGGATGGAGAGTGGAGGGTTGCGGCGGGCCTATGACGGGGTGTTCGTCGAGCTTGACGCGGGGGAGTTCGGGACGGCTCCGGAGGGTCAGCTCAGCGCCGAGCAGATCGTCGCGCATCTGGTCGCCAACGACGAGCTGATGATCAATGCCACCGAGGCGTTGCTGGCCGGGTCGCCGTTCGCCTACTACGAGCTGGAAGAGGACATACACCGTCCACAGCTCGACGCGCTGGCCGCCGAGCAGGGCGGTCTGCGGGGGCTGACCGCGCTGCTGCACGGCACCAGCGACCGGCTGTGCGGGCTCGTCGACCGGCTCGGCCTGGCGGCGGAGACCCCGGTCGAGACCCACCTGCGCGAGGGCTTCGACCTCATCGTGGACGAGTCACTGCCCTGGTCGCGCACCCTCGACCTGCACACAAGGGTCCACCTGCCGAAACACCAGGCCCAACTGCACGTCCTCCGTGCTTGAGCAGAGCCGATGGCTGAGCGGCTCGGTCGGGGGTCGCCGCCCGGCGTGCTCGGCGTGGCGAGGCCCCCGGGCATGCCGCCCCGATGAGCGATATACCTGTCAGTCATAAATATGACTCACAGGTATATCGCTCACCGCGGTGATGCCTCCGCAAGCGCTGTCGCGTCGTCCGCGTCGCCCGTGCTGGTGCCGGTCAGGCTGCCGGCCTGCGGGTGGGCGGCGGGCGCCGGGCGGGGGTGGAAGGTGCGGCGGTAGGTGGAGGGCGCCACGCCGATGCGTTGGTGGAGTTGCTGGCGCAGGGAGGCGGTGGTGCCGAAACCCGTGCGGTGCGCGATCTGGTCGACGGTGAGGTCGGTCGTCTCCAGCAGCAGTCGCGCGTGATCGGTGCGCTGTTGCAGCAGCCACTGCGCCGGGCTCAGGCCGGTCTCCGAGCGGAAGCGCCGGGTGAAGGTACGCACGCTCATCCGCGCCTGCTCGGCCAGGTCCCGCAGCGCGATCGGCTCATGCAGCCGCTGCCGCGCCCACTCCCGGGCGCCCGCGGTGCTGGAGTCGGTGACCTTCGGCACCGGCCGCTCGATGTACTGCGCCTGGCCGCCGTCCCGCCACGGTGGCATCACGCAGCGGCGGGCCGCCCGGTTGGCCACCTCGCTGCCGTGGTCGAGACGGATCACGTGCAGGCAGAGGTCGATGCCGGCGGCGACTCCGGCCGAGGTGAGCACCCGGTCGTCGACGATGAAGAGCACCCCCGGGTCGAGGTCCACCTCGCCGTGCAGGCGACGGAACTGCTCCGTGTACGCCCAGTGGGTGGTCGCCCGACGACCGTCGAGCAGCCCGGCGGCGGCCAGCACGAACGCTCCGGTGCAGATCGACATGATCCGGGCACCCCGCTGGTACGCCGCCCGGAGCGCCTCGGCCGCCTCCGGCTCGACGGTGCCCGAGGTCAACGCGGTGCCGGCGTGGATGCCGGGGACGATCACGCTGTCGGCGGTGTCGAGCAGCTCCAGACCGTGGTCGGGGAGCACCTGGAAGCCGCCGGTGCTGCGGACCGGCTGGCCGCCCGGTGTGCACACCCGGACGTCGTAGAAGTGCGTGTCGTCGGTGGCCCGGGCGGTGCCGAAGACCTGGGACGGGGTGCCGAGGTCCAGGCCGACCACCTGGTCCAGGGCGAGTACGGCGATCCGGTGCGGGCGAACGGTCATGGCCCGATTATTGCGCATGATGGCTTTCCGGCCACTCGTCGCGGTGCGCGGCCCCGCCCAGACTTGTCGCGTGACCAAGAACCGCCGTCTGCATCCCGCCTGGCTGGTCGCCGCCGTCGCCTTCGTGGCGCTGGTCGGCGCGGCCGGCTTCCGCGCCACCCCGTCGGTGTTGCTGCACCCGCTGCACGAGGAGTTCGGCTGGCCACTGGCCACCATCTCCGCCGCCGTGTCGGTCAACCTGCTGCTCTACGGGCTCACCGCGCCGTTCGCCGCCGCCCTGATGGACCGCTTCGGCATCCGCCGGGTGGTCTCGGTGGCCCTGCTGCTGGTCGCCGCGGGCAGCGGGTTGACGGTCTTCATGAGCGCCAGCTGGCAGCTGCTCCTCTGCTGGGGTGTGCTGGTCGGGCTGGGCACCGGGTCGATGGCGCTGGCGTTCGTGGCCACCATCACCGGGCGCTGGTTCGTGCGCCGGAGAGGTCTCGTCACCGGAGTACTGACCGCCGGTGGGGCGGCCGGACAACTGGTGTTCCTGCCACTGATCGCCATCCTGGTCCGTGACCACGGCTGGCGTACCGCCGCGCTCGTCGTGGCCGGAGCCGCGCTGGCGGTCGTACCCCTGGTGGTGTGGTTGCTGCGTGAGCACCCGGCGGATCTCGGGCTGCCCGCCTACGGGGCGACCGAGGTCGTCGCGGCGCCGCCGGCGACCGGCGGTGCGGCGTCCCGGGCGCTGGGCGCGCTCGCGACGGCGGCCCGGACCCGCCCGTTCTGGCTGCTGGCCGGCGGGTTCGCGATCTGTGGCGCGACCACCAACGGCCTCGTCGGTACGCACTTCGTGCCCGCCGCCCACGACCACGGCATGCCCCAGACCACCGCGGCCGGGCTGCTCGCCCTGGTCGGGCTCTTCGACATCGTCGGGACCATCGCCTCCGGCTGGCTCACCGACCGGGTGGACAGCCGGTTGCTGCTCGGCATGTACTACGCGCTGCGCGGGGCGTCCCTGCTGATCCTGCCGAGCCTGTTCGTCGGCACCGCCGAACCGAGCATGCTGGTGTTCATCATCTTCTACGGCCTGGACTGGGTGGCGACCGTGCCGCCGACCGTCGCACTGTGCCGGGAGTACTTCGGTGCCGCCGGCGCCGTGGTGTTCGGCTGGGTGTTCGCCGCCCACCAGTTCGGCGCGGCGGTCGCCGCGACCGGTGCGGGGCTGCTGCGGGACCAGCTCGGTGACTACGCGATGGCCTGGTACGCGGCCGGTGCGCTGTCGATCGGCGCCGCCGGGCTGTCGTTGCTGCTGCGTCGCCGGCCGGGCCGGCCGGTGCCGGCGGCCGTGCTGGCCGCCGCGACCGCACCAAAGGCGTGGAGCTTCCGGGGCTGAGCTGCCCTGCGACGGCCGGTCAGCCCACGCTCCACTGCTGGGCCGGCCGGCCGTCGCAGGGTCGCTGCCGGATGTCGTCGCCGGCCTCGACGCCCTCCTCGTCGGCCTGGGCGCACTTGCCGCTGTGCACGGCGACCAGCAGCACCGGGCCGGTGCCGGTGGGGCTCAGCCGCCACTGCTGGTTGGCCTGGCCGTGGCACGGAAACTGCATCAGCCGGGTGCCGTCGTCACGACTGCCGCCCTCGACGTCGAGGCACTGACCGTGCGCGGCGTTCGTCACTGTCACCGCGTCCGCCCCGGCCGGGTTGACCACCCACTGCTGCTCCGGGCCGCCGGTGCAGGTCGCCAACTCGGCCGCCGCCTGCCGTCCGTCGCCGTCGAGCCCCAGGCAGAGCCCCGAGGCGGCCTTGAACACCCGGGGCCCGGTCGGCGGGACCGGCGGGGTCGGCGACGGCTCGGCCGGTGCGCTCGGGCTCGGCTCGGCCGCCGCACCGGTGGGCTGCGCATCGGTGGACGGCGCGCCGACCGTCGCCGTCGCGGCCGGCTCGTCGTCACCGTCGAGCAGCCCGGTGGCGAAGACCACCCCGAGGAGTGCGCCGACCAGCCCGACCGCCAGCGCCACCCGCAGCAGCGGATCGGCCAGCGGGCCGGACCGTGCTGCGCGTCGGCTGCCGCCGTACACGGTGCCAGTTTTGCCGGGGCGTTCCTCGGGCGCGGACATAGCCGCCATCCTCACCCACCGCCGTCGGCGACTGCCAGTCGGTGGGTCGGCTGGGCGACCCGGATCGGCGGCGCTCAGCGGGTGGGTTGCGGGTCCGTGACGTCGGCGACGGTGGCGTCGAGGGCCGTGATCGCGGCGTCGGCGTCGATCGCGATGGCGAGGCCACGCTCGCCAGCGCCCAGACTGATCTCGCGGCCGCGCAGTCGCTCGTCGGCGATCACCGGCCAGGCCGTGCTCGCGCCGAACGGGGTGATGGTGCCGCGCTCGTAGCCGGTGGCGGCCAGGGCGCCGGCGGCGTCCGGCATGGAGAGTCGGTGCACCCCGAGCAGGGCGCGCAGCTTGGGCCAGGAGATGACCCGGTCGCCAGGGGTGAGCACGAACAGGTGATCGTCCGCACTCCGGCGGACCACGATCGTCTTGACGACGTCGGGGACGGCCACGCCCCGGGCCGCGGCGGCCTCCGCGAGGCTGCCGACCGCACCGTGGCTGACCAGCCGATACGTCAGTCCGGCGGCGTCCAGGGCGGTGATCGCGGGCGATGGCATGCCCGCCACGGTAACCGCCTGGCCCGCCAGCGGACGGGAAACTGCCAGCGCCGACATCCCACCGTTTCCAAACGGCGAGCGTAAGGTGATCACATGCGCGCTGAGCGTGTGGATCACCCCATTGACCATGATCAAGCGGTGGACACGCTGCGGCGGTCGTACGCCGCGGTGCCCACGGGCGAGCCTGTCCGGCTGGCCAAACGCACCTCCAACCTGTTCCGCCCCCGATCCGCGCCCCGGACTCCGGGGCTCGACGTGAGCGGCCTGAACGGCGTGTTGTCGGTCGACCCGACCGGGCGCACCGCCGACGTGCAGGGCATGTGCACGTACGAGGACCTGGTCGACGCGACGCTGCCGCACGGGCTGATGCCGCTGGTGGTGCCGCAGTTGCGCACCATCACGCTGGGCGGCGCGGTGACCGGCCTCGGGATCGAGTCCACCTCGTTCCGCAACGGTCTGCCGCACGAGTCGGTCCGGGAGCTGGACGTGCTCACCGGCTCCGGTGAGATCGTCACCGCCCGACCGGACGGGGAGCACGCCGACCTGTTCGCCGCCTTCCCCAACTCGCTGGGCAGCCTCGGTTACGCGACCCGGCTACGCATCGAGCTGCAACCGGTCGGCCGGTACGTGGCGTTGCGCAACGTCCGGTTCACCGACCTGGAGGCGCTCACCGACGCGATCGCGGAGGTGACCGCGACCCGGTCGTGGGCCGGGCAGCCGGTCGACGCGATGGACGGGGTGATGTTCAGCCCCGGCGAGGCGTACCTGGTGTTCGCCACGTTCACCGACGCCGGCGACCCGCCCAGCGACTACACCGGTCAGGCCATCTACTACCGGTCACTGCGCCGGCGCACCCGGGACGTGCTCACCGCGTACGACTACCTGTGGCGCTGGGACACCGACTGGTTCTGGTGCTCGTCGGCGTTCGGCGCGCAGCACCCGGTCGTGCGCAGGCTCTGGCCGGCGCGTTACCGGCGCAGCGACTTCTACCACCGGCTGGTCCGCCTCGAGCACCGCCACCAGGTGGCGGCCCGGATCGACCGGCTGCGCGGGCAGCCGGTCCGGGAGCGGGTCGTGCAGGACGTGGAGATCCCGCTGGACCGTACCGCCGACTTCCTGCGCTGGTTCGCCGGCGCGGTGGGGATGAACCCGGTGTGGCTGTGTCCGTTGCGGTTGCGGGAGCCGGCGGGTGCCGGTTCGGCGCGGTCGTGGCCGCTGTATCCACTCCGGCCAGGGCAGGACTACGTCAACATTGGGTTCTGGGGGAGCGTGCCGATCGCGCCGGGCGCCGCCGACGGCGACGTCAACCGCACGATCGAACGCAGGGTGTCGGAGTCGGGCGGCCACAAGTCGCTCTACTCCGACGCGTACTACGACCGGGACGCCTTCGATCGCCTGTACGGCGGCGACACGTGGCGGGCGGTGAAAGACCGCTACGACCCGGACCACCGGCTGACGGGACTGTACGAAAAGGCGGTAGCACGAGCATGAGCCTGACCGACAGAGATCAAGGGGCGGCGAGCGTCCCCGCCACCCCGCCGGCGGGGGGCCGGCACACGGGTCCGACCGTGGCGGATGTCATCCGCGCGGTCACCACGGGGCCGTTGCCGGTGCGGATCACCGGGTACGACGGCAGCTCCGTCGGCCCGTCCGACGCGGGCATCACCCTGGCGATCCATTCCGAGCGGGGCTTGTCCTACCTGCTCACCGCCCCGGGAGACCTGGGCATGGCCCGGGCCTACGTCAGTGGTGACCTGGCGTTGCAGGGGGTGCACCCGGGTGACCCGTACGAGGCGTTGCGGGTGCTCAAGGACGAGCTGCGGTTGCGCCCGCCGTCGCTCGCCGAGGGGCTGGCGCTGGTCCGAGGGTTGGGCTGGGAGCGGCTGCTGCCACCGCCGGCTCCACCGCAGGAGGCGCAGCCGCGGTGGAAGCGGGTGGTGAACGGGCTGCGGCACTCGCGGGTACGCGACAGCACGGCGATCTCGCACCACTACGACGTCTCCAACGCCTTCTACGAGAAGGTGCTCGGCCCGTCGATGACGTACACCTGTGCGGTCTACCGGTCCCCGGGCGACACGCTGGAGCAGGCCCAGGCGGCGAAGTACGACCTGGTCGCCGGCAAGCTGGCGCTGCAGAAGGGGATGCGGCTGCTGGATGTGGGCTGCGGCTGGGGTGGCATGGTGCGCCACGCCGCCCGCGAGTACGGCGTGAAGGCGCTGGGGGTGACCCTGTCGAAGGCGCAGGCGCAGTGGGCGCAGGCCGCGATCGAGCGGGAGGGGTTGAGCGAGCTGGCGGAGGTGCGCTACCTGGACTACCGGGACGCGCCGGCCGAGCAGTTCGACGCCATCTCCTCGATCGGGTTGACCGAGCACATCGGGGTGCGCAACTACCCGGCCTACTTCGGCGCGCTGCGCAGTCGGCTGCGGCAGGGTGGGCGTCTGCTCAACCACTGCATCACCCGCGCGGACAACCGGGCGCCGCACCGCTCGGGCGCGTTCATCGACAGGTACGTCTTCCCGGACGGCGAGTTGGCCGGCCCGGGTCGGTTGATCAGCGAGGTGCACGATGCCGGGTTCGAGGTGCACCACGAGGAGAATCTGCGCCAGCACTACGCGCTGACGCTTGCCGCCTGGTGTCGCAACCTGGTGGAGCACTGGGACTTCTGCGTCTCGGAGGTGGGTGCGGGCACCGCCCGGGTGTGGGGGCTGTACATGGCCGGGTCCCGGATGGCGTTCGAGCGCAACGGCATCCAGTTGCACCAGGTGCTGGCCACGCACAACGGCCCGGACGGTGTGAACGGCTACCCGTTGCGACCGGACTGGTTGCCCTGATCACCTGCTGACCGCTGCCTGAAGCCGCGTCGAGGAAAGTCGGCGCGGCTTCTCGCGAACCGATTGACAAACAAGTTTTGTACGTACAAACTGATTTTGCCATGAGAGACGTCCTGTACCTGGAGCAGATCGAGCAGGCCGAAGTCCTGCTCAAGCCGCAGCGCGTTGAGGTGCTGCGGCAACTCGCCGAACCGCGCACCTGCACCGAGGTCGCGGCCCGACTCGACCAGACGCCACAGCGCGTCTACTACCACGTCAAGCAGCTCGTCGCGGCTGGCCTCGTCGAGCTGGTGAACGAACGTAAGGTCCGCGGCATCACCGAGGGGATCTACCAGGCGGCTGCCCGGTCGTACTGGCTGTCCCCCCGGCTCGTCGGCCGGATCGGCCTCCGCCGCGCCCGGGACGAGCTGAGCCTGGGCTACCTGCTCGACCTGATGGAGGAGGTCCAGGCCGACATCGCCGGTCTGGACCGGGCAGCGCCCGAGCTGCCCTCGATCGGGGTCTCCGGCGAGATCCGGGTGCCCGCCGAGCAGCGCCAGCAGTTCCTGCACGACCTGCAAACCGCACTTCAAGACCTGTTCACCCGCTACGGCGGCAGCGAGGGCGATGCCTTCAAGCTGGCCGTCGCCTGCTATCCGAAAGGCAACGACAATGAGTGAACCGTTGAAGGTCCAGGCCCGTCTCTCCGCGCCGGTCGGGCGCGTCCGCGCGGCCCTGACCGACCCGGCCGAGCTGCGTCTCTGGCTGGCCGAGCACGCCGAGGTCGAGCTGCCCCAGCGGTACGAGTTCTGGGGGCGCTACACGCCCGAGGGCGACGCCCCGCACCAGCGGCTGCTGCACGCCGACGACGACACGCTGCGCTTCGGCTGGCTGCTCGACGGGGTGGAGACCACCACCGAGCTCCAGCTCACCGCCGAGGGCACCGACAGCACCGTGCTGACGCTGACCCAGAGCCACTTCGACTTCGCCGAGGCGATGAGCGGCTCCAGCATCCGGGGCGTGCTCCAGACGTACTGGGCGCTGTCCATCGCCAACCTGGCCGCGCACGTGGAGGGCAAGCCACTGCTGCCCCGTACCGACTTCACCTCCGCCGACCTGCGGGGCGAGTTGGTCATCGCCGCCCCCGCCGACAAGGTGTGGGAGTCGCTCACCGACTCCGAGCAGGCCAGCGCCTGGTTCGGCTACCCGATCGGCATCGAGCCCTGGGTCGGCGGCCGGTACGCCATGGGCGGCTTCGAGACCGGTTACGCGGCCAAGGTCATCGACCTGGAGCCCGGCCGACGGATGTCCATCGACTGGGGGCCGACCGGTGTGACGAGCTGGGAGCTGGCCGAGTCCGGTGGCCGCACCACGCTGACGTTCGTGCAGAGCGGCTTCGACGAGGCCAACCCCCCGTACGGGGCCTGGAGTGGGTCGGTTGCCGGGCTGTTCGAGCTGCGCCGTTTCCACGAGGTGCCGAACTGGCAGCCGATCTGGCTCGCCGAGGAGGTCCCCGGCCTGGAGCCGGCACCGGCCAGCTGACCGTTGCCCCTTGATCGTGCTCGATCACGGATGTGGTGGTCTCGTTCGCCCTGGAGGCCACTGCATCCTGGATCGAGCGCTATCTTGTGCGGGTGGCAGGTCCGGAGCACATGGACAACCGCAACTGGAAGGGCGTCATCAACCAGATCCTGTACGGGTTGATCTTCACCCCTCAGTTGGACGACGACACCGCCGCCCAGATGGCCGCGGCGATGGTCGAACGACGCTACTTCGGCGACGGCCCGGGGGTGTACGCGGACGCGATCGCCCAGGCGCAGCGGTACGACGGCCCGCTCACCGACGAGAGTGAGACATCGCACAGCGAGCAGGAGTTCCGCGACTTCCTCCGCCGGCTGGCGGGCGAGCTGGACCAGCGCCGGCCCTGGCACTGAGGGCGCGGCTCGACCCGATCCGTTGGCGCAATCTGGTGACTTTTCGCGGCTGAGTGGGTACTGGCGGGCGATGTTCTTCATCTTTGGTCTGCGTACCAAGGTCGCCAGGTCCGGTGTCGTGCAGCAGGTCTGCCGGCACTGCGGCAACCAGGCCGCACAGGTGATCACCCGTCGTTCGACGAAATTCACCCTGTTCTTCATTCCCCTCATTCCCATCCGCACCCGGTACGCGCAGCAGTGCACGTTCTGCGGTGCGGAGTACGACATCTCCAGGTCCGAGGCCGAGCGCCTCCCGGT
This sequence comes from Micromonospora sp. NPDC048839, assembly GCF_040649915.1. Taxonomy (NCBI): domain Bacteria; kingdom Bacillati; phylum Actinomycetota; class Actinomycetes; order Micromonosporales; family Micromonosporaceae; genus Micromonospora; species Micromonospora sp. NPDC048839. The sequence goes on from NZ_JBEZGL010000013.1 coordinate 78,510, forward strand.
CGGCTGATCGTCCATGGAACGTTTCCTCTGCTGGCTGATCGGCCGACCGACGCCACCTGTCGACGTGGCGGTGCACACCGTGGCCCGCCCGCCCTGCACCCCCGGCCGCCGCAGACGTCGCCGCGCCCGCCGACCACTGGCCGGCACCGCGCTTCCCCGCTCTCCCTGGAACCGCTCCGCCGGCCGGTGACCTCCCGGCGTCCGGGTACGCGGTCGTGCATGGAGAGTCGGAATGCGGGCACTGTGTGGCGGGGCACCTCCGCCCCCCATCTGGGGCAGGTCTACAGCGGCATCCACCAGGGGCGCCTGTCGAGGTTGGACAGTCATTTTCGGCTGACCCGCGGGTACGGTCGGCCCTGGCGGCGTACCTGGGGGCTGGTTAGGCTTTCGGGGTTTGCCGTGGACCGGTCTTCCGAGGGTGCACGCACGATCGAAGAGCCGGAGCGACCGTGTCCCGACAGGACGGAAAGCAGGCTGTGGGGCGGCTCAACCCCGCTGGTGCTGTCGTCGCGGCCGCGGTCATCCTGGTGGAGGCATGCTGGCTGGTCGCCGCGTTGCCCGGAGCCGCGCTGGTCAGTGACATCGGCGCGCTGCTGGTGGCCGGTTGGGCGACGGTCGCCTGTGTCGGCGTGGCCCGCCGGCATCCGGCACCGCTGCGCAGATTCTGGATGCTGCTCGCCGTCACCATGGCCCTCGCCGCGCTGGGCCGGGCCATCTGGACTGCGCAACGTCTCGTCGGCGGCGACCTGCCGCACACACCGGTGGTCGGGGTGGTCTTCACCGCCGGCATCCTCACCGGTACGGCCGCGCTGCTCAGCTCACCGTCCGCGCCACGGACCGCGGTGGGGCGGGCCCGCACGCTGCTGGACGGGGTGATCGTCGCCCTGGCCCTGGTGCCGATCGCCTGGGTGCTGGTGTTTCGGGGGGTCGCCGCCGCCGAGTTGGCCGACCCGGCGCGCACGCTGGGCCTGCTCTACCCGATGTTCGACCTGATGCAGCTCACCATCCTGGTCGCGGTGGCCGGGCCGGCCCGGCCGATGTGGCGGCCGATGAGTCTGCTCGCGGCGAGCCTCACCCTGCGGGTCGTCGCCGACGTCGTCTACGTCTCGCTCGTCGCGCGTGCCGACTACGCCGCCGGTCACCCGATCGACCTGTGCTGGCCGGTGAGTTACCTGCTGATCGGCCTGGCCTCCCGCAACCCGCCGCCGCCGGACTGCGACGGCACCGACGACACCGCCGAGTCGCCGCTGCCGCCCTGGTGGCGGGTGGCGTTGCCGTACCTGCCGGTGGGTGGGGCGATCGTCGCGGTGGTGCTGGCCCGCCGACCCACCGGGCAGACCCCGCACCTGATCTTCGTGACCATGATGGTCCTGCTCGCGGCTCTCGCCGTGCGGCAGGGGTTGGCCGCCAACGAGAACCTGCGGCTGGTGGTCCGGCTGCGCCGTCTCGCGTACGGGGACCAGCTCACCGGGCTGCCCAACCGGTTGCTGTTCAACCGGAGGCTGCGGCTGGCCCTGCGCGACGGCCGGCCCGCCGCCGTGCTGCTCCTCGACCTGGACGGGTTCAAGCAGGTCAACGACCGTTTCGGGCATGCCACCGGCGACACCCTGCTGACCGGACTGGCGGCCCGGATGCGGGCTGTCGTGGCCGACGACGGCATCATCGCCCGGCTCGGCGGGGACGAGTTCGCGGTGCTTGTCGACGGCGATCGTCAGGTCTCACCCGAGCGGCTCGCCGAGCGGCTGCTGGACGCGCTGCGACCCTCCGACGGTGAGGACGACGTCGGCGTGCACCCGTCGGCGAGCATCGGCATCGCCGAACTCGGCCCGCAGCACGCCTCGCACACCGACCTGCTGCGTGACGCCGACATCGCCATGTACGCGGCCAAGGCGGCGGGGAAGTCCGCGTACCGGACGTGCACCTCGGCGCTGCGCGAGTCGGCCGTGTCGCGTGCCGAGCTGATCGCCGATCTGCGCCGCGCGGTCGACGAGGATCAACTGTGTCTGGAGTTCCAACCCATCGTCGACCTGGCGACCGGCACGGTACGCAGCGCCGAGGCGCTGGTGCGCTGGCGGCACCCCCGGCTGGGGATGCTGCCGCCGTCGAGGTTCCTGCCGCTGGCCGAGGAGACCGGGCTGATCCTGCCGATCGACAGGTGGGTGATCCACGAGGCGTGCCGGGCGGCGGCGACCTGGCGGGACCGGGCGCCGGACGCGACGGTGGCGGTGAACATCGCCGCGGCGCACCTGCGCCGTCCGGACCTGATCGCCACGGTCACCGCCGCCACGAGCGCCGCCGGGCTGGCGCCTCGGGCGTTGACCCTGGAGCTGACCGAGTCGGCGCTGATCGAGGGCACCGAGGCGGTGTTGGAGCGGCTGCACCAGCTCCGCGAGCTGGGCATCAAGATCGCCATCGACGACTTCGGTACGGGCTACTCGTCGCTGAGCTACCTGCACCGCATCCCGGCGACCGAGTTGAAGATCGACAGGTCGTTCGTGACGCGGCTGGGGACGGACGACCGGGCGTACGCCACCGTGGAGATGGTCACCCGGTTGGCGGGCGCGTTCGACCTGACGGTCGTCGCCGAGGGGGTGGAGACCGAGCGTCAGCACGAGGCGGTCGCCGCGATCGGGTGCCCACGCGGTCAGGGCTATCTGTACGGGCGGCCGGACGCGCCCGCCATGGTGGGCCAGAATCGGGCTTGACCCTGACGTAGCGGCAGGCGGGAGCCTGGTTTCCGGAAGGGAGGGGAACCATGGCGTACACGGTGGGTCAGGTGGCGAAGGTCGCTCGCGTGACGGTGCGGACTCTGCACCACTACGACGAGATCGGCCTGCTCTCGCCCAGCGGGCGGACCCCGGCGGGTTACCGCCGCTACGACGAGGCGGACCTGCAACGGCTGCAACTCGTCCTGTACTACCGGGAGCTGGGTTTCCCGCTTGAGGAGATCACCGCGATCATCGACGACCCGGCGGCCGACCCGGCCGCGCACCTGCGCCGCCAGCACGAGTTGCTGACGGGACGGGTGAAGCGGTTGCAGGAGATGGTCGAGGCGATCGAGTTCGCGATGGAGGCGAGCAAGATGAACATCCAACTCACCCCGGAGGAGCGGTTCGAGGTCTTCGGTGACGCCGACCCGGAGCAGTACGAGGCCGAGGTGAAGCAGCGTTGGGGTGACACCGACGCGTACCGGGAGTCGAACCGGCGGGTCTCCCGCTACACCAAGGAAGACTGGCTGCGGAACAAGACGGAGAACGAGGACTGGGGCCGGCGGATCGTCGCGCTGATGGCCTCGGGCGCGCCGGCGGACAGCCCGGAGGCGATGGACCTGGCCGAGGAGCACCGGCAACTCATCGGCCGCTGGTTCTACGAGTGCACGTACGAGGGGCACACCGGGTTGGCCGACATGTACCTGGCCGACGAGCGGTTCACCGCGTACTACGAGAACATGGCGCCGGGGTTGGCCGCGTACCTGAACGAGGCCATCCACGCCAACGCGATCAGCCGCGCCTGATCGGCCCGGGACAGCGGCGGGGTGCGGTCCGGCTACTCTGGCCGGACCGCCACCGCCCCCGGGGAGAACACCGTGCAGAAGCCGAAGCTGATCGCCGCCGGTGCCATCCTCGCGGTGGCGGTCGCCGCCGGGGTGTGGGCACTCGTGGCCACGGGCGACGAACCCGACGCGGGTCGCGCTCCGGCGTCAGCGGCACCGACCGACCCGGTGGGTGTGCTGACGGCCGCGGCCGCGAAGGTCGACCAGCAGACCTACAAGCTGACGTTGGGCACCGGGGGGACAGCGGGCGGGGACGGCACGGTGGTGCTCTGGGACCCGACGGCGAAGCGTGGCCTGGAGACCACCTCGCTCAAGGTGCCCGCCGGTGCGGTGAAGATCGAACGACTCACCACCGGGCCGGACGTCTACGTGCGGATCAGCGCCCCGGACCGCCGCGTCCCGGTCTGGGACGGCAAGACCTGGTGGCACGTCGGGGCGCCGGGTTCGCCGCCCGCCCAACAGGGTCTGGACAACACCAAGCTCGCCGGCACGCTCAGCACGGCGACGGCCGTCCGGCAGACCGGGTCACGGGAGTACGCCGGCACGCTGGACCTGCGCGAGAGCGCTGCGGTGCTGGGCAACGGGGTCGGCGGTGTGCTCGGTGACCGGGCCGGGGCGGTTCCGTTTACCGCGGCCGTCGACGAGCAGGGCCGGTTGGTCCGCTACCGCATCGAGTTGGCCAGTGAGCAGTCGGAGACCGCCCAGCTCGACCTGACGTACTCGGACTTCGGGTTGTCGGTGTCGGCGGATCCGCCGGCGGCCGACCTGGTCGGCGAGGATCCGCCGGCGAACATCCCGGGCGCCTGACCGTCGGGTCACTCCTCGACCGCGCCGGCGGTGGGGGTGACCAGGAAGTCGTAGACGGTGCGCGCCATCCGGCGGACCGTCTCGTCGCCGCTGGCCATCGGGCCGGCGGTGAGGAACGCGACGGCGGTCTCGGTGCCGGGGATGAGGTAGTAGCCGACGTCGTGGGAGGCGTCCGGCAGGTCACCGGTCTTGTGGGCCACCGGCACCCCGGGTGGCAGCGCCGCCGGGATCTTGGTGTTCAGGGTCTGCTCCCGCATGAACCCGATCATCAGGTCACGGGAGGCGGGGGTGAGGATCTCGCCGTCCCAGACCGCCCCGAGCAGGGACACCACGTCGTCGGGGCTCGTGTAGTTCTCCTCGCCGCGTTGCGCCGCCGCGCTGTCGAGCATCCGGCGGGCCAGGATGGTCGATCGTTGGTTCATCGAGTCGATCAGCGCGTTGACCGGGGCGAACCCGCCGAGGTAGGTGATCAGCACGTTCGCGGCGACGTTGTCGCTGTACTTGATCAGGTACTGGGCGAGTCGATGCAGGGTGACCACCTGCGGGAACGTCTCGAACTGGAGTTGACCGGTGCCGCCGACCACGTCTTCCGGGGTCACCAGTACGCCGTCGTCGAGCGAGACCTGTCCACAGTCGACCCTCCGCAGCAGCTCGACGAGAATCCACAGTTTGATCACGCTGGCGGCCTTGGGGCGCAGCGCGCCGTTGACAGCGATCTGCTGGTCGCCGTACCGGCCGGACAGGTCGCGGACGGTGACTCCGGCCGGGTTGAGGCGCGCGTCGGCGACCACCCGGGCGAGTTGCCCGCTGAGCGGGAACAGTCGGGCTCCCGCGACCGGGTCGGTGGGCGGCTGCGGGCTGGTGACCACCACGCCGGTCAGTTCGACCGGCGGGCGGTGCTGGGGGATCACCTCGAGGCTGCCCTCGCTGCGGCCGGTCAACGGCACCCGGTAGCGGTAGGCCGTGCCTCCGACGACTACCGCACCGCTGGCCACCCCGGCGGCGACGAGCATGCCCGGGTCGGCGACCCGTCCGGTGTCACCGTCGCAGGCCCGGTAGCGCACGGTGTGCCCGAGCGAGTCCACCGCGAACACCCCACCGGGGAACGACAGCCAGGACACCTCGCTCGTCGGCGCCCGCTCCGGCGTCGGCTCGACACCGGGCTCGTGCCCCTGCCCGCCGCCCTGGTGCCCCGGCTCGGCCGGCCGCGTCGGGTCCGCGCCGGGGCCGTCCGCGGTGGCCGGCCCGGTCGTGGCCAGCACGGCGAGCGCGACCGCCGCCGCCAGCCCCTTCCGAGGTACGCGGACAGCGATCGCCAATGGGGAAGATGAGGACCTCTTGTCGCTTCTTCTCACGTTTGTACGATATGAAGCGCCGCGGAGCGGTGCGACAAGCGAGGTCGGCGTCACCCGTCCGGGCGGCGATGTCCCCATGGGCGCGATGACTCACAGGTATAAAGATGACGCACAGGCATCAACCTCATCAGTGACACCGACCCCCGGAGGTCCCCATGTTGATCATCGCAGGCAGCCTGCGGGTTGAACCCTCCGCACGCGAGGCGTACCTGTCCGACTGCGAAAAGGTCATCGCGCAGGCGCGCGCCGCCGCCGGTTGTCTCGACTTCCTGCTCGCGGCCGACCCGCTGGAGCCGGGACGGATCCACGTCTACGAACGCTGGGAGTCCGCGGAGCAGTTGGCCGCCTTCCGTGGCTCGGGGCCGAGTGACACGCAGGAAGCGGAGATCCTCGACGCCGATGTGCAGCGCTACCTGATCTCCGGCGTCGAGGCACCCTGATCCGGTCGTTCCACGGCCGGAGGGTCACATCGGCGGTCCCGATGCGGGCTCGGGTTCCGCGGGCAGCCCGGGCGCCAGCCGGCGGATCGAGGCGAAGGCGGGCGTCAGCGCTTCGTACAGCTCGGCGAACAGTGGCAGCAGCGCCGCGTACGTGGCGGCGGCGGCCGGATCGGGGCGGATCGTCTCCTCGATCCGGACGAGGTCGGCGGCGACGTCGATGCTGGGGATCAGCCCGAGCGCCTGCATGCCGAGCAACGCCGCGCCGAAGCTGGACCCCTCGTGTGCGGCCGGAAAACTCACCGGCACGCCGAGCACGTCGGCGAGCATCTGCCGCCACAGGCCGCTGCGGGCGAAGCCGCCACCGGCACGGATCTCGCGGACCTCGTTGCCGGCCGCCCGTACCGAGCTGAGCACCAGGGCGAGCTGCTGGCAGACCCCCTCCAACGCGGCACGGATCAGGTGCTCGCGGCGGTGGCTGTGGGTCAACCCGACGTACGCCCCGCGCGGCAGCGCGCTCCAGTGTGGTGCCCGTTCGCTGTGCAGGTACGGCAGCATGATGAGCCCGCCCGAGCCGGCCGGCGCGCGGGCCGCCAGGGCGACCAGGTCCTCTTCGGAATGTTCACCCAGATCCGGGGCGAGCGCCTCGCCGGCCCACTTGAGGACGATGCCGCCGTTGTTGATCGCACCGCCGACCGCCCAGCGGTGCTCGGTCAGCGCGTAGCAGAACACGCCGCCGAGCGGGTCCACGCCGGGCCGCTCCACCATCACCCGCATCGCGCCGCTGGTGCCGATCGAGCAGGCCACCATGCCGGGGTGCACCGCGCCCAGGCCCAGGTTCGCCAGGGGGCCGTCGCCCGCGCCGACCACCACCGGGGTGCGCTCCGGCAGGCCGGTGGTGGCCGCGGCCTGCGGGGTGAGGCCGGGCAGCACGGCGGTGGTGGCGACCAGTTGGGGCAGTTGCTCCTCGGTGATGCCGGCGATGCTCAGCGCCTCGCTGTCCCACTCCAGCCGGTGGATGTCCAGCAGGCCGCTGGCCGAGGCGATCGAGTGGTCGGTGACCAGCGCGTCGCAGAGCCGCAGCAGCACCCAGTCCTTGATGCCCACCCAGTGCGCGACGCGCTCGAAGAGTTTCGGCTCCTGCTCGGCGAACCAGACCAGCTTGGGCAGCGGCGACATCGGATGCATCGGCGTGCCGGTACGCCGGTGCAGGGCCAGCCCGGACGGCACCGCCCGGAGCCGCTCGGCCTGCCGGATCGCGCGTGAGTCGGCCCAGGTCACCGACGGCGTGAGCGGGTTGCCGTCCGGGTCCAGCCCGATCAGGCTGTGCATGGCGGAGCAGAACGCCAACCCGGCCACCGGCTGGACCAACTCGGCCACGACCACGCTCACCGACTTGAGCACCGCGTCGAGGATGAGGTGCGGATCCTGCTCGGCGTAGCCGGGTTGCGGGTCGTTCAGGGGGTAGCCGACCGAGTGGCTGCCGAGCTGCCGCCCGTCGGTGTCGTACGCGACGGCCTTGGTGCTGGTGGTGCCGATGTCGACACCGACGACCACTCCGGGCCGGGTCTCCTGTGGCACGCGCTCACCCCCTTCGCACGGCGGTGCGGCGGCGACGCCACCCGGCTGCGGTTGACGTTACCGAGACAGCGTCCGCCCCCGCAGGACACGCGAACTGGACATCCGTCGACGCGAAAGTATCGGCCGATCGTGCGGTTTTATCCGCCGATCGGATATTTCGCCCGTTCCGGCATGTCCGGGTACCACGCCGCGTCTGTTGAACGGGGAGACACCCAGATTGGTGGCCTACGCGGCGAAGGAGTCGGCGTGGCAAAGACTGATTCAACGGGTTCCACCTGGCGGTACCGGTGGGCGCACCGGCAGAACGTGCGGCGGGTCAGCACGTTCCGGGGCGCCGAGACGGCCTGGCGGCGACGTGCCGACGAGTTGCGGCGACTGCACGCCCTCGCCGCCGACTTCCAGGGCTCCGCCGCGGCCGGCGACGGCCTGCCCCTGGAGTTGACCGCCGACGAGGCGGTGCTCTGGGTGCTGCCCGCCGCGCAACTGGTCGAGGTACGGCACACTCCGGTGCTGCCCGCCCCGGACCTCACGGTCGCCCCGCCGAGCGGGCCGCTACGTCCGCGCCGCCCGGACGGCGTACGCGTCACCGATGCCGGCATGGCCGTGATCACCAGCCGCCGCCTGGTGCTGCTCGGCGGACGCGGCCGGCGCGACTGGGCGTACGGCCGGATGACCGGCCTGGCCCACGACCCCGCGTCGCCGGTCACGTTGATCCAGGTGCTGGACCGGCGGACGACCGCCGGCTTGCTGCTGCCCGTCGACGCGGCGCCGGACTTCCGGTTCAAGCTGACCCTGGCCTTCGCCGACGCGATCGAACAGCGCGCCGCCGTGCTCGCCCAACTCGACGAGCTGATCGCCGAGCACGCCCAGCTCAAGCCGTTCCGGCCGGCCGCGGCCACCCCGGCGCAGGCCCGGATCACGTCGTTCGTCCCCGGTGGTCGCCGGACCATCGCGGTGGCGGCCGCGCTGGCGTTGCTGGTGCCGGCGGCGCTCATCGAGTCGGATCCGTCCGACCCGACCGGAGGCCCGGAGGTCGCCGCCGCCGCAACCCCCAGCGCGGAGCCCGTGCTGATCCGCCCGGCGGCCCCGGCGCTCACCCGCGTCACCCCACCGCCGAAGCCGACGACGTCGCCACGCTCGGCGCCCCGCACGACCGGCGACCCGCGCTGCGGCGCGCCGGAGAACCCCCTCGGGTACGGCTTCTGCGGCGGCACCCGGATCCGTCGGCCCGCCCCCGAGGTGTGCGACTGGTTCGACTGCGTGCCGCAGTTCTGGGCCGGGCGGGGTTACCTCGTGCAGTGTCGCGACGGTTCGGTCAGCCTGGCCGGTGGCGGGGCCAAGGCATGCGGCGAGCACCGTGGGGTGCGGCGAACCATCACAAAGTGACTGATTTGGGGCTTAAAGTCGGCTTCGGTCGGCCACAATTGCCCAGTGGAGATCAGGTCTGACGATGGCGCGCGGGTGCGGATACGCCCCGTCGGCTACCAGCCTGGCATCGACCCGCCCGACGACCCCGACCGGGCCGCGCCCGGCTGGCACGACTGGCTGCTCATCGAGGTGGACGCCCGCACCGCCGACGGCCAGACCTGGTCGCACCACTACCCGAGCCTGATGGTCGAGGAAGCCCGCGCGTTCGGCGGCTGGCTGCGCGGGCAGGCCACCTCGGCGCTCGAATCGAACGCGCCACCGGCGATGGTCAGTTTCACCGAACCCAACCTGGCCCTCCGCTCCCGGGTGCTCCGCCGACGCCGGCTGGAGCTGATCGTGGAGTTCTCCGCCGAGTCGCTACCGCCGTGGATGCGCCGCCCGTCCGGCGCGATCTACCCGTTGCTGCTCACCGTCTCGGCGGACGCCCTCGCGGCTGCCGCCGAGCAGTGGGCCGAGCACTGCGCGGCGTACCCGCCACGGACCCGGTCGAGGTTCCCCGCCGAGAACCCCAGGTCGGTGCACCACCCGCGCCGCGCGGGCTGAACGGCTCACCACGCGTTGTCCTTGTGGAGCCGGTAGCGCCCTGCTCTGATGTGCGGTCATGGGTGCTGAGCAGGTCCACCGCACGGTGGAGGCGGTGTGGCGCATCGAATCCGGACGGGTCGTCGCCGCCCTGGCGGGGCTGGTCCGCGACGTCGGCTGGGCCGAGGAGTTGGCCCAGGACGCCCTGGTCGCCGCGCTGGAGCAGTGGCCGCGCGACGGCGTACCGGCCAACCCGGGCGCGTGGCTGACCACCGTCGGCAAACGGCGGGCGATCGACGCGCTGCGTCGGCGGAGCCTGCTGGAACGCCGGGTGGCCGACCTCGGGCGCGACCTCGACGACGAGCGGTTCACCCCCGACTTCGATGCCGCGTTCGAGGAACGCATCGACGACGACCTCCTGCGGCTGGTGTTCACGGCCTGCCACCCGCTGCTCACACCACAGGCGCGCGCGGCACTGACCCTGCGGGTCTTGGGCGGGCTGAAGACCGAGGAGATCGCCCGGGCGTTCCTGGTGGCGGAGACGACAGTCGCGCAGCGCATCACCCGGGCCAAGAAGACGCTCGCCGAGGCGAAGGTGCCGTTCGAGGTGCCCGGCGTGGCCGAGCGCGGCGAACGGCTCGCCTCCGTGCTGGAGGTCATCTACCTGATCTTCAACGAGGGCTACTCCGCGACGGCCGGGGACGACTGGATGCGCCCGGCGCTCTGCGCGGACGCGCTGCGGCTGGCCCGCCTCGTACAGGAGCTGATGCCCGAGGAGTCGGAGGTGCACGGGCTGGCCGCGCTGCTGGAGATCCAGGCGTCGCGTACCGCCGCCCGGGTCGACGCCGACGGCGAGCCGATCCTGCTGCTGGAGCAGGACCGGGGACGCTGGGACCGTCTGCTGATCCGTCGTGGCCTCACCGCGCTCGGCCGGGCCAGAGCGGCGCCCGGCCCGCCCGGCCCGTACACCCTCCAGGCGGAGATCGCGGCCTGCCACGCGCGCGCGGCTACCCCGCAGGAGACCGACTGGGCGCGCATCGCCGCCGGCTACGCGGAGCTGGCCCGGGTCGTACCGTCCCCGGTCGTGGAGCTGAACCGGGCCGTCGCGGTCTCCTTCGCCGACGGCCCAGCCGCCGGTCTGGAACTGGCCCGGGCGCTGGCCGACGAGCCGGCGCTGGCCGGCTACCACCTGCTGCCCAGCGTGCTCGGTGACCTGCTGGCCAAGCTGGGCCGCCACGACGAGGCGCGCGCCGAGTTCGAACGGGCCGCCGAGCTGACCGGCAACGAACGCGAACGCGCACTGCTGTTCGCCCGTGCGGCCGACTGCGCCCGTGGGATCACGCCAAGCCGGTGAAGAATTCTTCGACAGTCATGTCGTATCCCGCCCCGACCGCTCGACGCGTCAGCGAAAGCCGGCTCGCACCGGCACGCGGGACCGGCGACCGGCCGGCACGGAGAAGGAGAGTGGCATGACGACGACAGCGAACGGAACGGGCGCGGGGTCCGCGGTGGCGGGCGTCGACTCCCGGCGTACGACGACCAGGGCTCTGCTGGCCGGCGGAGCCGCCGCCGGCCCACTGTTCCTGGTGGTGGCCGCCGCCCAGGTGCTCACCCGCGACGGGTACGACCTGAGCCGGCAGCCGCTCAGCCTGCTGGCCCTGGGCGACCTGGGTTGGATCCAGATCGCCAACTTCGTGTTGACCGGGCTGCTGGCCCTGGCCGGCGCGGTGGGGCTGCGCCGGACGCTGCGGGGTGAGCCGGGCGGCACGTGGGGTCCGGCGTTGATCGCCGTGCACGGCCTCGGCCTGGTCATCGGCGGGGTGCTGGTCTCGGACCCGAGCATGGGCTGGCCGGCCGGCGCGCCGGAGGGCACGCCCGACACGATCAGCTGGCACGCCATCGGTCACGGTGTCGGCGCGGGGCTGGCCTTCGGCTCGCTGCCCATCGCCTGCCTGGTTTTCGCCCGCACCTGGTGGCGGGCCGGGCAGCGCGGTTGGGCCGCCTACTCGCTGGGCAGCGCCCTGGCCGTCGTCGCGATCCTGGCCTGGCCCGACCAGGACACCCTCAGCATCCGGATGGCGCTCGCCTGTCTCGTCACCTTCGGCTGGCTCACCGCGCTCTGCGCCCGACCGCTGACCCGCTGACCCGCATCCAACGATCACGAGAGGACCACACCGATGCGCTACATGATGATGCACAAGCTCGACGAGAACCTGCCCGGAGCGTTCAACCCGAGCCCGGAGTTCATGGCCCGGATGGAAGGTTTCATGAAGGAGGTCGCGCAGGCCGGGATCCTGGTCGCCGCCGAAGGGCTCTGCCCGACCGTCACCGACGCCACCCGGATCACCGTGCGCGGTGGCACGACCACCGTCACCGACGGGCCGTTCACCGAGACCAAGGAACTGATCGCCGGGTTCGCGCTCGTCGACGTGCGCTCCCACGAGGAGGCCGTGCACTGGGGACGACGGTTCGTCGACGTCTTCACCGAGACGATCGGCGAGGTGGAGGTGGACATCCGCCGGGTCTACGAGGCTCCCGAGGCCGGCCAGCCGGGCTGACCCCTCGTCGCGCCGCCGCCCGGGTGACCCGGGCGGCGGTCCGACGTTCACGCCCGGCCGGGGAATGGGTAGGGTGATCTTCGTCAGCCACGAGAAGGAGGTGAGCCCGGTGACCACCCGACGTCAATCCTGGGCGCTCTTCTCGGCCGTCCCCCTCAGCTGACCACTCGCGTCGGGGAGTGCGCCCTCCGTTCTCGGAGGACACATGTCCATCTCCCCGTTCCGCATCGACGTACCCGATGCGGTCCTCGACGACCTGCGGGCCCGACTGGCCCGTACCCGCTTCACCGACCGCAGCGGCCACCAGCCGTGGCAGGGCGGCGTCGACCCCGACTACCTGCGGGACCTGGTGTCCTACTGGCACGACGGGTTCGACTGGCGAGCGCGCGAAACCGAGCTGAACGCGTACCCCCACCACCTGGCAGTCGTCGGCGGCCGGAAGCTGCACTACCTGCACGTCCGGGCGGCGCGCCCAGCCGGTGCGCCCACGCCGTTGCCGTTGCTGCTGAGCCACGGCTGGCCCAGCAGCTTCGTCGAGATGCTGCCGCTTGTCGACCGCCTGACCGACCCCGATCGGCCCGGCGGCGCGTTCGACGTGGTGGTGCCCTCGCTGCCGGGCTTCGGCTTCTCCGAGGTCCCGGACGAGCCGGTGACCCGGGCACTCCTCGCCCGGACACTGCACGAGCTGATGACCGAGGTGCTCGGCTACGAGCGGTACGGTGCTTTCGGCGGCGACGTCGGGGGTGTGGTGACCGGCTGGCTCGGTGCCCTGCACCCCGAACATGTCGCCGGCATCCACCTGATCCACCCACCGTTCCCGGCCAGCTTCGACGCCCGTCCACTGTCGGCGGCCGAGCAGGCGTACCTGGACGCCGAGGCCGCGTACGACGAGACCGACGGCGGCTACAGCGCCATCATGGGCACCCGCCCGGACACCCTCGCGGCGGCACTCGCCGACTCACCGGCCGGGCTGGCCGCCTGGCTCGTCGACAAGTACCGGGACTGGACCGACAACCACGGCGACCTGGCCAACAGCATCGACCGGGACACCCTGCTCACCATCATCACCCTCTACTGGGTGACCGGCTCGATCGGCTCGTCGTTCCGGCAGTACGCCGACTTCGACCACAACACCCCACGACCCATGATCGAAGTGCCGGCGGCGTTCACGGTGAGCACCGAGCCCTCGCAGGCCAACTTCCCGCGCGAGATCGCCGAGCGGGCCTGCACCGACATCCGGCACTGGAGCGAGCCGGGCCGGGGCGGGCACTTCCTGCCACTGGAGGAGCCGGACCTGTTGGCCGATGAGCTGAGGCGGTTCTTCACCTCGCTGCGCGGGTGATGCGCGGCGGCGGAGCCGCGCTCAACACGGCCGGCTCCGCCGCCTGGTCTCACTCGCGCCGCAAGTGCACATTACATCAAATCAGTTTGATGTAATGTGGGGCTGTGATGTCAGATGCAGCCGGCACCATCGCACCGCCCGGGTTCGTGACCGCCGTCGGGCACCCGGTGCGGTGGCGGTTGATCAGCGAGCTGGCCCACAGTGACCTTGCCGTGCACGAGCTGACGGCGCTGCTCGGCCAACCGCAGAACCTCGTCTCCTATCACCTCGGCAAACTGCGCAAGGCCGAGTTGGTGACCGCGCGGCGCAGTAGCGCCGACGGCCGCGACACCTACTATTCGCTCGCCCTGGCCCACTGCGGCGACCTGCTGTCCGGCACCGGCGCTGCCCTGCACCCCGGGCTGCGGCTCACTCCGCCCACGCCGGCCACCGCGGTGACCGGACGAGTGCTGTTCCTGTGCACGGGCAACAGTTCGCGGTCGCAGATGGCCGAGGCGCTGCTGCGAGAACGCACCTCCGGCACCGTGGCGGCATACAGCGCCGGAAGCCAACCCAAGCCGGTCCATCCGCACGCGACAAGCGCCATGGCAGCGCGCGGCATCGACCTCACCAAGGCGCTGCCCAAACACGTGGACCAGTTCACCGGTCAGCGGTTCGACGTCGTGATCACCCTTTGCGACCGGGTCAAGGAGGTCTGCCCCGAGTTCCTCGAACATCCACGGCTCGTGCACTGGAGCATTCCGGACCCGGCCGCCGATCCCGACGGGTTGCCCGCTTTCCAGCGGGTCGCCGACGACCTCGCCCAACGCGTCAGTTTCCTGCTGTACACACTCGCCGTCCACGAGAGAAGGCATCATGACCAGCCCCACCAATGACAACACCGTGAGCGTGCGCTACCTCGTCGATGACGTCGCCGCCGCGATCGACTTCTACACCACCCACCTCGGCTTCACGTCGGCCCACGCATTCCTGCCCGCTTTCGCCGACGTCCGACGCGGCAACCTGCGGCTACTGCTGTCCGGCCCGGACAGTTCCGCTGGGCGGTCGATACCGGACGGACGCCGTCCGCACCCCGGCGGCTGGAACCGCATCCACCTGATCGTCGCCGACATCGACGCGGAGGTTGCCCGGCTGCGCGCCGCCGGGGTCGCCTTCCGCAGCGACGTCGTCACAGGTCCGGGTGGTCGGCAGATCGTCCTGGACGACCCGGCCGGCAACCCCGTCGAACTCTTCGCGCCCGCCCCTGCCTGACCTGTCCGTCAATTCTCTTCTTTCGGGCGCAACGGGATGCATCGATCGTGGTCGCGTTCCCTGTCACGTACATGAGCGGTTGTACCGCGTGTGACCGTGACCTCTGTGGCCTGCGCCCCCTGGCGGATCGCCTGGGCCGAGCGCGAGAACGAGCGCCGGCAGCGCGCGTACCGTGACGCCACCGACGCCTGGCTGCGCCACGACGACCACCTGGTCCGGCTCCGCATCGAAGCCGCCGGCTTCCTCGGGTGTACGCAGCCCCGCACCGGCCTGCCCGTGGACCTCGACCACGGCGAACTCGTCTTCCGCGTCCTTCCCGTCGCCACGCTCGTCGAGGCCGAGGCGCGACACGTCCCCGGCCTGCCCACGCCAGGTCCCTGCGACTTCGCCGACACCGTTCACGCGGCGCTGCCAGCGGGCCTGCGGGTGCTCGACACCGGGATGGTCGTCGTGACCAGCCATCGCGTGGCCTTCGCCGGCCGCGAGCACCGGCGCGAGTGGCGGTACGCGGACCTGGTCGGCCCCGCCCACCACCCCGACGTGCCGGTCACCCTGCTGCCCGTTGACGGTCGCGGATCTGCCGAGTCCGCGCGACCTCGGCACCGACTCTCCGGGCTGCTGGTCCCGGCCGCCGCCGTGGTGAACTTCCGCTTCTATCTCACCCTCGCGGCCACCGCCGATCGCGCGGCCGTCAGCGCGCAGGTCGACGCCCTGCTGGCCGCCCACCGGCACGCCCGGCCCGCGCCTCCGGTGTTGGCGGCACCCGACGACGCGCCAATGACGGCGGTACGCCCCGACCGGCGGGCTCTGGGGGCTGCCGCCGTCGCAGCTGTGGTGTTCGCGACGTTAAGCCCCGGCGCTGTGGGACCGCAGCAGGCCGGCCCTCTGCGCCGGGCGGAAGCGGCGACCATCGCGACGGGTCAGCCGATCGTGCGGACCGCCTCGGTGCGGGCGCCCTCCGTCCTGGTGGCACCGCCGAGCCCGAGCACGCCCGCCCGTCCGGTACGACCTCCGGCGGCCAATCGGCCGCGGCCCGCCGCGCCGGTGCCGCCCGCCGCTGTGGCGGCTGCGCCGGTCCCCACCACCGCTCCGCTGCCGTTCATCGAGCCGGTGCCAACCACCGCGCCGGTGCCGCTCATCGAGCCGGCCCCGTCCAGCGTTCCCGCCCCGTCGGTCAGCGCGACGCCGACGCCCACTCCCACGCCGACCGACCCGCCCACGGCGGCCTGGCCGGGCTCACCGTCGCCGACCGTGCCGCCCGAACCCGCCCTGATGACGGCGTGCCTGGATCTCCTGCTGCCGCTTGTGGACCGGCTGCTCTGCCCGTCGACCGGGCCGTGATCTCGGGCCGTTGCCGTCTCGGGTCCGGACCTCGGCCTTCGTCGCCTTCGCCGCTGCGGTCGGGTCGGTCTCCGTTGCCCTTGCCGCTGCGGAGCGGGCGGTCTCCGTTGCCTTCGCTGCTGCGGTCGGGTCAGGTCGTCGCGCTGAAGTCGGGGAGCGTGAGGGAGCCGTCCGGGCCGAGGGTGAAGCCGGGGTTCCAGGCGATCTCCCAGACGTGACCGTCCGGGTCGGCGAAGTAGCCGGCGTAGCCGCCGTAGAACGTCTCCCGCGCCGGCTGGGTCACCTCGGCGCCGGCCTTGCCCGCGGTGGCCATCACCTCGTCGACCTCCGCCCGCGAGCGGACGTTCTGGGCCAGGGTCATTCCGCCGAAGCCGCCGGTGTCCGGGTTGGGGACTCCCGCGTCGGCGGCCAGCTTGTCCCGGCTCCACAGCACCAGGGCCAGGCCGCCGGCCTGGAGGAAGACCGTCTCCTCGACCTCCTGGCCGTGCCAGCCGAGGTGCTCGTAGAAGGCTTTGGCGCGCGTCAGGTCCGAGACGCCGAGGGTGATCAGGCTGATCCGCTGCTCCATCCTCGTAACCTAACGCGCCAGCGCCCGGGGGCGCGGCAAGGTAGACCAGAGCAATCCGAGGAATCTACACTCTTCTCTGTTAACGCTCACACTCGTCCCAGTGCTGAGGCAGTGACGCCATGCCGATCTGACGATCGGCGCCCGCCGGGTGAACCCCGGCAGCCGGCGGCTGCTCGGTCCGGCCGGCCCCGCTCCCAGACGGATGCCGGCTGCCCGTGGCAGCTCCACCGGCCGGCCCATGCCCTCGGCCAGCTCGACCAATCCAGGGGAGACAGCTATGCGAACGAGGGCACGATGGCTCGCGACGCTCGCCGCGCTCGGTGTCGTCATCGCCGGCGTGGTGGCACCCACCGGTCCGGCCAGTGCGGAATCCAACGGTGGGGTACGGGTGATGCCGCTCGGCGACTCCATCACCGAGGGCACCCAGGTGCCGGGCGGGTACCGCATCGGGCTCTGGCAGCGTCTCGCCACCAACCGGTACACGGTGGACTTCGTCGGATCGCAGTTCAACGGGCCGGCCAGCCTGGGTGACCACGACCACCAGGGGCATCCCGGCTGGCGCATCGACCAGATCGACGCGAACATCGTCGGCTGGCTGAACACCCAACGACCGCAGACCGTCCTGCTGCACATCGGCACCAACGACATCCTGCAGAACTACAACGTGAGCACCGCGCCGAACCGCCTCTCCACCCTCATCGACAAGATCACCACCACCGCGCCCACCGCCGAGGTGTTCGTGGCGCAGCTCATCCCGCTCTCCAACAGTGGCCAGGAGGCGGCCAACCGCACCTTCAACGCGGCGATCCCCGGCATCGTCCAGAGCAAGGTCAACGCCGGCAAGCGGGTGCACCTGGTCGACATGCACAGCGCCCTCACCACCGCCGACCTGATCGACGGCGTTCACCCCACCGCCGGCGGCTACGACAAGATGGCCGCCCGCTGGTACAGCGCGTTGCAGTCGGTGCCCGGCAGCATCGGCAACCCGGGCAGCGGCGGCGGACAGACCACCACGATCGTGGGCACCCGGTCCGGCAGGTGCGTCGACGTCCCCGGCTACTCCACCACCAACAGCACCCAGCTGAACCTGTGGGACTGCCACGGCGGTACGAACCAGCAGTGGACCTACACGTCCAGCAAGGCGCTCACCGTCTACGGCAACAAGTGCCTCGACGCCGCCGGCAACAGCACCGCGCCGGGCACCCAGGTCACCATCTACGACTGCCACGGCGGCACGAACCAGCAGTGGAACGTCAACGCGAACGGCACCATCACCGGAGTGCAGTCCGGCCTCTGCCTGGACCCGTACAACCAGGGCACCGCCAACGGCACGAAGCTCGTCCTCTGGACCTGCACCGGCCAGGCCAACCAGCAGTTCAGTCGCCGATGAAACAGCCAACACGATGGCTGACGACGAAGGCGTAGTCGGAGAGGAGGCGGGCACCGCGCGCGGCGCGTTGGCCGTCCGATGCGGGCGGTGTGTCGCGCCCGAGCGGTCCCTGTCGTTGTGAGCGGTATACCTGTGCGTCATATTTATGACTCACAGGTATATCGCCTATTGAGGTGACGGCGGTCCGACGACAGTCGAGCCGCGTCATGCGGCTCGGAGCAGAGCCGGTTGATGACTGCGCCTCGGTCAGCGTCGTATGACCCCAGACATCGAGGTGCGCGGCGAGGCTCGCCGACATACTCCAGGGCAGCCGTCGTCAGGGCGGCACCAGGCGTCTCACGAGAGATCGGCGCCATGACGATCGACGACACGCATTCGGATGAAGCTCTCGTATAACCGAGCAGCCCATAGCATCGATGCTATGGGCAGGGGGCAGAGCGATGACTGATCGCCTGGATTGGAATGACCTGCGTGAGCGTCGGATGGCTGAGCCGGGGGCAGCCGAGACGTACGAGGCCACCCGGATCGCCTTCGAGCTTGGTGAAGAGGTGCGCCACCTGCGGGAGGGGCATGGTTGGAGCCAGAGCCAGTTGGCGCGAGCCGCTGGCATGACTCAGTCTGCGGTGGCCCGCTTCGAGGCAGGTGGCACCGTGCCGACGCTGCCGGTCCTGGAACGCCTCGCGCGTGCCCTGGACAGGCGGCTCGACGTCAGGTTCACGCCGAACGCGGACGCCGCCTGACCGAGCAGGTTTAGGCGGCGATCGTCCGGGCGGTGGCGTAGACGTCGGCGGGTAGGGCGTGGTGGAGCCGCCAGAGAATCCGCATCGGCCGGTCGCCGGTGTGCGACTCGTACGTCATGGTGCCGGCGTACAGGTACGGCGGGGCACCCAGGTCACGGTCGGCGATTCGGGTCTCCCGCACGAAGAGGTGCACGGTCGAGCCACCCGAGACGTAGCGCTGCCCCGTCGCCGAGGCCGCCGAGGTGGTGCTCTGCGACTCCCACTGGAACAGGGTGTCGGTGATGGCCCGGTCGGCGTACATGGTGGTGGGGGAGTAGTGCGCCTCCGACTTGACCAGGGTGACGAAGAACAGGTCAGCTCCGGCGTCGGGCAGCCACTTCACCCCCTCGCGCAGCGAGCCCGGGTTGGTCATCCCGAAGGCGGCGCAGGCCTCGTTGCGGCTGTAGCGGGCGTGCACCCGCAACGGCACCCCACCCGGAGCGACAGTCGGCGTGACCCGATGGATGCGGTCCCGTAGCACCTCGGCTACCTGCCGCAACTCGATGCAGCGCGCCGGGTTCTTCCACAGTCCTGTCAACCGCTCGTCGCGCCCGGTCAGGGGTGCGTTCGGCCCCCAGAGGCTGAAGTGCAGCATGTCCAACAGGCGGCCGTTGCCCGCGTACACCTGCTGACCTGGCGCGGGCGGTCCGGCCGCGACCCGGGTCAGCAGCTCCAGCCGGTCGACGTCGTCGGTGTGCAGCATGCGGCCGATGGCGCGGCCCAGGTCCCGGTCAACCTCGCCGGGCGCGGACGTCTCGATGCCGGCGAGCCGCCGCAGCCCGGTCCAGCCGCCGATGCTGGCCGAGCGGTACACGTCCTCGATCTCCAGGCCCGTCTCACGAAGGAACGTGGCCAGGCTGACGTCCTCGAGTTGCCGCAGCTCAGACACCAGACCGGCCTTCGAGGTGGGCAG
Source organism: Micromonospora sp. NPDC048839 (assembly GCF_040649915.1). Lineage (NCBI taxonomy): Bacteria > Bacillati > Actinomycetota > Actinomycetes > Micromonosporales > Micromonosporaceae > Micromonospora > Micromonospora sp. NPDC048839. The sequence goes on from NZ_JBEZGL010000013.1 coordinate 98,335, forward strand.
CGCGCTCTTCAGGTTGGCGAGCACTACCTCCTTCGCCACCCGGTCCAGTTCGACGTGGCAGCCACTCGGCAGGCTCGGGAAGTCGTCGCGGACCGCCTCGGTGATCGCCCGTCGACTCACCCCGGTCAGGGCACGCCACCGGAGGTCAAAGCGGAAGTTGGCGTGCTGCCCACCGATGAAGTCGAGCACCGTGAGACAGGGCTTGTCGTCGTCCAGGCGCAGGCCACGACCGAGCTGTTGCAGGAAGATCGTGGCGCTCTCGGTGGGCCGCAGCATCAGGATCGTGTCGACCATCGGCAGGTCGACGCCCTCGTTGAACAGATCCACGGTGAAGAGGACCCGCAGCTTGCCGGCCTTGAAGTCCCCCAGCATCCCCTTCTGCGTCGCGCGGTCCACTCCCGACGTCACCGCCGCCGCCTCGACGCCGTGCTGCCGGAACCAGTCGGCCATGAACTCCGCGTGCCCGATGCTCACGCAGAACCCGAGCGCCCGCATCCGCCCGACGTCCACCTTGTCGCCGACCGCACGCAGCACCGACCGTGCCCGAGCGTGGTTGCCGGTGTAGAGGACGTTGAGTTCCGCCAGGTCGTAACCCTGCCCGCGCTTCCAGGTGACCTGCGACAGGTCAACGTCGTCGTGCAACCCGAAATATTGAAACGGCGCCAACAACTGCCGCTCCAACGCCTCCCACAGGTGCAGCTCAACGGCCGCGCGGCCGTCGAACCACCGGCGCACGTCGCCGCCGTCGGCCCGGTCGGGCGTCGCCGTCAACCCGAGGAGTACGCGGGGACGCAGCCGCTCCAACAGCCGCGCGTACGTCGGTGCCTCCGCGTGGTGGAACTCGTCCACGATCACCATGTCGTACGCCTCGGGGTCGACCTCCCGGCGGTGCAGCGACTGGATGGAGGCGAAGACGTGCTTCCAGCCGTTCGGCCTCTCGCCCCCGACGAGCGTTTCGCCGAAGCTGCCGTCCCCCATGACCTGCCGGAACGTCGACAGGCTCTGCCGCAGGATCTGCTCCTGGTGGGCGACGAAGAGCAGCGAGTCTGCCCTCCCTGCCTTGTTCAAGCGGCGGTAGTCGAGGGCGGCGACGACGGTCTTGCCGGTCCCGGTCGCCATCACCACCAGGTTGCGCCAACGCCCGTGCACCAGCCGCTCGGCGTCCAGGTCGGCCAGGATCTCGGCCTGATACGGGTACGGGCGTACGTCCAGGTTCGAGATCTCGGTGGGTGCCTGGTCGCGGCGCTCCCCGCTCAACGCGTGCCGTAGCCGTTCGGCGTCCCTGGTCGCGTCGTACGTCTCGAACGCCGGATCGTTCCAGTAGTCCTCGAACGTCGCCGTGAACGTGTCGATGACGTGCGGCTGCTCGATGTTCGAGATGCGGACGTTCCACTCCACGCCGTCCACGAGCGCGGTCTTCGACAGGTTCGACGAGCCGACGTACGCGGTGGTGGTGCCGTTGTCGCGGCGGAACAGCCACGCCTTGGCGTGCAGTCTTGTCGTCCTCGTCTCGTACGACACCTTGATCTCGGCGCCCAGCTCTTCTAGCCGGTCGAGCGCTCGCTGATCGGTCGCGCCGAGGTAGGTCGTGGTGATGACGCGGACCTTGCCGCCTCGGGCGATCAGCTCGCGGATGGCTGGCTCGACGATGCGCAGGCCGTACCACTTGATGAACGCGCAGAGCAGGTCGACGCTCTCGGCCGACGCCATCTCGTGGTTGACCTCGTGGCCGATACGGGGCTGGTGACGGCCGTTGACGAGCAGGGCGCCGGTGGAGAGGGGGGTGGTGGGGCGCTGCGGGAAGGCTGGCAGGGCCGGTGGGGTTGGTGGGGCGGCGATGGCGTGGAGCAGGTGCTTGGCGTCGGTCACCTGGTCCTGGTGTGTTGCCGCTTTCGGGCTGAGGGCGGCGATGGCGTCGGCGATCTGGTTCGCCATTGCGATCTGGTGGTGGAGCTTGTCGTCTCCGTTGGGGACGGCTTGGAGGGCGCGGGCTGCCAGGGTGGCGAGGTGGCGGGCCAGGGTTTGGTGGGCATCGGCGGGGTCGAGCTTGTGGTGCTGGACCAGGGCGGGGTCGACGTGCTGGAGTCGGTCGGCCAGGTCACGGGTGATCAGGTGCTCGTAGACGCCCCGCTCAAGATCCGTCATCCGCACAGCTAAGCAGTTACGGCGCCGGGCCGTGGACCCGGAACACGAATTGTTTAGCTGTTGGTCAGAACGGGGAGTAAACCTACTGACTGCAGGCGTTCGTACGCCATCCGTATATGCGCTGGGGTGAACAACCTCGCCTTGCGGCCACTCCAAGCCTGGACTCGCTCGATCAACTCACTGATTTCGCTGGTTGGAGGAGTCATTTCAGCGGCGTAGTGCACAGTGGCCAACAATTCGAGGCTGTATGGCGCCTCGAAGCCCTCAACCAAGCTGGCCAGCCGCTCCAACGAATGCCGTGTTGGTGATCCGTGCGGTTCCAACCATGCTGACACGGCCTCCGTCGTTCCGGCTGTCAGGCGGATTGGCTGGAATTCTTCGACCCGGGCACTGCGGTCGCCATAGCCGGTTAGGTAATGCCCTTCAAGTCGGTCGAGGACCTGGTTCAGGTTGTCGGCATAAGGTCCATACCGTCCCCGGTTGAATTTCAGCCGGAGGGGCTGCCCCAGAACCTGAAGGAAATAGGCGATCTTCTGGATTTCCAGCACGGTCACCCCATCCCGAGGCTCCAGCGCACCTGCCCGATCGAGGTAGCGGGCGATGGCGCAGAGGAGGGTGGCGCGGCCAGGAGTCAGCGGAGGCTTGGTCGTTGCCACTGGCATATCCGCAGGGTTGGGAGCGCCTTCCGGCGGAAACAGCAGAACCCGAACCTCCGGTAGGTCAGCGAAGCTCCGCTCTATCAACGGCCGGATCTCCTCCCAGTCCAGCCCTCCGTTGCCGCATCCCAGGGCGGGCACAGCGAGCGAGGAGATCCCACGGTCACGGACGACGCGAACGAGGTCGTTGAGGCCGTCCTTGATGTCCTTCAGCTTTGAACTGGTGCGCCAGTGACCCTTGGTCGGGAAGTTGATCACGTAGCGTCTAGGGCCGAGGAGAGCTGAATCAAACAGGAACATCTGACCTAGTTTGACCTCCCCGGCGGCGCAGGCTGCCCGGTAGGCGGCGTAGTTCGCCGGGTAGGCGCGCTTGAACTGCAGAGCTATCCCCTTGCCCATCACACCCACGGTGTTGACGGTGTTGACCAGGGCCTCGACGTCAGCGGTCAGCAGGTTGCCGTGCGCAGTGACGATCATTCGCGTGCCTCCCCCCGTCGGAACCCGTAGTACCAGTTAGGTCTGACATCAACGTACGCGTCGATGATGCCAGCATCCCGTAAGACCTGCCTCAGCTGTTCCTGTCGCGCCGGCGTCCGTACGACGTAGCCCGCCAGTAGATCGAGAGGGAACTCACGGTGGACCAGCAGTTCGGCCATTCGACGCCGGACCCGGTCGGGGTCTTCGGGCAGGTTCTTCCAGATCCGCTCGCTCATCAACGCCCAGTCGACGAGTTCAGCAAGGTCGTCCAGAACTCCCGAGAACCTTGTCAAGGTTGCGGCGCAGTTGCCGTCGCTTGCGACCCATCTCAACTGGGCGTGATGCACCTTCTCCAGCGAGCTCACGAGGTAGACCAGCGGATCGTCCCCGTCTGGGTAGCAACCCTGCCTTCCGTCCTGATGCTCCCGCGCGATCCGGAACATCATCGGTGAACGCGGAGCGAAGTAGAAGGGCACGTAGTCGGCCACCGCCCCACCGGGAGGGCATGGGACGACTCGTCGACGGCGGCTGGCTTTGATATCGGAAGCACCCACGTTCCTGGCTAGCCTGGTGCCGACCATGCTGTCGGCGAAGAGCCGGCCTGCGGCGAGGATGGCTGGCAAGTTCTCGATGTGGGTGAAGTGCAAGATCCTAGTATGGCTTGGCTGACCGGCTGGCCCCGGCATAGATCAGTCCAGGTCAGTTGGATCGATGCGGGCCTTGACGTCCCCGTGTTCGGCGAGTAAGTAGAGCAGGTTCGAGCCGTCGATTAACTCAAGTGGTTTGCCGGAGGCGAACTCGTATGAGGCGGGACCAAATCCGCTCGTTGTCACCAAGATCCCCTTAGATGCGCCTTCGTTCTGCAGGGTCCCAAATAGGTCGCGGACTGAGGAAACATCTACTGTATTGCGGTAGCGTTTTGCCTGAATGACGACCTTGCCACCGAAAATGGGTCGGGGATCGAAGGCCACGCAGTCTACGCCGCCGTCCCGTGATGCGCGCGTTTGTTTAGTGTCTAGGCCCATCTTGGCGAATAGGTTCTGGATGAGGCTTTCGAACTCGTTCGGCGTCAGCCTCAAGAGGTTCGGCCGCTGGTCGAGGTCAGCGAGCACGTCGACTTCATCGATGAAGCGCTTATCTACCATGTCGAACTCAAGTACCGGTCGAACTGGCGCAAGGGCCTCGGGACGCTTCGACACCGAGGCGTTAAGGTGCTGCAGGCATGCGGCAGGATCGACGCTGCGCAGATTCAATGCAGTAAATGCGTCGCCGGTCGTGCGGAGTGTCACAAGGCAGGGCTGGACAGAAGTGCCGGTGCGCGGGTCGGTTGTGTCGACGATGCCGTTGAAGGCGATCGTGTCTACCAACCCAGCACGGTCGGACTCGAAGAGTTCGTGGATGGTCCGTAGAGTCACTTGGCTCACGGTGCTTGCGTAGCGTTCCTTTATTTCCTTCGCTGGGCGCGCCACAGTGCTGATCTCATCGCGCACTTTGACGTAGCGGCACTCCCGCACAGCTGGAATTACGTCCAACGTCGGTAGGTTGTATTCCACCACGAGCTGCCGGGATTCGGGCACGTATGCCAAGCGGTAGTGCTGGGGGAAATCGTCGGGATAGACCGAGTTGCCGAGCACCATCCCAAAGTAGTCCACCACCGCTGCTGGGTCTCCGGCGGCCACTGCGGCCGCAAAGCGATCGACCTCGGCGTTGTGTGCCTTGGTCTCGGCTTCGACTTTCGATCGTCCCTGCTGGTATTCCTGGTATGCGACGGCCAGGCGGCGCTGCCGTTCGGCCTCGGCGGCTGCATGCTGCGCCTGAGCCTGCCCGAAGGCATGTTGGGCCTGAGCGAGTTGCTGCTGATATTTAGTCTGGCCGCCGAATAGCTTCCCAATCCCAGACGGAGCAATCGGTTCGAAGCGTCGCCAGTCCGGTGGTGACAGGGGCGTGCTAAGGGATCCAGGCTGGAAGGGCGGGTGCTTCAGAGATTTATGAAGCCGCCGAAAATCAATGTGATCGTCTACGTCAAGCGTGGCCAGCAGCAAGCCGTCGAGCTCGTCTATACGTGCCTGCAGGTCCGAGTTGCTTGCTGCGACCTCGGCGATGCGCGCCTCAGCGTAGAGTCGCTTGCGCTCTCGTTCATTAGCGACCGACGCGCGCTCTGCGGCCTTCCTGGCGCGATCTGCCTCGCGGTGAAGATGCTGATGATGCCGGTAAGCGGCGGCTTGAGCCTGCCTTTGGGCGCGCTCTTGGCGAGCCTGCGCCCGCTGCATTTCCTTGAGAATCCCCACGCTATTCCTAAGGTCGCGACGACTGCGGTCCGAACACCATAGCCAGCAATCGAGCATCCCGACACCCGCTGCTTGGCCGCGCTCCCGATTATGGGAGTACCTTACGTCCTGCCTTGTTCGTATTCATTAGCGTTCGCAGTGTCGGATCTCAGACAGAATCATCTCTGCGTTGCGGCTGGGTCGACTCCGATTGCTGCACTTGGCCGGGAGTTAACCTCTATGCGCACGAGAGCTGTAAGGTGGCGTCGGGCAAAGGTAGCGTTAGTGCTTGTCGAGACCGATTGCTAAACCTTCCCCTGCCCTTCACTCTCAGTCCCCGGACTGCCCTAGTGCCCACTTAAAAACGTGCGGCTCCCTGCGGCGTTGCGAACCAAGACGTCGAAGATTGGTGCATTTTCCCAGTTCGGTTGCAGCTTGCTGATCTTGTTCCAGCCCCAGGAACCGTATGCGGTCTGGGCGGCGATATTGTCAGGACGGGCCAAGAGCGTCATTCGGGGCTCTGCCCGGCTGCGGGCCAGCTCATCGTGCAGCGCCCTCGCGATGCCTTGACGCCGCCAGGCGGAGTGCACCAGCAGTTCGCTGAGCGCGAAGGTGCGCTTCCCGTCCTCCTCGGTGAACCCGGGTGGCACAGGCTCGTGGATGCCCTCCCACCACCGTGTCTGTGGAGGAAGTGGGAAGCCATAGATGTAGCCGACTAAAGCCCCATCGATAGTTGCGGTAACCAGCTCCCAGTCAACTCGCTGCATGTGGAGGTCGAGCTGACGCCGGTAGCGGTCCTCGCTGTAAAACTCGCCACCGCCCGCGTAGACCTCCAGGTAGAGGTCCACAAGCTGGTCAAGGATCCCCTCAGCCTCGTCGGCGCTGTGATGGCGGAGTCGCAGCCCCTCGATCACGGGCTCACCGCCTGGTCGTAGGCGTCAACAAACTGGCGGGTCGTCGTGGTTGCCTGCCGTGGCGCAGCCAACTTCCTGCGCACCTGCGCGAGATGTTGACTCACACGCTTTGAGTTGATCTGACGTACCGCGGGCAGGACGTCCAGAGCTATACGCGCCGCTTCGTTGACGTCGCCCTGCTGGTACGCCGCCTCCGAGAGACGCACCGTGTAGTAGACCTGGTTCCGCCGGTGGCTAGGCGAGGGGTTTTCAGTGATCGCGCGCAAGGACCGAACAGCGCGCTCGGGCCTGTCGAGAGCGAGGTGTGAGAGCCCTTCGATTCCGTTCAGCTCTTGCTCGTTCACGAAGTGCACGAAGCTCTGGTCATCTTCGTTTGTGCCCCGGTCCAGTTCTCGGCGGGCCTTGGTCATTTCGCGGCTGAATCCACTCGCATCCCTGAGCACTGCGTAGGCATGGGCCCTCCGTAGGTGCAGCAACGTGCTGAGTCGAGGCGTGGTCCACCCGGCAGAGATCCGTAGGGCCGCTTCGGCGCAGTGCAGCGACTCGCCGGGCTGACTCTCGCGGATCAACAGCGACAGGTGCGTGAGCGCACGGACTTCCACCTGTGGGTCATCCGCGATTCGGGCACGAGTGATCGCCTCATGCAGGTATGGCCTCGCCTCGGGTCGGCGATCCGCGTCGATGGCGAGCCAGGCGGCCTCGATGGACAGATCAGCCAGGGCGCTTTGGAGCGCGTCACCGACCTCTCGGCTGTAGCTCGCCCGCGCTGCCCAGGCCGACAGCCTGGTGTGTGCTTGCATGGCGACATCGCAGAGCAGGTCAGCGCCGCCTGCCGCATCAGCCCGCCGCAGATCGTCAACCAGGGAGCTGGCTAGATGTACCTGTTCCATGCCGATGTTTCCCGGCACCTCAGCAGGCGGCCCTGGGAGCAGGTACGTGTGACCGCCTGCGGCGAGTCCCGCGAGTGCGGCCAGTACGTTGAAGCGTCGTCGGTCCGTAGCGCCACCCCCTTGGCTTGGTGCCTGCTCCACGTTAACCGCCATGGCTGCCCGTTCGCCTCGCTCGACCACCTGATCGTCACCATGGGCGCTATTTGTCGTGCCCCCCATGGGACTCGGCAGCGTCCAGCAATGCTGATCGGGAAGGCGGAACCAGAGACTTCCCGGCGGCACCCGAAGAAGCTGAGCCCAATGCGCCAGCCGATCCAGGTGCACCAGCGGCGGCCCGTTCTCCACCCGGCTGAGCTGCGCCTGCGTGATCCCCAGCCACCCGGCCACCACGCTCTGCGGCAACGCGACCCGCCCGTGGTACGGATGGCATCGGTACGCCCGAATCACCCGCCCCAGATGCCGCCCGGCGAGGGCCTGTCGCACCGGCTCGTGCTCCCAGAAGTTTGCCGGCACCATCGGTGGCGCGCTCAGCCGGTCCCGTTCGGCGGCCTGGCACGGCGCACACCGTCCGCTGTCGTTGTCGCGGGCCAGCCGTCCGCCACATCGAGGGCAGTTCGAGTGGGTCACCGGCGGCTCCGTTCATCCAGCTGCATCGAGCCTATCCATTGAACACGCTGCGTGGAGCGCTGGTATACGCGCGACGCATATCTCAAGGACCGCCGAACAGGGGGAGCAGATACTCAGGCCGGACGAAGCAACCGCAGCGCCTCGATAACCACGTCCCAACGATCCGGGCCGTCAGCCGAAGCAAGCGTCTTGCCTTCTGCGACGACCACACCGGCAGCGCGCAGCACCGCTAGGTGCCCCGCATACGCTGGATGAGCTGCCAACTCCGCCTTGGTGTGCGGAAACGCAAGGATCGGCAGCCCCGCGCCCAGCGACTCGTTGAGGACCCCGAGCGCCAGCGTGTCGTTGATGCCCAACGCCCACTTCGTCACCGTGTTGAACGTGACAGGCGCGGCCACCACCACATCGGCCGGCGGATGCGGCTCGGGGTCGCCGGGCATCCGCCACTCCACGCGTACCAGATAGCCGGTCTTGTTCTGCAACGCCTCCCGGTCGAGCCACCGCAGGGCGGTCGGGCTCACGATCATGCACACCCGCCAGCCGTCAGCGATCAGCAGATCGACCAGCTCGTCGATGTGTTCCGCCGGACCCGCGGCGCAGACGACCAGATACAGCACCGGACGTTCCGTCATGCCCTCAGTCTGCCCGACGAGGATGACGCGTAGTCGACCGCATACGGGCCACGCATGCCGCCAATGATCATCGCGGCATGCCGTTGTGCCTGGTCAGAGGCGAGAGTCGACGCATGGCCCGGGGCGGGTGCTGGCTTCGGGGTTGCGCCGGCCCTCAACGGCGCAGCTCCATCCCGCCCGCCCCGGTGCCGCTCGATCCGCCAACCTCTCGGAGCTGGCATGCCCACCCTGATCGACGACGACCACCCGACTCGCCTCAGCCTGGCCGCCGCCTGGGCGTCGGTCGACGTGCGGGCCGCCGGCGACTTCTGGTGCACCCTCGAAGACCGCCGATCCGGCCTGCTCCCGCACCGCGACGCGCCACTGTTCTTCACCGCGTTGGGTCAGCTCGTGGTCGACAGCGGCGACCCGGCCAGTCGGGCGGCGCTGCTCCTGGTGCTCGGCCGCGCGTACCGTCACCTTGACCTACTCCCGCACTCCACCACCATCGGCGACGCCCTGCTCGCCACCGTGGCCCGGCACGCGCGCCCACTGTGGACACCACGGCTCGCGCTCGCCGCGGAGCGCGCCCTGGGCCGCGCCACGCACGCCATCCGCCGGGCCGCCGCTCGCGTCGGCGACGGCCGGGCCTGGTGGCACGTCCAGGTGATCGGCCACGAGCGGCCGTCGCCCGACATCGCCATCCTGACGGTACGTCCCTGGCGTCGACTGCCCTTCCAGCCAGGTCAGGCGGTGCCGGTGTGCACGCCGCGCCGGCCGGGGCAGTGGCGCTGGCTCTCGCCGGCCAACGCCCCACGCGCCGACGGCACCGTCGAGCTGCACGTCCGCGCCGTACCCGCCGGCACCGTCTCCCACCGCCTGGTCCATGAGGTACGCCCCGGCGAGCTGCTCTGGCTCGGCCCACCCGGCGACACCGGGTTGAGCCTCGACCCGTCGCGCACGAACGATCTGCTGCTCGTCGCCGGTGGCACCGGCCTGGCGCCGCTGCGCGCCCTGGTCGAACAGGTCGCCGCCGCGCCGGATGGTCGGCGGGTGACGCTCGTCGTCGGCGCGCGCAGCTTCACCGACCTGTACGACGCGATCACCCTCGACAAGCTGCAATGCGCCCACGACTGGCTCACGATCGTGCCGGCGTTCTCCGCCGACCCGTGGGCCGACCCGGCCGAGCAGGGTGACGCCCTGACCATCGCCCTCGGCCACCACCAGCCCGACCAGGATATCTACCTGTGCGGCCCACCCGCTATGCTGGTCGGCGCCCGGTCCCGGCTGCTGGCCCTCGGCATCCCCGCCACCCGTATCCACCTGCCGGCGGGCTTCCGCCGCTGACGGCTGTCAGCGCGCCTGGCCACCGCACCGAACCTCATCGGCAGTCGATGACGCGCCTTACGGCCGATGGAGGAGGGCCGTCCTGGCGATCAAAATAGTGAGCTACGTCGATGCAGTGATCCACCGGCCGACTTGCTGCTCCCCGGAGGTGCGCGTGTACCGTCCGACCCTGGACCCCCTCGCCGACTCGCTGGCGTTGAGCGCCCTCGTCGCCGGACTGCCGATCATCACCCTGTTCCTACTCCTCGGCGTGGCACGGGTACGGGCGTGGCTGGCCGCGCTCGGCGCGCTCGCGGTCGCCCTGCTGGCGTCCATCGTGGTCTATTCGATGCCGACCGGGCAGGCGCTGCTCACCGCGAGTCAAGGTGCGACGTTCGCGCTGTTCCCGCTCGTGTGGACGTTTGGCACCGCCATCTGGATCTACCGGATGACCGTGACGAGCGGGCACTTCGACGTGCTCCGGCGCTCGTTCGCCCGGGTCAGCGACGACCGGCAGGTGCAGGCCCTGGTGATCGCGTTCTGCTTCGGTTCACTGCTGGAGGGGCTGGCCGGCCAGGGCACCCCGGTCGCGATCACCACGGTGATGTTGTTGGCGCTGGGCTTCAGTCCGATGAAGGCGGCCACTGTCGCGCTGGTGGCCAACACCGTGCCGGCCGCATTCGGGCCGCTGGGCCTGCCGATCACCACGCTGGCGCGCGTCACCGACCTGCCGGCGGCCGACCTGGGCGCGATGGCCGGGCGGCAGGTACCGGTGATCGCGCTGTTCATTCCGCTGCTGCTCGTGGGCATGGTCGGCGGTCGTCGAGGGCTGCGCGGGACCTGGCACGTGGCAGTCGCCTGCGGTGTGTCGTTCGCGCTGGCTCAGTTCCTCACGTCGAACTACCTCTCGGTGGCCCTGGCCGACATCGTCGCTGGTCTGGTCAGCGCCGTGGTCGTGGCCGTGACCGCGCGGGTGTGGCCGCCCCGACGCGATGAGGACCAGGTGACCGACGCCGCGTCCGACGCCCCGCCCACGACAGAAGACGCCACGTCGGGCGCCCCGTCCGCAACAGAGCCGGCAGGACTCGGGCCGGCGGGCGGGCCGGTGGGCCAGCCGGTCCGCCAGGTGGCCCTGGCCAGCCGCACGGCGTTGGCTCCGGACCGGCCGGACGCCCCGGTGGAGGTCTGGCGGGCGTACGCCCCGTACCTGGTGATCGTGGCGATCTTCGGCCTGTCGCAGGTGCCCGCGGTCGCGGACGCGCTGAACGCGGTAACCGTGACCTTCGACTGGCCGGGACTGCATCTGCTGACCGTGTCCGGGACGCCGTCGACGCTGCCGGTCTTCCGGTTCAACTGGCTCTCCTCGACCGGCACGCTGCTGGTACTGGCCGGCCTGATCACCATGGCGATCCTGCGCGTCACTCCACGCGTCGCGCTCGTCGCGTACGGGCAGACGTTGGTCTCGCTGCGCTGGGCGATTCTTACCGTCTGCGGGCTGCTGGCCCTGGCGTTCGTGATGAACGGCAGCGGGCAGACCGCGACGCTGGGCACCTGGATGGCCGGTGCCGGCGGGTTGTTCGCGCTGCTCTCGCCGATCCTCGGCTGGCTGGGTGTGGCGCTCACCGGCTCGGACACGTCGTCCAACTCGCTGTTCGGCGCGCTCCAGGTCACCGCCGCGCAGCGCGCCGGCCTGGACCCGGTGCTGCTCGCCGCCGCCAACGCGTCCGGCGGCGTGGTCGGAAAGATGATCTCGTTGCAGAACCTGACGATCGCGGCGAGCGCGGTGGGGCTGAGCGGCCGGGAGGGCGACCTGTTTCGCCGCATGTTCGGCTGGAGCGCGCTGTTGATCTGCGCGATGGCGTTGCTTGTCGGCCTGCAGGCGACCCCGGTGTTGAGCTGGATGGTGCCGTAGCTGCCACCGCAGTCGCTTGCGCCGGCCCGGCCGGACGCGGCGTCCGCCGGGTCGCCCGGCGCGCGGTCAGGAGACGTCGCCGAACTCGCGTACGCCGTCGACGTCCAGCGTGATCCGGGCGTTCTCGGTCCACTGGCCGGTGCCGGCGAGCCAGCTCGGGTCGTCGCGCTCGTCGATGTCACTCCAACTGTGCCGGTGATGCCGTAGCTGGATCGGCCCGGTCGACTCTCCCAGCTCCAGCGTGCCGCCGGTGAAGGTCAGCTCGACCCAGCCAGGAACCGGCGTACCCGGGATCGGGTAGCCCGGCGTCGGTGGTGCGGGTGTCGTCAGCGCCGCCGGCCCGGCCGACGGTGGCATGAAGAACTGCACGGTCTGCCGGATCCGTTCACAGCCCAGGGCGGCCCAGTCGCAGTTGGGCACCAGCGAGGTGTTGGCGCCCTCGAACCGCAGGTGGTAGCGCACCCGCACGGTGCTCAGATCGAGCGGCCCGCCGCCGGTGTTGGTGACCTTCAGGGCGTGCTGGATCTGGTTGTTGGTCGGGGACCAGTCGAGATTGAGGTAGCTGACCGTCGCGCGACCGTTGGCGGTGCGCACGGTGGTGACGGGCGAGGTGTCCGAGAAGCCGCCGAGTGCGCGGGCGGCAACGGCGATTCGGTACGTGGTGCCGGGCGCGAGGTCGGTCAGCGTGATCGTGCTGTCGATCGACGTGCCGAGCCAGCGGTACGTGTGCGGACCCAGCGGCACCTGCACCTCGTAGTTGATCGGCTGCTCGGCGGCCGGATCGCCGATCCAGGTGGATGGTGCCCAACTGAGGGTGAGCTGGTGTGGTTGGTTGACCACCACCGTGGGGCCGCCGGGGGTGCTGATCGCCGGGCCGTCGGCACGGGCGGCGTCGACGGCGAGCAGGCTCGCCAGCGCGGCGAGGACGACGGCGGCGGTCACGCGGAGGAGACGCATGTCCCGAATGGTAGGGAAATTATCTGCTGCCATCAATGTCTGTTCCTGCATCTTGTTGAAGGGTGAGAATGAAACTTCCATGGGATCCGCCAGCGGTCGGGCGTAACGAGATCGATTGATCCTATTTGGGTATTGCTGGCGCTGGAGGAGCCGAACTGCTGTCCGGTGGCGATCGGGGGGTCAGCTTCTTATGCTGGTCGGGCGGTGGTTCACGAATTCTCCGCGTCTCGCATCCCCGGCTCAGCTGGCCGAGGATGCTCACCTTCAGGTCCCTGCGCGCTCACATCGCGAGGTGTCGAATGGTAGCTACTCACCCTTTCCAGGCATCACTGGCCGCCGCTCTGGGCTGTCTCCTGGTCGTTTTCATGATGCCTGTTCCAGCCCGCGCCGCTACGGCTGACCAGGCTGAGCTACGCCAGGAAATGGCTAATTACCTGGCGGAGCATCCCGGAGGTAAGGCGATCAACGACAGCGAGATCAGTTACCAGGACGGCCAGCTCGTTGTCACCCTGCGCGCGCCCGTCGGGTTGCTCGCCACCGCCGACTGTCCGTCGGGTTGGTACTGTTTCTACGAGTTTCCCAACTTCGGATATCCGCGGGGCCGGCTCTCCTCCTGCGGCCGCCAGAACCTCGCCTCCTGGCAGTGGCAATACCGCATCGAGTCCGCGCATTACAACCTCGGCAGCGGGTCCGTCTCGTTCTACTACTTCGACACCAAGCTGTTCACCATCGGTGCCGGCAATCGGGTGCGCAGCGACGCCGCGCCCTACCGGGAGTGGCCGAATTACGTCGACCGGCACTGCCCCTGACGGCGGGCGGCAGGTCGACCGACGGGGACCAGGACCGAAGCGGGTTCAGTCGCAGTCGCGGTCTGCGGTCGTGTCGGTCCTCGTGCTGGTCAGCAGCAGGTCGTAGCTGATGAGCGCGCCCTCGACCGTGGTCAGCTCGTGGTTGAGCAAATGCCCGCCCTCGTCGAACATCAGCGTGTCCCGGTGGCCCTCACCGTCGTCGGCACTGAATGCGTAGCCACGCCGGTTCGCCTGGTCGACCTGCGCCTTGCGATACGTGATTCCCTTTGTCCCGGCCAGATACGACAGGAGCGCCGCCCGCTGGCGGGGCGTCAACAGGTGGTTCTGGTGAAACCGGGCCACGAGCCGCAGAGCCCCCGCGGCGTTCTGTCGCGCCGGTGGACCCACTTCGAGAAGCTGACCGAGCTGGTCACGCAGCGCGCCAGGGTTCTCCGCCGGCAGCGGGAGGACCTCCGTCAGCTCTCCATCGCCGTACGTCCCCACGTCCGGGATGACCGCCGGATAGCCGTGAGCGACCGCAGTCGTCATGACGGACCGGCCCGCGCGGCGGGCATTCCACCACAGCCGTACCTCCTGATACAGCGTCTTTGGATCGTTCGGTTGATCAGACGTCTCAGGAGCCCATACCCGGCGGCAGGTGAAGGTGTAGCGACCGGGCGGCATCGGCTCCCGCAGCGCCGCGACCTGAAGTGCGAGATCGTTCAACCGCTGGCTGGCCTCGTCCCGGGACCTGGCATCGTCCCGCGACGACCCACGGTCGGGCACATCTGGGACACTCCGCGGCGGAGGCGCGGTGGTGCCCCGTGGTCGATCGGAAGCGATCGACCCGGGTCCTGCTACCGCGCCCAGGGCCGCTCCGCCGATGACGGCCGCCGTGATCAACCCAAGCCCTGCCTTCGGAACGTTCCGGCGCTTCGCAGGCTTCCCCGTCCACGCCACGCCGTCATTGAGCGGCTGACGTGGATGCGGTACACCCTCGCCGAGCGAGGCGGGTCGTTGCGAGGCCGTTTGGCTGCCAACCCCCGGGTCAGGGTGAATTGAGTTGCCAGTCGGTCCGGTGCGCGCCGTTGTCGCCGAGTTGCTGTTTTTGCTCGCGTTGCGTGCCGGACGGGAGAAGTCGGCGTGCAGAGACCCCGGCTCGGCGTGCACGTTGTCCGCGTAGCCCCCGTCGAAGACGTCGCCGCCCGGCCGCTGCTGGGGAGGGCGGTTGGCGGTTCGAGGCCGTACCGGTTGGTCGCTCGCAGGCTGCGGCAGCACGGGCGGTCCGGAAGGGGTGGGCGTGCTGGCCGTCGAGGGAAATTCTCTGGCGTACGTCTCGGCAGCCAGGCGGAGGCACCACCGACGCCCGCCCTCGTCGAGGTTGTCGTAGGTCGTGCAGATCAGTGCCTGGGCGATCAGGGAGAGCCGGAATTGCGTCTGCCACTCTTGGCCCAAGCCGCCCTTGACGGCATTCCGACCGATTCGATCGGCGGTGTCCACCAGATCGTCAAGCACGCGGGGCAACGCTGGGCTGCGCCGGTTCGCGCTCGGCTGGAGCAGCTTGCTGATCAGCGCCGTGGCCTGTGTGGCGGGGAGTCCCCGTCCATCCTCGGCCAGTGGTGGTGCGACGTGGCGTAGCAGGGTGGTAAGCAGAAGGCAGGCCAGGTCCCGGGTGAGCGGAGCGGTGGCCTCGAAGGTTTCGAGGTCGACCAAGCGGAACTTTTCTGGTCGCAACACGTCCTCGTCGAGCGGGATGACGATGTTGCCGCCGTGCAGGTCGCCGTGCGCGAACCCCTGGACGTACTCGATCCTTCTCGCCCCGATCGGCGAATCCTCCGCGAACATCCGCAGTGGATTCGGTAGGACGATGCCGTCCACGACGATCCAGTCGCCCGTCGGACCGACCAACTCGAGACGACCGCCCAGTTGCGACACTCCGTCCAGGGCTTTGGCCAACAGCAGCTCACGACGGAGGTAATCGCCGACGGTGGTGATTTCGGTCGGCCGCCCCTGCCGACCATCGCTCACCGGCAGGCTGTTCCAGTAGTTCAGGAGTGCCTCCGCGACCACGCGAAAGGTGTTGCGCAGGGGGTTGTCGGCGAGCATGTCCATGGTGGTCACCGGAAGGCCGTCGTTGACGATCTCCTGGAAAGTCAGGATGCGTTCGGCGTCGACCGGGTATGGCGCATGGATCTGCCGGACGAGGTGACGACGGGCGAATTCCGGGTTGGACTGCCGTGCCTGCTCATGCCGAGCCTGTTCGTCGGTCCGTCGGTTGTGCGCCTTCACGAGGAACTTTTCGGTGATGGTGCCCCGACCGAGAACTGGACGGCTGAACATGAGGGTGAACAGGAAGGCGTTGGTGTAGCCGTGGGTCCGCAGGGGGACCAGTGGTGCCCGGACCGTGCCACCCATCAGCGTTGCCCAGGACCGCGTGGCCGCGGCGACCGAACTGTCCCGCAAGAGGTCATCGACGCCGTCGTCCATGTCCGTTCGGTCGGCCCTTCGTGCTGAGGGTGGAGGGGGCGACCGGGGGTTGCGTCGGCCGAGAACAGGGGCGCGCGGGATATGCGCGGCTCAGAGAATACCTCGACTTCGGGCGAAGGAGTGGGTTATTCACAGTCACATATGAAACCTACTAAATGGTAGCCGAAGGGTCACTTTAGGGAATCTCTCTATCACGCTCTGTAACAGTCACTTACTTCGATCTAGGGTGAGTGACCGAAGTGCTGGTGTGCCGTGACAGAGCGTACTGATTCCCTGCTCAGTGGGCGGGACCGACCCCCGATGATGGCGCTACCGCACACGACCCCGACCTGTCGTAGCGGAGCGCAACGGCTCGACAACTCCCGCGCGGCGCCCCGGTCGCCATCGGCGTCGCCGAGGTAATGCTCACCTTCATCGGCGTGTCGCCATCGGCGTCACCGCCCCCGTCCGCCGCCGGTACGCACCGACCGGATCCACCCAGCAGACACCACGGTCCGTTACGCGACGTAGTCGGTTTGGAGATAATGCCTGTTCGTGCAGTTACCTACCGTGAACCCGTCATCACGAACGGCTCGGCGTCGGCGTCGTCACGCCGCCGTCCGGCCTCAGACGGGAGAAACACCATGCGCACCAACACACAAGCCCGAGCGCTCGTACTCGTGCTCGGTCTCGTCGCGGCCGGGGCGGTGCTCGTTCCGGCGAGCCCGGCGTCCGCCGCGGTCCCCGGCCTGGTCCGGATCAGCGCGACAAGCGTCAGCAACTCGGCCGACTTCCACTCCGCCACGGCCACCTGCCCGGGCACCAAGGTGCTGACCGGCACCGGATACGAGCTGAACGGCGTCACCGGTGAGGGTGTCGTCGACGACCTGCGCCCCAACGGCGGCGTCGCCACCGCGCCGACGTCCGTCACCGTGGGCGCCTACGAGACGGAGGCGTTCGCCGGCAACTGGTCGGTGACGGCGTACGCGATCTGCGCCAACCCGCTGCCCGGCCTGGTGCGGGTCTCCGCGGTCAGCGTCAACGACTCGGCCGACTTCCACTCCGCCACGGCCGCCTGCCCGGGCACGAAGGTGCTGACCGGCACGGGATACGAGCTGAACGGTGTCACCGGTGAGGGTGTCGTCGACGACTTCCGCCCCAACGGCGGCGTCGCCACCGCGCCGACCTCCGTCACCGCAGGCGCGTACGAAGCTGACGCCACCGCACTGAACTGGTCGGTGACCGCGTACGCGATCTGCGCCAACCCGCTGCCCGGTCTGGTCCGCGCGTCGGCCGTGGGCGCCAACAACTCACTCGACTTCCGCAGCGTCGTCGCGGGCTGCCCGGCCGGCAAGGTGCTGACCGGCGCCGGCTACGAGCTGAACGGCGTCACCGGTGAGGGCATCGTGGACGACTTCCGACCCAACGGCGGTCCCGCGATTGCGCCGACGACAGTCGACTCGGGTGCGTACGAGGAGGATGCCTTCGCCGGCAACTGGTCCGAGACGTCGTACGCCATCTGCGCCACGGCGTAACCAACCATCCGGTGTTGCCGCCCCGCGAACACGGGGCGGCAACACCCGTGACCGGTCAGCTCACGATCCGCCCTGGCGTTGGATCCGCCCGTCGCCAGAGACCTTGGCTCGGCCCAGGTCGCGCTCTGTGCCAGCGGACCCGGTCGCGGTACGGCGGTGACGTTGGTCAGGCGAGTGCTCCACGGTCGAACCCTGGCGGCCCGGAGCGCCGCTGCCCGGATGCCGCCGACCTCGCGCCGACTCGCCGCCGCTGTCGTGTTTGTTCTGCTTGTGGCTACCCATGGATCGCGCGTACCCGGTCACCGTGTGGCTAGTCCTGGGCCCTCGGCCTCACGGATTCCAGTAGACGAAGACGCTGGCCTGGTCGAAGCGTCGCTCCTTCAGGTCGGCACGCTGTATCACCCAGTGGATGGTCGCGCCGCCCTGTCTGCCGCCGTGGAACTCGGCCAGCAGAACCCAGTCACCGGTGTCGGGTGGCCCGTCCTTGCCGGCGCTGCCCGAGCGGTTGGCGCCCAACCAGGCGGGGTTGAAACCGTTGCGGTCGGTGCCGTAGCCGCCCAGCAGCAGCGGCGTCGAATGGCCCAGGTAGGAGAAGGCGCCGTCCGGCACGTCGCCCATGACCTCCTGCCACACCCTGGTCAGCTCCTCGAACGGGGGATCGCCCGGCAACGGCGCAGACCACGGCGGCCCCGGGATCGTCTTGACGTAGGGCAGCGAAATGTCGACGGTGAGGTGCAGATCGCCCTGCGGGATCTCCGCGTAGACCTCGGCGCACTCCTCGTCGTCCGGAGAGAAGTCCGGCGGATACTGCTCACGCTCCTCGACGGCCACGCCCGCCGGCACGTACATCACCTCGCCGTAGCCGTCCTCCTCGGGCCAACCGCACAGCAGCAACTGGCCGTCGGCCGGCAGCGGAAGGTCGGTCACGTCTGCCGGAAGGGCAGCACAGTCGATGGTGGCGATCAGGGGGAACGTGGGGTCCTTGGCGTCGGCGGGAAGCAGCACGGGCCCACGGATGGCGCCCACGACCGGCCCATCACCCTGCTGTGTCAGGAGCGCAGACGGGCGGGCGAGCCCCAGCCAGCGCTGCATCTCGGCGGAGGGGATGTCGCGGCGCAGCGCCTCGGCGCGGACCTGATCGAGAATCTTCTCGTTTCGGGGAAGCACGCGAACACCGTAGATCAACCATGTGACGTCGTTCGATCCTGTCGAGAGGCGCTGCGACCCGCCCAGGCAATCGATACCGCGTTATGCCGTCGGCGGGCGGCGGGTGGGAACGCCCGTCCATAGCGTCCGAACCACGCAGTTCCGCGAGCGCGCGATCTGAGGGAGGGCGCCATGCAGGCGACCGAAGGTGTGGTGTTACCGGGGGAGCGGGCTCCGGTCCGGGTCAACATGGACAGGTGGCGCGCTGGGCTCCCGCGAAACGCGTGGCCCGGGGGCCTTCCGCCGACCGGCGAGATCTGGCGGCGGGATGTCTTCGCGGTAGCCGAGGCGTACCGGTCCGGCACCGTGAGCCCACGCCAACTGCTGACCGCCGTGCTGGTCTGGGCTTACGGACCCATCGGGTACGGCCCGTGGCGCGCCACCAGGTCGCTCGACGCCGACCCGAACGGCAAACGCCTGGCGTACGCGCTGGAAGAGGTGGCCACGGCAGCGCCCGACGAGGCCGCGCTGCGCACGGCGTACCGCCGCTTCGGCAACCCCGACGACGCTCGCCTGCCCTGGTTGGGGCCGGGCCTGTTCACGAAGGTCCTCTACTTCGTCGGCTACCGGCGTGGGGTCGGCGGCGTACAGCCCCTGATCCTCGATCGTGTCGTGGCCGGCGTGCTCCCCGCCGAGGCGGGTGTCGGCCGGCGCAACGGCTGGTCGTCCGAGGAGTGGCTGGCCTACCTGCGGTGGGCGGCCGAGCAGGCCCGGGTGCGGGCGGTCGAGGCGGACGAGGTCGAGATGACCGTCGGCGGCGGGTGAGGTGACTATCGCGCCGCCCGCAGGCGGGCGTCGAGCGCGTCGAGGTCGGGGACGAACCAGATCTGCCCACCCTGGTTCGACTCGTGCACCAGGGCGCGCAGCGCCGTGCTTTCCGCGAGCTGCGCCGAGATGTCGCCGACGATGGCCAACCGCAGCCGGTAGTTGACGAACTTCTGCATCACGTCGCCGGCGAAACGGGTGCCCAACGAGAAGAAGCGTTCGTTGAGTCGGTTGGCCGGCACGGCGACCACCTGGGCGCCCAGGAAAGCCGCGCCGATCAGGTCCAGCGCGTCCTGCTCGGTGGCGATGGTCGGGCCGGCCGGGTCGCAGACCAGCACCTGCGTGCCGGCGCGTTCCTGGATCTCGTCAGTCATCGTGGACCTCCCGGTCGAGTAGGCCGTTGTCGGCGCCGAGGACGGCGTCGAGCAGGTGCAGTAGTTCGGCGGTGTCGGCCGGGGCGCCCAAGATTATGATCTTCATGCGGTGGCGTCGCTCGTCGTGCATCGTCTGCACCCGCAGCGGGTTGGCCTGGTCGTGACAGGTGTTGGCGCTGGTGAGCACGAGCGTGCCGAGCCGATCGGCGGCGGCCCGGTCGACACCGTCGATCTGCACGATGCTCGACACCTCCGCCGGCCCGGCAGTGGCGGCGTGGGTCTGCCCGGTGAGCGCGTCGAGGTCCCGGGCGGCGATCCGGTACTGCTTGCCGATCCGCACGGCCCGCAACCGGCCGGAGCGGATATAGCCCCGCACCGTCCGTACGTGCAGCCCGAGTCGGTCGGCGACCTGCTCCACCGAAAATATTTCTTCCGTCATCGTTCCCTAACCTATCTGGATAGGGAAGTTTACGGAAGCTTGCGACCTAATTCGTTGACGACAACAGCTGCACGGCGCCACGGCTCCCCACTGCCATCAGCCGGCGGCCGGCCGTCGTCAGATCTCGACGTCCATCGTCGGAGGTGTCCAGTACCGTCTGGAAACCATGGACGTGCGGCGCGGCGACGCCATCATCGGGCGGGATCACCCCGCGGGTCTGCTGCGCGCCGAGTTGGACCGGGCCGCCACCAGCCACGGCGGCCTCGCCCTGGTCACCGGCGAGCCGGGCATCGGCAAGACGACACTCGTCACGTCGGTGGCCTGGGAGGCCCGGCAGCGCGGCGCGTTGGTCCTCGGGGCGGCCTGCTGGGATTCCGACAGCGCCCCCGGCTACTGGCCCTGGGTGCAGGTGCTGCGCGGTCTGCGGCGCTCCGCCGACGACTGGGCGGTGGCGCGGCAGGCCGCCGAGCCTGCCCTCGCGGCCCTGCTCGGTGAGTCCGGCACCAGCAAGGAGCCGGCCGACCGCCTGACCGGTTGGGCCGGCGTCGACACCGTCCCGGACGTCGCCGACCAGGAGGCGTTCGCCCTGTACGACGGGGTCACCGCCGCACTTGTCGCGGTCTCCCAGCACCGGCCGGTCGTGGTCATCCTCGACGACCTGCACTGGGCCGACCCGGCCTCACTGCGGCTGCTGAGCTTCGCCGCCCAGCACACCTGGTTCGAGCGCCTCCTGCTGATCGGCACCTACCGTGACGCCGAGGTCGAGTCGGGTGAGCACCCGCTCCGCCCGCTGCTGATGCCGCTCGTCGCGAAGGCCACCACCATCACCCTCACCGGCCTCTCCCGCGACGAGGTGGCCGCGTTGATGACCCGGACCGCCGGGCGGAAACCGGCCGCCGGCCTCGTCGACGAGGTGCACCGGCGTACCGGCGGCAACCCGTTCTTCATCGAGCAGACGGCCCGACTGTGGCATGCCGACGAGGCGGCGGACACGATCGCGCCCGGCGTACGGGAGGCGGTGCGGCGTCGGCTGGCCCAACTGCCCCCGGCCGTGGTCGAGGCGCTCACCGTCGCCGCCGTGCTGGGTCGCGAGTTCCACCGCCAGGTCCTCGCGGCATGCGTGACCGCCCCCGTGGCGCAGGTCGACAGGCTGCTCGACCGCGCGCTGACGGCCCGGTTGGCGGTCTCCCGGGGCGGCGGCCGGTTCGCCTTCGCCCACGACCTGGTCCGCGAGACGCTCTACGACGGTCTGACCGACGACGATCGGCAGGCCCGCCACGGCACGGTGGTCCGGGCGGTCGACGACCTGCGGGAGCTCACCGACCTGCTGATCCCGGCCGACCTCGCCCGGCACGCCTACCTCGCCGGCCCGGCGCTCGACCGGGCCCGGGTGGCCACGCTGCTGGTCGCCGCGGGCCGGGACGCGTACGCCCGACTCGCCACCGACGAGGCAGCGGTGCATTACCGCCGGGCGCTGGAGATCGTCGAGGACCGTGGGCAACGGGTGCGGATCCTCGTCGAGTTCGGTGAAGCGCGATATCACCACGCCGACCGGGAAGAGGCCGAGCGCCTGCTCACCGAGGCCGGGACACTTGCCCGCACCCTCGACGACCCGGCCCTGCTGGCTCGGGTCGCGCTCATCGTCAACCGCGCTCGCCAGGTGGAGACCGCCGACTCCATCGAGGCGGCGGAGTTGGTCCGCGAGGCGTACCGGCGGCTGATCGGCGAACCGGAACCGGACGCGCCGGTCGGCGCGCTGATCGCCGACCTGATCACCGCCACCGAGTCGATCGCTCGTCGAGGGCGCGACGACGAGGCCCTCACCTTCAGCCTCTGGGCCCGCCACGACTCCACCTGGGGGCTGGGCACCGCGGCGGCCCGTGCCGTGCTGACCGCCGAGATCCGCGACGTGGCCCGCCGGACGGGAGACCGCGAGACCGAGCTGTGGGCCACCGCGCTGCGCTGGGTGGCGCTGCTGGAGTTGGGCGACCCCCGCTTCAACGACGAGTTCACCACCTTCATCAGCGTCGACCGGCGGGGCGAGCTCGCACGGCACCAGATGGCGGCAACCGTCGACAGCGCGATCATCGCGGCTTTCCGAGGAGACTTCGCCGAGGCCGACAAGAGCTTCGCCGACATCACCGACCTGAGCCACGCCGAGTTCGGCTTCATGGGCCATCACCTGCGGTGGTCCCGGCTGCTGTTGCAGGGCCGGCACGCCGAGGCCGACACCCTGCTGGACGGCCTGGCCCCGCTCGACTACCCCTACCGCGAGTTGCTGCGTGCGATCACCGCGGCGGAGCGTGGCGACGACGAGACGACGGTCCGGCTGACCGCCGGCATCGAGGCCACCACCATCCGGTACCCCCGCCCCGTGTCGCCGCTCTGGCTGCGGTTGCAAGCGCAGGCCGCCGCGGCGTCCGCCGACCCGCGACGCTGCGAGGCCGCGCGGACCGCGCTCGCCCCGCACCGCGGCGAGTGGACGGTGGGGCTGTTCGGCTGCGACATCAGCGGCCCCGTCGACCACTGGCTGGCGCTTGTCGACGCCGCCCAACAGCGCTGGGACGACGCCATCGCCGGCTTCACGGCCGCGTGTGACTCCGCCGACCGGTTGGGCTCCCGCCCCTGGTCGCTCATCGCCCGCGCCGGCCTCGCGAACGCCCTCGCCGGGCGGGGACACCCGGCCGACGCCGCGACACTTGCCGCACTGCGGACCGCCACCGCCCGGGAGGCAACAGCTCTCGGCATGACGCAGGTGCTCCACCGGCTCGGCGCGACCTCCACCGATCCGGCCGCACCCATCACCGCCACCGCACGCCAGGTCGTCGCGCCGGAAGCGGCCGTCGGCCCGACCGTGGCCACCGGGCCAGGCCAGCTCACCGGGCCAGGCCAGCTCACCGGGCCAGGCCAGCTCACCGGGCCAGGCCAGCTCACCGGGCCAGGCCAGCTCACCGGGCCAGGCCAGCTCACCGGG
>NZ_JBEZGL010000013.1:121760-189587 GCF_040649915.1 Micromonospora sp. NPDC048839
GGGCCAGGCCCGCTTGCCGCGCCGGGTCAGAGCGGCGGGCCGGTCAATGCCGGGCCAGGCCCGGCTTCCTCGTCCGGCCGGGCCGCGGCGGACAAGCCAGCCGGCGAGGGGTACGAGTTTCGGCGCGACGGTCCGGTCTGGCAACTCGGGTACGCCGGGTCGGTGGTGCACCTGCCCGACGCCAAGGGCCTGCGCGACCTGCACCTGCTGCTGAGCCGGCCGGGCACCGACGTGCCGGCGGTGGAGCTGCTCGACCCGGCCGCCGGCCCGGAGCTGATCGCCGCCCGCCGGATGGGTGCCGATCCCGTCCTCGACGACGAGGCGAAGGCCCGTTACCGGCAACACCTGGCACGTCTCGACGAGGAGATCGACCGGGCCGCCGCACGCGACGACGACCGCAGGGTGGCCGCGCTGGACAGTGAACGGGGTGCGTTGCTCGACGAGCTGCGGGTGGCAGCGGGGCTGGCCGGCCGGAGCCGCCGGCTGGGCGACGAGGCCGAGCGGGCTCGCAAGACGGTGACCGCGCGGATCCGGGACACGCTGCGCAAGCTCGACGACCGCCACCCGGCGCTCGCCAGTCACCTGCGCGAATCCGTCTCCACCGGCAACGCCTGCCGCTACCTGCCCCCCGAGCCACTGCCCTGGCGGCTCTAGCCGGTCAATCGGGGAGGGCACCCCTGACCCGTACCGCTTGTTCTTCCTGCACCCGGCTGGCGGTCCGCAAAAAGTCCAGGATCGTCGCGAGCTGATCTTCGTCGTACCGCTCGAGGGCCTGTCTCCCGGCGGTGCCGACGGGAAGATAGACCTCCTGTTCGATAGCGCGGGCGGCGTCCGTGGCGGTGACCAGGACCCGCCGTCGGTTCTCGGAGTCCCGGGTGCGGCTGACCAGGCCGACCCGCTCCAGCCGGTCGATGACCGTGGTGGTCGCTGCTGGGCTCAGCCTGAGGGCGCCGGTGAGTTGCCCCGCCGACATCGGACCGCCGTTGGCTAACACGAGATCCATCGCGCGAAGGTCGGTGCGATTGAGCCTGAGCTGAGCGGCAGCAGCCTCCTCGAACGTGTCGAAGCTCTGTTGGAGCAGTCGCACCTGCACCGCCACGTCATGGATCAACCTATCCTTCGACATTCGAAACCTTCTGCTATCGTAGTCTTCGGCAGTCGAAATGATATCAGTCCGGGAGGGCGAAATGACAGTCGATGACCGCGAACTCAGGGAACTGTTCGGCCGGCTCATGCGGGCCTGGACTGACAACGACGCAGTCGCATACGGCGCCTGCTTCACCGAGGACTCCGACTACGTCTCCTACGACGGAACGCATGCCGTCGGGCGACGAGACATGCAGAACGCTCACGACCGGCTCTTCCGGGGCGTTCTCGCCGGATCGGCGCTCGTCGGAGACATCGAGTCGATCCGGCACATAGCTCCCGGGGCGGCGATCATCCACGGCACCGCCTCGGTATTGATGCCCTGGCGGTCCAAGCTGCCGAAACGACGCCTGTCCCGGCAGACGCTGGTCGCCGTGCGCACCGGTCACGGCTGGCTCTTTACGGCACTGCACAACGGGAGGGTGCGTCCGGTGCAGATCCCGGCCCCGGAATCGATGCCCTCCCGGATGGCCCAGACCGTCGGCCACGTCGCACGCCGCCTCGGGATGGGCCGGGCTCCGGTCGGAACGTGACCGTCCCGCCCCGCGATCGTGCACTTTCAGCGCCCGTTACGGGCCGACCAACCACAGAAAATGCACGATCGCGGGTGCGGGGCGACGGAGGTGGGGACTGTCAGCGGCGGTTGTACCGGTACATGGTCAGGGTGCCGAAGACGAGCAGGAAGCCGGCGCTCCAGAGCAGCAGCCACATCGTGGCCGTCGGATCCGACTCGCCGCTCATCGCCCCGCGGATCGCGGCCACCAGCTGCGTCACCGGGTTGACCTTCACGAACGCCTGGAGCCAGCCGGGCATGGTGCTCGGATCGACGAAGACGTTGCTCAGGAACGTCAGCGGGAACAGCACCATCATGCTGACCCCCATCACCGACTTCTCGCTGCGCAGGATCAGCCCGAAGAACGTCCACACCCAGGAGAACGCGAACGAGAAGACCACCAGCAGCCCGATCCCGACGGCCGCGCCGACCACCCCGCCGGCGGGGCGGAACCCGAGCACCAGCCCCAGGCCCAGGATCACCACGGCGGCGAGGATGTAACGCAGCACGTCGCCGAAGATCATGCCGACCAGGGCCGCGGGACGCCAGACGGGCAGCGTCCGGAACCTGTCGAAGATGCCCTTCTCGATGTCGGTGTTGAGGCCGATACCCGTGTACATGGTGATCATCACGACGCTTGTCACCATGATGCCGGGCAGGAAGAACTGCAGGTACTCGCGCGGGCTGCCGGCGAGGGCGCCGCCGAACAGGTACGTGAACATCAGCACCATGATGATCGGGAACGCGGTCACGTCGAAGAGCTGCTCCGGCACGTGCTTGATCTTCAGCATGGCCCGCCAGCCGAAGGTGAGCGACGCGCCGAGCGCGCTCGGTCGAGGCGGTCGGGCACCGGGCGCGAGCACCGTCGCCAGCGCCTCGGCGGAGGGGACGTAGACCGTCGGCGCCCGTTCGGTCGTGGTGGTCGTGGTGTCGCTCATCGGGCCGCCTCCAGCTCGTTGTCGCGCTCGTCGGCCGGCACGGCCGGGTGATCGGTCAGGGCCAGGAAGACCTCGTCCAGGCTCGGCTGACCGAGGGAGAAGTTGTCCACGACGATGCCGGCACGGGCCAGCTCGCCGAGCGCGCGAGAGGCCTGGGCGCTGGCATCGAGGTCGGTGCCGGCCTCACCGACCCGGGCGGTCAACGCCACCGGATCGGCGGCGAGCTGCACCGGCACGCCGAGTGCCTCCCGGAGCAGCTTCTCCGCCTCCGGGCGCTGACCCGGATCGCGCAGTCGCAGGTGGACCGTGCCGGAGCCGATCGACGACTTCAGTTCACCCGGGGTGCCCTCGGCGATCACCCGGCCGTGGTCGACGACCGCGATCCGCCCGGCGAGCTGGTCGGCCTCGTCGAGGTACTGGGTGGTCAGCAGCACCGTCGTGCCGTGCGACACCACCGCCCGGACGATCTCCCACACCTGGTTGCGGCTGCGCGGGTCGAGGCCCGTCGTCGGCTCGTCGAGGAAGAGCAGATCGGGGGTGTTGAGGATGCTCGCGGCGATGTCGATGCGTCGCCGCATCCCACCCGAGTACTTCTTCACCTGGCGGTCACTCGCCTCGGTCAGACCGAACGCGGCGAGCAGTGCCGCCGCGCGCTCCCGGGCGGCCGGCTTACGCAGGCCGAGCAGGCGGGCGAGGAGCACCAGGTTCTCCGTACCGGTCAGGTCCTCGTCGACGGAGGCGTACTGGCCGGTGAGGCTGA
Source organism: Micromonospora sp. NPDC048839 (assembly GCF_040649915.1). Lineage (NCBI taxonomy): Bacteria > Bacillati > Actinomycetota > Actinomycetes > Micromonosporales > Micromonosporaceae > Micromonospora > Micromonospora sp. NPDC048839. The sequence goes on from NZ_JBEZGL010000013.1 coordinate 125,158, forward strand.
CCCGGGAACGGACCTTGTCGGCATCGGTGACCACGTCGTGCCCGAACACCCGGGCCGAGCCCCCGTCCGGGCGCAGCAACGTCGCGAGCACCCGGACTGCTGTGGTCTTGCCCGCCCCGTTCGGACCGAGCAGACCGTAGACGGTGCCGGCGGGCACCTGGAGGTCCATGCCGGCCAGGGCCTTGGTGTCCCCGAACGAGCGGGTCAGTCCCTCGGCCTCGATGGCCAGGCCGGTGGTGCGTCTACTCATGATTCGTACCTTTCGAGGTGTACGGGTTGGCCTGCCACCCGTAAGGCGCGAGATGGAGGTCGGCCGCCCGCTAGATCAGATCTAGCGGGCGGCGTTTCGGGGCGGAATGTCGGCGGGGATCGGCTTGACTGGGGGGTCGACGGACAGGGGAATGGGATGGCTCAGGTACGCATCGACCCGTGGCGCGAGGAGGACCTCGACCTGCTGCGGCGGCTCAACACCCCGGAGACGCGCAAGCACACCGGCGGCCCGGAGACCGACGAGCAGGTGCTCGCCCGGCACGAGCGATACGTGCACTTCGCCGACGACGGCCAGGGTTGCATGTTCGTCATGGTCCTGCCAGACGGCGCGCGGGTGGGCAGCGTCGCCTACTGGTCCCGGCAGTGGCGGGAGCAGCAGGTCTACGAGATGGGCTGGGCGGTGCTGCCCGCGTACCGGGGGCAGGGGTTGGCCACCGCCGCGGTGCGCGCGGTGGTCGACGTGGCCCGCGCTCGGCGGACCCACCGCCACGCCCACGCCTACCCGTCGGTCGACAACGCCGCCTCGAACGCGGTCTGCCGCAGGGCCGGGTTCACGCTGCTCGGTGAGACCAGCTTCGAATACCCGCCGGGGCACCTGATGCGTGCCAACGACTGGCAGCTCGACCTGACCGCCCCACCGACCGCGAGCTGAGGTCGGCGGGGCGGCCGGTGACAGGTCACCAGGTGGTGTCGAGGCGGTGCCGTTGCTCGGCGGTCAGCTCCAGGTCGACCGCCGCCAGGCTCTCCTCCAGTTGGGCCACCGAGGAGGCGCCCACCAGCGGGATGGACGGCAGGGCCCCGCCCAGCAACCAGGCGAGCACCACCTGGTTGACGGTCGCGCCGCTCTGCCCGGCCACGTCCCGCAGCGCGGCCAGTCGCCGGGGCGCGCTCGGCAGGTCGTACGCCGAGCCGAGCGGCTTGTCGGCCCGGGTGAACGCCCCCTTGAGCAGCGGCGAGTACGCCACCAGGGTCAGCTCGGGCTCGGCACGCAGGTAGCTGAGCAGGTCACCGCCGACGCCGCCCGGCTCGCCGTCCGGGTCCAGTTCGCTGATCAGGTCGGTGCGGTTCGGCAGGTAACTGCGGTGGTACTGGAGCACCTCGTACCCGGGCAGGCCGGCGGCGGCGGCCAACGCGCGGGCCCGCTCCACCCGCCAGGCCCGGTGGTTGCTGGCGCCCAGCAGACCCACCGTGCCCTCGGCGACCAGCTCGGCGAAGCCCTCCACAGTTTCGTGGAGCGGCACGGTCCGGTCCTCGATGTGCGCGTAGAGCAGGTCCAGCCGCTCCACCCCGAGCCGTTCCCGGCTGCGCTCCGCCGACTCGCGGATCACCTTCGCCGACAGGCCCTCGGCGTTGTCCAGATAGCTGGTCCCCGGGGCCAGCGGTCGGGCACCCAGCTTGGTGGCGACGACGATCTCGGCGCCGACGCCTCGGCTGCGCCGCCACCGGCCGAGCAGCTCCTCACTCTGCCCGCCCTGCCCGCCGTCCACCCAGAACGCGTAGTTGTCCGACGTGTCGATGAACGTGCCGCCGGCCTCGACGTACCGGTCGAGGATCGCGTACGAGGTGGCCTCGTCGGTGGCGCTGCCGAACAGCATGGCCCCGAGGCTGAGCACGCTGACCTTGCGCCGGGTTGCCGGGTCGGTGCCGATCGTGCGGTACCGCATGGGGATCTCCTTCCGTGCGCCCTGCCGGTGGGCGCCTGCGGATCACCCTGACGGCTGGAGTGCGCTCCAGGTCAAGCGCTCGGTCACCAGGGCAGTACGCCGTAGCCACCGCCGGCATCCATCTGGAAGCCCCAGAGCAGCCCGCTCGGGCCGTCGGCCGGCAACGTCGCCAGGTGCGTGCTCACCTCGGCGCCCTGCTCGGCGGTGCGGAAGCCGTTGTTGCCGTTCAGGTCGGTGGCGCAGTAGCCCGGGTTGGCCGCGTTCACCTTGATCGGGGAGTCCCGCAGCTCCTTGGCGTACATGGCGGTGAGCATGTTCAGCGCCGCCTTCGACGACGGGTACGGCACGGAGGTCAACGCGAACAGCGCGCTCGCCGGGTCGGTCATCACCGCGATCGAGCCGACCTCGCTGGAGACGTTGACGATCCGGGCCGCCGGTGCCCGGCGCAGCAGCGGCAGCAGCGCGTTGGTCACCGTCGCCACCCCGAACACGTTCGTCTCGTACACCCCGCGCAGCGTCGTTACCGTCGTCTCGCTGGGCAGCCCCCGCTCTGCGTCGGCGAGGATGATGCCGGCGTTGTTGACGAGCACGTCCAACCGGCCGTACTCCGTCTCCACCAGTTTCGCGGCAGCGGCCACCGACTCGGCGTCGGTGACGTCCAGCGGCACGAACCGCGCGTCCGCGCCGCCGTCGCGCAGCTCCCGTTCCGCTGTCCGGCCGCGCTCGGCGTCGCGGGCACCGACCAGCACGGTCATTCCGAGGGCGCCGAGCTGCCGGGCGGTGGCGAAGCCGATCCCCTTGTTGGCCCCGGTGATCAGGGCGATCATGTTCGTCATGCCGTCGAGCCTGTCCCCGACGGCGGCTCCGGGGGAGAGACGGGCCGAGGCTGGGACCGGCGGTACCACCCTCGCGGACCCGGTCCGGGGCATGCTGGAGGCATGACGAGCAGCGGTCTGCGGCGGGACGAACTGGCGGCGTTCCTGCGCACCCGCCGTGCCCGGCTGCGCCCCGCCGAGGTCGGCCTCCCCGACGGGGTACGCCGGCGCACCCCCGGCCTTCGCCGACAGGAGGTGGCCCAGCTCGCCGGGATGTCGATCGACTACTACATCCGGCTGGAGCAGGGCCGGGGGCCGCACCCGTCCCGGCAGGTGCTCGCCGCGATGGCGCGGGCGCTGCTGCTGAGCCGCGACGAGCGCGAGTACCTGTTCCGGATCGCCGGGGAGAACCCGACGCCGGTGCGTGGGCCGAGCCGGGAGGTGCCGCCCGGCCTGCAGCACCTGCTCGACGCCATGACCGAGACTCCGGCGTACCTCGTCGACGCCGCGTACCACGTGCTGGCCTGGAACCGGCTTGCCACGTACTTCGTGGGGGATCTCGCGGCCGTGCCCGACGCGGACCGCAACATGATCCGGTGGACGTTCCGGCAGCCGGCGACCGGCGCGCACTGGACCGATGCCGAGGTGCTCCGCTTCGTGCGCAGCACGGTGGCTGACCTGCGGGCCGCCTACGGGCGCTACCCGGCCGATCCGGCGATCCGCGAACTGGTCACCGAACTGCTCGGCACCTCGCCCCGGTTCGCCCGGCTCTGGGCCGAACACGACGTCGAGGAACGCCGCCCGGTCGTCAAGCGGGTGCCGCACCCCGACCTGGGGCCGTTGGAGTTCGAGTGCCGTGTCCTGCTGGTGCCGGAGACCGACCAGCGGATGATCGTCTACGTTGCCGAGCCCGGATCGCCGACCCACGCGGTGTTCCGCCGGATCGCCGAGCGCGTGGGCTCGTGAACCCCACGGGCGAGCGTGATGCCGCTCAGTCATCTTGATGACTGAGCGGCATCACCATCATTCGAGCGTCAGTTGGGCAGGTAGGCGAAGGTGTCCGGGTTCGGGCCGGTCCGCCCGGCCTCGCCCTTGTCCAGGCTGGTGATCCGCTCCATCGCCGCGTCGTCCAGCTCGAAGTCGAAGATCCGGGTGTTCTCCTCGATCCGCTTCGGGGTGGTCGACTTCGGGAAGATGATGTCGCCGCGCTGCACGTGCCAGCGGAGCACCACCTGCGCCGGAGTCCGGTCGAGCTGCCCGGCGATGTCGATCACCGTCGGGTCGTCGAGCACCTTGCCCTGCGCGATCGGCGACCACGCCTCGGTGAGGATGTTGTGCGCGCGGCCGTAGGCGCGGACCTCGTCGTTGGTGAAGTACGGGTGCACCTCGATCTGGTTCACCGCCGGCACCACGCTCGCCTCGTCGGCCAGCCGCTCCAGGTGTGCCACCTGGAAGTTCGACACGCCGATCGAACGGGCGCGGCCGTCGCGCTGGAACTCCTCCAGCACCTTCCAGGTCGAGACGTAGTCACCGTCGTACAGGGTCGGCAGCGGCCAGTGGATCAGGAACAGGTCGATGTAGTCCATCTTCAGCGCCGCGAGCGTCGAGTCGAACGCCCGGCGGGCGTCGTCGGGGCGGTGGAAGGCGTTGTTCAGCTTGCTCGTCACGTAGACCGAACCCCGGTCGAGGCCGGACACGCGAACCGCCTCGCCGACCTCGGCCTCGTTGCCGTACATCTCGGCGGTGTCGATGTGCCGGTAGCCCGTCTCCAGGGCCGTCGTCACCGCCGCGACGGTGTCCTTCGGCTCGATCTGGAACACGCCGAAGCCGAGCTGCGGAATGGTGGTGCCGTCGTTCAGGCTGATGTCGGGAATGGTGTTGGCCATTGCGGCTCCTTCGCGTCGTCTTCGTTGCCTGTCATCCATACCCGAGCGAAAGGTGATTCACCGGCCAATCCGGCGTGACGAGTGCAACGCAAGATCTGTTCACCCGGTCGTGTCGAAGATCACCGGCCAGGGCCGGGCCGCCGGCACCGACGCCGGCGCGGGCGCGACGGGCTCGGCGTCGGCCAGCACCTCGGCGGCGAGCTGCCCGAACATCGGCGCCGCCGGGTGCGCCGACCGGTCCGGCCACGCCGCCGAGGTGCGCCGGACCAGCGACGCGCCGGTGATCGGCCGCCAGGCGATCCGGGGTTCCCGACGCGCCACCGTCGCCGGTTCCACGGCCACCGCGCCACCGGCGAGCACCAGCCCGAAGAGGAACTCCGGGTTGCGGGCCGGCCGGACCCGGGCCGGTCGCCAACCGTGCTGCCGGCACACCGTCAACAGGTGGTCGTGCCAGCCGGGCGCGGTCGCCCGGGGCGCGGTCACCAGATCCAGATCGGCCAGCGACGCCAGCGCCACCGAGCGGTCGCGGGCCAGCGGCGAGGCGCGCGGCAGCAACACCCCGAGGGGTACGTCCACCGGAGTACCGAAACGTAGCCCGTCCGCCGTCACCGGGTGGTGCACCAGCCCCACGTCCAGCGTCCGCTCGCCGAGCATCCGGGCCTGCTCGGCGGTGGTCAGCTCGTGCAGCTCCACGTCCAGGCCGGGCGCCCGGGTGGTGAGCCCGTCCAGCAGCGAGCGCAGCGTCACCGCGGGCGTCTCCGGCGGCACCCCGGCCCGGAGTACGCCCAGCTCACCGGCGCGGACCTGCCCCATCAGGCTGCGCAGCCGACCCGCACCCGCGAGCAGCTCCTCCGCCTCGCCGAGGAGCAGCTCACCGGCCGTGGTGAGGCGTACCTGGCGGCGGGACCTGTCGAACAACTCGACGGTCAGCTCCCGTTCCAGGCGCTGGATCGACTGGCTCAGCGGCGGCTGGGCCATCCCGAGCAGCTCGGCGGCCCGCCCGAAGTGCAACTCGTGGGCGACCACCACGAAGTGCCGCAGGTGCCGGAGCAGATCCACGGCCGGACCCTACGCCAGCGCCGGCCCGCTGCCGCTGGATACCGTGCTGGCGTGGACGTCAGCGAGCGCATCGAGGCCATCTTCGCCACCGTGGGGGTGACGGCCAGCCTGCACGCCGTCGACCTGGACGCCGTGGACCTGACCGTCGGCGACGACGACGGTGTCGGCGTTGGCGTCGGTGGCGGTCCGGAGGTCGGGGTGCGGGCCGACGAGCAGGTGGTGATCGCCTCGATCTTCAAGATCCTGCTGGTGCTGGAGTTCGCCCGGCAGGTCGAGGCCGGTCAACTGGACCCCACCGAACGGGTCCTGGTCACCGCCGCCGACCGGCTCGGCGGGTGGGGCCTGGCCGGTTGCGCCGACGACGCCGAGGTGTCGCTGCGCGACCTCGCGTACTTCGCCATGTCGGTCACCGACAACACGGCCGCCGACCTGCTGCTGCGTCGGGTCGGCCCGGATCTGCTGCCGATGCTCGCCGCCGAGCTGGGGTTGACCCGTACCCGTGTCCTCGGCGGTCCCCGGGACCTCGTCGAGACGATGCTCACCGACGTGGGCGCGCGGACCGAGGCGGAGTTCGCCCGGATCTTCCCCACGTTGCCGGCGGACCGGGTCCGGGCCATGCGGGTCTTCGACCCCGCCCACACCACCTCCAGCACAGCCCGGGAGATCACCCGGTTGCTCACACTGATCTGGCGGGACGAGGCCGGTCCGGCGGCGGCGTGCGCGATGGTCCGCGCCTGGATGGCCCGGCAGATCTTCTGGACCCGGCTGGCTGCCGGGTTTCCGCCCGGCGTCCGGGTCTCCGGCAAGACCGGCACCCTGCCCGGCCTGCACCTGGAGGCCGGCGTCGCCGAATACCCCGACGGCGGCCGGTACGCGATAGCCGTCTTCGCCCGCGCGGACCGGTTGGCCTCGCGCCGCATCGATGTGGACCTGGCGATGGGGGAGGCCGCCCGCACGGCCGTCGAGGCGTTGCGCGGCGACTGATTTCGCACCCGCCGCAACCTCGGTGGGCCGCCCCTGAGCTGGCCCGATATCCGCTGGCGTATGGGAGCCGACCGCCTTCGATCTTGGACCGGGACCCGGTGGCGCTGGTTGGCTCGTGGTCGACAAACAGCCCGACCACGGGAGCAGATTCGCATGCCCAGTCTCGACCGCCGTCGCTTCCTGCGTGACGCCGCCGCCACCACCGCACTCGTCTCCGCCGGGGGCCTCGCCGCCGGCGCCGCCACCCCGGCGCAGGCCGCCACCCCGGCCGCCGCACCCACCCCGACCGCCCGCCGCAGGGGCGCGGTCAGCTTCCGTTGGTGGGGTACGGCCGGCTGGCGCGTCGACATCTCCGACCGCACGGTCCTCGTCGACCCGTTCCTCAGCCGGATCGACACCGGGCTGTTCACCGGCGCGTTCCAGACGGCCACCCCGTTGACCGTGCGCGCCGACCTGATCGATCCGCGCGTCGACAGGGCCATGACGGTGCTTGTCACGCACACGCACTGGGACCACTTCATGGACGTGCCCCACATCGCCAAGCGCACCGGCGCACGGGTGTTCGGCACGCTCACCGCGTACCACCTGGGGTTGGCCTACGGGTTGCCGTCGACGCAGCTCAGCGCCGTGAAGGGTGGGGAGGTGTTGGACTTCGGGGACCACAGCGTGGAGGTGGTCGGCTCGCTGCACAGCCGCAACCCGTCGTACTCGGTGGCCTTTCCGGGGGTGCGGGTGACCCAGCCGCCGCAGCCGGCGACGATCGCGGACCTGCCGGAGGGGGACACGCTCGGCTATCTGCTGCGGGTCGACGGCGGCCCGTCGGTCTACTTCACCGGGGCCAGCGACGTCGCCGAGCGCAACCTCACCGGCCTGTCGCCCGACGTGGCGATGGTGGCCATGCAGAGCGCCACCACCACCGGCGACTACCTGCCCCGGCTGCTGGCCGGCCTCGACTATCCGAAGGTCATCGTGCCGGTGCACTACGACAACTTCGAGACGCCGCTGGAGAACCCGCCGACGGTCGCCGACACCGACCGCGCCCGGTTGACCGAGATGATCGCGGCGGTGCGCCGGATCTCGCCGCGCAGCCGGGTGCTGGTGCCCGAGTACGAGACCGCGTACCACTTCTGACCGGGTCCGGGCGGGCGCCCGCGCCCGCCCGGTCAGCCGGCGGCCAGCTCCGCCAGGGCGCGCACCGACTTCCAGTTGCGGGTGGTGGCCACCACGCCGAGCTTCTTCTCCAGGTACGCGTTGGTGAACTTCGACCGCCCGTAACCGCCGTCGACGAAGTGCAGGAAGACCTCGCGACCGGTCACCGTGAACGACACGTTCTCCCCACCGGGTACGACCAGACCGTCCACCGTGGACTTCGTCGGAGCGGTCGCGAGGAAGGCCACCAGCAGCCGGGTCGGGTCGTCCTCCCGATCGGCGTACGGGTTGCCGGCGACCACCGCAGCCAACTCCCGACCGCTGCGCACCAGCACCGGCACGGTCAACGCCAGCTCGTCGGCGAGCGCCCGCTCGATTCCGGCGGCCAGCTTCGCCGCGTCGCGCTCGCTGCTGCCGAAGGCCACATTGCCGCTCTGCAGGTACGTCTTGACGTCCTCGTGCCCGAGGTCGGTGACGATCCGGCGCAGATCGGCCATCGCCAGCCGGGTGGTACCGACGTTGACCCCGCGCAACAGGGCGACGTACCGGGTCATTGCTCCTCCTCGGTGCGGATCGACTGGCTCAGCGTAGGCCGCTCGGCCCCACCAGACCCGTCTCGTAGGCCACGATGACCAGTTGCGCCCGGTCGCGCACCCCCAGCTTGGTCAACAACCGCCCGACGTGCGTCTTGACCGTCGCCGGGCTGAGGTTGAGCCGCGTGGCCAACTCCGCGTTGGACAGCCCACGGGCGATCAACGTGAGCACCTCTCGTTCCCGCTCGGTCACCCCGTCCAGGTGGCGTGGCAACGGCCGGGTCGGCTCCGCCCGCCGGGCGAACTCGTCGATCAGCCGGCGGGTCACCGTCGGCGCGAGCAGCCCCTCACCGGCGGCGACGACCCGGATCCCGGCCAGCAGATCCGCCGGTGGGGTGTCCTTCAGCAGGAACCCGCTGGCGCCGGCACGCAGCGCACCGTAGACGTACTCGTCCAGGTCGAACGTGGTCAGGATGATGACCCGGGTGCCGGCCGTCGCCGGGTCGGCGCAGATCCGCCGGGTCGCCTCGATGCCGTCCATCTCCGGCATCCGGACATCCATCAGCACCACGTCCGGACGATGCTGGCCGGTCAGCGCGACCGCCTCCACGCCGGTGCCCGCCTCGCCCACCGTCGTGCAGTCCCCGGCGAGATCGACGAGCAGCCGGAAACTGCCGCGCAGCAGCGCCTGGTCGTCGGCGATCAGCACCCGGATCACGCGGCCACCCGGTAGGGCAGGCTGGCCGTCACCGCGAAGCCCCCGTCGGAGCGCGGCCCGGCCCGGAACTCCCCGCCGTGCAACGCCACCCGTTCCCGCATGCCGATCAACCCGTGGCCCTCCCCGCCGAGCAGGACCGGACGCTGGCCGTCGTCGGTCACCTCCACCCGCACCTCGTCGGGAGTGACGGTCACCAGGGCCCGGCAGGCGGCAGGCGCCGCGTGCTTCACCACGTTCGTCACCGCCTCCTGCACGATCCGGTACGCCGCGAGGGCCACCGACTCGGGTACCGCGCCGTCCGGTTCCTCGCGTCGGACGTCGAGCCGGACGTCGACGCCGCCGATCGCCGCCTGCCGGGCGAGCGCGGGCAGCTCGTCCAGGCCGGGCGTCGGCGCGTACGGGGTGCCCTCACGCAGGACACCGAGCACCCGACGGACGTCGGTGAGGGCGTTGCGGCCGGTCTCCTCGATCACCCGCAGGGCGGCTCCCGCCTCCTGCGGATCGGCCTCGGCGACGTGGTTGGCGACGGCCGCCTTCACCACGATGAGGCTCAGCGTGTGCGCGACCACGTCGTGCAGCTCGCGCGCCACCCGCAGTCGTTCCTCCGTGGCGGTCTGACGGATCAGTTGGTCACTCTGCCGGGCGGCGAGGGCGCGCCGCTCGCGCAGCAGCCAGCCGATCAACCAGGCGGGCGTGATCATGACGGCCGCGTAGGCGACGCCCCCGGCCCGCGACCACAGGTCACCCGCGGTCAGCACCAGGCCGACGCTGACCAGGGCGAGACAACCGGCCGCGCAGAGCACCGACCGACGCGTGGCCGTCGACACGGCCACCGTGTAGAAGGACAGGCCGATGGCGAACGCCGGCGCGGCGGCGGCGAAGTTGGGAATCACCCCGGTGACAAGCGCCCCGGTGGTGCCGGCGCTGATCACCACGGCGACAGTCATCGGCCACCGGCGTCGGACGGCCAACGGCAGGCCGAGGGCGAGCCCGACGAGCACGGACACCCAGAGCGGCTCGCGTACGCCACCGTGCAGCGGCGACGCCAACGCCGCGTACGGGCAGAGCAACCCACCGACGGACAGGGCGAGCACGGCGTCCACCAGGTACAGGTCCACCGGCCGCAGTCGCCGGGTCAGCAGGAGGGTGGTCACCTGTCCGACCGTATCGGTCGGCCGGGTCGGCCGCGTCCACCCGTGGGTGGTCATCACCGAGGACGACGGGCCGGTGTTTCCGGGCCGCCACGTCCACCCGGGGGAGGGCAACAAAGTGCCCGCTTGGGCACGACGCGCGACACCCCGGGAAACCGGCACCGTGGTGGTCATGACCACAGACACGGTGAGCCTGACGGGGCTGCGCGCGGTGTACGGCACCGGAACCCGGCGGGTGACGGCGCTCGACGGCGTGAGCACCAGCTTCGCGAGCGGCACGTTCACGGCGGTGATGGGCCCCTCGGGCTCGGGGAAGTCCACCCTGCTGCACTGCGCGGCGGGGCTGGACAGCCCGACCGAGGGCGTCGTCACGATCGACGGCACGCGCCTGAACGACCTCGGCGAGGACGAGCTGACCCGGTTACGGCGCGACCGGATCGGCTTCGTGTTCCAGGCGTTCAACCTGGTGTCCACACTGACCGCCGCGCAGAACGTCGAGCTGCCGTTGCGCCTGGCCGGCCGTCGCCCACCGGCCCGGGACGTGACCGCGGCGCTCGACGCCGTGGGCCTGGCCGACCGGGCCGGGCACCGGCCGAGTGAGTTGTCCGGCGGCGAACAGCAACGCGTCGCCGTGGCCCGCGCGGTGATCACCCGTCCGGCGGTGGTCTTCGCCGACGAGCCGACCGGCGCACTGGACAGTGCGGCGTCCCGTCAGGTGCTCCGGCTGCTGCGTGCACTCGTCGACGACCACGGGCAGACGGTGGTGATGGTGACCCACGATCCGGCCGCCGCCGCGTACGCCGACCGGGTCCTGCTGCTCGCCGACGGCCGCGTCGTCGACGAGCTGGACGGCGGGATCACCGCCGCGGTCGTCGCCGCTCGGATCGCCGAGCGGGAGACGCTCGCGACGACGCCTGCGGAGCGGTCGTGCTGAGCATCCGGCGGTCGGCAAGCGCGTTCGTGGCCGTCGCCATCGGCGTCACGCTTGTCGCGGCGGCCACCCTGCTGCTCGCCTCCGGCCGTCCACAGGTGCCGGACCGGCTCGCGCGGGCCGCGGTCGTGGTGCAGAGCCCCGAGGGGGGCGCGTCGGCCGACGAGTTCCTGCCGACCCGGCCCTGGTCCGCCACCGCGACGGCGGGACTCGTCGACCGGCTGGCCGCCCTGCCCGGCGTCACGGCGGCGGTGCCGGATCGGACCTTCTACGCCCAGCCGCTCATCGACGGCCGACCCTCGCGTGCCGACACCGGGCGGGAGGACGCCCACCAGGGACACGGCTGGTCCAGCGCCCAACTGGGCGGACTGCGCCTGACGGCCGGCGAGCCGCCCCGCCGGCCCGGCGAGGTGGTCGTCGACCGCGCGCTCGGGCTGCGTACCGGTACGCCGGTAACCCTGCTCACCGCGGCGGGACCGGAGCCGTACACCGTGACCGGTCTGGTCGACGCGCCCGGCGTCCAGGTCGCGGACGAGGTGGCCGCCGCGCTCGCGCCCGGCGTCCGGGCCGTCGGGCTGGTGCTCGCGCCGGGGACCGATCCCGAGCGGGTCGCCGCGGCGGCACGCGGTGTCGTCGGCCCGGACGGGCGGGTGCTGACCGGCGACGCACGTGGCGCGCTGGAGCCGCGCAACGACGCCCGCACCCGCTGGATCGGCATGCAGGTGCTCACCGCCACGGCGGCCCTCGCCGGCTTCGTCACGATCTTCGTGGTCGCCTCCACCTTCGCGTTCACCATCGCGCAGCGCCGCCGTGAGCTGGGCCTGCTCCGCGCCGTCGGCGCCACCGGACGCCAGGTCCGCCGCATGGTGTCCGTCGACGCGCTCGTCGTCGGTGCCTCGGCGGGGCTCGTCGGCCTGCTGGTGGGCGCGGCGCTCGCCCCGGTCCTGGGCCGGCTGCTCGTCGAGGTCGGCTTCGAACCATCGACCTTCCGGGTGCGCTACACCCCGTGGCCGATCGTGCTCTCGCTCGTCGCCGGGCCGGTGATCGCGCTGCTGGCCGTCTGGTCGGCGTCGCGCCGGGCGGCGCGGGTTCGACCGTTGGAGGCGTTGCGCGAGGCGGCGGTGGAGCAGCGACCGATCGGGCGGCTGCGGGTCGCCACCGGCGCGCTGCTCGTCGCCGCGGGGGTCGCGCTCAGCGTCGGGACGGCGACGGCCGACGAGGCCCGCGTCGGTGCGCAGTACGCCCTGTACGCGGTGATGGCGCTGGTGGCCGGTGCCACAGTGCTCTCCCCGGCGGTGGTCGGGCCGGTGGTGCGACTGCTGCGGTCTCCGATCCGGCGGCGCGGTGGAGCGATCGGGATGCTGGTCCGGGGCGGGGCGTTGACCGCGACCCGGCGGACCGCGTCCACGGCCGCCCCGGTGCTGCTCACCGTCGCCTTCGCGGTGCTGGTGTCCGGGATGGTGCGGACCAGCACCGCCGCCTGGGCGGCAGGGCGGGCGGACAACGTCAACGCCGGCTGGATCGTGTTGCCCGACCGGGCACCCGGTCTGTCGGACCAGGCCGTCGCCGCGACCAATGGCACCGCCCTCCTGCCGACCACGGTCTTCCGTACCGACCCCGCGACGCCGCCGGCGGACCGGCCACTGACCGCGCTCGGTGTGGATCCGGCCGGCTTCGCCGCCGCGAACCGGGCGCTCACCGTCGTCGCCGGCTCGCTCGACGACCTGCGCGGCGACGACACGGTGGTGGTGACCGCCGCGGCGAACCTGCGGCCGTCCGAGCCGTACGCGGTGGTCTTCGCCGACGGGGAACTGGTGTCGCTGCGCGTCGTCGCCGTGGTCACCGAGGACTCGCTCCCCGGCGACCTGCTCGTGCCCCGGGCGGTGGTGCGTACGCACGACCCGTCGGCCCTGACGTCCACGGTGTACGTCCGGGACCGGATCGATCCTCCGCTCGGCGCGCGGATCGTCGACGTCGCCACCTGGGCGGCCGAGGCGGACGCCGCCGAGGACCGCCTCGTCTGGCTCTTCACCCTGCTGCTGATCGGTGTGTCGGCCGGCTACGGTGCCATCGCGGTGGCGAACACGCTGCTGCTGGCCGCCGCCGGCCGGGCCGCCGACCTGCGGCTGATCCGGATGGCCGGGGCGACCCGGCGGCAGGTGATCTGGTTGGTGACGGCCGAGTCCGCCCTGGTGGTGCTGATCGGCGCGCTGCTCGGTGGGGTGGTCGCGTTCGTCGGTCTGCTCAGCATCCGCGCCGGCCTCGCCGCGCAGGTCGGTGCCCCTGTCGACCTGGTGGTGCCGTGGTCGGTGATCGTCGGTGTGGTGGGGCTGTGCCTGCTGCTCGCGGCGCTGGCGAGCGTGCTGCCGACGTGGCGGATGCTGCGTCACCGCCCCGCGCGGTCACCGGTCGGGGTCGCCGGATGAGCGCGTTCCCGCCCCCCGGGGGAGCGGCCGGGCCGCTACGGTCCACGGATGCGATTCGCGCGGCCGGTCGGGCTGCTGCTCTCCGCCGTCGCCGTCGTGCTCTGGGCGTTCGGCGTGACCGTGCTGCAACCGCTGACCGAGCCGATCGGCCCGTGGTCGGAGCGCCTGCCGGGCAACAACGCCTACTGGGCGCGCGACCTGCGGTTCATGGCGATCATGGCGGTGGCGGTCGGGCTGGTGCTGGCCGGTCGGGGTCTTCGGTCCTGGAGCCGGACGGCTGTGGTGCTCGGCGGCTGCTGGGTTGCCGCCGACCTCGCGATCGACCGGATCGACCCGATCGGTGTCCCGGCGACGGTGCTGCTCGCCGTCGGTGGTTGCGCGGTGCTCGGAGTACTGGCGGTGGTCCTGGTGGGCTGGGAACGCGGGCTGCCCCCAGCCGCCGATCGGAAGGTCCTGACCGGCGCGGCGTGTGTGGCCGGCGTGTTGACGATCGTGGCGGCCGGCATCGAGTCACCGACGGACCGGGAGCCGGAACTGAACCAGGGCGCCCTGGCCACCGCGGCGCTGCTCGTCGTCCTGTCCGTCGCTGCCGCGCTGGCGGCGGCCCCGGCGCGGTCGGTGTCCCGCGTCGGGCTGGCGGTCGGCCTCGCCGTGGTGGCGTTGCTCGGTGTGGGGCTGGTCCGGGCCGTCCCGCCCGGGACGCGACTCCTGCCGGAGATGGCCCTCGGCGCCGTGCTGCTCACCGGGGTCACCCTGCTGGCCTGGGACTGGCCGGGCGGTCGGCCGATCTGGCGGCACCACGCGCTGGCCGCCCTCGCCGCCTTCGTGGGACCGTTGGCGTTCCTGCTGGTCACGGCCATCCCGATGCTGGTTCTGCTGCCGATCGGGGCGACGTTCACCGCGCTGGCCGGCAACAGCCCGATCAACGCGGCCGACTCCGACCTGCTGGTCTCGCTGTGCGGGCTGCTCTCCGGGCTTGGGATGTCCCTGCTGCTGGCCTGGCCGACCGCCGACAACCGCCGTAGCTTGCTCGACGACCGCCGGTAGCCCGACCGGCTCACTCGACGACCGGCAGCACGACCTCGTTGCGGCGCAGGAACCACGGCTTCCACGGCAGGTCGAAGCGCGCGTACCGGATCGCTCCCGTAGGTTGCAGCCCGGCCGCGGTGACCGAGCGGCCGAGCATGGTGGCGCGTTGGCCGAACGCCTGCTCCGTCCACCGCCCGGAGAACCGCGTCGCCGCCGCCAGTTGCCCCGGCACCTCGCGGGTCCGCACCCTCGGGTCGACCGGCTCGGGCAGGGTGGCGGCGGTGAAGACGGCGGGCATGACGAACTGGATCAGGTACGCGCCCGGCCGCTCACCCTCCACCTGGACCACCGGGACGGTCATCGCGATCTTCTCCGAACCGCTGGCCACGGGCCTCGCCGGCGCGGCCGTCCCGATCGGTTGTCGGGTTCGGTTGGCGCCGCCGAGGTACGCGGCCAACGGCCGGAACGCCTCGATGGGCGCCCGGGTGAACGACGCCTGGATCTGCATCTCGGCCACCAGGTGGGCCGGGTACCGACGCAGTTCGAAACCGGGGTGTCGGGACACCACCCGGTACGGCTGCTGTTCGGTCATCGCGCGGCTCCCAGGATCTCCTGGGACAGACGCTACCGCTCGTCCGGCTTCCGCTCGGCCGAAGTCGGCTGCTCCGGCCCCGGGGCGACCGCCCGGGTGGTCAACCGCCAGTACTGCCGCTTGCCCTCGTCGCGCAGCACCACCCCGAGCAGACCCAGCTCCCGGCGCAACTCCCGGGCGTCGTCGCGGCGGTCCCGCTCGATCGCCCGTTCGCGGGCACGCAGCAGCGCGTCCGCGCCCGCGGGCAGTCCGGGCAGGTCCGGCACCCACAGCCGGTACGCCGACCGGTGCGGATCGTCGTCCGCCCAGCTCCAGCCGTGCGTGCGGAACGCCTCCGCCAGTCGGGCGGCCGGCAGGTCCGTCGACTCGCGGACCAGTTCCGCGCCGTCGCCGTCGAGCAGCACCAGGTGCTTGTCGGCCAGGAAGGCCACCCGGGTGTCGACGCGTGCGACGGCGCGGTCCTGGTCGGAGCGGCGCAGCCGGACCTGCGCCGCGTCGACGGTGACGATCAGCCGTTCGGCGGTACCGATCCCGGCGACGACCAGGCCGGCCAGGACACCCACCCCGACCGCGCCGAGGGTGGCCTGCGGCTCGGGCAGCCGGTCCAGCCACTCGACCAGGTCACCGAACGGCACCCAGGGGAGCCGGGTGAGCCAGCCGGTCGTCGCCGCGAGCAGCCAGCCGGCCCCCCCGCCGAGCAGCGGGAATGCGCCCCACAGGACCGCCAGTTCGCTCGCGCCGCCGCTGACCACGGTGCGGGGCCGGTCGCCGGACATGTCCATGGTCAGGACACCTCGCGACGCAGCGTCCGGAACAGACCGGCGGCCAGCGGGAGGACCATCCAGACCAGCAGGGACACCACGACCCGCCCCCACTGCTCGCCGGTGACGGCGTCGCTGCTGAACAGTGGTTCCATGGTCTTGCTGGTGTCCAGCCACTCGGACGGGCCGCGCAGCGGCTTGACCATCTCGCCGAGCACGCCCCAGAGGGTGGGCAGCAGCAGGTAGCCGACGATCGCCAGCGGCGGGTTGAGCAGCAGCAGGCCGAAGGCGGCGCCCATCAGCACGCTGGTGACCTGGAGGACACCCGCGTTCAGCAACAGCGACCAGTCGATCTCCCAGGTGCCCGCGCCGCCGGTGGCGGAGGCCACAAGCGTGCCGACGGCGGCGACGGCGAGGCTGGTCAGCACCGAGGCGAGCGCGGTGAGCATCACCGCGACCAGCTTCGCGGCGACCACCCGCTCCCGGCGGGGCACCAGGGCGTACGTGGTGAGGGCGGTCCGCTGCGACCACTCGCTGGTGATCGACAGGATGCCCAGCACCGGTAGCAGCACCGACACCGGCAGCAGCGAGGGGACGAAGAAGTTGAGGAAGGTCTGGTCGGCGTCGCCGGCGTAGATCAGTTGCAGGGTGACGATCACGGCGGTGGCCAGGGCGATGGTGATCAGCAGCCAGCGGCCGGCCCGGGTGTCGACGAGCTTGCGCAGCTCGACGGCGGTGAGGCGGAGCAGCGACGGCCGGCGTATCGGGGTGTGCTGCCGGGGCGCGACAGCGCCGGCGGCGGGCGCGGTGGTGGTGGTCATCGGACGGCCTCCTTGGTCGATTCGCCGGCGGTCAGGGTGAGGAAGAGCTGTTCGAGGCCGCCGCCGCTGGCGGGGCGCAGCTCGGCCAGCGCGACGCCGGCATCGGCGGCGGCCTGGCCGACCGCCTCGGCGTCGGCCTGCACGAGCAGCCCCTCCGAGCTGTCGGCGGTGGTCAGGTTGGCCGCGTCCAGCGCGCGACGCAGCGCCGCGACGTCACGGGCCCGTACCACCGTGCCGCCACCGGCCAGCAGCTCGTTCTTGTCGCCCTGGGCCACGATCCGGCCACCCCCGATCACCACCAGCCGGTCCGCGACCGCCTCCACCTCGCGCAGCAGGTGGGAGGAGAGCAGCACGGTGCCGCCCCGGTCGGCGAAGTCGCGCAGCAGGCCGCGCATCCAGAAGATCCCCTCCGGGTCCAGGCCGTTGGCCGGCTCGTCGAGGATCAGCACCCGAGGGTCGCCGAGCAGCGCCTGCGCTAGGCCGAGCCGCTGGCGCATGCCCAACGAGTACGCCCGTACCCGACGCTTCGCCGCCACCGCGTTCAACCCGACCAGGTCGAGCTTCGCGGCGACCTCGCGCCGGTGCAGACCCATGGTGTACGCGGACAGCGTCAACGCCTCACGCCCGGTGCGCCCGGCGTGCTGGGCGGAGGCGTCCAGCAGCACCCCGACCTCCCGCCCGGGGTTGGGCAGCTCCCGGTACAGGTGCCCGGAGACGGTGGCCCGGCCGGCGGTCGGCGCGGTGAGGCCGCAGATCATCCGCATGGTGGTGGACTTGCCGGCGCCGTTGGGGCCGAGGAAGCCGGTGACGGTGCCCGGCTCGCACTGGAACGAGACATCGTCCACGGCCGGGTGTGGCCCGTATCGCTTGGTGAGGTTCTCTACCGTGATCATGCGGTTGAGCCTGCCCGTGCCGCCCGGCCCTCCGCTGCGGCCGCCGGTCGGTGCCGCGCCGACCTTGGTCGACGTTCGGGTCTCGACTTTGGTAGCTGGTCGTGGTGCCCGTCGGCTGCCTAGCATGGGGCCGTGACCAGCCTCGCCGTCCCGGAGCACCCCTGGCTGCTGCCGGGGGAGCTGGTGGTGCCGGCCGACCAGGGGCGTAGGCGTCCGCGCCGCACCACCCGCGACTGGATCGTGGACAGCCTCGCGTTCCTGGCTGGCCTGCTCTGGGTGCTGTTCGTCACCGCAGACGCCCTGTCGCCGGATCCGGCGATGGCGATCCCGCTGCCGCACGACTGGATGACCGGCGTGGACGCACTGCTCGGTCTGGTCTGCTGCGGTCTGCTCTGGGTGCGCCGACGGTGGCCCCTCGGGCTGATCGTGGCCACGGCACCGCTGACCATGTTCGCGTTGGCCGCCGCCATTCCGCTGCTGATCTTCTACTTCACCGTGGTGGTGCACCGACGGACGGCCGTCGCGATCGCGGTCACCGGCGCCGGCCTCGTCACCAACCTGGTCTTCAGTTGGGTGCGTCCGGACCCGAACATGTCGTACTGGGAGACCACGTCCTGGGGTGTGGTGCTCAGTCTCGCGGTGCTGGCCTGGGGGATGTTCGTCCGCGCCCGTCGGCAGTTGATCGTGTCGCTGCGCGAGCGGGCCGAGCGGGCCGAGGCCGAGCAGCAGCTCCGCGTCGCCCAGGCCCGCCACCTCGAACGCACCCGCATCGCCCGGGAGATGCACGACGTGCTGGCCCACCGGATCTCGCTGCTCAGCCTGCACGCCGGGGCGTTGGAGTTCCGCCCGGACGCGCCGGCCGACGAGGTGGCCCGCGCGGCCGGGGTGATCCGGGGCAGCGCACACGCCGCCCTACAGGACCTGCGGGAGGTGATCGGGGTGCTCCGCGCCGAGGGCGACCACGACGTCGACGCCCCGGAGCCGCCCCAGCCGACCCTCGCCGACCTGCCGGCCCTGATCGCCGAGTCACGCTCGGCCGGCGTCAACGTCAACGTCAGCGACATCGTCGACCGGTCCGGGGAGGTGCCGGCGGCGCTGGGCCGGGCCGCGTACCGGATCGTGCAGGAGGGGCTGACCAACGCCCGCAAGCACGCGGCCGGCGCGGCCGTCACCGTGGACGTGGCCGGCGGGCCGGGCGATGGTCTGACCGTGGCGATCGGCAACCGGTGGCCGGTCGGCGCGCCGCCCGGGGGCACGCTGCCGGGCGCCGGCACCGGCCTGGTGGGCATCAGCGAGCGCGTCACGTTGGCCGGCGGCCGGCTGGCCTACGGCCGGGACGACGCGGGCGACTTCCGGCTGGCCGCCTGGCTGCCGTGGCCGGCGTGACCGGGCCGTCGGGCGGGACCGGGCCGTCGGGCGTGGCCGGGCCGTCGGGCGTGGCCGGGCCGTCGGGGCCGGAGTCGGCCGTGCCGTCGGGCGGGACCGGGCCCTCGGGCGTGGCCGGACCGTCGGGCGTGACCGGGCCGTCGGGCGGGACCGGGCCGTCGGGCGGGACCGGGCCGTCGGGGCCGGAGTCGGCCGTGCCGTCGGTGCGCGTGTTGATCGTGGACGACGACGCCCTGGTCCGGGCCGGCCTCTCGATGATCCTCGGCGGCCTGCCGGACCTGACCGTGGTCGGCGAGGCGGCCGACGGCGGCGAGGTGCCCGCCGCGGTCGCCGCGTACGCCCCGGACGTGGTGCTGATGGACATCCGGATGCCCCGGGTGGACGGGTTGACCGCCACCGAGGCGCTGCGCGCCCAGCCGCACCCGCCGGAGGTGTTGGTGTTGACCACCTTCGACGCCGACGAGCAGGTACTGCGGGCGCTGCGCGCCGGGGCGGCCGGATTCCTGCTCAAGGACACCCCGCCGGCGGAGATCGTGCACGCCGTGCGGCGGGTGGCGGCCGGTGAGGCGACGCTCTCCCCGACGGTGACCCGGAAGCTGATCGCCCACGTGACAGCCGCCACGCCCGTCCCGGTCGGTCCGGACCCGCGCCGGGAGCGGGCGCTGCGGTTGCTCAGCGGGCTCAGTGAACGGGAGCGGCAGGTGGCGGTCGCCCTCGGGCGAGGCCAGACCAACGCGGAGATCGCGGGGGAGCTGTTCATGAGTGTGGCGACGGTGAAGGCGTACGTCTCGCGGCTGCTGACCCGGCTCGACCTGAACAACCGGGTCCAGGTGGCCCTGCTCGTGCACGACGCCGGCCTGGTCTGAGCCCGCCGCGGGGATGCCCCGACACCATCTGTCGATCGCGACAACACGGATGAGGTTACACTCATTCTTGGTTGTTTCATTCTTGGTTGTGTCAGGAGTGATCGTGGATGGATTTGTCGGACGGGACCGTGAGCTCACGCTCCTGAGCGGCATGCTCGCTCGGGTGCAACGGGGCGGCAGAGCCGGCCGACCAGGTCGCGCACTCCTCATGCGTGGCCGCCGACGGGTAGGCAAGTCCCGGCTTGTCGAGGAGTTCGTGGAGCGGGCCGAGGTGCCGTACCTCTTCTTCACCGCCTCCGCGCAGCCGAGCGTCGCCGCCGACCTCGCACTCTTCGTGGAGGAGGCGGCAGCCTCGACGCTGCCGGACGCACAGCTACTTCGCGAGCAGCAACCACAGACGTGGGATGCCGCGCTGAGCCTGCTCGCCGCCGCGTTGCCGGCCGACCGGCCGAGCGTCGTGGTCCTCGATGAGATGCCGTACCTCATCGCGGGTGACCCGGGCTTCGAGGGGACACTGCAGAAGATCTTCGATCGTGAGCTTTCCCGACGGCCGGTCCTGCTGATCTGTGTCGGATCGGACCTGGCGATGATGGAGGCCCTGAACGACTACGGCCGGCCGTTCCACCAGCGGGCCACCGAGATGGTCATCCCGCCGTTGAGCCCGGCCGACGTTCGCGACATGCTGGACCTGTCCGCCGCCGACGCGTTCGACGCCTACCTGGTGTCCGGTGGTTTGCCGCTGATCCTCGACGAGTGGCCGACCGGCGTGTCGGTGCATGACTATCTGGCCGACGCCGTACGGGATCCGACCTCGGCCCTGTTGGTCAGCGGCGAACGGGCGCTGGCTGCGGAGTTCCCGCCCCAGTCCCAGGCGGGCCTGGTGCTGCGGGCCATCGGCTCCGGTGAGCGGACCTTCTCGCTGATCTCCCGCGCGGCGGGGGATCTTCCGCAGGCGTCTCTCAACCGCGCCCTGCGCCTGCTGACGCAGAAGCGGGCCGTGGAGGTCACCGTTCCGCTGTCCACCAGGCCGTCGCGGGAAACCCGGTATACGGTGGCTGATCCGTACCTGCGCTTCTGGCTGTCGTTCCTGGGGCCGCACCTCTCCGAGATCGAGCGGGGGCGGGGTGATCTGACCCTGGCCCGGATCCTTCGGTCCTGGACGTCCTGGCGAGGGCGGGCCATCGAACCCGTCGTTCGCGAGGCACTGCGCCGGCTACCCAGCGAGCACCTGCCGGCGGAGGCAGCGACGGTCGGTGGCTATTGGACCCGGACAAACGATCCGGAAATTGACATCGTCGGTGCTGACCTGGAGCCCGTCGCGCGGCGCATCACCTTCGTCGGGTCGATCAAATGGCAGGAGAGCCGGCCGTTCGACGCGCACGACCTCGGCCGGCTGCTCCTGCACCGGTCCCAGCTGCCGGGTGCCGACGAGTCGGTACCCACCCTTGCCGTGGCGCGCAGCGGCGCCGCCGTCGACGGGGTACACGTTCTGTCGCCGGAGGATCTGCTTCGCGCGTACCGGGATTGAACTTTCGTCGGGTGCCGGCCGTACCCATTGCCGAGGATGTCGGTGCGGTGAGTCCGCCGTACCGCTGCCGAGCTGCGGGAGGCCTGCCGTGCGAGTTGGTGAGCAGTCGACGGATCCCATCGATCAGGTACTGGGGGAGGTGCCAATGCCGGCACCGCTGACCCCGGAGGACGTTCGGCTCGCGGTCCGGGCGGTGGTCGTGCACACCGCCGAGGAGTGGCCCACCGGGCCGCTGTGCCGCAACGACGGCGCCTCCTACCCCTGCCGCCTGCACCGCTGGGGGCGACGGGTGTTGGAGACACACGGGCTCAATGAGCGGCAGATCGAGGCGGTGATCCGGCACGGCAACCCGTTCGTGCACGTGCCCTTCCCGTTCACGGCGACCGGGCCGTCGCGGCAGCAGACCGCGCGGGTCGTGCCGCCGGGGGCGCGGTCCACCGCCGCTGGCCGGCCGGTGGCACCCCCGGTCACCGCGCCGCGCTGGCCCCGGGCGAGCTGAGCACCGGTCCGCCCGACCGGGACGACAGGACGCCGGCCCGGCGCGGAGATCCCCTCCGCGTCGGGCCGACGTCACGCTGGGCGGACGGCTCAGTTGCCGACCCCGCAGTCCGGCGCCGACCAACTCGTCGTGTTCGAGCTGGAGTCGCTGTTGTTCTCTCGCCGCGAGTCGACGTGCACGTGGTCGTCGTGGTCGGGATAGCCCGGCCCGTAGATCCCACTGAAGCCGTTGTTGCGGGCACTGCGGGCGATCTGGCACAGCGAGGACGACCGCGCGGTGACGTCGGCCGCGTTGCCGTACAGGTGCTGGCTGTCGGACGCGCCGCCGACCTGGTTGTTGCAGGCACGGCTGCGGAAGCCGCTGGACACGTCGAGTGGTTTGTCGCCGAGGCTCTTGCGCAGCGCCTCCAGCTTCCACATGGTGCGCAGCGCGTTCTGCCGGGTCTGGGCCGCCGAGAGCGGTCCACCGCTGTAACCGGACCCGCCGCACCCGTTGTCCATCTCGCTGTGGCTGAAGTGCGCGGGCGTGCAGTCGTTGTCCTGTAGCTGGTACAGCTTGGTGTAGGTCTGCGGGCCGGCGACGCCGTCGGCACGCAGCCCGTACGCCTGCTGGAACCGCTTGACCGCGGCGGCGGTCTTCGGTCCGAAGCGGCCGTCGTTCTCCACGATGTCCCGGTAGCCGGCCCAGCCGGCGATCCGGATCTGCAACTGACGGACATCGTCGCCCGAGCGTCCCTGGTACAGGTTGCGGTTCCAGGTGTAACAGCCGTCCGCGTGTGCCGCTGGCGCGGCGACCACCGTGGCGATTGCTGCCCCGGGCAGCGCCAGGGCGAATGCGACGGCGACTCGCTTCAAGGTGTTTACGCGCACAGAAGTCCTCCCGATAGGAGAGCGAATGGGGTGGCTCCAGGACATCGACCGAGAAGTCCCGTGATTTCCACCCTGACACTCCCCGGGTCGATTGGAGGCCATTAACGAGAATCGTCCTCACAAACCGTCGTCCCTGGGTGTTGGCTGGGAATTGTGCTGATTTACGAAACAGCCATTCGCCACCGATCACCCCTGCTCCGGCCAACCACGACAAGCGCACCGAACGTCGCAATCAATCACACCGAGGGTGATGTTCCGCTGTCGTTGGCTGGCGGTAACGTCAGCCCGGGCGGCGGACTGGCGGAGGTGCACGTGGCACGCGGTGGCGTCTTCTGTGTCGAGGGTCAGTGGCACCGGGACCTCAACGAGCGGGGTTCCGTGTTGCCCACCCTTGAGCTGCTGGAGCGACTGGGCAAGATCCGCTTCATCCACAAGGACGCCGCCACGCGCGACGAACTGTTCTACTTCCTGGACCGTTGGCTGCTCAAGCAGTACGCCGACCACCGGGTGGGCTTCTTCGCCATGCACGGCGAGCCGAGCCGGCTCTGCCTCACCGACTGGCAGTCCGTGGAGCTGAACGAGGTCGCCGACCTGATGGCCGGCCGCGCCGAGGGACGGCGACTCTATTTCGGCAGCTGCTCGGTGCTGCGCGCCTCGGACGCGGTGTTGCGTGAGTTCCTGGAGGTCACCGGTGCCGCGCTGATCTGCGGTTTCAGCCGAGAGGTCGACTGGGTCGAATCGGCGGCGTTCGAAACCGTCCTGCTCGACGTGCTCGCCAACGGTCAGCGGCACAATGCCGCCGAGCTGCGGATGGGCTCCGCCCACTGGGCGCCGCTCGCCTCGTACCTCGGTTTTCGGGTGATCTACGCCAACGGTCGGGCCTGGCGCCCCTCCAGCCGCCCCCGGGTGCCGACCCAGGCGGTGCACCGCTCCGCGCCCCGCTGACCCGCCGTCGCCGCCGCCCTGGTAGGAACGGGGAATGGCGCGCAGCATCGCACGGAACACCCGGGTCGACCGGGACGGCCTGCTCGACTTCCTCCGGCCGCGGCACCGCGTCGTGCTGATGACCACCCGGGTCGACGGCCGACCGCAGTCCTCCCCGGTCTCCGCCGGGATCGACGGACAGGGGCGGCTGGTCGTCTCCACCTACCCCGAGCGGGCCAAGGTGACGAACATCCGCCGCGACCCCCGGGTGTCGGCGTGCGTGCTCAGCGACGACTGGGACGGCCCGTGGGTGCAGATCGACGGCACCGCCGAGGTGCTCGACCTGCCCGAGGCGGTGGAGCCGCTCGTCGAGTACTTCCGCAGCATCTCCGGCGAGCACCCGGACTGGGACGACTACCGGGCGGCGATGGTGCGCCAGGGCAAGTCACTGATCCGCGTCACGATCGACGCCTGGGGCCCGATCGCCACCGGAGGCTTCCCCGCCCGCCTCGCCGACTGACCGCGGCCCCCGCCGCCCAGGTCAGTCGACCAGGGCGGAGTAGACGAGTTGGCGCAGTTGGGAGCGCAGCGGGTAGGTGCTCGACGGCATCAGTTGGGCGAACAGCAGCGCGGTGACCTCCTCGGCCGGGTCCACCCAGAAGGCCGTGCTGGCCACCCCACCCCAGTAGAACTCGCCGACGCTGCTCGGCACCCGGCTGGGGATCGGGTCCTCGACCACCGCGAAGCCGAGGCCGAAGCCGATCCCGTCCAGGGTCGTCTCGGCGAAGCCGCCGGTGGACAGCGTGCCCAGGTCCTGGCCACCCGGCAGGTGGTTGCGGGTCATGAACCGCACCGTGCGTGACCCGAGCAGCCGAACCCCGTCGAGTTCCCCACCGCGCAGCAGCAGTTGGGTGAAGCGGTGGTAGTCTGCGGCGCTGGAGATCAGACCACCACCGCCGGAGAGCAGGGTCGGCTTGCGGTACGCGTGCGACCCGAGGCCGTCGTGCCGAACGGCCCGGCCGCTGCGCGGGTCCGGTACGTAGAGCGCGGCCAGCCTCCCGGCCTCGTCGCCGTCCATCCACCAGCGGGTGTCGGTCATGCCCAGCGGGCCGAAGATCCGGTCGGCGAAGAACGCGTCGAGGCTCTGCCCGGAGACCACCTCGACGAGCCGGCCGAGCACGTCGGTGGCGACCGAGTAGCCCCAGGCGGAGCCGGGCTGGAACAGCAGCGGCAGCTCCCCGAAGGCCGCGCAGGCGCTGGCGAGGTCGACGTCCTCCGGTGGGTGCAGGTCGTAACCGGCGGCCCGGTAGAGCCCGTCGACCACCGAGGTCTGCAGGAAGCCGTACGTCAGACCGGCGGTGTGGGTGAGCAGGTGCCAGACCCGGATCGGCTCGGTCGCCGGCACGGTGAACGGCTTGAGCGCCGACCCCTTGGAGTAGACCCGCAGGTCGGCGAACTCCGGCAACCAGCGGCTGATCTCGTCGGTCAGCTCGAACCGGCCCTCCTCCCACAGCATCATCGCCGCGACCGAGGTGACCGGCTTGGTCATCGAGTAGATCCGCCAGAGCGTGTCGGCCTCGACCGGTGCGCCCGACTCCCGGTCGGCCAGCCCGTACGTCGAGGAGTGCGCCACCTCGCCCCGACGGGTGACCACCACCTGCCAGCCGGCCAGCCGGCCGTCGTCGACGTACCGGCCGAAGTGCTCGTCGATCCGCGCCAACCGCGTCGGGTCGAAACCGATCTGATCCGGGTCCGTGCTCTGAGCCACACTCACGTCGCCGAACCTACTAGCCGGTACGCCGACACCGGAAGGGGGCTGCCACCAGCGACGCCGGCCCGGCGCTGTCGGTGGTGGCCACTAGCCTGGTCGGATGCCGGAGCTGACCGAGAACGCGACCTTCCGCAACGAGGACTGGTACGGCGAGGAGCTCGTCGACAGGCACTTCGTGGGTTGCGAGTTCTTCGACGTGGACCTGACGGAGGCGGTGAGCCGCGGCGCGGTCTTCACCGGCTGCACGTTCGGCAACGTGCAGTTCAACGCATCCCGGCACGTCGACTCCGCCTTCACCCGTTGCGTCTTCCGGCGGTGCAACTTCTTCGAGGCCGAGTTCGCCGGCTGCAAGCTGATCGGCAGCACCTTCGTCGAGTGCGACCTGCGTCCGATGACGGTGGACGGCGGGGACTGGTCCTTCGTCGCGCTGCCCGGTGCCGACCTGCGGGGTGTCCGGCTGACCGGGGTGCGGATGCGCGAGGCGGACCTGACCAGGGCCAATCTCACCGGTGCCATCGTCACCGGCGTCGATCTTTCCGGCGCGCTGCTGCTCAACGTCCGGCTCGGCGGCGCCGACCTGCGCGGCAGCGACCTCACCGCGCTCGACCCGACGGTCGTCGAGCGGGACGGCGCCATCGTCGACGCCGAGCAGGCCATCGTCATCGCGCAGGTGCTCGGGTTCCGGATCGGCTGACGCGAGAGGCACCGGCGGTCCAGCCGGTACGCCGTTCGCGTGAGGCGGGGCATCCGGCAGCGTCCGGTCACGGGGCTGGACACGTCCGCCGCTCCGGATCTAGCGTGTCGTCCACACCGGTGCAAACGTGAAACGACCCACAGTGGACGGCGCGGCTCGCGACGGTCGATGGCAGCCGGGGCGGTGGAGGTGGAGGGTCGGTGACGGACGACGACCACGCGAGGACGCAGACCCGCACCGGGCTGCGCCGGGTCGCCCGTGCCCGGCAGCGGCGGCGTTGGGCGGTGGAGGGGGTTGCCGTACTCGTCTGCCTGGTGCTGTTGGTCTCGTACCTCGCCAGCCGGTCCGACCCGGAGTCCGGCGACGACCAGGCGGGCCGCGCGGGAGAGATGCCTGCCGGCGCCGCCCGTTCCGCCGCCCACCCGGCCACCGACGGGCGCACCGGCGAAGCGGGGCCGGCGATGCCGGGCCTGCGTCCGCGTCAGCGCCCACCCTCGCCCGATCCGACACCCGCGACAAGCGCGCCCGTCGCACCTCCCGCACCTCCCGCGTCGCCCGGGTCCCCGGTGCTGTCGATGACCCAGGGGGAGATGCCCGCCGAGGTCGACCTCACCGCCGTCGGCACCCGGGACTGGATGCACTGGGGGCCGCGCGGGGGTAACTCGACGGTCCGCAAGCGCTCCGGCTCCGGGGAGATCATTGATGCGGGCGGCGCCGGCACGCGGGTCGGCTGGGACGGCAACCAGGAGTACGTCCGCTGGTCCGACGGCTCGTCGCAGCGGTCGACGAACGGCACCTCCAACGGCGTCTACACCTGCGGTGCCGGCAACGGGTTCACCCTTGCCGTCGCCGGCAGCGGTGAACCGCGCACGGTGCAGGTCTACGGCGGCACCTGGATGGCTCGGGGCCGGCTGGAAGCACGCCTGTCCACCGGTGGGTCCGCCCGCACCGCCGTGCTGGAGGACCCGTACACCAGTCGGAGCGCCCAGTTCACCGTGCGGTTCGCCGCGCCGAAGAACGCCCGACTGCTGCTGACCTGGACCGTTGACAAGGTCTTCACCCCGCACTGCGGCAACGTCGGCCTCCAGGCCGTGGCGGTGCGCTGACCGGTCCGTCGCACCGCGGGACAGTTTGTCCGTCGCGGACCGTCGAGGAGGTCGTAACTTTCTGCTGTCCCCAACCAACTATCCAGTGTGGAGGCAGCGGAGATGAGCAGCAGCACCGCCCACCGCGTCCGTCGCGCCGTTACGTCCGGTGCCGATGAAGCGCCCGGGGAGGTGCTCCGCGACATTCCCCTGCCGCCGTACGTGACCGGTGAGGACACCCAGTTCGCGGTGCGGGCGGTGGTGGTGCACGCCCCGCAGCGGTGGTCCGGGGGAGTGGTCTGCCGCAACGATGCCAGCCCGCACCCGTGCCGCCTGCACCGCTGGGGCACCCGGGTGCTCGCCCTGCGCGGGCTGCGGGCCGCCGACATCGACGCGCTGATCGAGCGCGGCGACCCGACGGCGGTGGTCTCCCCACCGGACCGTCCGGCCTGACCGCGCGACGGGCCGGGAGGCGTGGACACACCTCCCGGCACTCGCTCAGCAGGTGATCGGCTTGACCCAGGAGCACTCGACGCCCTCCGCGGTCCGGGGCGTCTCCGGCACCGCAGGCGGTGCCATCCGTGCCGTGGTGGCCGCCCCGTCCTCGCGGTATCCCGCCAACGCCACGGCGATCTGGTCCTCCAACGGCTTGACCGATGCCGTCAGGTAGTTGTTCAGCAGGATGGAGAACGCCAACAGTCGGCCGTCGGCGCTCGTGACGTAGCCGGAAAGGCCGGAGACACCTGTCAGACTGCCGGTCTTGGCGTGCACGTTGCCCGCTGCGGGCGTGTTCGCCATCCGGCTGCGCAGGGTGCCGCCGACGAACCGGTCGGGTTGCCCGGCGATCGGCAGTGCCGAATGCCAGGTGGCGAACCACGGTTCGGCGCGGATGGCGCTCAGCAGGTCGACGAACTCCGTCGCGGGGACCAGGTTGCGCCGGGACAGCCCCGAGCCGTCGCGCTGGCGCAGCTTTCCGGTGTCCATGCCGGCGTCGGCCACGTACTCGCTGATCGCGGTCAGTCCGGCCGTCCAGGTGCCCGACCCGGACCGGACCCGGCCGATCTCCTTGGTCAACACCTCGGCGTGCCCATTGTTGGAGAGCTTGAGGAACGGGGTCATCAGCTCACCCAGGCTCATCGACTCGTGCCGCGCCACCGGGTCGGCCGTCTCCGGGGTGGACTGGCCGAGCACGGTCCGACCGAGCACCCGGACGCCGTGCCGGTGCAGCGCCGCCCGGAACACGTCGGCCGCGTAGCCGGTGGGCTCCTCGACGGTCACCCAGTCGCTGGCGGGCTCGTGTCCGACGGCGATCTGACCGCTCACCACGACCGTGTTGTCGCCGTGTTCGCGCTCGATCGAGATCGAGGTCGCACCATCGGTGACCGTGCGGGCGCGGTTGTCGATGCGCACGTACGCGGTGGGCGGGGTGGTGCTGATCACCGGTGCGGCGCCGGCTCGGGCCGCCGGGGCGGCGTGCACGATCACGGTGCCCGCGTCGTAGTCGGTGCTCGGCGCGACGGTCAGCGCGGACACCTGGGCGGCGTAGTAGTAGGGCTCGTCGTCCCAGGTCCAGTCGGGGCCGAGCCGGGTGTGGTCGTAGCGGGTGTCGTCGGCGACCAGGTTGCCGGCGACCACGCGCACGCCGTCGGCGGCGACCTGCGCGGCGAGCGCGTCGTAGTCCGTGGCGAGCATCGTCGGATCACCTCCGCCGCGAAGGTAGAGGTTGCCGGAGAGCAGGCCCGCGCGGCGCTTGCCGGTGGCGCGTACGTCGGTGCTGAAGCGGTGCCCCGGGCCGAGCAGCTCGAGGGCCGCCGTCGAGGTCAGCAGCTTGGTGTTCGAGGCCGGGATCAGCCGACGGTCACCGTTGCGGTCGTAGAGCGTCTGGCCGGTGCTCGTGTCGACCACGACCACCGATGTCTGCGCGCCGGCAAGCCGGGCGTCGGCGAGGATCGTGTCGATAGTGGCGTTCAGTCGGGTCGTCGCGGGCGTGGGCGACTCGGCCGTGGCGCCGGGCGCTCCGGCGGTGGCCGCGACGGCGACGAGCGTGAGCAGCGCGATGGCCCGAGGAAAGTGACGGCGATGCATGCGCCGATGCTGTCATGAGGTGTATTCGCCGGAGAAGGGCCGCGGGCGCGGGTCCTCGCCAACCGGACTACGTCGGTCGGCCGACCGACTTGTCGTGACCACCCCAGTAGTGCCGCTGCGCACCCATCACCATCGGCGCGACAAGCGCGGCGAGCGCCCCGCCGAGCAGCGGGAAGACGATGAACACCCAGAGCTGCCGCAGCGCCACGCCACCCTCGAAGACCGCCGGGCCGAACGCGCGGGCCGGGTTTACCGCGGCGCCGGTCAGCGTCACGCCGATCAGCTGGGTCGCGGCGAGGGCCAACCCGATGGCCAGACCTGCGGTGCCCGGATTCTCGCTACGACTGGTCACCACCAGGACGACAAGCACGAAAAGGAAGGTCAGAACGACCTCCAGCACGGCCGCGCCGCCCCGGTTGATGTGCGCGCCGTAACCGTTCGTGCCCAACGCCCCGGTCTGGTCCGCGACGTCGCCCCAGCGGGTCAACGCCCAGAGCACGAAGGCCGCCACTGTCGCGCCGACGAACTGCGCGATCCAGTACGCCACGGCACCGATCACCGAGATCTTTCCGGAGAGCAGCACACCGAGCGTCACCGCCGGATTGACGTGGCTCCCGGACAGGGGGCCGATCGTGTAGACGAGGGCGACCATCACGAAGCCGAAGGCCAGAGCGACCACCACCACGCCACCCTGGACCCGCGCGGCGACGGCACTGCCGACCCCGAAGAAGACCAGCAGCAGGGTCCCGAGGAACTCGGCCGCGTACCGACGAAAGTCGCTCATGAACTCAGCGTAAGCGCAGGCCAGGTGGCTGTTACCGGAATGGCCGGCCCCGCTGGCCCGAAGCGCGCCGGCCGTCGGTGTGATCGTCACCGAGGTGGCCCCCGGGCCCCGCTCTCGACTGATCTGGCTCTATTTGACGGATGCTCCGCCAGCGGGCACGGTGGTAGTGACGGGGCCGTCAGCTGCCCCGATTCCGAGCGACGGCGACGACCGTTCGCCCTCCTGTCGCCTCCCACGTGCGCTCGTACGCGAGCCGACCGTCCGGTCTGCGCATGATTGCGACCGCGAGCCGAGAATCCACGAGGAGTTCCGAAAATGCTCACCATGACCGACAACGCCGTGCTCGTCATCCGTGACCTCGCCAACCAGCAGGACGTCGCCCAGGACGGCGGCGTACGCATCGCCGCCGACACCGAGGCGGGCTCGCTGACCGTCGAGTTGGTGCCCGAGCCGGTGCAGGGCGATCGTGTGGTCGACAACCAGGGCGCCCGGATCTTCCTGGACGAGGATGCCGCCGAACTGCTCGGTGACGCCTCGGTGGACGCCACCGTCGACGACGAGGGTGTCATCCAGTTCGGCTTCACCGAGCGGCAGTAGACGCGGCCCGCCGGGTCGGAATTCGGCTGCTCGGGCGTCGGCCCGGCGACTACGCTGCCGCGGTGCCCCCGCCAGCTAACCGGTATCGGTCCACCGACGAGGACAGCGCCCGCTGGACGGGCTTCCCGTTCCGCGACGGCGACATCGTGATCAGCACCCGGTCCAAGAGCGGTACGACCTGGATGCAGATGATCTGCGCGCTCCTGGTGCTGGGCACTCCGGAGCTGCCGGCGCCGCTGACCGTGCTGTCGCCGTGGCTGGACTGGTTGGTCGAACCACGCGACGAGGTGTTCGACCGGCTGGCCGCGCAACCGCACCGGCGGTTCATCAAGACGCACACCCCGCTGGACGGCGTGCCGCTCGATCCTCGGGTGCACTACGTGGTGGTGGCCCGGCACCCGCTGGACCTGGCGGTGTCCCTCTATCACCAGGCCGGCAACCTGGACCCGGTGCGCCTCGCCGAGCTGACCGGCGCGCCCGCCCCGACGGGGCCGCCCCGGACAGCGCAGCCGTTGGAGCAGTGGCTGTCGAGGTGGGTCGACCGAAAGGCGGATCCGCGCGCCGACCTGGATTCGCTGCCCGGGGTGATGCTGCACCTGAGCGACGCCTGGGCCCGCCGGCACGAGCCGAACATCGTGCTGGTGCACTACGACGACCTGCTTGCCGACCTGGGCGGTGAGATGCGTCGGCTCGCCCATCGGTGGGGCATCGCGGTCCCGCCCGAACGCTGGCCCGACCTCGTCGAGGCGGCCACCTTCGGGCGGATGCGGGCGCGCGCGGACCGGCTCGCCCCGGACACGCTCGGCGTGCTGCGCGACCGGCAGCAGTTCTTCCGCCAGGGCACCTCGGGCCAGGGCCGCAACCTCCTGGACGAGTCCGGGCAGGCCCGATATCAGGAGCGGGCGGCGGCGCTGGCCCCGCCCGACCTGCTCGTCTGGCTACACCGCTAGGCGAGTAATTCCTCACCCGGCTGGGGCGGTGGGCGCAGCCGGCTGCCGTCGGTGACCGTCGGTCACCTCAGTGGGAGCGGATGCGGTAGTGAGCGATATACCTCTGAGTCATATTCATACCTCTGTGGTATATCGCTCAACAGTAGATCGAGAGCTAGGACCTACTCGTCCAGCCCTCAATCCCCTCACTCGCGGTGGGGCGTTTCCGGAGTGCTGCGGACAGGAGCGCGCGGCGCCGCTTCGACACTGGTCGGAACGTCGCCGCGCTCTGGCCGTCTCCCACCATCGCAGCCGTTCGGCAGTACGCCGGCAGGGACCTGGCTCGACCGACTCTTGGTGCCGGTCCGCGTACTCGATCCCCGGTCGGCGTGGATCCAAACCCGCCGACCGTGGGGAATTCCGTCGAGTGGTCAAGATGTCGCCTGGGTCGCCATCCGTTCAGTCCCTGCGTGACGCGCCGATGAACGGGGTATGAGCGTGGTCATGGAACATTTCACTATCGCGACCGTTGCCGAGCAGAGTCCGGACTTCCGGCGGGTGCTCTGGACCGGCGAGCACAGCCAGTTGGTCATCATGACCATCCCCGAGGGCGGGGAGATCGGCGAAGAGGTGCACGAGGACGTCGACCAGATCCTGACCTTCGTCAGTGGCGTCGGCGAGGCCCGGGTCGCCGGCTCGAAGCGGAAGGTCGTCTCCGGCGACCTGGTGGTCGTGCCGGCCGGCACCAAGCACAACTTCGTCAACACCGGCCCCAACCCGCTGGTGTTGTACACGGTCTACGGCCCGGCGGAGCATGCCGACAAGGCAGTCCACCGGACCAAGGAGGAGGCCGACGCGGCCGAGGAGGCGGGCAAGGACGAGCCGCCGACCGACTGAGCAGTTGGGCAGCGGTCTGATCCAGGCCGATGCGGGTACCCGCGGCGGGTGGAGCAGCAGCCGTCGATCTCCGACTACGGATTCCTCTCGGACTCCCGTTCGGGTGCCCTGGTCGGCAAGGACGGCTCGATCGACTGGTGGTGCCCGCACCGGTTCGACGGGGCCTCCGTGTTCGGGCGGCTGCTCGACCCGACCGCCGGGCACTTCCGGCTCGCACCGGTTGGCGCCGGTGGCCCGGGACACCGGGTGGAGCGCGCGTACCGGCCGGGCACGTTGGTGTTGCGCACGGTGCACCACACGCCGCACGGCAGCGTGGCGGTCACCGACGCGCTCGCCGCCGAGATCGGCGCCCGCGCCCACGAGCTGGGGATGAACTCGCCCGCCGTGCTGCTCCGGGTGGTCGAGGGGCTGTCCGGGCGAGTCCGGATGGAGCTGGATTTCGCGCCCCGACCGGAGTACGGCCTGCTCACGCCGTACCTGCACGAGCAGCCGGACGGCGGGGTGCTGGCCGGCGCCGGCCCGGTGGTGCTGGTGCTGCGCGCGCCGGGCCTGCGCCTGCGGGCGGGCCGCGACCGGGTGACGCACGAGTTCGAGGTGTCCACCGGTCAGGTGGTCGGGGTGGACGTGGCATTCGGTGCCGCGTACGGCGACCCTCCGGCCCGGCTGGATCCGGTGGCGGCGCTCGCCGAGACGACGCAGGCCTGGGACGCGTACCGGGATGTGCACGAGTACTCCGGCCGGTACCCCGATCTCGTCCGGCACAGCGCGACGGTCCTGACCGGCCTCACGTACGCCCGCAGCGGTGCGGTCGCCGCGGCGCTGACCACGTCGCTGCCGGAGCGGATCGGTGGCGACCGCAACTACGACTACCGCTACTCCTGGCTGCGGGACTTCTCGTTGACCATGCGCGCGCTGTGGGTGGCGGCCTGCCCGGACGAGGCGTCCCGGCTGTTCGCCTGGGCGTCGCGCTCGATCGGCCGGATCGGCGACGATCCGGTGCCGGTGCTCTTCGGGCTGGAGGGCGAGCGTGACCTCTCCGAGCACCACTGCCACCACCTGCGCGGATACCGCGGCAGCAGGCCGGTCCGGATCGGCAACGACGCCTGGCGGCAGCGGCAGCTCGACGTGCCGGGCGAGGTGATGTCGGCCGTGTGGCGGCTGCGCGACTATCTCGGTGCGCCGTTCGAGGGCGAGTTGCGGGAGATGGTGCTCGGATTGACCGAGCAGGTGGCGGCGACGTGGCACCTGCCGGACCGGGGCATGTGGGAGACCCGCGACGAGGAGCGCCACTACCTGTCGTCCAAGGTGATCTGCTGGCTGACGCTGGACCGGGCGGTGGGCCTCGCCGACCGGCTCGGCGAGGGGGCCGACCCGCAGCGCTGGGCACGGGTGCGCGACGAGATCCGCGAGACCGTGCTGCGTGAGGGCTGGAACGACCGGATCGGGGCGTTCACCGGTGCCTTCGGGTCGGCGGAGCTGGACGCCTCCGCGCTGACCCTGCCCGTGGCGCACTTCCTGCCCGCGACCGACCCGCGGATGCGTTCGACGATGGAGTTGGTGGAGCGGGAACTGGGCACGGACGGTGGGCTGGTCCGACGATGGTCGACCGACCCGGGTGGATTTCTGCTGTGTTCGTTCTGGCTGGTGGAGTGCCTGGTCATGGCGGGCGAGCCGGGGCGGGCCGAGGCGCTGTTCGAGCGGGTGGTGGGGTACGCCAACGACGTGGGGTTGTTCAGCGAGCAGATCGACCTGACCAGTGGGGAGCAGCTCGGCAACACCCCGCAGGCGCTCTCCCACGTCGGGCTGATCAACGCGGCCTGGCGGTTGACCGCGCCGGACAGTTACTGAGTCACACCAGCACCGGTACGCCGGACACGTCGACCGTGTCCGGATACTTCAGCCCAGCGCCGGTGTTGAGCACCACCACCCGCTCCCCGGCCCGGATCCACCCGCCGGCGCGCAGCTGCCGTGCCGCGGTCAGGCAGGCCGCCCCCTCCGGGCAGAGCAGCAACCCCTCCCGACGGGCGAAGTCCCGCAGGTCGGCCAGGATGTCCGCGTCGTCGACCGCCACAGCGGTGCCGGAGGACTCGCGCAGCGCCGCCAGGATCAGCTCGTCGCCCAGCGGGGCCGGCACGGTGATGCCGAACGCCACCGTGTGCGCGTCCGCCCAGGGCCGCGCCCGGTCCTCACCGGCGGCGAACGCCCGCACGATCGGTGCGCAGCCGGTCGACTGCACCGCCACCAGCCGGGGCAGCTTGTCGCCGATCCAGCCCAGCTCGCGCAGCTCGTGCAGTGCCTTGTGGATGCCGATCAACCCGACACCACCGCCGGTCGGGTAGATGATCACGTCGGGCGCCTGCCAACCGAGCTGCTCGACGATCTCGTACCCCATCGTCTTCTTGCCCTCCAGCCGGTAGGGCTCGCGCAGCGTGCCGGCGTCGAAGATCGCCCCGTTCGACTCCGCGATCAGCTCGGCGACCCGCCGGCCGGCGTCGCTGATCAGCCCGTCGATCAGGCGCAGGTCGGCCCCCGCGGCGACGCACTCGCGCCGGCAGATGCTCGGGGCGCCCAGCGGCATGACGATTGTCGCGCCCATCCCGGCGCGCGCGGCGTACGTCGCCCAGGCCGACCCGGCGTTGCCGTTGGTGGGCATCGCGATCCGCTCGACCCCCAGCTCACGGGCCCGACTCACGCCGACCGCCGCCCCGCGCGCCTTGAACGAGCCGGTCGGGATCAACCCCTCGTCCTTGACCATCAGGTCCGCGATGCCGATCTCGGCGCCGTACGCCGGGGCGCGCAGTAGCGGCGTCCAGCCCTCGCCGAGCGTCGTGACGTGCCGTGGGTCGCCGACCGGCAGCACCTCCCGGTAGCGCCACAGGTCGGCCGGGCGCAGTCCGAACCGTTCCGGGGTGACCGCCTTCGCCACCGCCGGCAGGTCGTAGCGGGCCAGCAGCGGGGAGCCGCACGCGCAGAGGTTGCGCAACTCGTCGGCGGAGTGCCTCTTGCCGCAGCGCGGGCAGTCCAGGTGGGTCAGGTACACATCGCTCCTCGCCGTTTCAGACCGCGTCGATGCTCAACCAGCGCCGGCTGCGCCGCCCCGGCTCGTACACCGAGTCGAGCCGCTTGGCGACCACGCCCGGTAGGCCCTGCTCCCGCCCGGTGCGCAGGGCCTCGTCGCCCGCGCCCGGGAACCATGGCGGAGTCTGCCAGTGCACACCGGCCAAGGCCAGCCCATCGAGCAGCTCCCGGCGTTGCGCGTACGGCACGTCGACGCTGCTCACACCCTCCAGCCAGAGCAGGTCGACGATCAGGTACTGGGCTCGTACCCCCAGGCGGCACGGTCGCGGGGGAGCCCGGCGGCGGCCGTGGCGTGCATCGGGTGGTCTTCGGTGTGCACGGCGAGGTGGTTGCGACCCGGATCGCGGGGCAGGCCGCGCGGCACCGCCCAGGACGCCAGCACCCCCTGGTGCTCCAGGCGCAGGTCCCAGTGCAGGCTCCGGGCGTGGTGCTGCTGGATGACGAAGCGCGCGGTGTCGCCGTCGGCCCCGGGTGTCGCGGGGGTCCGCGCCGGCACCGGCTCCGGCGTACGGGCCGCGTCCCGTCGTCGCCGGTACTCCTCCAGCCGGTCGGTCACACAGGCATTCTGCGGCACACCGGATCGGTGCGCTGGATGCCGGAGTGTCCGGTTCGCTCGGCGGCCGGGTGCTCGGCGGGGTAGAACGGACCTGATGGACCTCACCGACCAGCCCACCGTCCTGCTCCCGGGCGACGTCCGGATGCCCCTGCTCGGCTTCGGCACCTGGCAGGCCACCGGCCAGGCCGGTTACGACGCGGTGCTGGCCGCGCTCGACACCGGCTACCGGCACGTCGACACCGCCACCGTGTACGGCAACGAGCGCGAGGTCGGCCGGGCCGTGCAGGAGAGCGGGCTGCGCCGGGAGGACATCTTCCTCACCACCAAGCTCCCGCCGAACCGGGTGGGCCAGGAGCGGGCGACGTTGGAGGCCAGCCTGGAGGCGCTCGGCGTCGACCAGGTGGACCTCTGGTTGATCCACTGGCCACCGTCGTCACCGTCGGACAGCATCCCGCTCTGGCGTGAGCTGCTGGCGGCCCGGGACGAGAACCTCGTTCGGGCGGTGGGTGTCAGCAACTACAGCACCGGGCAGATCGACGAGCTGATCCAGTCGACCGAGGAGAACCCGGCGGTCAACCAGATCGAGTGGAGTCCGGCGCTGTACGACCGGCAGCGGCACGCCGAGCACCGGGACCGGGGCGTGGTGCTGGAGGGTTACAGCCCGTTCAAGACCAGCGACCTCAGCGACCCGGTGCTGACCAGGATCGCTGCCGCGCACGGGGTCTCGCCGGCGCAGGTGGTGCTGCGGTGGCACATCGACCACGAGATCGTGGCGATCCCGAAGTCGGTGACCCCGGAGCGGATCACCGCCAACTTCGACGTCTTCCACTTCTCGCTCACGGCCGAGGAGATGCGCGACATCGACGCGCTCGGCAAGGTCTGAACCGGCGGCTTCGTTCAGATCGGGCCGGTGCCGTGCCCGAGCAAAGGCTGCTCGGGCACGGCACCGTTCACGATTCAGCCGAAAGCTGGTTTAGGCCAGGTGGGGTGGTTATGCGATGGCGGCGATGTCACCGTCGTCGAAGTAGATGGCTTGGTGGAGGCGTCCGCCGAGGGCGGCGGCGTAGCGGGCGACGATGTCTTGGCCGGAGATCTTGCCCTGTTCGATTTGGGAGACGCGGCCTTTGGTGACGCTCATGCGTTCGGCGACCTGCTGTTGGGTTAGGCCACGGGCGCGGCGTACCTCGGCAAGGCGGTGTCCGACCACGGTGGCGAGTAGTTCCTGCTTGCCCGTCTCGACGGCCTGTTCGCCGCCGGCGCGCTCGACCTGAGCGGCGCGGATGTCGCTCCAGCGTGCGTAGCTGCTCATGGCTGTCGGCCCTCCTCCTCGGCGCGTTCCTTCAGATAGATCTCGTAGCGTTGCTCGGCCAGGGGGATTGCCTCCGCGTACCACTGCTGCCATCGTCCGGCCTTGTCTCCGGCGACGAGCAGGATGCTGGAACGCCACGGGTCGAAGGCGAAGAGTATGCGTACGGTGCCGGGGCGCAGCTCTTTGAGGTTGGCGACCGACGAGCCGTGGATCGTGTCGACCAGCGGCCGGCCGAGCCCTGGACCAGCTTCGGCGAGCAAGTCGATGGCTTGCACGACGCGGGCGTGGGTGAGTGGATCGAGGCTGTCGATCCACTCCTGTACTTCGCTGACGAGGTAGATCTCCCACTCGTCCGTTGCCATCCGTGAAGTATAGCGTCTGCTATACCTGGGGTGTGTGAGGTTGCACAGGTAGCCGCGCAGCGTGGCGGCCGAGGAGATGCGCGGACATCGGCGCGCTCGGCGAGGTCTGAGTCGGCGATTTCCTTCAGTGAGCTACATGATGATGAAGGGTATCGACATCGACGTTCGTGACGGTATAGCGTGCCCGTCAGCACGCTCGTCGATCCGTTCGAAACCCGCCGTCGCTGGAGGATCGCCATGTCCCGACCCTCGTCCACCCGCCTGCGCCGCCGTGGGGTGCTCGGCATCCCGGCCCTGGTGGCCGCCGCGCTGACCGTCGTCGCCCGACCCGCCCCGGCGAGTGCCGCGCCGAAGGCCGAGTGTCTCGCCGACCTGCTCCAGGACGCCTGATGGCGACGATTCCCTGGCTGGTGGACGTCCTGCGCGCCGCCGGGGTCCAGGTCGTCGTCGAGGGGGACTGGCTCAACCGGATGCGACCGGGCTCCTTCGACCCGATCGGGGTGCTCTGGCACCACACCGCCTCGACCTCCAGCGCCAGCAACCCGCACCCGGCGCTCGGCATCTGCATCAACGGCCGGTCCGACCTGCCCGGCCCGCTCTGCCAGGCGCTCGTTGACTACAACGGTGTCTTCCACGTCATCTCCGCCGGCCGCTGCAACCACGCCGGAGTCAGCGGCGGCAGCGGGCCGATCCCGGCGGGCGACGGCAACACCCTCATGATCGGGTGGGAGATCGACTACAACGGCGTCAGTCAGGAGATGACCGCCGCGCAGTACAGCGCGTCGCTGGCCGCCACCGCTGCCGTGCTCACCCGCCTGGGCCGGGACAGCAGCTATGCCCGGGGGCACCGGGAGACCAGCACCACCGGCAAGATCGACCCGTCGTTCATCGACCTGAACGTGATGCGGGCCGACGTGGCGGCGAGGATGGCCGGCGGCGGCACGGCCTGGTCCTCCACGGTGGACAACACGACCAGCGGCCGGTTCACCGCCAGCGCCAACTGGGGCGTGTCGTCGTACTCCGGGCAGCGCTACGGGGCCGACTACCGGTACGCGGACCCGGTCGCGGCCAGCGACGTCGCGTGGTACCGGTTCAACGTCCCGGCCACCGCCAGCTACCGGGTCGAGGCCTGGTGGCCGGCGAACTCCGGCTACAACAGCGCCGCCCCGTACATCGTCGCCACCAGCACCGGCAACCAGACGGTGCGGGTCGACCAACGGGCCACCGGCGGGCAGTGGCGCGTCCTCGGCACGTTCGCTCTCCCGGCGGGCGACGCCAACCGGGTGGGCGTGAGCCGGTGGAGCAACACCACCGGCCTGGTCATCGCCGACGCCGTACGCCTCACCCGCGTCTGACGGCTGCCTTCCGGCGCTTGATCTCGGCCGTCCGGGCTTGATCGACTCGACTTTCTGAAAGTCGGGGCGTCCCAGGCGCGATGATGCCCCGACTTCAGGTAACCCGAGTGGATCTTTTGAGTGGTGGGGGCGCGACCGGACGGTCGCGCCCCCACCGCAGGTTCAGGAGCGGGAGCAGGTTGCCCCGTTGAGCGAGAAGCTGGTGGGGGACGAGTACGACCCGCTCAGCGTGCCCTGGTAGCCGAAGCTGGCCGTGCCACCGGGTCCGACCGACCCGTTGTGGCCGACGTTGCGGGCGGTCACCGTCGACCCGCTCTGGCTCACCGTGGCGTTCCAGGCGTTGGTGACCTGCTGCCCGCCGGGCAGGCTGTAGGTCAGCGTCCAACCGTTGATCGCGCTGGACCCGGTGTTGCTGATCTGCACGTCTGCCGTGAAGCCGTTGTTCCACGAGTTCGCCGTGTACTTCACCGCGCAGCTCGCGCCACCGCCCGGCGGCGGGGTCGTCGGCGGCTGGCCGCCACCGTTGACGTTCGCTGAGAACGAGGTCACCGCGAGGCCGGCGCCACCCTGCCAGGGCTCGAAGCCGGCCTGGATGCTGGTCAGGTACCAGGAGTTGGTGATCGCGCCCCGGTTGCGGGTGTCGTTGATGAAGTCCAGCACGCTGAAGTTCAGGCTGGAGATCGCCGACGACGCGACGTAGGAGATGACGTTGTTGGAGCCGTTGCTACCCCGCCAGACCTCCCAGGTGCGGCCGGCCAGGTTCGTCGTGCCGACGACCGAGCCGATGGGCTGGATCGGACCCTGCCGGTTGAGCCAGATCATGATCTCCATCTGGTTCACCCCGTCCCGCTTGGGCGACGGGTCCAGCCAGATGTCGTACGACGCGTTGTAGGTCGCCCCGCTGACGTAGCGGTAGGAGATGCTGCTGGTGGCGCTGCTGATCTGGCTCACCTGGATCGGCAGGTTCGTGCCGGGGGAGCAGTTGGTGTAGTGACAACCGAAGAACACCGAGGGGTACGCCGTGGGCGCCCCGTTGGTGGGGCTGCTGCCGTTCAGGGTGGTGATCTCGAAGCCGTTGTTGGTGGCGTTGATGCACTGCTGGGCGGTGGTGCCCCAGCGGTTGTTCTGCACCACGTAGCGGCCCTGGATGACTGTCGAGCCGTACTGTTCGCAGATCTGGGTGTCGGCGGAAGCTGTGCCGCCGAAGGCCACCGCTACCAGCGAGCCGGCGAGCAGCACGCCGGCGGCGGCCAGGGCCCGAAGTTGACGTTTCATGACGCTCCTTGACTCGGCGCATGCCGGGCGCCGCGTGTGGTGGGGTGGTGCGGGAGCGCTCCCACGCTCAACGACACATTTACATGCCTGAAACTGCTGCGCAACCGTACGCGGCAAACTGATGAATCGGGCGGATTGCCGTGCACCCACCGGACGGCTGCCGACGGGCGACCAGCCAAGCGGCTCGGGCACGCCGACGAGTGGAGCCGCGCGGCCGATCGGGCCTGGCGTGCGCCGATCGCTCCGAGTAGCGTGTTGCCTCCAACGCGTTCCGCTCCCCCTCCGGAGGCGTACACCACCATGGGTGGCTCCCCCCTGCGCATCCTCGTCGTCGGCGCGGGCATCGCCGGCCTGGCCGCGGCTCGGGCCCTGCGCCTCGCGGGCTTCCGGCCCGACGTCACCGACAAGCTGCCACCGGGGGAGTCCACCGAAGCCGGCCTCTACCTGCCCGGCAACGCCGCCCGCGCGCTGCACCGGCTCGATCTGCACCACCCGGTCCGCCCGCTCGGGCAGGTGATCCACCGGCAGCTGTTCTTCGACGCCACCGGCGCGCGACTCTGCGAGGTCGACCTCGACACCCTCTGGGCCGGCGTCGGCGAATGCCGGGCGCTGCCCCGGGCCGACCTGCACCGGGTGCTGCTCAGCGGTGCCGGCGGCGCCGTCCGGCACGGTGCCGAGGTCCGCACCCTGGAGCTGCTGCCGGGCGCGGTCGGGGTCACCTTCACCGACGGCACCACCGCCGAGTACGACCTGGTCATCGGTGCCGACGGGCCACGCTCCTCGGTCCGCGCGCTGGCCGCGCTCGGCGGGCCGCCCCGCCCGGTCGGTCAGGTGGTCTACCGGGCCGTGCTGCGCGACGGCCCACCCGTCACCGAGTGGACCGCCCTGCTCGGCCAGCGCTCCGGGTTCCTGATGGTGCCGATCGGAGCGGGGCGACTGCACCTCTACGCCGACGAGGCCGGCACCGAGGAGCCCGCCGATCCGCTGGCCCGGTTGCGCGAACT
Organism: Micromonospora sp. NPDC048839; assembly: GCF_040649915.1. Classification (NCBI taxonomy): domain Bacteria; kingdom Bacillati; phylum Actinomycetota; class Actinomycetes; order Micromonosporales; family Micromonosporaceae; genus Micromonospora; species Micromonospora sp. NPDC048839. The sequence goes on from NZ_JBEZGL010000013.1 coordinate 166,693, forward strand.
CTTCGCCGACTACCGCGGCCCGGTGCCGGAGGTGCTGGCGGCACTCGACAAGGTGCACGTCGGGATCACCGACGAGGTGGAGTTGGGCCGCTGGTACCGGGGACGGGTGCTCCTGGTCGGCGATGCCGCGCACGCCACCGCGCCCACGCTCTCCCAGGGAGCGGCGATGGCACTTGAGGACGCGGTGGTGCTCGCGGAATCGTTGCGCGCCGCCGGCAGCGTGGAAGCCGCCCTGGTGGCGTACGAGAGTCGTCGTCGTCCGCGTACCCGATGGGTGCGGGACCGGACCCGGGACCGCAACCGGACCAGGGACGTGCCGCCGGCGCTGCGCGACCCGCTGCTGCGCGGGCGCGGCGGCCGAATCTTCGGGGAGCACTACCGGCTACTGCTCGGCCCGCTGTAGGCCCGTAGTAGATCGTGTCACGCCACCCCACGCGGCGCTGCGACCTGCCGGGGACTATCCTCCTTGCGGATGACGGCCCGCCGATAAACAGCGTGTGCCGAGCGGGACAACCGAGAACCGGAGGCCACTCGTGACCACCGTCGCACCCAAGCCGGTCGTGACCCGGCCCTGGCCGGTCCGGGAGCCGGTCAAGGGGTCGGCCATCGCGCGGCTGCTGCGAACCACGGACGCGAAGCAAATCGGGATCATGTACATGGTCACCGCGTTCGCGTTCTTCATGATCGGTGGCCTGATGGCCCTGATCATGCGTGCTGAGCTGGCCCGACCCGGGCTGCAGTTCCTGTCGCCGGAGCAGTACAACCAGCTCTTCACGATGCACGGCACGATCATGTTGCTGTTCTTCGCGACGCCGATCGTGTTCGCCTTCGCGAACTACATCGTGCCGATCCAGATCGGCGCGCCCGACGTCTCCTTCCCCCGCCTGAACAGCTTCGCCTACTGGCTGTACCTGTTCGGTGGCACGATGGCGACCGCCGGTTTCCTCACCCCGGGTGGCGCCGCCGACTTCGGCTGGTTCGCGTACGCCCCGCTGAGCAGCGTCGAGCACTCGCCCGGCGTCGGCGCCAACATGTGGATCATGGGTCTGGCCATCTCCGGTCTGGGCACCATCCTCGGCGCGGTAAACATGATCACCACGGTGCTGACCCTGCGCGCGCCCGGCATGACCATGTTCCGGATGCCGATCTTCACGTGGAACATCCTGGTCACCAGCCTCCTGGTGATCCTGGTCTTCCCGCTGCTGGCCGCCGCGCTCTTCGCGCTCGCCGCGGACCGCATCCTCGGCGCCCACGTGTACGACCCCGCAACCGGTGGGCCGATGCTCTGGCAGCACCTGTTCTGGTTCTTCGGGCACCCCGAGGTCTACATCGTCGCGCTGCCGTTCTTCGGCATCATCAGCGAGATCATTCCGGTCTTCTCCCGCAAGCCGATCTTCGGCTACAAGGGTCTGGTCGCCGCGACCGTCGCGATCGCCGCGCTCTCCATGAGCGTCTGGGCGCACCACATGTTCGCCACCGGCCAGGTGCTGCTGCCGTTCTTCAGCTTCCTGAGCTACCTGATCGCCGTGCCGACCGGTATGAAGTTCTTCAACTGGATCGGCACCATGTGGCGGGGCCAGATCAGCTTCGAGACGCCCATGCTCTGGGCGGTCGGCTTCCTGGTCACGTTCCTCTTCGGTGGTCTCACCGGTGTGCTGCTGGCCAGCCCGCCGATCGACTTCCACGTGTCGGACTCGTACTTCGTGGTGGCGCACTTCCACTACGTGCTCTTCGGCACCATCGTGTTCGCGGTCTTCGCCGGCATCTACTTCTGGTTCCCGAAGATGTTCGGCCGGATGCTCGACGAGCGCCTGGGCAAGGTGCACTTCTGGCTCACCATGATCGGCTTCCACACCACGTTCCTGGTGCAGCACTGGCTCGGTGCCGAGGGCATGCCCCGCCGGTACGCCGACTACCAGCCCATCGACGGCTTCACCACGCTGAACACGATCTCCACGATCGGCGCGTTCGTCACCGGTATCTCCACGCTGCCGTTCATCTACAACTGCTGGAAGTCGTACAAGACCGGCCCGGTGGTGGAGGTCAACGACCCCTGGGGCCACGGCAACTCGCTGGAGTGGGCGACCAGCAGCCCGCCGCCGCTGCGCAACTTCGACCGGATGCCCCGCATCCGCTCCGAGCGGCCGGCGTTCGACGCGAAGTTCCCGGAGCTGGCCGCCGGTCAGACCCTGGCCGGCCCGCCCGAGGGCGGCTCGAAGCCGCTCACGAGCGAGTCGGACGGCGGCGCCAGCTACCGCGAGGACACCGCGAGCGACATCGACCGGCACTGACGCTCAGGCCCAGCAGTACGACGGGCGCCGCCCCCGGACCACCGGGAGCGGCGCCCGTCGCCATGTGCACCCCACCCCTGCCCGCCCGTCCGCTCCGCGCGGCCTGCTCGGCCTGCTCGGGCTGCTCGGACTTGTCTGCCCGGCTCGGTGATGCCTGCCCGGCGTGGCCTGCCCGGCCCGGCGTGGCCTGCCCGGCCCGGCGTGGCCTGCCCGGCCCGGGGCGGCCTGCCCGGCCCGGCGTGGCCTGCCCGGCCCGGCGTGGCCTGCCCGGCCCGGCGTGGCCTGCCCGGCTCGGCGTGGCCTGCCCGGCCCAGCGTGGCCTGCCCAGCCTGACCTGCTCGGCCCAGCGTGGCCTGCCCAGCCTGACCTGCTTGGCTTGGTTTGCTCGGCTTGGCCGCCACGACCCGGTCCGCCGGCACCCGCGGACCCATGAACCGTAGAGCGATATACCTGTGAGTCATATTTATGACTCACAGGTATATGTGCTGCGAGCATGTATGCGGTGAGCCACCGCTGCTGCGGGGAGCGCGCGCCCGTGCGCTGGGTGTGGATGCCCTGCGGGGGAGTGCGTGCCGATGGACGTGGGGGCCCCGCGATGGCGTGGGTGCGGCCGTGGCCAGCGATAGTCCCTGTGGCAAGCGGAGTGGCCACGCGGCCGGGGAACGCACGTACGGCGCTCGGGCGCGCCCGCGCCAAGCGCCCGCGCCAAGCGCCCGCGCCAAGCGCCCGCGCCAAGCGCCCGCGCCAAGCGCCCGCGCCAAGCGCCCGCGCCAAGCGCCCGCGCCAAGCGTGCCCGCGCCAAGCGTGCCCGCGCCGCGAGTGGTGCCGGCTGGTCGGCAGCGTCAGCGGGCGGCGGGGGTGAGGTCGGCTTCGACCGGCGGCGGGGTGGCCGCGTCGGCGGTGCGGCGGCGGCGGAGCTCGATCGTGAGTACCACGAGGGTGACAAGTGCGCCGAGGGCGCCGGTGACCGCGAAGCCCCAGGGCGGCGAGGTGGCGTCGATCACCGCGCCGGCGAGTGGCGCGCCGATCGCGATGCCGACGGTGACCGCGGAGCCGTGCAGGCCCATCGCCTCACCGCGTACCTCGGCTGGAACCAGGCGGCTGACCGCGTCGGACCCGGCCGCGATGGTCGGCGCGCAGAGCGCGCCGGCCGGAATCAGTGCCAGGCTGAGCAGCCACCAGTGCGCACCGCCCAGCCCGACCGGAATGGTGCACAGGGCGAGGGCGGCGGTCAGGATCAGCGGGGAGAACGAGCGGTGGACGGCCCCGTAGGCGAAGCCACCGACCAGCGAGGCGACCGCCCAGATGGCCAGCACCGCGCCGGTCCAGCCGACCTCGCCGCTGGCCCGCAGGACGGCGACCACCGCCACGTCGGTGCCACCGAGCACCAGGGTCGCGGCGCCGCTGAGCGCCAGCACGGCGAGCAGTCGAGGTGTCAGCCACTCCCGGCGAGGCGTCCGGCGCTCGGGAGCGGTGGCCTCGGCGGCGTCGCGCATCGGTGGGTTGACCAGCCACAGGGCGATCCCGGCGGCGACGATGCCGCCGCCGACCAGGTACATGGTGGTCTGTGCGGAGATCGCGGTGCACAGGGCCACCGCCAACGCTGGGCCGATCATGAAGGACAGTTCCACCGACATCGAGTCCAGCGCGTACGCGGGGCGTCGTCGGTCCTCCGGAACCAGCGCCGCGATCGACTGACGGACCACCGAGAAGATGGGCAGGGCCAGGGAGCCGGCCACGAAGGCGGCCGGCAGCAGCAGGGGGTACGGCAGTCCGGGCGCGGTGGACCAGAAGATCGCCTCGGTGATGCCGGTGAGCACGAGGACCGGGCGCAGTCCACGCCGGTCCACCAGTCGGCCGAGAAGCGGCCCACCGATCGCCGCACCCACGGTGACGGCCGCGCCCACCAGGCCAGCGGCCCCGTAGCCCCGATCGAGGTCGAGCACCACGTGGAAGGTCAGCGTCACCCCGGTCGCGGTGAGGGGTATGCGGGCAAGGACGGCGACCAGCAGGAGCGACCGCAGGCCGGGCAGGGCGAGTGCCTGCCGGTAAGGCTTCATGTTCACGTGGGTCCGTACCTCCGGCGACATCCTCGACCGGCGGCGGCCCGATGGCCAGCCAATTAGGGTCTTATGCGGCCCTGATCACAGGCTGGCCCTGCAGGGTGACCCCGGCGCCGTCCATGGCGCGTAGTGCCACGTCGGTGGTCGCCGGAGCGACGGCGGCGGTCAGTTCGAGCAGCACGGTGGTGGCGAACCCCTCCCGGGCGGCGTCCAACGCGGTCGCCCGGACGCAGTGGTCGGTGGCGATGCCGACCACATCCACCCGATCCACGTCGTGCCGGCGCAGCCAGTCGGCCAGGCACTCGCCGTCGTCGGCATGCCCCTCGAACCCGGAGTACGCCGCCGCGTGCTCGCCCTTGTGGAAGATCACCTCGACTCGATCGGTGTTCAGTTCGGGGTGGAACTCCGAGCCGCTGGTGCCGACCACGCAGTGCCGCGGCCAGGACTCCACGAAGTCCGGCGGATCGCCGAAGTGCGCACCCGGGTCGACGTGGTAGTCCTTGGTGGCGACCACGTGCGCCCAGCGGTCCGGCTCGGCGGCGAGCAGCCGGGAGATGCCGGCGGCCACCCCAGCGCCGCCCTCGACGGCCAGCGAGCCGCCCTCGCAGAAGTCGTTCTGCACGTCCACGATGATCAGTGCGTTGGCCATTGGAGTTCCTCTCCTCACGGGCTGTCTGCGGCGACGGTGCGCGACGAGTTCAGTCGGCGGGTACGACGGAGACCGGGACCGCCGGGTCGCCGGCCGAGAGCTTCAGCCCCTCCCACGGGATGGAGATCAGGCATTCGCGCAGGTGCTCCCGCGACTCGTCGAGGGTGGGCAGCCACACCGGCTCGCCGGCGACCACGTACGAGTGCTGGAGCATGCGGTCGTTGGGCTGCCGGTCCGGTACGCCCTGCGGCACAATGATCTCCTCGGTGGCGGTGCCGGTCGGCTTGTGCCGGCGGACCGCGACCTTCCGGCCACCGATGGTCGCCTTGTGCTCGGAGCGCTTCACCACCGGGCGTCCCTCGACCTCGACGAGCTTGTAGACGAGCCCGGCGGTCGGCGCCCCGGAGCCGGTGACCACGGCCGTGCCGGCGCCGTACATGTCCACCGGTTCGGCGGCGAGGGCGGCGATCGAGTACTCGTCGAGGTCACCGGAGACGATGATCTTGGTTTCGGTGGCGCCCAACGAGTCGAGCAGCTCCCGGGACTGCTGGGCGATCACCGCCAGGTCGCCCGAGTCGATCCGTACCGCCCGCAGTTCCGGCCCGGCCACCGCTATCGCGTTGCGGATGCCCTGGCTGATGTCGTACGTGTCGACCAGCAGCGTGGTGTCCTTGCCCAGCGTGGCGACCTGCGAGGCGAACGCCGCCCGCTCGTCGTCGTGCAACAGGGTGAACGCGTGCGCCGCCGTACCCGCCGTCGGGATGCCGTAGCGCGCACCGGCGGCGAGGTTGGAGGTGAACCGGAACCCGGCCAGGTACGCGGCCCGCGCCGCGGCCACCGCCGCCTCCTCGTGGGCCCGGCGCGACCCCATCTCGATAAGCGCTCGACCCCGTGCCGCGGTCACCATCCGCGCCGCCGCCGCGGCCACCGCGCTGTCGTGGTTGAGCACGGAGAGTGCCAGCGTCTCCAGCACCACACACTCGGCGAAACCGCCGGAGACGGTGAGGATCGGCGAACCGGGGAAGAACAGCTCACCCTCGGCGTACCCGTCGATGTCACCGGTGAAGCGGTAGTCGGTGAGCCAGGCCGCGGCCGCGTCGTCGACCACGCCGGTCCGTCGCAGGAAGTCGACCTCGGTGGGGTCGAACCTGAAGTCGCGGATCAGTTCGATCAGTCGGGCCGTGCCGGCGACCACGCCGTAGCGGCGGCCGCTGGGCAGCCGGCGGCTGAACACCTCGAAGACGCACCGGCGGTCGGCGGTGCCGTCCTTCAGTGCCGCACTGACCATGGTCAGCTCGTAGTGGTCGGTCAGCAGCGCGGGGCGGTTGATGCTCACCGCCCCAGCCTAAGGTTCAGTCCGCGTTGCCGTCGTCGTGGCCCGGGATCGACCGTAGCGCGGCCCACAGCTCGGCCCGTCCGGTCACGCCGAGCTTGCTGTAGATCCGCTGGAGGTGATTTTCGACGGTGCGCGCCGAGAGGTAGAGCCGTTCCGCGATGGCCCTGCTGGACGCGCCGTGCGCGGCGAGGCGGGCGACCTGCCACTCCCGTTCGGTCAACACCGGCGCCCCCGCGTGCAGCGCTGGCGTGCGGATCAGGTCACAGTGCCCGAGCAACCCGGCCAGACGTTCCCGGGCGCCGTTGGCCGCCGTCGAGTGCTGCCGGCGCAGCCTCTGCACGGCCTGGGAGGCGGCCTCGGCCGCGTACACGGTCAGCTCCAGCGCGGCGTAGTCGTCGGCGACCGCGAGCAGATCGGCGGTGGAGTCGGTCACCGCCGCGCGGGCGTGCCGGGCCAGCAGCGGCGGGAGCACCCCGTCGACCCGCTCGGAGAGCTCGGCCAGGCGCTGCGCCACCGTGCGTCGACCACCGTCGGAGCAGGTGGGCCCGACCGCCATGCCGGCCTGGTCCAGCCGGACGAGATCGTGCAGGACGTGCACCTCGTGGCCGGCGAACCCGTCCGAGCGCAGCCGGTCCACCAGGTCACCGAGGTGCTTGACCGCACCCGGCAGGTCACCCGACGCGGCGAGCGTCGCACCCCGGGCCTGCTCCAGCCACGGGTAGAGCACCGCCATGCCCGGTGCGTGGGTGCGGTCCGCCTCGGCCATCGCCACGGCTGCCTGGGCGGCGTCACCGCGCAGCGCGGCCGACTGGGCTCGCTCGGCCTGGGCCAGACCGGCGTAGACCCGGCTGGTGGCCAACACCGCGCAGGCACCCAGCGAGGCGCGGGTGGCGGCGTCGCTCTGCCCACGCAACCGGGCCGCGTACGCCTGGAGGATGGCCAGGTAGCCGGTGCCGAGCCGGAAGTCGCCGGCATCGGCGAGGTCGGCGAACTCGTCGGCCACTATCGCGTCGATCCCGGCCAGGTCGCCGGTCAGCATGAGCCGGGTGCCCCGGGCCAACTCCAGAGCCAGTTGCAGGTACGGCATGTCGGTGCGCCAGTTGGCGACGGCGGAGTGCACCTGGGCGATCGCCGTACCGCTGCGGGTCAGCTGGCCCTGCGCGGCCTGGACGTACGCGATGGTGCAGCGGGCCAACTCGCGGGCGGCGACGCCTGCCGCCGGTCGGTCCAGCACCTGTTGGCTGAGCCGTACCGCGATGCTCGTGTCCATCCGGTGCAGACGCATGATCGCCTCGAAGGCATGCACCCGGGACCGGTCCGCCGAGTCGCTGAGCTGCTCGACGCGGCTCGCGATCTCCTCCACCGTGGACTGCTGGCTCAGCCCCCAGTAGCTGACCATTCCGCGGACGGTCAGCCAGCGGCAGTATCGCCGCTCGTCGCCGGGCTCGGGGGTCACGGCGTCGAGGACCTCGATGGCCTCCTCCGGCCGGTCGGCGAACATCAGGATGGTGGCCAGCAGCTCCGCCGCGTCGGAACCGCCACCGGCGTGCAACGCGGCCCGCGCCAGGCGGGTCGCCAGCGGCACGTCGTACCGGGTGAACGCCTGGACCGCCGCGTCCACCAGCAGGGCCGGATCCTGTGCGGTGCCGGAGTCGAGGCGCCACACCGCGACCCGCAGCAGGTCGTCGCGGCGGCGCTTACCGACCTGTTCGAGCAGCTCGGCGAGGTGTGCCTGAAGCCGGCGGGTGCGGCTGACCGGGCAGCGTCGGCGCATCACCTCGCCGTACAGCGGATGGGCCAGCCGGACGTTCGTCCGTCGGTCGTTCTGGACCACGCTGATCAGCCCGCGCTCCTCGGCGGTCTCCACGTCCACCTGGTCGGCGGCCTGCCTGAGCAGGTGCAGGCCGAGTGGTTCGCCGAACGCGACAAGCTCGACGACCGCGCGGACGCCGTCGGTGAGTTTGCCGACCCGGGTGTCGATCAGGTCGGTCAGGTTGGGCGCCAGCTCCAGTCGGCCGGTCCACTTCCAGATCCCGTAGGTCTGTTTCAACTCCGAGCTGCCGTTGGCGGCGTGTACCAGCTCCCGCAGCAGCAGCGGATTCCCGGCCGACAGCCGGCCCAGCCGGTCGGCGGAGTTGGCGTCGACCGGGCCGCCCAGGATCGCCGCCAGCAGGCCGGCGGTCTCCGCGTGCGGCATCGGGGTCAGCTCGACGTGCTCGACCAGGTCGTCGGTCCAGAGTGCGCGGATCGGCAGCGGGATCTGTTCGCCGTCGCGCAGGGTGCCGACCACTGTGGCGTTCTCCGCGCGTGCGACCAGGTGCACGAGTGCCGCCGAGGGTGGATCGAGCAGGTGGGCGTCGTCGATGGCGAGCACGATCCGTCGACCAGCAGCCTGCTGTTGCAACACGTTGAGCGCCCAGCGCAGGATGCCGGCGGGGGAGAGGCCCTGGGGCTGCTCGGCGGGAAGGACCTGCACCAGCCCGCCGAACGGTAGTGCGGCGGTGGTGGCGCTGGCCGCGATGGACCAGATCGCGAAGCGTTCGGTGGGCAACGTGCTCACGCCCTCGCGCAGCAGCCGACTCTTGCCGATCCCGGCGCTGCCGCTGAAGAAGAGCCCGCGACCAGCCTCGCCGGTCACCGCCGCCAGCAGGCGGTTGAGCTCATCGGTCCGGCCGACGAACTTCCATCGACTCATTCGCGCAGCATATCGACCGGAATCCGTCCGCGCCCGCACCGTCACTCAACGAAGTTGAGTAGCCGCACAATTACCGCTGAGTATCCGAGGTGTTCCACCTGGTTACCGGCCCGCCCGTAGTCTTCCGACATCCGGGTTTTTCGACCGGATTCCCCACCTGGCCGGGCGTCCGGCCACCTGCCCTGGGAGGCCACCTGATGAAGCAGGGCCCTCTCCGCTCGGTCGACTCCTCGGATGACGTGGTCGGCCCGTCCGATCTGCCCCGCTGCGGCCCGCTGCCCTCCCAGGTCGGCGTTACCAACCCTGGCCCGGAGGAGCTGCTCGGCGTGGTCGCGGTCGGTCCGGCCGGCGCCGAACGACGCGCGGTGCTCGCCACGTTGCTCGGGCTGGACCCGGTCATGCTCACCGTGCCGTCGGGCAGTTGGCTGCTGGTGCGCAACGCCAAGGTGCCCACCCGGGCGGCGTACGTGCCCGGCTACCGCCAGCCCCACTCGTACGGGGCCGACCGAAATGCCGCCGGCCCGGCGTTGGCCCGTCCACCCCGGCGGGTCGAGCTGAGCGTGCCCGAGCCGGTGCTACGGCACTTCACGCTCATCGACGTACCGGACACCGCGACGCTCGGCGTGTCCGGCCGACAGGTGCTGCTCGACGCGGTGGGCCGGGCCGGCGCGCTGCTCTTCGTGATCGCCGCCGACCAGGCGTTCACCGCCGCCGAGTTGAACCTGCTCGCCGAGGTCGCCCCGACCCCGGTGGAGGTCGTCTTCGCGGTGACCCCCGGCGCGGCAGGGTGGGCCCCGCCGGTCGACGGCGTGGCGACGACGGAGGACGCGGGGGCGTCCGTCTCGCCGGTCGGGGGTCAGGCGACCGAGATGGACGCGGCCGCGGTGACCGTGGCGGCGCACCGTGCGGCGCTGCTGGCCGCGGTGCCGGCGCTCGCCGACGCGCGGTGGTTCCCGGTCGACGCCCACGGCACCGACTCCGCCGCCGACCTGCGGCGGGCGTTGGTGGGTTGGTCGTCGGAGGAGGGGTTGCGGCGGGCCAGCGTCGAACCGCCGGTGCTGCCGGGGCAACACGACCGGGTGGCCGTGGTCGCCGATCCGGGAGACTGGTCGGAGCAACTGGACCGGCAGACCCGGACGTGTGCGCAGCGGATCCGTCAGCACCTCGCACTGGAACTGGCGAACATCCACCTGCGGGCAGTCCAGGAGATCGTGTTCGGGGTCGGCTGCGCGGGCCTACCGGACCTCCTGGATCGGGAGATGGCGGCGCTGTCGCTGTTGGCCACCGCCCAGTGCGACCAGGCGGTGCGCGGCATCGTCACCGACGCCGCGGTCCGGGTGCTCGGCGCGCCGCTGGCCGAAGGAGTACGGCGGCGGATCGCCACCGCCGTGCAGTACGGCCTGGACGACCGGCCCGGCCATGAGCTGGACAAGGTGCTGCTGATCACCAGCACAGCCGGGGTGGCCGGGTTGACCGGTCCGGAGGCGATCGACGCCCTCGCCAACTATCCGGCGGTGTTCCGCGACGAGGTGCTCCCGCCGATCGCGGTGGCGCTCTCCGGCGGGTGCTGGCAGCAGTGGCGTACGCCCGGCAGCGACGACCACAACGCGGCGCGGGCCTGGTCCCAGCGCGCGGTGCGGGAGGTCGAGCTGGGGTTGTCCCGGGAGATATCCCGACGGTTCGAGGTGATCCGCCTCTCGCTGGGCGCGGTGCTCTCCGATGCAGTCGATCACGGCATCCTGCTCGCCTGACGGTGTGGCCGCCCCCGAGTCCGGGTCCGCGCCGCACCACGGGTCCGAGGTCGCCCGGGGCGGATCAGAGGTGTCCCGGGTGGGCGATCCGCGCCGGGCCGGCGTTCCGGTTCCTCGGTTCCGGGAAACCGGTGGCACGATGGGGGGCATGGCGGCTCCACAGGTTGCACCGGTCGAGACGCCGGACACTGACGAGGTGCCGGCGGCTGACCGGCAATGGGTGACGATCGTGTGGGACGACCCGGTCAATCTGATGACGTACGTGACCTGGGTCTTCCAGAAGCTATTCGGCTACAGCCGGGAGAGGGCCGAGCAGCTGATGCTGGATGTGCACCACAAGGGCCGGGCCGTGGTCTCCACGGGTGTCCGGGAGCGGATGGAGCACGACGCGTCGCAGCTGCACGCGTATGGGCTGTGGGCGACGGTGGACCGGTCGTGAGCATGTTCCATCGTCAGGCCGGCCGCTACGTCGCCACCTTCGCGGTCGACGAGGTGCGGGTGCTGCGCAAGGTCGCCTCCGAGGTGGTCGGCCTGCTCACCGATGGTTTCGACCACACCGACCCGGTCGTGGGTCGGCTCTTCCCGGCGGTCTACCCGCAGGACGCGCCGGGGACGGCCGAGTTCCGGCGGTACACCGAGGGCGACCTGAAGACCGCGAAGATCGATCAGGCGGGGGCGATCCTGGCCGCGCTGCCCGACGACACCGGTGGTGAGGTACGCCTCGACGCCGAGGCGGCCGAGGCGTGGCTGCGGGCGTTGAACGACGCCCGGCTCGCGATGGGTGTCCGCCTGGAGATCAAGGACGGCACGGACCTGGGCGAGGAGTTGGACGACGCGGTCGCCGAGGACCCGGGATCCAGCCGGGTGTTCCAGCTGTCGGTCTACGCCTATCTCGGGTATTTGCAGGAGTCGCTGCTCAACGCCTTGATCGACTAGGCGTGACCGGCACCACTTCGGCCCGCGCTCGTCAGGCGTTAGGCTGGTCCTCGTGCTGAGCATCGACCGGTCGATCATCGACGCGATCGTCGCCCACGCGCGCCGGGATCACCCCGACGAGGCGTGCGGCGTCGTCGCCGGTCCCGTCGGCAGCGACACCCCGACCCGGCACATCCCGATGGACAACGCCGCGCGGTCGATGACCTTCTACGAGTTCGACTCGATGGAGCACCTGCGCGTGTGGCGGGAGATGGACGACCGCGACGAGGAACCCGTGGTCATCTACCACTCGCACACCGCCACCGAGGCGTACCCGTCGCGCACGGATGTCTCCTTCGCCGGTGAGCCGGGCGCGCACTACCTGCTCGTCTCGACCCGCGATCCCGACTCCGAGGAGATCCGCTCGTTCCGGATCGTCGACGGGGTGATCGCCGAGGAGCCGGTCCGGGTCGTGGAGGCCGGGGTCGACCCGCATGCCGTCCAGTCCTACATGTTCGGGCAGAGCCCGGCGACGGTCGACTACGAGTGTTCCGGCCGCTGATCCGTCAGCGTTCGCACTCGTCCCGTCCCGTCACCGTAGGCACACCCGATCGAGGAGTTCGACATCATGGCCATTGAGGTTCGCATCCCCACCATCCTGCGCAGCTACACCGGCGGCGCCAAGGTCGTCGACGGCAGCGGCGACACCATCGCCGATCTGCTCACCGACCTGGATTCCCGGCACGGCGGCCTGCGTGGCCGGCTGATCACCGAGGCTGGCACGCTGCACCGCTTCGTCAACGTCTACGTGAACGACGAGGACGTCCGTTTCCTCGGTGCCCTGGACGCCAAGCTCTCCGACGGTGACAGCGTCACCATCCTGCCCGCGGTGGCCGGCGGCGCGTTCGGCTTCGCCGCAGCAGCGGCGATCAGTTCGCACAGCGCCGCGGCGGCGGTCCGCGGCGCCGTCGCGGCTGGCTGAGGTCGGCCGCCATGGCGCGGTACGACAGCCTGCTCGACGCGTGCGGGGGTACGCCGCTGGTCGGCCTGCCCCGGCTCTCGCCGACGGTGTCCGACGGGGCCCCACCGGTGCGGCTCTGGGCCAAGCTGGAGGACCGGAACCCCACCGGCAGCATCAAGGACCGCGCGGCGCTGTTCATGGTCCGGGCGGCGGAGGAGGCCGGGCGGCTCCGGCCGGGTGACACCATCCTCGAGCCGACGAGTGGCAACACCGGTATCTCGTTGGCGATGGTGGCCAAGTTGCGTGGCTACCGGTTGGTCTGCGTGATGCCGGAGAACGTCTCCACCGAGCGGATCCAGTTGCTCCGGATGTACGGGGCCGAGATCATCTTCTCGCCGGCGGCGGGTGGTTCCAACCAGGCGGTCGCCACGGCCAAGCTGATCGCCGCCGAACACCCGGACTGGGTGATGCTCTACCAGTACGGCAACGAGGCCAACGCGCGGGCGCACTACGAGACGACCGGGCCGGAGCTGCTGCACGACCTGCCCAGCATCACGCACTTCGTGGCCGGGCTCGGCACCACGGGCACGTTGATGGGCACCGGCCGCTACCTCCGGGAGAAGGTCGACGGCATCCAGGTCGTGGCGGCCGAGCCGCGCTACGGCGAGCTGGTCTACGGCCTGCGCAACATCGACGAGGGGTACGTGCCGGAGCTCTACGACGCCTCGGTGCTCTCCCGGCGCTTCTCGGTCGGCACCCGGGACGCGGTGCTGCGTACCCGCCAACTCGTGGAGGTGGAGGGCATCTTCGCCGGCTTCTCCACGGGCGCCATCCTGCATGCCGCGCTCGCGGTGGCGCACGAGGCGGTTCGCGACGGCCGGCGGGCCGACGTGGCCTTCGTGGTCTGCGACGGTGGCTGGAAATACCTGTCCACCGGCGCGTACGGCGGCACGCTCGCCGATGCCGAGGACGCCCTGGAGGGGCAGCTCTGGGCCTGACCGGACCGATCTTCCCGGGTGCGGGCCGTCGACGTGGGTCGACGGCCCGTACGCGGTCCGGCGCACCGTGAGCAGGTGTCACGTTCGTGACAACTTCCGCCGGATGATTCTTACCGCCGGGTACCCCAGCGTAGGCTGCGCAGCGTGACGTACGCGTCGGTAGAGATCATGGCTGAGGCGATTGCCCACACGGATGCTACTGACAGTAACAGCGAGACAACTCGATGCGACTGACTGTCCTTGGCAGCGCCGGTAGCTTTCCCGGCCCCGAGTCGCCCTGCTCGGCCTATCTCGTCGAAGCCGACGGCTTCCGTCTCCTTGTCGACTTTGGATCCGGGTCGATGTCCAGCCTCCAGCGCTACGCGGGGCTGCACGCCCCGGACGCGATCCTGCTGACCCACCTGCACTGCGACCACATGTTCGACGCCGTCCTGTACGTCGTCGTGCGTCGGTACGCACCGGACGGCCCCTATCCACCGCTGCCGGTGTACGCCCCCTCCGGCGCACCGGACCGGCTCAGCGCCGCGTACGGCGACGATGGTTCGGTGGAGGACGTCTACCAGTTCTACGCCCTGCAGCCGGGCACCTTCCCGATCGGCCCGTTCACCGTCACCGTGGACCGGGTCAACCACCCCGTCGAGACGTACGGCGTGCGGCTGGAGCACGACGGCCGGTCACTGTGCTACTCGTCGGACACCGCGCCCTGCGCGGCGCTGCTGCGGCTGGCCCAGGACGTCGACGTCTTCCTCTGCGAGGCCAGCTACCTCGATGGCATGGACAATCCGCCGGATCTGCACCTGACCGGCCGGGAGGCTGGCGAGGCGGCGACCAAGGCCGCGGTGGGCCGGCTCCTGCTGACCCACCTGGTGCCCGCCTGGGGCAGTGAGGCGCACACCCTGGACTCGGCCGCCGGCGCGTACGCCGGTCCGATCGACGTGGTCCGGCCCGGCGCCAGCTACGACGTCTGACCCGGTGGGCCGGGGCGCGGAGGCTCCCCGGGGCACCCCGAGCGAGGTGGATCGCCGGACCGCATAAGGTGCAGGGATGGCGCGACCTGACGGGCGAGGGCCCAATCAACTTCGACCGGTGACCCTGACCCGAGGCTGGAGCACCCATCCGGAGGGCTCGGTGCTCGTCGAGTTCGGCGGCACCCGGGTGCTCTGCACGGCGAGCGTCACCGAGGGGGTGCCCCGCTGGCGCAAGGGCTCCGGGCTCGGTTGGGTGACCGCCGAGTACGCGATGCTGCCCCGGGCCACCAACACCCGCTCCGACCGGGAGAGCGTCAAGGGCCGGGTCGGCGGCCGTACCCACGAGATCTCCCGGCTGGTCGGCCGCAGCCTGCGAGCCAGCATCGACCTGAAGGCGCTCGGCGAGAACTCGATCGTGCTCGACTGCGACGTGCTCCAGGCCGACGGTGGTACCCGGACGGCCGCGATCACCGGCGCGTACGTGGCGTTGCACGACGCGGTGACCTGGCTCGCCGCCCGCAAGGCGTTGGCCGGTAAGCCGGAGAAGGTGATGCACCGCTCGGTGGCCGCGGTCAGCGTGGGGATCATCGCCGGTGAGGCACGGCTGGACCTCTGCTACGAGGAGGACGTCGCCGCCGAGGTGGACATGAACGTGGTGTGCACCGGCGCGGGTGACTTCGTCGAGGTGCAGGGCACCGGCGAGGCGGGCGTGTTCGCCCGCGACCAGCTCGACGCCCTGCTCGACCTGGCCGTCGCGGGTTGCGCGGATCTGGCCGAAGCCCAGCGGAAGGCACTCGCGTGAGCGCGAGGAGTGAGCTTGCGAGCCCCGCAGTCGCGAACAGAGGTGTTTCAGCGTGAACAAGGTCCTGCTCGCCACCCGTAACCGTAAGAAGCTTGTCGAGCTCCAGCGAATTCTCGACGGCGCGCTCGGCGCGCAGCGGATCGCCCTGCTCGGGCTGGACGACGTCGAGCGGTACGAGGAGCTGCCGGAGACCGGCCTGACCTTCGGCGAGAACGCGCTGATCAAGGCGCGGGAAGGGTTCCGGCAGAGCGGGCTGCCGACCATCGCCGACGATTCCGGGCTCGCGGTGGACGCGCTCAACGGCATGCCGGGGGTGTTCAGCGCCCGCTGGTCCGGCCGGCACGGCGACGACCGCGCCAACCTTCAGCTGCTGCTGGACCAGATCGGCGACGTGCCCGACGAGCAACGGGCCGCCTCGTTCGTCTGCACCGTGGCGTTGGTGCTGCCCGGCGGCAAGGAGCACCTCGTCGACGGTCGGCAGTCCGGTCGGGTGCTGCGGGCTCCGCGCGGAGACGGCGGGTTCGGCTACGACCCGATCTTCCTGGGCGACGGACAGGACCGGACCAACGCCGAGCTGACCCCGGCGGAGAAGGACGCGATCAGCCACCGCGGCAAGGCGCTGCGCGAGCTGGCCAAACTGATCGCCAAGGTGCTGCCGCCCGCCGCCTGAGCACCCCGACACGTCTCACCAGCGCTTCGTCACGAGGTCCCCGCCCAGATCGTCGATCGGGACGCGGTCCTCCGTGGCCAGCACGGTGAGCAGTCGTTCGGCCTCGGCCACGGTGGCGATCCGCCCGGTCGAGGTGGACCGCGCCATGTCCAGCTCTTCCAGCCACAGCCCGTCGCGCTCCCAGGCGACCTGCACACAGCCGCCGGAGCGGCCGAAGGCGGTCAGGAAGTCCCTGCTCAGCGGCCGCATCGCGCGCAGTAGGAGGCGCACCTCGGCCGCGTCCAGCGGCACGTCCTTCTGGACGTCGCCGCGGTACTGGTAGGTCGCCTCGAGGAAATCGGGCGGGGCCGGCAGGGCGGCAGCCGGGACCGACCCGCCGGGCAACCGGCGGATCAGATCCATGCCGTCGTACCGGCCGACGGTCAACTCCCGCCCGTCCTGCTCGGGGTACGTGCCCACCAGGGTGTCCCCCTCCCGTCGAACGACGACAGCGGCGCCCTGATGAGCAACCTGGATCCGTACGC
This sequence comes from Micromonospora sp. NPDC048839, assembly GCF_040649915.1. Taxonomy (NCBI): domain Bacteria; kingdom Bacillati; phylum Actinomycetota; class Actinomycetes; order Micromonosporales; family Micromonosporaceae; genus Micromonospora; species Micromonospora sp. NPDC048839. The sequence continues at coordinate 183,316 of NZ_JBEZGL010000013.1, forward strand.
CGGCAGGCAACCACGGCAGGTGCAGACCCGCGAGCCGGGCGGCCGACGACGGCCCGTCGGTCGGGTCGTAAACCCCCGTCCACTGGTCCAGCAGCTCCACGTCGATGTCGACGTCGTCGTCGACCGTGGCGGGCAGCGCGGCCAACCGACCGACCCGGCGCCGCTGCCAGGTCAACGCGACCCGGATCCGGGTGCCGGTGCTGCCGTCCCAGTGCACGGTCAACCCCTCGGCGCGCAGCGCCGCCGCCACCTCCGCACCGATGTCGGCCGTCGTCGGCTGCCCGAACAGGCCGTACGCGACGTGCACCCCCGAGTCGTCGACGCCGTTCTCGGCGTCCTGCCGATGGTAGAAGGCGTACCCCCGGGCGGTGCGCCCCCGCGGCACCTCGTCGCCGATCTCGGCAACGCCGCAGGTCTGGCAGCAACTGAAGTTCTCCCGGGCCACCAGCCCGGCGGCCGAGAGCGTCCGGAAGGCCGCGGTGAGCCGGTCGCTGTCGGTGACCTCCGGCCAGTGCGCCTGGGCGGCGAGGTGCGCGCTCAGCTCCTCGGTCACCATCGGCCAGGCTCGGGCCTCGACCTCCGCCGGGTCCGCCTCGCCGGCCAGGTATTCCATCGTCTCGGCGACGATCGCGGCGGCCGGCAACTCGGCCAGCGCCACCTGGCGGCGGACGAAGTCCCGGATCTGCTCGCCGAGCCCCTGCTCCTCGATCTCCACGGCGGCGAACGCTAGCAGCAGCAGCCGACAGGCCGGCCGGGGCGAACCAGGTGCTGTCGCCCGCCGCCTGACCCGCGGCGGACGACAGCGACCGACGGAGGTCAGCCCAGCGGGCCGACCTCCCGTTCGATGGCGGCGCGCAACTCCGGCCCGCCGACGACCGCTCGGGCCGCCTCCATCACCGGGGCGAGGAACACGTCCGGGCCGGGCTCACCGGCCGCCGGGCCGAGCGCGGCGACGGCCGCGCGGCCGGCCGGGGACGGCTCCAGCGGGGCGCGCAGTTGCAGACCGCGTACGCCGGCCAGCAGCTCCACCGCCAGCAGGCTGGTGAGGTTGTCCAGCACGGTGCGCAGCTTCTTGGCCGCCGCCCAGCCCATCGACACGTGGTCCTCCTGCATGCCGCTGGTGGGCAGGGAGTCCACCGAGGCCGGGGCGGCCAGCCGACGGTTCTCGGCGACGATCCCCGCCGCCGTGTACTGGGCGATCATCAGCCCGGAGTTGACCCCGGCGTCGGGGGAGAGGAACGCCGGCAGTTCCCGGGAGCGGGTGACGTCGAGCAGCCGGTCCACCCGTCGCTCGGCGATCGCTCCCACCTCGGCGGCGGCGATGGCGAGGAAGTCCGCGGCGAAACCGAGCGGCGCGCCGTGGAAGTTACCTGTCGACTCGACCCGCCCGTCCGGCAGCACCACCGGGTTGTCCACCACGGACACCAACTCCCGGCCCGCGACCGTACGGACGAAGTCGAGGGTGTCGCGGGCCGCGCCGGCGACCTGCGGGGCGCAGCGCATCGAGTAGGCGTCCTGCACGGCATGGGCCAGGTCGTCGCGGTGCGAGTCCATCACCCGGGAGTCCTGCAACAGCCGGTGGATGTTCGCCGCCGACGCCGCCTGACCGGGGTGCGGCCGGATCGCGTGCAGCTCCGGCAGGAAGGGCCGCTCCGAGCCGAGCATCGCCTCGATGGCAAGCGCGGCCGTCACGTCGGCCATGGCGAACAGGTGCGCCGCGTCGTGGATGGCCAGCAGCAGCATGCCGAGCATGCCGTCGGTGCCGTTGATCAGCGCCAGCCCCTCCTTGGCGGCCAGCTCGATCGGCGTGAGCCCGGCGGCGCTCAGCGCGTCGGCCGCGTCCTGCCGCTCGCCGGCCGGGCCGAGGACCCAGCCCTCACCGAGCAGCACCAGCGCGCAGTGCGCCAGCGGCGCCAGGTCGCCGGAGGCGCCCAGCGAGCCGTGCTCCGGCACCCACGGGGTGATGTCGTGGTTGAGCAGGTCGACCAGGGCCTCCGCGACCAGCGGCCGGACCCCGGAGCGGCCCAGCGCGAGGGACCGGACCCGCAGCAGCATCATGGCCCGGACCACCTCGCGCGGCATCGGGGCGCCCACCCCGGCGGCGTGCGAGCGGATCAGCGCGTGTTGCAGCTCGGCCCGCCGCTGCGGGGCGATGAAGGTGTTGGCCAGCGCCCCGAACCCGGTGGAGACCCCGTAGACGGGCCGGCCGGACGACTCGATGCCGTCCACGATGGCCCGGCTGGTCGCCATGGCCTCGATGGTGGCCGGGGCGAGGACGACCGTGGCGGTGCCGCGGGCCACCGTGAGCACGTCGTCGGCGGTGATCCCGGTGGGCTGGATGGTCACGTTCGTCATAGCGGAACTCCGTTGCGAATTACCTGGCGGATCAGGGGGACACCGGGCCGGTAGGCCAGGTGCAGGTGTGACGGCGCGTCCAGGACGACGAGGTCGGCCCGCGCGCCGGGGGTGAGGACACCGATGTCGTCGCGGCGCAGCGCCCGGGCGCCACCGGCGGTGGCGGCCCAGACCGCCTCCGCCGGGGTCATCCGCATCTCGCGGACCGCGAGGGCCACGCAGAACGCCATCGACGAGGTGTACGACGAACCGGGGTTGCAGTCCGTCGCCAGCGCCACGGTCACACCGGCGTCGAGCAGTCGGCGGGCGTCCGGGTAGGGCGAGCGGGTGGAGAACTCCGCGCCGGGCAGCAGGGTCGCGACGGTGGTGCTGTGCGGACCCTCGTGGCACATGCAGTCGACCAGGGAGGACGCGAGCGCGTCGACGTCGGCGTCGGACAGGTAGGTGCAGTGGTCCACGCTGGCCGCGCCCAGCTCCACGCCGAGCTGCACGCCCGGTCCGGGGCCGAGCTGGTTGGCGTGCACCCGCACACCGAGCCCGACGGCCTGCCCGCAGGCCAGGATGGCCCGGGCGTGGTCCACGTCGAAGGCGCCCCGCTCGCAGAACACGTCGATCCACTTGGCGTGCGGCGCGGCAGCGGCCAGCATCGGCCCGCAGACCAGCCCCACGTAGTCGTCCGGGCGATCGGCGTACTCGGCGGGGACCACGTGCGCGCCGAGATAGGTGGTGTCCTCGGTGAACTCGGCGGCGATCCGCAGTGAGCGGGCCTCGTCGGCGGCGGTCAGCCCGTACCCACTCTTGATCTCCATGGTCGTGGTGCCCTGGCGCAGCGCCTCACCTCGCAGCCGGCGCACGGTGGCTCGCAGCTCGTCATCGGTGGCGGCCCGGGTCGCGCGGACCGTGGTGCGGATGCCGCCGCCGGTGTAGGGCTGGCCGGCCATCCGGGCGGCGAACTCGTCCGCCCGATCCCCGGCGAAGACCAGGTGGGCGTGGCTGTCCACGAAGCCGGGCAGGACGGCGGCCCCACCGACGTCGAGTCGCCGGTCGGCGGCCGGCGCGGTGGCGGACGACCCCACCCAGGCCACCCGGCCCTCCTCGATCAGCACGGCCGCGTCGCGGAGGATGCCGAGTGGGCGCGTGCCGGGGCCGTTGGTGACCAGCTCCCCGATGGTGTCGACAAGCAGACTGCTCATGTGCGGGTCACCGCCTCGATGGCGGCGGCCAACTCGGCCGGCACGTCCACGCTCAGGTGCTGGCCCTCGGCCACCACCACCCGGCCGTCCACCAGCACCTGCTCGACGTCCCCCGCGGTGGCCGCGAAGAACGCCCCCACCGGTGGCACGCCGGCGGTGCGGGGGCTGTCCAGCCGTACCGTCACCAGGTCGGCGCGGGCACCGACGGCGATCCGGCCGGCGTCGGCCCAGCCCAGGGCGGCGTGCCCGGTGACGCTGGCCGCCGTCAGCAGGTCGACAGGTGCGAAGTGGCCTCGGCGGCGGGTGCGCAGCCGCTCGTCCAGCTCCACCGCGCGGGCCTCCTCGAACAGGTCGATGACGGCATGGCTGTCGCTGCCCAGGCTCAACCGGATTCCCGCGTCGGCCATCCGCCGGGCCGGGCCGATCCCGTCGGCGAGGTCCCGTTCGGTGGTCGGGCAGAGGCACACCCCGGTCCGGCTGTCGCCGAGCAGGGTCAGGTCGGCGCTTGTCGGGTGGGTGGCGTGCACGGCGGTGGTGTCCGGCCCGAGCACACCGTGCTCGGCGAGCAGCGCGGTGGGCGTACGCCCGCGCACCGCCCGGCACTCGTCGTTCTCGGCGGGCTGCTCGGAGAGGTGCACGTGCAGCGGTGCCCGCCGATCCCGGGCCCAGTCGGCGACCGTGCGGAGCTGGTCCGCCGGAACCGCCCGCACCGAGTGCACAGCCGCGCCGACCCGGACGTGGGCGTCCGTCGGCTGGAACGCCGCCGCCCGCTCCGCCCAGCGGGCCGCGTCGCCGTCACCGAAGCGGCGCTGCGGCCCGGCGAGGGCCTGACCGTCCACGCTGGAGGTCAGGTAGCAGGCGTCCAGCAGGGTGAGCCGGATCCCGGCGTGCGCGGCGGCCTCCACCAGCGCCGCGCCCATCGCGTTCGGGTCGTCGTACGCGCCGCCGTCGGGGCGGTGGTGCAGGTAGTGGAACTCGCCCACGCCGGTGATCCCGGCGAGCGCCATCTCGGCGTAGACGGCACGCGCCAGGGCCAGGTAGGTGTCCGGGTCCAGCCGGTCCGCGACGGCGTACATCTGGTTCCGCCAGGTCCAAAAGTCGCCCCGACCGCCGTGGGTACGCCCGCGCAACGCCCGGTGGAAGGCGTGCGAGTGCACGTTGGCCAGGCCGGGCAGGGTCAGACCGGGCAGCGGCACCGCGTCGGCGTACACGTCGACCCCGGCCGTCGGCCTGCTGCCGGGGAGCAGCGGCGTCACCGCCGTGATCCGGCCGTCGTCGACCTCGATCAGCACGTCGGGTGTGGGTTCGGCGTGCTCGGGCAGCCAGGCGTACTCGGCGAGCCAGCGGGTCGGTGTCATCGGCATGTCAGGTCCTCCAGCACCCGGGCCAGCGCGCGGACCCCGGCGGCGCAGTCGCCGTCGGTCGCGGCCTCGGCGGGGGAGTGCGACACCCCGGTCGGGTTGCGGACGAACAGCATCGCGGTGGGCAGGTGCGCGGCGAGCACCCCGGCGTCGTGCCCCGCGCCGGTCGGGAGCACCGGCGCGTCCAGCAGCGTGGCCAGCCGTCCGGCCAGATCCCCGTCGAAGGCGACGAGCGGCGTCGCCGACTCCTCGGTGACCGTCACCGTCGTACCGTCGCGGCGGGCGCGCTCGGTCAGCTTGCCCCACACCGCCTCGACCAGCCCGGACAGCGTCTGCGTGTCGGCGGCCCGCGCGTCCAGCCAACCGGTCACCCTCGACGGGATCGCGTTCGTGGCGTTCGGCTCGACGGCGACCCGGCCCACGGTGGCGTGCGCGCCCCGCAGCCGGGCCTCCTTGTTGGCCGCCAGCACCGTGAACGCGTACGTGAGCATCGGGTCGCGCCGGTCGGCCATCCGGGTCGTACCCGCGTGGTTGCCCTCGCCGACGACGTCGAAGCGCCACCGGCCGTGCGGCCAGATCGCGCTCGCCACCGCGACCGGCGCGTCCGCGTCGACGAGCGCACGGCCCTGCTCGACGTGCAACTCCACGAAGGCGCCGAACCGGCCCAGCAGCTCCGGGCGGGCACCCGCCGGCCGCTCGCCGAGCGCCTCGGCGAAGCTCACCCCGGCCGCGTCGCGCAGGCCGGCCGCGCGGTCGGCGGACAGCGCACCGGTGAGCAGCCGAGACCCCAGGCACGGTACGCCAAAGCGCGCACCCTCCTCCTCCACGAACGCGGCCAGCACCAGCGGCCGGTCCGGGGTGACGCCGGCGGCGCGCAGCTCGTCCACGGCGAGGAACGCGCTGACGATGCCGAGCGGCCCGTCGTACGCCCCGCCGTGCGGCACCGAGTCGAAATGGCTGCCGGTGAGCACCGCGTCGGACGCCTGCGGGTCACCCCAGTGGGCGAAGAGGTTGCCGTTGCCGTCCTCGGTGACGGGCAGGGCGCGGCGCTCGGCCTGTGCCCGGAACCAGGCGCGCAGCTCCCGCTCCGGCTCGGTCAACGCGTACCGCAGATAGCCGCCGCTGTCGGCGTCCCGCCCGACCGGCGCGATCTCGTCCCACAGGGCCCGGAACCGGCCGGGAAGGTCCGCGCTCACGCTGTGCTCCCGTTGTTCGCGACTGCGGGGCTCCGCTGCGCTGCACTCCTCGCGCTCACGGCGCGTCTGTTGTTCGCGACTGCGGGGCTCCGCTGCGCTGCACTCCTCGCGCTCACGGCGCGTCTGTTGTTCGCGACTGCGGGGCTCCGCTGCGCTGCACTCCTACG
>NZ_JBEZGL010000013.1:189677-205826 GCF_040649915.1 Micromonospora sp. NPDC048839
CGTACCTCGCGCTCACGCGGCACCCTCGGCCATGGGCGTGCGCAGGCCGGTGCGGGCCGCGACGTCGCGGGCGATGTCGTAGCCGGCGTCGACGTGCCGGATCACGCCCATCGCCGGGTCGTTGGTGAGCACCCGCTCGATCTTCTGCCCGGCGAGGGCGGTGCCGTCGGCGACGCACACCTGCCCGGCGTGGATCGACCGGCCGATGCCCACCCCGCCGCCGTGGTGGATGGACACCCAGGAGGCCCCGCTGGCCGTGTTGACCAGGGCGTTGAGCAGCGGCCAGTCGGCGATGGCGTCGGAGCCGTCGGCCATCGCCTCGGTCTCCCGGTACGGGCTGGCCACACTGCCGGCGTCCAGGTGGTCCCGCCCGATGACGACCGGGGCGGAGAGTTCGCCCGAGGCGACCATCTCGTTGAACCGCACGCCCGCCCGGTCCCGCTCGCCGTAGCCGAGCCAGCAGATCCGGGCCGGCAGGCCCTGGAAGGCCACCCGCTCGCCGGCCAGCCTGATCCACCGGGCCAGCGGCTCGTTCTCCGGGAACAACTCCAGGATTGCCCGGTCGGTGGCCGCGATGTCCGCCGGATCGCCGGAGAGCGCCGCCCAGCGGAACGGCCCCCTGCCCTCGGAGAACAACGGCCGGATGTACGCGGGCACGAAACCGGGGAAGTCGAAGGCCCGCTGGTACCCGGCGAGCTGTGCCTCGCCACGGATCGAGTTGCCGTAGTCGAAGACCTCGGCGCCGGCGTCCAGGAAGCCGACCATCGCCTCGACGTGCGTCGCCATCGACGCGCGGGCCCGGTCGGTGAACTCGGCCGGCTTCGCCTGCGCGTAGTCCTGAGCGTCGGCCAGCTCCACCCCCACCGGCAGGTACGACAGCGGGTCGTGGGCGCTGGTCTGGTCGGTCACGACGTCGACCTCGACACCGCGCCGCAGCAACTCGGGGAAGACCTCGGCGGCGTTGCCCACCACGCCGACGGAGAGCGCGCGCCGGTCCCGCTTCGCGGCGAGCACCCGTCGTACCGCGTCGTCCAGCGAGTCGGCGACCTCGTCCAGGTAGCGGTCGTGCATCCGCCGGTCGAGCCGGGTGCGGTCCACGTCGACGATCAGGCAGACGCCGCCGTTCATGGTGACCGCGAGTGGCTGCGCGCCGCCCATCCCGCCGCAGCCGGCGGTCAGCGTGAGTGTGCCGGACAGGGTGCCGTTGAACTTCTTCGCGGCCACCGCCGCGAACGTCTCGTAGGTGCCCTGGAGGATGCCCTGGGTGCCGATGTAGATCCACGAACCGGCGGTCATCTGCCCGTACATGGTCAGGCCGAGCTGCTCCAACCGGCGAAACTCCGGCCAGGTCGCCCAGTCGCCGACCAGGTTGGAGTTGGCCAGCAGCACCCGGGGCGCCCACTCGTGGGTACGCAGCACGCCCACCGGTCGGCCGGACTGCACCAGCATCGTCTCGTCCTCGCGCAGGTCGGTAAGCGTGCGGACCAACGCGTGGTACGACGGCCAGTCCCGGGCCGCCTTGCCGGTGCCGCCGTAGACGACCAGGTCGTCGGGGCGCTCGGCGACCTCCGGGTCGAGGTTGTTCATCAACATCCGCAGGGCGGCCTCCTGCTGCCACCCGCGGGCGGTGAGCTGGTTGCCCCGTGCGGCACGGACGGGCTGGGTCATCTCGGGTCTCCTCCGGTCATCCGCGGAACAACTGACGGCGGGCCGCGGAGGCCTCGAACGCCTCCAGTCGGCGTTGGGTGTCGGCCGGTGCGGCGTCGCAGATCGCCTGTAACAACACCATGGCCAGGGTCATCGGGGCGGTGTGCAGGTCGAAGACGAGCTGCGCGCCGACCGCCGCCGGCAGCACCACGTCGGAGTGCTCGGTGGCGGGGCTGACCGGTGAGTCGGTGATCGCCACCACGGTGAGCCCGGCGTCGCGGGCGTCGCGGAGCGCGTCCAGGGTCTCTCGGGGGTAGCGGGGCAGGACGAAGGCGAGCAGCGCCGACGCCCCGGCCGCGACCGCCTGCTCCAGGCGGTCGGTGAGCAGGCTGCCGCCGTCGTCGAGCACCCGCACGTCCGGGTGCACCTTCGCCGCGAAGTAGGCGAAGTACGCGGCCAGCGGCGCGGCGGCGCGCAGGCCCAGCACCGGCAGTGGGCGGCTCCGGGCGAGCAACCGCCCGGTCTCGGCGATCCGGTCCCGGTCGGCGAGCTGGCCGGCCAGCCGGTCCAGATTGCCCATCTCCGCGCGTACCGCCTGCTGTAGTTCGTTGCCGGCGTCGTCCGGTTCGGTGCCCTCGGTGGGGCCCGCCTCCCGCAGCCGGCGGCGGAGGGCGGGGTAGCCGTCGTATCCGAGCGCCATCGCAAACCGGGTCACCGACGGCTGGCTCACCCCGGCCATCTCGGCGACTTCCGCCGCGGACAGGTACGCCGCCGCGCCGGCGTGCTGGACCAGGCAGTGCGCGATGCGGCGTTGGGTGGGGGTGAGGCGTACGCCGTGGAAGAGGTCGAGCAGGTGGTCAGCCGACCCCGCACCGCCTTCATTCATGGCGCGACTCTATGCATGAGAACTTTCAAGAGCAAGGTCACCGTATCCGACGGCGCCCGTCCCGCCGTTCGGCCGACCGGCAGGACGCTGGGATGACACAGGGCTCTGTAGGATCCGCAGGACGGTTGAGCGGAGGAGCGGGATGCAACCGGAAACCCAGGCAGTGACACCTGTGTGCCGGGCGGGTGTCAGATCAACTTCTCCGGCGGCACCACGCCGCCGGGGCGTGTCGAGACACTCGTTCCGGACGGCATGGCCCACAACTGGGATGCTCAGCGGGACCTCTGGCGCCGGTAGCTGATCGTGCATCTCCTCGTTCGCGTGACGCGAGCATCGACCGAGAAGGTCCGGGCCATGGGGCTTTCGGCCCGCATCCTCGGCGCCGGTCTGGTCGTCCTGGCAGTCGCCTTCCTGCTGCTCGGCAGGTGGGACCTCGCGCTCGCCGTCGGCGTCGGCGCCCTGCTCGGCTGGGTGCTGCTGGACGCCGACCGGATCACCTGGGCCGTGTTCGTCGTCGCCTTCCTGGTTCCGGTGACGATCAATTTCGGCTATCCGACGAATCCGTCGTACTCCCTCCTGTTCCTGCTCTTCGTCCTGGCCGCCTGGGGGCGGGTGCTGCGGGCCGAACGCGACGGGTGGCGGCGGAAGGTGATCGCCGCGGCGCTGTTCCTTCCCCTGTGCGGGTTGTTGTCCGGTCTGGTGCAGTGGCACGGGGTGAAACCGATCGCGGTCGGTCTGGCGCCCATCGTGTGTGTCGGCCTGCTCTGCTGGCACGTCGTCGAGGAAGCGCGTCACGACCGAGACCTGATCATCCGGATCGCGTTGGCGCTGACCTGGCTCAGCGTTCCCATTGCCGCTTTCGCCAAGTACCAGACGCTCACCCGGAGTTGGCCGATCTTCGACCAGTTGGCCTACCACTGGACGTACACCTCCGCGTTCGACGCCACCCGTGCGGTGGGTGTCTCGGGGCACCCCATCGTGTACGGAACCTTCGCAATGGCGATGGCCATCGTGGCGCTGACCCTCCGGGGCAGGTTCTGGTACATCCCGTTCACCGCCAACCTCGCGGGTCTGGTGTTGTCGGGCACCCGCAGCGCGTGGGTCGGGACGGCGCTCGCCCTCGGGCTCTGGCTGTTGTTCCAGTGGCGCAGGTACTCGTGGCGTGGCCTGGGCAGCGGGCTCGTCATCGCGGCAGCCGCCTTCATGATCGTGGCGGCCAAGCCGCCGGCCGTGCTGTTCTCCGATCCGGCCGTGCCCGGGGCGATCTGGCAGCCTGGCTCGGCATCGCCGAATTCGCCCGGGTCCGGCAACACCGCGCCGAACTCCACCGCTTCCGCCCCCGGGTCCGGCAGTGCCGTTGACGTGGCGGGGTCCCGCATGGCCGATCCGCTCGGCTCGGCGAGCGCTGACGCCCGCTTCGTCCGCATCCGTGTCGTCTGGGACGGCATCACGCAGGACTGGTCGACGCTCGCGTTTGGAAGCGGACCCGAGTCCAACGTCCGTTTCCTGGAGGACGTGGGGATCGGAGACGGCGAAGCGCAGGTCTTCGACAACACCTACCTGACATTCTGGTACAACTACGGCTTGCTCGGCCTGATCTCGCTGCTGTCGCTCATGGTGACCCTCTACTGGCGCCTCCGGTCCCCGATCGCCCGCGTCATGCTGGTCGGGCTCTCGGCTCAGGTCTTCTTCTTCGACCTGTGGCTGTGGCTGGGAGCGGTCGCCGTGCTTGTCCTGGCGGTAGCTCTGTCCGGAGTGGACAACGCGTCGCGGTCGGAGGGGCCACCCGTTCTGCCGGCCCCCAGGGGGGCCAACCGGCGGTCTGCCGCCGCGCAGATTGCTCTGTAGGATCCGCTAGGCGGTTGAGCGGAGGAGCAGGATGCAACCGGAAAGCCCTTACAGATACACCCACCTGCTGGGCGGGTGTCAGGTCGGCAAGGCATGGGCCGCGGTGGACGGGCAGGGCCAGTTCGCGACCGTGGCCGTGCTGGACGGCGTCGCGGCGTCCGACGAGCGTTGGCGTGCCGCCTTCGGCACCGTGGTCGGGGCGCTGGCGCAGGCCGACGGTGGTCACCGTTACGTACAGGCCGACCTGTCGGCCGCCTACCCCTGGGTGGCCTACCCCGCGGAGGAGGGAAACGCCCCGCAGCGGATCTTCCAAGACCTCGGCATGGACTACCAACCCGTGCCCAGCCCACCGATCTCGGGGCCGCCCTCGTCGGCCTTCCCGATCTCCGGCGTGCCGCAGCAGGTCAGCGGTCCTCCGAAGCCGGTGTCCGGGATGCCCGGCATGGTGGAGCACATGCCGCAACTGCCCTGGGCGGTGCAGGCCGCCCCGGTTTCCGGTCAGCCGGTGTCCGGCACCCCGAGTTCGTTCGGGCAACAGGTGTCCGCCGTGCCTTCGTCGCCCGCGTACGCCGACGACGTCACCGGAGCCCGCCCCGCCGATCCGCTCCTCGCGGGAGGGCGGCGGATCGCACCGTCGACATACAAGGCGAAGCGGCCGAAGTGGCCCCTGATCGCCGGCGCGGTGGCGCTCGTCCTGGTCGCCGGCACCGCGGGGTTCTTCGTCGGCCGCGGCGGCGGCGAGGAAGCGGCGCCGCCGAAGGAGACCACCCTCGCGGCGTACGAGGCACGACAGCTCGCCATCAACAAGCAGAGGTTCCCCAGCGAACTGGAACCGCTCGCGGAGCCGTGGCTGGCCGGCAGCGGCAACTGCGCGGCCTACAACGAGCCCAACGTCCCGAAGCTGCCGGTCGACGAGCGACGGCACCTCTTCTGCAACTACGGCAACGCGTTCATGCACTTCGTGATCTACGCGGATGACGCGCCGAAGGAGACGGCACGAGCGTTCCGGCTGCAGCTCAATCTCGCTGGCGGCACGTTGGCACCGGGACTTCGCCAGGCGACGCGCACCACGGGCAACGTGACCGGCGCCAGCGGCAGCTACATGGAGTACGCGTTCACCAAGGAAGACGGGCGAACGATGTGCGGTATCTGGTGGGACCGGGACGACATCCAGGGTGTCGTCCTGATCGAGGCGCTCTGCAAGGAGGGCCTCGACGGCGACTGGGACGCCCTGCGGGACCTGTGGCGCCGCGGTAGCTGATCGGCACGGAACCGGCCCGAACTCCGAAGGCCTTCCGCCGCGGTGGGGAATCTGAGCTTCCCCACCGCCCGGCGGAAGGCCTTCGTCGTCACGATCGCCCGGGGCGAACGGTGTGGCGGGTCATTTCACCGTGATGACCTGGAACTCCACCGTGCCGGGCGTGTTGAAGGTGAGCTGCCGGTAGTGGAAGGCGTCGAAGGGCGCCTGCCAGGCCAGTGCGGCGGGGAACGAGGCCAGCAGCGGCCCGTCGGTGAGCGCCTCCGGGATCCGGAAGGTGGCGCCGTCGATGCCGATCTCGATCGGTGACCAGTCCTTCAGACCGAGATGCACCAACGACACAAGCGCGGAATCCGATTTCGGTGTGTACCTGGCAACGACCATCTCGTTCTTACCGGGCTGCGGCACCGGCACGGGCGTACCCGCCGTCACCGGTTGGGTGAGCAGGGTCCGCGGCGGCGAGCACCGGTTCTCGCCGTGGTGCAGGACCGACCAACCCTCGGCGCGCGCACCCACCCGGTAGTTGCAGGCCAGGGCGAGCAGGTAGCGAGGAGTGTCCCAGCGGATGTTCCGGGCGTCGATGCCGGCCGTGGACTGCTGCAGCACGACCTGATCGGCGGGCGCGTCGATGAGCGCCTCGGCGTTGAGTTCGTCGAGGTACCGGGTGTACGCCGAGAACGTCTGGAAGACGGGGACGGGCCGCCAGTCCAGCGAGTACGCCCAGGGCAGGGTGAGTTCCGCCGGGTCGACGTGCACCGGTCGCCCGCGCAGGTCGTTGAGGACGCTCTCCGGCACCTTGTAGGTCTCGCGGGCGCGTGCCTTGGCGGTGTCGACGGCCGTCAGTCGGTACTCGTCGTGGACGAGTAGTTCCACGCCCGTCCGCCACTGGTTCCGGGCGACGAAGGGATCGAAGGTGACGAGGCCGAAGGGCGTCATGATGAGCGCCGCCGTGGCCGCTGCCAGGACAACCGCGGGACGCCGGGACCAGGCGACAAAGCCGACGAGCAGGAATCCCGACGCCATGAAGAACGAGACCTCGTGCGCCGGGTCGTGTCGGGTGAACCCGTGCTTGAAGCCGAAGGCGAGCATGACCCCCGAGACTGCGAAGATCCCCACCGCCGCGACGGACCGGTGGCGTAGCGCCTGACGAAGGGCCAGGAATCCGATGAGGATCGTCAGTGCTCCCGCGAAGATGTATCCGACGACGAACTCGCCCTGTTCGATGGCGAGGGCTTCCTGGTAACCCGTGGAGATCTCCTGGGAACCCCGGACCCACGGCACGATGTCGGCGATCCGCTGCCCGGCGGCGAGCCACAGCGTGAGGAACACCACGACAGCCGTTGCCAGGAAAACCGCGACGCCCCGGAGGAGACCCCGCACCGACCCGGTGCTCACCGCGACGAGGCCGGCGACGGCCAGCAGGACCACGCCTTCCGAGTACTTCACCTGAAAGAGCAGGGTGCCGACGGCGGTGAGCAGCGCGGTCGGCAGGGTGTCCCGCCAGTCGGTCCTGGCGTTGGTGATCCGGTCGCGGAGCGTGAGCAGCGCGAACAGAAGGCCCGCGTAGACGAGCCGGCCGCCCGGCCCGGCGGGCGCGCTGGCGACGGCGACCGCGAACGCGACCACGCCGGCGACACCCGCGGACCACCTGAGGCGGACACAGTGGTAGACGACCCAGTAGAGGGCGGAGACGGCTGCGGTCGTGAAGAGGAACCCGAGTACCGCCTGGGGGCGGCTGACGTGCTGTGGCCAGTCGACAAAGCCCCACGGGCCGTAGTTGAAGACGATGTCCCGGCCGTATTTGAGGTTCTCGGTGACCGCGAAACCGATGCCCGCCTGCCAGCTCGGGTCGAAGCCCGGCGACGGCATCAGGGTGGACGGGGCGCCCGCGATCAGGAGGGTGAGGGCGAACCACGCGAGCGCCGGCATCCCCGGTGACCGGCTGCCCCACTCCCCGATCACGGAGGTGACCCGTTCCCGGGCGCGCCCGACGGTCCTCGGCCTGGCCTGCTCACTCGGGGCGTCGCTCGGGGGAGGGGAGGGTTCTGCGACCACAGCGGGATCGCGGTTGTCCTGCTCAGTTGTCTGCATCTACTCGTCCATGAATCGATATCGGGGGGTGAATGGGCGCGCGGGCTCGTGCTGGAGGCGTCAGTGTTCGCTGATCACGGCAACCGGCTCCACTCCCTTGGTCATCTGCTCGACCCGGTAGTCGGCGAGCACCGCCTGCCAGGCGGCCACCTCTTCGCCGACGACGAAGGATCGGATCAGCCAGACTCGCGCGCCACCGCGTTCCCCGGCCAGCGTCAGCGCCCGACCAAGTCCGCCACGGATGGCCTTCTCGTCGGGCCCCGAGATCACGACAACGCCGGAGTCGACGGGCATTCTGATCCACCAGGTGACCGTGTTGCTGTACGGGGCCACCAGGCTGACGTCGTCGCGGGTGGAGTAGAACGCGAAGCCGTACGCAGCCGTAGAGCTCAGGACGATGACGTCGTTCCTTGCCCGGTGCGCGTTCACGTACCGGGTCTGTTCGCGGACGTCAGTCATGGCAATGGGGGTGCGGTCGAGGCCGGGCTCGTCCCCGTCGAACCGGTACCACCGACTGTTGTGGACAGCGAAGGCTCCGACCAGGACGGCGCAGACCGTCGCGGTGGCGATCGTGGTCGACGGGCGGCGGTACACGCGCTGGGCGATCGTGGCGGCCCGGTGCGCCAGCCCGCTGAGTCCGACGCCCGCGACCGCCGCGGCTGTCACGAAGAGGAAGTGCGAGGTGCGCGGATCCAACAGCGGATAGACCTTCGAGACGGCCAACGTGATCACCACAAGCGGCAGCAGGAGCACCGCACCCGCGGTGGCGGGACGGTCCCACCGCACGAACGTCACGACGCCGACGACGACCAGGCACAGGACGAGCGGCACGGGCGCGCCGAAGATGCGGCTGAGGGCCTCGCCCCGCTGCCCGAGATATCCGGGCACCTCGCCGAGACGTGGGAAGAACGCGGCCCAGAACTCCTGCATCGCGCTGCTTCGCGCCCGTGCCGAGAAGGTGAGGTAGACGGCCGCCGCGGCGAGCGCGGCGCTGAACCCGGTCACGGTCACCTCGACGAGCCGCGCCCACTGCCGCCGAACCGAGGTGGCGAGGAACAGCCCGCCGAGCACACACGGAGCGATGATGGCGGTCACGTGGCTGACGAACATCCCCACCCCGATCGCGGCGGCGAGAATCCCCAACCGCTGCCGGGACCAACCCCGCTCCGTCCACGCGGTGAGTGCGAGCAGCCCCACCGCGACGAAGGCATCGGCGGAGTACTGCTTCAGGTCGTGACGGACCTGCTGCGCCGGAAGGAGCAGCACCCCGGCGCCGCAGACGAGGCCCGCCACGATGCCCGTACGCCGCCCCGGCGGGAGTGCCAACCGACCGAGCGCGTACGCGGCGCAGACCGTGAGGGCGTGGAAGAACAGCGGCACCACCCGCAGGTAGTCCTCGTCGGGAACCAGACGAAGGAGGAGGCTCCACCCGATCGGGGTCGACGAGGTGGTCACCGGCAGGTCACCGAGGGGGAACCGCACCGAGAGCGCCACCCAGGCCTCGTCGAGCCAGTACGGCGCCGTGAGCATCGTGCTGAGGTCGTGCACGATCGGGATCAGGGCGAGGAGGGCGGCGACGGCGATCCCGTCCCACGGGACCGGGCGGCCTCCGGGGGTGGGCGACGACGCCAGGTCATCGCCCACCCTTCCGGGGGCCACGTCGGTCAGCATGTGGAACCTCATCCTGGTCTGTGCGAAACGGTCGGGCCGACGGGTCGGGCGCCCGTCAACCAACCGCTGGTGCCGTGGCCGGTGCCGGACCGAAGTCGGGTGCTCGGCCGGGCATGGGCGACGCCGCGACGCTCCCGCTCGACGGGTTCGGGTTGACGCCGCCGTCCCGCGGGGGTGCCGGTTGCTCGGGTCGCTCCCGCAACGCCTCGGGCGTCCAGTTCTTCAGCTTCAGCGCCTGCTTCTCGACCAGGTGCCAGGACAGCACCGCGAGCACGGTGCTGGCCAGGGCACTGAGCACGAAGAAGCCGGCGAGACCGATCGCCTGGACTCCGAACTTGGCCATCACCTGTTGGGCCACGAAGGAGTAGATGTACAACCCGTACGAGTAGTCGTTGACCTTCCCGATCCGGTGCAGCCCGCGCGGCAGCCGCACGGCGAGCCAGAAGACGACGTACGCGTAGGCGAGCAGCCCCGGGCCGAAGAAGGTCCCGGTCGCGGCGAACCAGCCGATGACCACGAGGGAGAGCACACCGAGCAGGTCGTTGATCGGCATCCGATCGCTGTAGAGCTCGGCGACACCGCCCGCGAGGAACATGAAGCCGTACCAGAGGAACGAGTCCTCCCGAAGCGCGCCGAGCAGCGGAATCGGCCCGATCTCGCCGGTGGTCCACACCTGCTGCTCAGGCACGCCAGCCTGGTAGTAGTTCCAGCAGAGCACCCCGAAGACGACAACCAGGGCGACGAGCGGGAGCCAGCGGAGCTGCCGACGCAGGATGGTGAGCGCGGCCAGGCCGGCCACGATGAGATAGCAGAAGCACTCGTAGGCAAGGGTCCACAGCGACCCGTTCATCGTGTTCCCACCCTGCCACCGCCAGTACGGTGTGTCGCCCTGCAGGAGGTCGGCGATCCCCAGCTGGCGCAGCCCGCCCCACCAGTTCTGTCGCAGGTAGTCCAGTACGCCACCCGGGCTCCGCCACAGGCCGTCGAGGGTGCCGTGCCGGTCGAGGTAGAGCAGGGGCGCGACAACCAGACCCGTGAAGAGAAGGCAGACCCACAGGCCGGGCCAGATCCGCAGGGCCCGGTGCCACAGGAAGCGCGGTATCGAGCTGCGCCTGCCGGAGCGGACGATGAGGAAACCGGAGATCGCGAAGAACCCCGCCACCGCCAAGGCTCCCAGGTCGATCCGCTGCATGAGCGGCCGCCCGAAGCCGAGGGCCGCCGAGTGCGACAGCACCACGGCGAGCGCGAAGGCGAGCCGGAGGGCCCCGAAGCTGTTCGCGCGTCCGCTGTAGGCCGTCGCCAAGGGAGTCGACGCCGTCGATCGCCGTACGGCGCGCTGGAGGAGTGAGAGCACTGATGACCGTCCCGAACGAGAAGAAGCACGAGTCCTGGGTAATACCTGCAACTCGGAGCACCGTGTGCCGCCCACCTCGCCGCAGGATCGGGGCGCTGCGGCCGGTCCGCGGGTCTAGTTTGCGCCGGCCGGCTGGGTGGAGCTGGGCAGTGAGCCGTCGCGCTGCGCGGGCACCGGGGTGCCGACCAGGCGTGCCGCCTGCGGGTTGCGGCGGGCGGCGGTCGGCAACCCGACCACGAACTCGGGGAACAGACCGAAGAAGGTACGGGCGCTCTGCAACTCCAGGGTGTGCGCCCGCGACCACTGGAACGAGTTCGTCGCCCGCGCCCAGTGGTGGGTCCACCGCACGTCGCCGAGGAGCACCACGGGCATGTCGTGCCGCCACGCGCGCAGCCCGAGTTCGTGGTCCTCGTAGTAGAGGAAGAACCGCTCGTTCCACCCGCCCATGGCGACGAAGTCCGCGGTGCGGGCCGCGACCGCCGCGCCCATCACCCAGGCCACGTAGACAGCCTCGCCGTCGTCCGCCACGACCCGGTAGTTCGCGTGCATCCGCGACAGCGGCCAGATCTTCCGGTTGCCCAACTTGGCCGTGGCGTAGGGGAAGCCGCGGCCGTTGGGCTGGGGGGTGCCGTCGGTCGCGAGCAGTTGGGGAGCGACCAGGCCGCCGTGCGCGTCCAGGTGGCGTTGCATCGTGACGAACCCGGCCGGCTCGACCTCGAGGTCGGGGTTGGCGAACAGGACGTACTCACCCGCGGCCTGGCGTACGCCGACGTTGTTGGCCTTGGAGAAGCCGACGTTCTCCGGCAGCCGGATGACCCGGGCGCCCAGCTCCTCGGCCACCGCGACCGAGTCGTCAGCGGAGTTGTTGTCGACGACGATCCACTCGTAGGGCTTGGCACCGCCCCAGCACCGCCGGAGCGTGTCCGCGGAGTTGTAGGTGACCGTCACGACACTCCACGGGATTCCTGCCATCACGCGCTCCGAACTCTGAGGTAGCTGATCAGGGATGCAAAACCGAAACGCCTGCCCTTCCACTGCCGGCGGGCGGCGGGCCCCTCCAGCAGGCCCCGTCGCACGCCCCGCAGGAAGGGTTTGAGCAGGCCCTGACGGGCGCGCCGGGCGGCCAGCGCCAGGTGTGCCAGCGCGAGGACCGGTATCGCGACGAGCATCAGCGGCCAGGTGAAGGTCCGCGCGGCGACCAGGAGCCGATTGCGGGCCAGGAGGAACGCCCGGAACCCCTGCAGTTTGTTGTCGCCCTCGACGCTGTGGCCGCCGGCGTGCGGGAGCATGAAGTCCAACCGTCGGGTCCGCAGACCCTCGGCGTACATGCGGAACGCGAGGTCGGCGTCCTCACCCCAGGCGAACAGGTGCTCGTAGAACCCGCCGAAACGGTGGAAGAGCGCCGTGGGGAAGACTGCCGCGCCACCGGACGGGCCGAGCGGCCCGCGCGGGACCGTCGCCGCCCGGTCGATGAACAGCGAGACCGGGTGCAGGTCGATGCCGACGTACTCGCCGCCGTGCATGGCGAGCCCCACCGCGATCGGGCTCTCCGGGTCCGCCGCGATGGCGGCGAACAGGCGGGTCAGGGCGTCCTCCGGCAACCAGACGTCCGGGTTCAGCAGCATCACGTGGCTCGTCCGCACCGGGGCGACGGCCCGGTTGCAGCCCGCCGCGAACCCGGGGTTCGACGAGTCGGGCAGGTACTCGTACCGCTCGTCGTCCAGAGCATCGGCGATGACCTTCGCGCACTCGTCCTCGGGCCAGTTGTCGGCGAAGATGAACTTCACCGGTAGCCCGTCGGCGGCGCGTACCCAGGTGGGGAGCGTCTCGGCGAGCATGTCGCTGGAACGGTAGAGGACCGTCACGATCGTCAACGTCTCTGCCACTGGGACACCTCCCTCACTGTTCTGCGGATCACGAGCGGAAGACCGGAACGACGGGGTGCTCGTCACAGGAGGGACCTGTACAAGCTCTGCCACCGCTCGACACACCGATCGAAGGCGTACTCCTGGGCGTACCACTCGGCCACCCGCTGCCCCTCGTCGACGGCGCGGTGGTCGACGGCGTCCCGGATGGCGCCGGCGAGCGCGGCGGGCGCGAGGTCCGCCTGGAACGCCAGGGTGCCCGTGGCATGGCGGGTGACCTCGGCCAGACCGCCGGCCCCGGTGTGCACCACCGGTACGCCGAGGGACAGCGCCTCCAGTGCGCTGAGCCCGAACGACTCGACCCGGGACGGCACCAGCAGGCAGTCGATCTCCTGGAGGAAGTCCGCGGCCGTGACCCGACCGACGAGGTCGAGGTTGGGCCTGGGGTCGATCGCCATGGAACCCGCTCCGGCGACCTTGAAGTCCACCTCCGGGAGGAGGGAGGCGATCTCGGGCAGGAGGTCGGCGCCCTTCTCCTTCTCCAGCCGGCCGAGATAGCCGACCACCGGCCGTCGACCCGGCTGTGGGGTGTGCGGCTTCGGGCTGGGCCAGGTGACGGGCAGCGGGTTCGGGATCAGGTGGATGTTCTTGACGCCGCCACGGTCGCGCAGCTCGGAGGCCTCGAACTCGGAGACCGCCACCGTCGCGTGTGGACGGGCCCGACGCATGGCCAGGTCCAGCGTGATGTTGGACTGGATGAGCGCCTTCTGCTGGAACGACCCTGCGGTGTCCCGGTACTGCCAGAGGCTGTTGTGCAGGGTGACGACGAGCGGGATCCGCCGGCGCCCCATGCTCAGCGCCGCCCGGGAGTGCATGGCGGCGGACAGCAGGTGGGCGCAGACCACGTCCGGCTGCACCTCGTCGACCAGGCGGCGGATCTCCCGCGCGTAGGCGAGGTCGATCCGGCTGGTCGCGCTGAGCCCGACCCACGGGACCCCGGCCTCGCGCAGCGCGTGGCCCACCTCGTCGTCGGAGGTGGCGGCGATGACGTCCAGGCCGGTTCGGGCGTGCGCCGGGATGATCTCGGTCAGGATGCGCTCGGCGCCACCGAGCTGCCGCCGCCCGGAGCCACCCGTGGTGCAGACGAACAACACCTTCACGAGGTACGCAGCCCCTCGACGGCGCCCTTCGCGATGGCGCGGCGAACCGGGTTGCCGCCCACCGCGGCGCGCAGCAGCACACCACCCACGTACGCCGTCGTGGCGATGCGGCCGCGCGTGCCGCCCATGCTCCGGCTCGCCCGGATGAACTCCCGGGTCCGACGCTCGGAGATCTCCTCCTCGGACCAGCGCCGCTTCGCGGTCGCGTCGTCCTCGTGCATGATCACGGCCTCCGGCACGTACGCCAGCCGCAGACCCTGCTGACGGACGGCCCAGCAGAGCCGCATGTCCTCGGAGTAGAAGAACGAGGTCTCGTCGACGCCGCCGATGGCGTCGAAGGTCTCGCGGCGCATGGCGACGAAGGGGCCGGTCAGCCAGTCCGCCTTCTCCGGCGGCGCGACGATCCGCAGGTTCGGCAGCACCATGCTCAGCCCGGTGGCGTGGGCGAGACCCACGCCCAGGCCCAGGAACCGCCCGCCCTCGGTCTGTGACACACCAGACGGGGTGACCACGCCCGGGAAGGCCGCGCCCACCTTCGGGTCCTCCAGGGCGGTCAACAGGCGGGCTACGGCGTCCTCGTGCACGATGATGTCGTTGTTGGAGAGGATCACGTTCGCCCGGCTGGTGTGGCGCACGCCGAGGTTCATCCCCCGCGCGTACCCCAGGTTCGAGCCGGACTGGACGTACCGGACACCCTGCTCGGCGCAGAACTCGCTCAACGACTCCTGAATGTGCATCGAGCTGCCGTTGTCGACGACAACGGTCTCCGCCTCCGCCGGCAGCGACAGGACGCAGGCGCGCGTGCGCTCAAAGTCCTCCCAGGCGAGGACAACAATGGAGACATCCATGTCAAACCGTCCCATGATTCGGCGACTGCGCTCGTCGCAGGCTTGCTCTGGAGGCGAAGGCGTGTACGGCGTAGGCGAGCGTCGAGGCGATCGCCGCTCCGATCACACCCGCCCACGGGATGATCGCAAAGTATGCGGGAATCGCGAACCCGAGGGTGATCAGTGCGACCACCGTCGTCGCCCGCTCGCCCCGCCTCTTCAACAGTAGGGCGCTCCAGCTCTTGCCGGCCGCGGTGGCCAGTGAACCGGGCAGCAGGACAAGACCGAGGATCCAGGCGTAGCGGTACTCCGGCTGGAGGTAGCCCAGCACACCGAGCCCGAGGACGGCGGCCAGGGCGACCGGCAGGGCGGCGGTGACCACGGCTCGGGTGGGGTCGGGGCCGCCGTCGCCGTCCCGGCTGGCCAGGATCCGCTGCGCGCGTACGACGGCACCCGCCTGGGCGAACTCCAGCGCGGCGACCGCCAGCGCGTACACGCCGAGTGGGCCGGCACCGACGAACCGGGCCACCAGGATCTGGTTGAACCGCAGCGTCATCATCTGGGCGAAGATTCCCAGGTGCAGGTTGCCGACGGCGGCCATGTCGGCGCGGTAGTCCACCGCGGTCGCCTCCGGCCGTGGTGCCGGCCCGATCCGCCGGAGCATCCCCAGCACCAGGGCGCACACGGACAGCGCGCTGACCCACTGGACGACCAGCCACACCATGCTCCACAGGCCGCCGTCCAGGTAGCCGGCGAAGTACAGCGCCACGTAGCCACCGACCAGGACGGCCCCGCTCGCCGCGCGCATCGCGTAGACGACCAGGAAGCTCCTCTGGCGCAGCGCGATCGACGAGACCGTGTTGAAGATCGTCAGACCTGCCGCGGACCCCATGCCGACCAGATAGCTGCCGAGCCCGGCCACCGTGGTGAGCACGGCGGCGGCGACGACGGAGAGGAGGACCGAAGCCCCCAACATGGCGAGGACCCAGGGGCGCCCCCGGGAGAAGACCCAGCCGCCCGGCCGGGACAGCAGGAAGGTGTCCAGGGACAGGCCACCGACGGCCGCGCCGAGCGTCGCGCTCACCATGTTCGCGGACAGTTCACCGCGCTCCGCCGGCGGCAGGGCCACCGACAGGACCGCCGCCAGCCCGGTCAGGCCGAGAGCGCCGATGTAGAGACGCTCGGGTGCGACGAGCTTGCGCAACAGGCCCAGTACGCGGCGTCCGGGCGATGGTTTCGTGCCGGGACTCGGCGATTGCCGAGCAGTATTGACCAGCGACACGCCGTTCACTCGCCCCCCATAGATGTAATACGTGCGGGCACGACGAGTCGTACTTCGCTGGCACTTTCTACCCGAACCCCGCTACACCTGCAATCGCCCGGGCGGCCCGAACCGATAATGCCGAAACACCTGCCATCGCCGCCAGTCGGCCGGCGTAGACTCTCGGACCCGTGAGGATCCTCGTCACCGGCGGAGCCGGATTCATCGGGTCGGAGTACGTTCGCCTGCTGCTGGGCAAGCCCCTCGGCAGTGCCGAGGGC
>NZ_JBEZGL010000014.1:0-200969 GCF_040649915.1 Micromonospora sp. NPDC048839
AGGACCGGGGTGATGTCGTTGATGCTGTTGGTGCCGGCCTCGGTGGTGCCCATTTCCTTGGCCATGTCGTCGACGTTGATGTTCTTGCCCTGCACACTGAGGGCGTTACGGGTGGCGGCGGGACCGCAGTAGTAGAAGTTCGGCTGCGCCTCGTAACGCACACCCAACTCCCGCTCACCCGAGGGCTTACGGTCGGTCTGGGTCTGGCTGGTGGGCTTGGCGTCGGATGCCGCGTAGGCGGTGGTCACCGGGCCGGCGATGGCGCCTCCGGTGAACGCGAGGCCGGCGGCGGTCAGGGCGGTCTTACGGATCAGATCGGTACGCATGATGGCGTGCTCCTCTGCATCGGGGGTGCCCGCACCACCTCGGGGGTGTGATCGTGCGGGGAAAGTTCTCGCCCGGCGACCCGCGCAAGGGCGGGCCGGCGTCGGGACAGGGTGTAACGGTTCGTGGTGGCGGGTGATTCCGCCTGCCCCGGGGGTCGGCGCACTCTGCCTGGCCGGGGGGTTGGCCGGTGGTGGTGCTCGGCCGTGCGGGGGATGTAACCGGGGCGGCCTGCCGGGTGTTCCCGGCGGCGGTTCCCCGGCGGGAGGGCTTGGCGGCTCTACCGGCGGGGCCGGCCCCCGGCGGCTCTACCGGCGGGGGCCGGCCCCATGATCGGGGCAGTCGCGGTGGTCTGCCAGGTATAACGACCCGGCCCGGCCCCATGATCGGGGCAGTCGCGGTGGTCTGCCAGGTATAACGACCCGACCCGGCCGCCGATTCCGCCGCCGGGGTGGTTCCGACCACCCGACATCGCCGCCAAACCCGACAAATCGCCGGCCCACCCGCCTGGGTGAACCCGACACCATGGCCCGGACGGGATGATCAACTCGGGTTCCTGAAAGTCGCGGTGTCTAGTTGCCGGGGATGGCCCGACATCATGAAAACCGAGTGGATCACGCTGGTCTGCGCCGTTCGCGCACCCTGACCGGCTCGACCCTGGGCAGAGGCCGGGCGGGCCGGTCCGAGCCAGCGGTCAGGGAGTGGCGGTGTCGGTTTGTGGCGTGTTGCGTTGTGTCGGGATGGTCGGGGTGCTCGGCCAGGGGACCTCGGGTGCGCGGTGGAAGGTGATCCCGGCGGCCGCCCAGCGCGGACCCTGACCGGCCAGCCGTTCACGGAAGTCGGCCCAGTCGTGGGTGGCCCGGGGTGACCAGCCCAGCTCGGCGATGGCGGGGAGTCGGGGCAGGAGCAGGAACTCGATGTCGGCCAGCGAGGTGACCGACTCGGTCCAGAGCGGGGCTTCCACCCCGAGAACGGCGGTGGCGGGCACCTCGGCGACGTGTGTGCCCGGATCCCAGTCGTACGCCTTGCGCACGTCGATCAGGCCGGCCCAGTCGTGCCCGATCGGGGTGTCCGGGGCGTACTTCATGTCCAGGTAGGCGTGGTTGCCGGGGGAGACGATGAGTCGGGCGCCCCGGCGGACCGCCTCGGCCGTGGTGGGGTCGTCGGCGTTCGTGCCCCACCACTGGAGGACCCGCCCGTCGAGGTGGGCGGCCGGTGCGAGCTGGTGCCAGCCGACGACCGTCTTGCCGAGGTCGGCCACGATGCGCTGGACCCGCTCGACGAAACCGGTGTAGACCTCGCCGTTCACCTTGAACGCCTCGTCGCCGCCGATGTGCAACAACGGCCCCGGGGTGAGTGCGGCCACCTCGCCCAGCACGTCGGCGACGAAGTCGTACGTCCGCTCGTCGGCCGGGTCGACGTAGCTGAAACCGACCTCGGTGCCGGTGTACGGCGGCGGCGCGGTCTTGTCTGGTGCCAGCTCCGGGTACGCGACAAGCGCCGAGTTGGTGTGCCCGGGGAGGTCGATCTCCGGGACGACGGTGATGTGGCGGGCGGCGGCGTAGGAGACGATCCGCCGGTAGTCCGCCTTCGTGTAGTGCCCCCCGGGGCCGCCGCCGACCTCGGTCGCCCCGCCCACTGAGGTGAGCCTCGGCCAGGAGTCGACGGCGATCCGCCAACCCTGGTCGTCGGTGAGGTGCAGATGGAGGTGGTTGAGCTTGTAGCGGGCCAGGTGGTCCACGACGCGCAGGACGTCCTCGACGGTGAAGAAGTGCCGTGCGACGTCGAGCATCGCGCCCCGGTACGGGAAGCGCGGAGCGTCGGTGATGGTCCCGCCGGGCAGCGCCCACCGTGCGGTGACCGGGGTCGGGCTCTCGATGGCCGGTGGCAGCAGGTGGCGCAGGGTCTGCACGCCGTGGAACAGGCCGGTGGCGGTGCCGGCGGTGAGGCGTACCCCGTCGCGGGCGATGTCGAGCCGGTAGCCCTCCGCGCCGAGATCGACGGATGCGTCCAGCACCAGCGCGATGCCGTCGACCCGCTCCGGCGCGGCGGCGTCGGAAGCCGGCGGCGTGGACGGCGACGGAGGCGTGGCGGCGTCGGTGGCCGGCAGTGGACGGGAGGCGGCGTGGATGACCGGCAGCGGGTAGCCGGTGGCTGGCCGGAGCAGCTCGGCGAGTTGCGTGGCGACGGCCAGCGCGGCGGGGTCGGCGGTGACCACGATGACCGCTTCGGCCGGGAGCACCCAGTCCTCGGTCGGGTCCGGCTGGACCTGCGCGGGGGCGGGGACGACGTCGGCCAGCCGGTGCGGGGCCGACGGGGTGAGCAGGTCGCCCGCCGCCCGTTCGGCGGCCTGGGCCAGCGTGGCCGGGGCCGGCTCCCGCGCCGGCAGCGGCACCTCGCCGGTGGCGGGGGCGGCGGTGGGGCCGGGGGAGGGGATGGTCGACACGGCGGCGACTCCGGGGGGTGTATTCGCGTCGGTTATGGCAAAAGTGAGGTTCACCGGCTGGCGTGTCGTCAAGCGTACGACGCTCGGCCGGGATGCGTGATGGTGCGCATGGAAGCGTTCCCAAAAACCGGTACGAACACGGATAGTCGTGATGGCTGTGCCAATTGTCACCGAACGGTCGCAGGTCGCCCGAAGTTCGCTTAGCCTTCGCCCACCGATCGGCGTCGACCCCGGGATTGCCGGCGGTCCGTCCCGGGGTAGGAAAAAACTGAACCCTCGTTAAGTGTCCATCCGGCGCGTGTGTGGAGGCTTTGGTGGCAGCGCAAGGAACCGTCGATCACAAGTACGTCTACGACTTCTCCGAAGGCAACAAGGACCTCAAGGACCTGCTCGGCGGCAAGGGGGCGAACCTCGCCGAGATGACGAACCTCGGCCTGCCCGTTCCCCCCGGCTTCACCATCACCACCGAGGCCTGCCAGGCGTACCTCGCGACTGGACAGGAGCCGGACGGGCTCGCCGGTCAGATCGAGGCGCACCTGGAATCGCTGGAGCGCGCGATGGGCAAGCGCCTCGGCGACCCGCAGGACCCGTTGCTGGTGTCCGTCCGCTCCGGCGCCAAGTTCTCCATGCCCGGCATGATGGAGACCGTCCTCAACGTCGGCCTCAACGACCAGAGCGTGGAAGGACTCGCACGACAGGCCGGCGGCGCGGGCGATCAGGCCGCCTCCGGCGGTAACGACAGGTTCGCCTGGGACTCCTACCGCCGCCTCATCCAGATGTTCGGCAAGACCGTCTGCGAGGTGCCGGGCGAGGAGTTCGAGCACGCGCTCGACCAGGCCAAGAGCGCCAAGGGTACGCACAACGACCTCGACCTGGACGCGGACGACCTGCGCGGGCTGGTCGACGCGTACAAGAAGATCTTTGTGAAGCACACCGGTCGGGAGTTCCCGCAGCAGCCGCGTGAGCAGCTCGACCTCGCGATCCGGGCGGTCTTCGAGTCGTGGAACGCCGAGCGCGCGGTGCTCTACCGTCGCCAGGAGCGCATCCCGGCCGACCTCGGCACCGCGGTCAACGTGGTGACCATGGTGTTCGGCAACCTGGGTCCCGATTCCGGCACCGGTGTCGCGTTCACCCGTGACCCGGCCAGTGGCGCGCAGGGCATCTACGGCGATTATCTGGCCAACGCCCAGGGCGAGGACGTGGTCGCCGGCATCCGCAACACGGTCCCGTTGCAGGAGTTGGCGCAGCTCGACAGGTCCTCCTACGACGAGCTGCTCGGCATCATGGCCCGGCTGGAGGAGCACTACAGGGACCTGTGCGACATCGAGTTCACCATCGAGCGCGGCAAGCTGTGGATGTTGCAGACCCGGGTCGGCAAGCGGACCGCCGCCGCCGCGTTCGTCATCGCCGGGCAGCTCGTCGACGAGGGCCTGATCGACCTGGACGAGGCGTTGCACCGGGTCAACGGCGCACAACTCGCCCAGCTCATGTTCCCGCGCTTCCAACTCGACCACGAGTTCGAGGCGGTCGCCACGGGCATCGGCGCGTCACCCGGCGCGGCGTCCGGCACCGTGGTCTTCACCTCCGCGCGGGCCGTCGAGCTGGCAGCCGAGGGAAAGTCGGTGATCCTGGTCCGCCGGGAGACCAACCCGGACGACCTGAACGGCATGATCGCCGCGCAGGGCATCCTCACCTCGCGCGGCGGCAAGACCAGTCACGCCGCCGTGGTGGCCCGGGGCATGGGCAAGACCTGCGTCTCCGGTGCCGACGAGATCGATGTGAACGTGCCGGCGAAGCGCTTCACCGTGGCCGGGCAGACCGTCAACGAGGGTGACGTCGTGTCCATCGACGGCACCACCGGCAGGGTCTACCTCGGCGAGGTGCCGGTCATGCCGTCGGAGGTGGTGCAGTACTTCGAGGGCAGCCTCGACCCCGAGCACATCGACAACGCGCTGGTGCGGGCCGTACACCGGATCATGACGCACGCCGACGGGAAGCGGCGGCTGGCGGTCCGCACGAACGCCGACACCGGCGCGGACGCGGCCCGGGCCCGGCGCTTCGGTGCCGAGGGCATCGGGCTCTGCCGCACCGAGCACATGTTCCTCGGCGACCGGCGGGAGTTGGTCGAGCGGCTGATCCTGGCTCGTGCCCCGGGTGAGCGAGAGGCGGCGCTGGCGGCGTTGCTGCCGTTGCAGCGGGCCGACTTCGAGGAGATCTTCCGCGAGATGGACGGCCTGCCGGTCACCGTCCGGCTGATCGACCCGCCGCTGCACGAGTTCCTGCCGCCGTTGGAGCAGCTCGCCGTCAACGTGGCTGTCGCCCAGGAGCGCGGCGAGGACGTCGCCAAGGAGGAGGCGCTGCTCGCCGCCGTCCGGCGGATGCACGAGGAGAACCCGATGCTCGGGCTGCGGGGCGTACGCCTCGGCCTGGTCATCCCCGGCCTGTTCGCGATGCAGGTCCGGGCCATCGCCGAGGCGGCCGTCAGCTGCGCCCGTGGTGGCGGGGCGGCGAAGCCGGAGATCATGGTGCCGCTGGTCGGGGCCGTGCAGGAGTTGGAGACGGTTCGCGCCGAGGCCGAGAAGATCATCGCCGAGGTGGTCGGGGACAGCGGGGTCGAGGTGCTGATCGGCACGATGATCGAGGTGCCCCGGGCGGCGTTGACCGCCGGGCAGATCGCCGAGGCCGCCGAGTTCTTCTCCTTCGGCACCAACGACCTGACCCAGATGGGCTGGGGTTTCTCCCGGGACGACGTCGAGGGCGCGTTCTTCTGGCGCTACCTGGAGCTGGGCATCTTCGGCATCTCGCCGTTCGAGTCGATCGACCGCGACGGCGTCGGCCGACTGGTGCGGATCGCCGCCGAGGAGGGGCGGGCCGCCCGCCCCGGATTGAAACTCGGGGTGTGCGGCGAGCACGGCGGCGACCCGGACTCGGTGCACTTCTTCCACGAGGTCGGCCTGGACTACGTGTCCTGCTCGCCGTTCCGGGTGCCGGTGGCCCGCCTGGAGGCCGGTCGGGCCGTTGTGGAGACCGGCGGGTCGGACAGCCGTTGAGCAATGGCGGTACGTTGTGCGGCGCAGCACCGAGGACGGGGGTGGTCGTGTCCCAGCTGGTCGGCGGTGGCCTCCACTCGGTGCTCCGCCGCGCCGCTCGCGAGGCGGCTCGGCTCAAGAAGCTCAGCGTCGGTGCCGATGACCTGCTCTTCGGGCTGGTGGGGCGCTACCCGCAGCTCCGCGCGGCGATCCCGGTCGAGTCGGAACCGCAGAGCAGAACGACGTACGACGTACCCGACCAACCCGAGTTGCCGCTGACGCTGACGGTCGAGCTGACCCGGGCGATGCGGGAGACGTACTGGAACTGCTTCGGCTGGCCCGGCCCTGCCCGGGTTCGGCTCGCGGAGACGCTCGGCTGGGAGCCCGAGGCCCGGGCCGTGCTCGGGGTGGCCGCTCACCTGGCGGTGCTCCGCCGGGCGTCGTCGGTGGGAAGCGGCCATCTGCTGGAGGCGCTCCTGGACGAGCCCGGTAACAGCGCCCACCGGTACATCGTCTGGCATCGTCTCGTCCCCGGCCGGTTGGACGACGTGACGGCCCGGCTCTGGCCCCGGGGCGACCGGGAGGCACCCCGATCCGGGTTGGCCGACCCGTTGAGGCAGATCGGAGTGCTCGTCGGGGGAGGCCAACAGCCCTCGCGGGGCGGTCGGCTCGCGAGCCGGCTGATCGCCTCGGGCAGTCGACTGCTCGCCCAGACCACACCGACGCTCGGCGGGTTGGAGCTGGAGGCGGTGGCCGAGACGGTGCGACTCGGTCACGACCGCACCTCGCCGGCCCACCTGATGGCGGCGGTGCTGGTGCTGGAGGAGGAGATGCGGGCCGGGGTTCTGCGTCCCGCGGGGGCCTCCGCATTGGCCAATGAGATCCTGCTCGGCCATTTCGGACCAACCCGTCAGGAAGCCGGCCTGGTGCTGGCCGAGACGAGCTTCGACGGAGAGTTCGTCGGGTCCCGACCCCGGAGGGCCTGGCGTACCGATCCGACCAACCCACCCTGGACCGTGGCGGCGGACCGGATCGCCGAGCGGGCACGGGAGGTGAGCACCCTCGGCGCGCGGCTGCCAGCCGGCAGCGCCCATCTGGTGTACGCGGCGTTGACCGACCCGGACGAGGATGCTCGGCGGCTGCTCGCCGGGCTGGGCGTCGACCCGAACGTCGTGTGTGACCTGGCCGCGCGCCGCCTCGGACTGGCCTGACCGTCCCGGCAGGTCAGATCGGCGGGCGCCGCCAGGTCGGCCGCGCCGAGCGGCGCAACTGGGTGGACAGGGTCGCCATCGGGGTACGCACGGCGAGTGGCGCGTGCCCACTCGGAACGGCGGCGGTGCCACCACCGCCGACACGCGTGTCCAACACCGAACCGGTCCGCCGGGCCACCGCCCGAGCCTCCTGGTGCAGCGTCTCCAGATCCTCCATTCCGGATGCGGTGACCAGGGTCAGCAGGGCGGTGCGCCCCGCCGGGTAGGTCACCACGCAGCCGGCCGTCGTGCAGACCACCGACTCCCGGAACTCACCCCGCCGGACGGTGTCGGCCACCCGGTGACCGAGCCCGAAACTGGCGGCGGCCAGCGCGGCGAGATGGGTGGCGTCGGTGCTGGGCAGATCGCTGGAGATGAGCAGCCCGTCGGTGCCGGCCAGCACCGTCCCGGCGACATCGGGCCGGCGTCGCCGCAGCCCGCGTAGTTCCGTACCCACCACCGTGTCTGCGTCCACGAGCTGCTCCCTTACCGGTCGGGATCTGCGTGTCGGTCGGCTCGTCACGTTCCGCGCTGGGAACGCTACCGGTGGCCACCTCCGCCCGCGAGCCCGTAACCCAGGGCGATCGGTCCACAACTCCGGGCCGATCGGCGGTTGTGGACGATTCATCGACGCGTCGGGGGCACGTCGCGCACCCGTGACGGGCGTAACCTTGGCTCGCTCGCAAACGGCTGATTGCGTACGCCGTCGAACGGGAAAGGTGACTGAATGACAAGCGTCTGGGAGAACCTGACCGTCGACGCCCGCGATCCGGGCCGGCTGGCCCGCTGGTGGGCCGAGGCGCTCGGCTACCAGGTCATCAGGGACACTCCCGACGAGGTGGAGATCCGCCAGTCCGCGGACCGCCTCCCCGGCCTGGTCTTCGTGCCGGTGACCGAGGGCAAGGACCGCAAGAACCGGCTGCACCTCGACCTGCGCCCCGCCAACCGGGAGGCCGAGGTCGAGCGGCTCGTCGACATGGGTGCCCGGCACGTCGACATCGGCCAGGGCGACGTCGAGTGGACGGTGCTGTCCGACCCGGAGGGCAACGAGTTCTGCGTCCTGCGTGAGCGCGAGGAGTGAGCCGGTTTTGCGAGCCCCGCAGTCGCGAACATCGGAAATTCTGTGAGCGCGAGGAGTGAGCCGGTTTTGCGAGCCCCGCAGTCGCGAACACCGGCGGCTGCGTGAGCGCGAGGAGTAAGCCGGGCGCGCCGGACGCGCGGTTGGTGCGCGAGGCGCCCAAGGACACTGGGCACCGCCGGTCACCGTACGAGCGCGATCGTGCCCGGGTGCTGCACTCGGCGGCGTTTCGTCGGCTGGCCACGAAGACGCAGGTGCACACCGCCGGCACCGACGACTTCCTGCGTACGCGGCTGACGCACTCGCTGGAGGTGGCGCAGATCGCCCGGGAGATGGGTGCCCGGTTGGGCTGCGACCCGGACGTGGTCGACGTTGCCGGGCTCGCCCACGACCTCGGGCATCCGCCGTTCGGGCACAACGGCGAGTCCGCTCTGGACCTGCTGGCCACACCCTGCGGTGGCTTCGAGGGCAACGCGCAGACGTTGCGGGTGCTGACCCGGCTGGAGGCGAAGGTGCTCGCCCCGGACGGCTCGCCCGCCGGCCTCAACCTGACCCGGGCGTCGCTCGACGCGATCGGCAAGTATCCCTGGCCACGTCGCCCCGGGCAGCGCAAGTTCGGGGTGTACGCGGACGACGCGCCGGTCTTCGGCTGGATCCGGGCCGGTGCGCCCGGCGACCGGCGCTGTCTGGAGGCGCAGGTGATGGACTGGGCCGACGACGTCGCGTACTCGGTGCACGACGTGGAGGACGGCATCCACGGCGGGTACGTCACGCTGGGTCCGCTGCTCGCGGACGCCGACGAGCGGGCCGCGCTCTGCGCCGACGTGGCTGCCGCCTACTCCGGGGAGTCCGCGGCCGACCTGGCCGAGGTGCTGGTGGATCTGCTGGCCGACCCGCTGCTCGCCCCGCTCGCCGGGTACGACGGCAGCCACCGCGCCCAGGTGGCGCTGAAGGCCACCACAAGCGGGCTGACCGGCCGGTTCGTCTCGGCGGCGGTGGCCGCCACCGAGGAGCGCTCCGGTCCCGGCCCGCACCGCCGCTACGACGCCGATCTGGTGGTGCCGAGGCTGGTCCGGGCGCAGTGCGCGCTGCTCAAGGGCATCGCCCTGCGGTACGTAATGCGTCGTTCCGGTTTCCGGGGCCGCTACGAACGGCAGCGGACGATGCTTGCCGAGGTGGTGGCCGCGCTGCTCCGGCGCGCCCCGGACGGGCTCGATCCGATCTTCGCCCCGCTCTGGCGGGCGGCCCCGGACGACACCGCCCGGCTGCGGGTGGTGATCGACCAGGTCGCCTCGCTCACCGACCCGGCGGCGGTGACCTGGCACACCCGGTTGGCTGGTAGCTAGGACGGCCTGCACTCAGGTGCTCGGGCCAGGTCCGGCGCAGCCCTTCGCGATGCTCGCCACCGTTGCCCGAGACTGCCCGCAGTGCCGGCGACCGCCCGTCCAGGGGGCGGGCGGTCGATCCGTCGCGCTGTCGCCCCGGGGGCGCCCGGTCGGGCACCCGCGGGGCGCGACCTGCCTCAGCCGAGATTCGCCCACGCGCTCCAGGTGCCGGAGGTCTGCTGGCTGATGGTGTAGAGGCTGCCGTTGCCGCCGACAACGAACACCTGTAGACGTCCGTCCGCGTTGCTGGCGACCGCGAGGTCGGTGGTGAGGTCGCTGCCACCATGGCCGGTCCAGTCCGTGAACGGGCCGTTCGCCGTGCTCTGCCACTTGTGGTAGAGCTTGCTGTCGCCGCCGATCGCGAACACTTCGATCCGCCCGTCCTTCGTCGCGCTGGCGCTGACGGCGCTCAGGTCGCTGCCGCCGACGTTGGCCCAGGCCGACCAGGGGCCGCTGGTGGTGGTCTGCCAGATGCTGTAGAGGGTGCCGTTGCCGCCGACGACGAAGACCTGGAGGCGTCCGTCGGCGTTGGTGGCGACCGTCAGGTCGGTGGTCAGGTCGTTGCCGCCGAGGTTGGCCCAGTCGGAGAACGGGCCGTTCGCCGTGTTCTGCCACTTGTGGTAGAGCTTGCTGTCGCCGCCGATGGCGAAGAGTTCGATGCGGCCGTCGGTTTTGGTGGTGGCGGTGACGGCGTGTAGGTCGGTGCCGCCGAGGTTGGCCCAGGCCGACCAGGGGCCGCTGGTGGTGGTCTGCCAGATGCTGTAGAGGGTGCCGTTGCCGCCGATGACGAAGGCTTGCAGGCGTCCGTCGGCATTTGTGGCGATGGTGAGGTCGGTGGTGAGGTCGTCGCCGCCGAGGCTGGTCCAGTCGGAGAAGGGACCGTTCGGGGTCGTCTGCCACTTGTGGTAGAGCTTACTGTCGCCGCCGATCGCGAACAGTTCCATGCGGCCGTCCTTGGTGCGGTTGGTGGTGATGTTCCGCAGCTGAGTCCCACCGAGGTTGGCCCAGGGGCCGAAGACGCCATTGGCCGAGGTCTGCCAGGTGCTGTTCACCGTGCCACCACTGCGGACCTGGAATGCCTGCAACCGCCCGTCCGCATTCGCCCCGACCGAGAGCTTGCGGAGCAGATCCGGTGCCTGCGTCGGGTTGTCGACGATCTTGCGGTACCGCCGGGCCTGGTACTCGGAGGTGGGATGCCCGGACAGGGTCGAGTCGCTGAACGACGCACCCCGCACCAGTGCCATGGGCGTATCGCCGAAGCTGTAATACCAGAACGAGGACTTCTGGCTGTTCTCCCATCCGCCGAAAAGGATTGCGTGATAGGGATAGCCCGACTCCGAGTCGGAGACGTCATCGAGTAGATCGCCCGGCTTTAGTTGATTGCGGCTGATGCTGTAGGTGTAGGTGCTCGACATCAGCCCCTGGGTGTTCGGGTCGGCGTCGAGATGCCACGCCATGTCCACCATGCCGCCGCAGTCCCGTCGGTACATCCGGGAGTGCGGACCGTCCCAGGTGTAGGCGCTCATGCTGTAGGTCATATCGGAGTCATTCCGACGGGCATACCAATTCCCGGCCCGGGCCAATACCTCCGAGCGGGTGATCTGTCCACCGATGCTGCTGTCCGCTTGGACCACCAGAGCGGCGGGCGTGGCCACAGCAGGCGCGGCCATCAGCACGCCGCCGGTCAGGGCTACCAGCACACTGAGCGCCAGCGCAATCACACGGGTCAAACTCGACCGCCACCATTGTTCCTGCATCTATCCACCTCCGTCAGAGCGCCGACGGGACAACGTGTCCGTCGAAAAGGGATAAGCCTTCGGGGCGATCCCCTGTGCTGCTCCGACGCTAGGCAGGCGGCCTGCCGTTGATCTTGACAAAACCTGGAAGTGCAGGTCGCTGGGTATTCAGACCAGCTGCGCACCGGTCACGGTCCGGTCCGCCAGGGATGTCCGGGCGCACTCGCATCGCCACCGCTCGTGCCAGCCCGGCGCTTCGCCTGCCTCCCGGGTGCCGAGCCGATCGAAGGTCGCCGCAGCGGTCTCCCACGCTTGGTGCGCCGCTGCGACGTCACCCAACGCGGCGTGCGCCGCACCAAGATCGCGCAGCGTACGTGCCGCACCGAGATCATGGTGCAACTCGACCCAACCGTCGTGGGCCAGCCGGAGGGCCTCCAGGGCCACCTCTGGCCGCCCAGCCGCCAGGTGCAGCTCACCGACGGTCCGCTGGACCAGCGCACTGCCGAACCGGTCGTTCAGCCGGCGGCACGTCTCCAGGCTGCGCTCCAACGGTGCCAGTGCCCGACCCACGTCCCCCTGCCGGAACCACACCTTCGCCAGCGCCTGCTCGGTGTAGCAGGCCAGCAGCTCGTCACCGCTCGCCACGATCAGCTCGTGGGCCTGAGCGCACCAGCGCTGCGCCTCGTCCAGCTCGCCCCGGGCCCGGTGCACGAGGCCGATCCCCCGGGCGGCGATGGCCTCACCCCGCACGTGACCCAGCGCCCGGTAGGCGTCCAGGGCTCGACCGATGAACAGCACCGCCTCATCGTCGTCGCCGAGCTCCCGCAGGCAGTGTCCGATCCCATAGGTGGCGTGTGCGGCAGCGTTGTCGCCGCCGATCCGGTTCAGCACCTCGGCCGCCGCGGTCAGCAACGGGACGGCCTCGCGGTGCCGGCCGACCTCGCGCAGCACGGCGCCGAGCCCGCTGCGCGCTGCTGCCGACCCGTGCTCGTGACCGGCCGCCTCGAACAGCCCGATGGCGGTACGGAAGTTCTGCTCGGCCTCGACGAACCGGTCCTCCTTGTAGCGCAGCAGCGCGATGCCGCACGCGATCACCGCCTCGCCGACGGCGTTCCCGGCGTGCCGTGCCGCCGCGGACGCCGCCGCGTGGGTGCGCCCCCAGCCGACGAAGTCGTTCCGGACCGCGAAGGACGCGTAGACCAACGCGTCCGCCAGCGCGCAGGCCGCCACGTCCATGCCGAGCTCCGCCGCCCGCTCCACCGCGACGATAAGTGTCGACGACTCGACCTCCAGCCAGCCGGGTAGCTGGTGGTCCGCCGGGAGCGGGACCGTCGGCACGTCCACCGGCTGCGGCGTCTGCCGGTAGAGCGGCGGAACAGCGTACGGCTGCCGTTGGTTGAGCCGTTCCCCCAGGTCGGTGGCCGTCGCCAGGACTCGGGCCACCGCGGCGCGCAGCGCACCGTCGGCGTCCTCCGCGACGGCGCGTTCCCGGGCGAACAGTCGGACCAGGTCGTGGATGTGGTAGCGGAGCAGCCGATGCGTCGGGTCGGGTAGGGCGGTCACCAGCCGGGCGTCGGCGAGTTGCTCCAGCAGCTCCTCAGCGTCGTCCAGCGACCCGCCGATGAGTGCCGCCACCAGCCACTCCGCGAAACTCGGCACCCCGAGGAAGCCGAGCAACCGGAAGGCGCGCCGGGCGGCCGGATCGAGCGCCTGGTAGCCGACCCCGACGCTGACCCGCACGGCCAGCCCATCGGCGGCCATCTCGTCGAGCCGCCCGCGCTCGTCCCGCATCCGCTCGGCCAGGCGGGCGATCCGGCGGTGTGGTCGCGCCGCGATCCGCGCGCCGACGATCCGTAGGGCCAGTGGCAGCCCCGCGCACATCTCGACAAGCGCGTCGGTCGCCTCCGGTTCCGCCGCCACCCGCTCCCGACCGATGATGCGGTCCAGCAGGTGGACCGAGTCGGCTTGCTCCAGCAGCGGCACCTCGATGTGCTCGGCGCCGGGGAGGGTGGTCAGCAGGGCACGGCTGGACACGATCAGGGCGCTGCCCGGGCCGCCGGGCACCAGGGGCCGGACCTCCTCGGCGCTGACCGCCGAGTCGAGCACGATGAGGCAACGCCTGCCGCTCAGCATGGCCCGGTACTGCCCGAGCTTGTCCTCCATCCGCGGGAGCTGGTGGATGTTCGTGGCGCCGAGGGCCCGCAGCACCCGGTCCAGGCCCTCGCCCGCGTCGCCACCACAGCCACTCAGGGTGATGAAGATCTGACCATCCGGGTACGCGTGTCGCAGCAGGTACGCCAGTCGGATGCTGAGGGCCGTCTTCCCGACCCCACCCGGACCGGAGAGGATCACCACGGGTGGGGCGGTGCCGTCGGCAGACCGGCCATCGGGTTGCAGCACCGTCAGCGCGCGGGAGATCTGCGCTTCGCAACCGACGTGATCGGGCAGGTCGGCCGGGAGCTGACACCCGGGTCCGGCGCCGGTGCGGTGCGGCGGCTCCGGGTCGGCCTCCACCGGCACGGGTACGACGGCCGACGGCTGCGCCGGGCGCGGCGCCTCGACGGCGGGTGTGCGCGCCACCGGTGGCCGCAGGGTGCCGCGCAGGATCTCCCGGTGCAGGTCCTGAAGATCGGTGCCCGGATCGACGCCGAGGTCGTCGACGAGCCGGACGCGGGTACGGGCGTACAGGTCGAGCGCCTCGGCCCGGCGTCCGTTGAAGTAGAGCGCTCGCATCAGGCTCACCACCAGCGGCTCGATGAGCGGGCTTCGGTCCACGGCCAGGGTGAGCCGCTCGGTGACCGGGCCGGGCCGGCCATGGGTCATCTCGCTGTCGGCCCAGTCGAGCAGGACCCGGATCAGCTGCTGACGCAGCCCCTCCCGGACCCGGGACGCCCAGTCGCCGGGCAGACCGTCGAGGGGTTCCCCGCGCCACAGGTCGATCGCTTCC
Source organism: Micromonospora sp. NPDC048839 (assembly GCF_040649915.1). Taxonomy (NCBI): domain Bacteria; kingdom Bacillati; phylum Actinomycetota; class Actinomycetes; order Micromonosporales; family Micromonosporaceae; genus Micromonospora; species Micromonospora sp. NPDC048839. The sequence goes on from NZ_JBEZGL010000014.1 coordinate 14,196, forward strand.
CGGAGCAGAGTCGGCCGGTCCGGATGCTCCGCCGGCAGGCCCTGCGCCTGCTCGGCGAGGCGGCGCAGCCGGTACAGGTCCACGCGGTCCGGGTCGGCGGAGAGGAGGTAACCGGTCTGACTGCGACCCACGGTGATCGGCACCGTCTCGGCGGACCGGGCGGTGGTCAGGATCCGCCGGATGCGGGTCAGGTAGGTGTACAGGACGCCGCGTGCGTCGGCTGGCGGCTTCTCGTCCCAGACGCGATCGACGAGCGCCTCGATCGGCACGCTGCGACCCGCGTCGACGGCGAGCACGGCGAACACCAACCGCTGCTTCGGCGGACCCAGCTCCACCGGTTGCCCGTCGACCACAACCTGCAGGTCACCCAATATCCGTAGTTCCACGGCTTCGCCCCCGCGCCCGTAGTGCCTACACGGCCCACGATCGGGGCCGCCCACGCTGTCAAGGATCCGTTCAGGTTCGCTACCGCATCCGGCTGCGAGGGTCTCCCCAGCCAGTCACCGCGAACAGCACGCGACACCGCTCAACGGGGTGCCACGGCTCATGTGTCCTCATCCGAAGGGACGGTTGCCGACCCACAACCGCATAGCAGGACCACCAGGGACCGACCACTTCGGACGGAACCCACGGTGACGCCTGTGTCGCGGATCTTAACCGGCCGCAGCAGGTCCAGCCAAGGGTCTCGATGCGTTCCAGCACCTGGCAGACCACCACCAGCGGCCCCTTGGTCGGCCTGGACCAACCTCGGCCGACCCCCGCTCCACCCCAGACTCCCGGCCCGCCCCTCGGCGGAGCCGTGCCCTCGTACGCCCCGGTAGCCCTCGGAAAGGAACTTCCCATGCGTGTTTCCTCCGCACCGCACCTGTCCAACCAGATCTCCCGACGCGGCGTGCTGGCCGGTCTGGCCGCCATCGCCGCCGGCGGCGTCACCGGGCTGGCCTTCGGATCCCCGGCGGCCGCGGCCGCCCTGCGCCGCGGCGTCGACTACTCGTGGGGTCGCCCGAGCATCAGCGCCCTCCAGGCCGGCGGTTACACCTTCGCCTGCCGATACCTGAGCGACAGCACGACCGGCAAGAATCTCACCCGGAGCGAGGCGGACGCCCTCATCGCGGGCGGCATCGACATCGTCTCCAACTGGGAGTACACCGCCAGCGAGGCGCTGCAGGGGTACGCGAAGGGGGTCGAGAACGCCACCAAGGCGCACAGCCAGGCGCTGGCCTGCGGCATGCCGGCGGGCAGGCCGATCTACCTCAGCGTGGACTTCGACGCCTCGGCGTCGCAGCAGCCCGTCATCAACGCGTACTTCGACGGAGCGGCCTCGGTGCTGGGCCGGGCGCGGGTCGGCGCCTACGGCGGCTACTACGTGATCAAGCGACTCTTCGACGCCGGCAAGATCCGCTGGGGCTGGCAGACGTACGCGTGGTCGTCCGGTCAGTGGGACAGCCGGGCACAGCTGCGGCAGGTGGAGAACGGAGTGTCCATCGGCGGGGCCGACTGTGACCGCAACGAGGCCTGGGCCATCGACTTCGGCCAGTGGGGCACCCGGCGGCCGGCCGCCCGATCGTTGACGGTGGCGTTGAATGCCGACGGCCGGTTGCAGGCATTCCAGACCCGCGGCTCCGGTGCGGTGTACAGCACCTGGCAGACCTCCGCGAACGGCGTGTTCGGCGACTGGGCCAACCTCGGCGGCAACGACCTCCAGGCCCCCACGGCCGTGACCAAGCCGAACGGCCGGATCGAGCTGCTGGCCATCGGCGGCGACTCGAAGCTCTACGACAAGTGGCAGACCACCGCGAACGGGCCGTTCGCCGACTGGGCCGGGCTCGGCGGCACCGACCTGACCACCGACCTCACCACCGCCACGAACGCCGACGGACGCCTCCAGGTCTTCGTCATCGGCGGCAACGGCAGCCTCTACAGCGTCTGGCAGACCACCACGAGTGGCCCCTGGTCGGCCTGGGCGAACCTCGGCGGCAGCGACCTGCGCTCGCTCAGCGCCGTGAAGAAGAAGGACGGCCGGATCGAACTGTTCGCCATCGGCGGCGACGGCAAGCTCTACCACAAGTGGCAGAACACGGCCAACGGGCCGTTCGCCGACTGGACCAGCCTCGGCGGCAACGACCTCACCACCGACCTGACCATCGCCGCCAACGCCGACGGACGCCTGCAAGCCTTCGTCATCGGCGGCAACGGCGCCCTCTACAGCATCTGGCAGACCACCACCAGCGGCCCCTGGTCGGCCTGGACCAACCTCGACGGCACCGACCTGCACGCCATCAAGGCCGTCACCAAGACCGACGGCCGGATCGAACTGTTCGCCATCGGCGGCGACGGCAAGCTCTACCACAAGTGGCAGAACACGGCCAACGGGCCGTTCGCCGACTGGACCAGCCTCGGCGGCAACGGCCTCACCACCGACCTGGCCGTCGCCACGAACGCCGACGGACGCCTCCAGGTCTTCGTCGGCGGCGGCAACGGCAGCCTCTACAGCATGTGGCAGACCACCACCAGCGGCCCCTGGTCCACCTGGGCCAACCTCGGCTGACCCGGCAGCTCCGCGGGGGGTCACCGGCCGTGCCGGTGACCCCCACCACCGACCGGCTCGCCGGTTCCGGCCCGCAGCCGGGTCCGCCCGGGGACCATGACCAGATGCGCAGGGTACGGACCGGAGCCCCCCACGTACCGAACTGGCTGGCCAGTCGGATGGGGCTGCGAGGACTGGCCCCGCGGACCGACGAGGCCGGCCACCGGCACGCCACGTGGCTGGAGCTGTTCCTCGACCTCATCTTCGTGTACGCGCTGGCGGCGGTGGCGGCCCGGCTGGGCAACGAGCCGAGCCCGTCGCCGACGGCCGTGCTGGCCGTGATCGGGCTCTTCGTGGTGATCCAGTGGGCCTGGCTGGGGCAGGTCTACTACGACACCCGGTTCGACCCGGACGACGCGCCGCACCGACTGCTGGTGCTTGTCGCGTTGGTCGGCGCGGGCGCGATGACACTCGGGGTCGACGAGGTGCCGGAGAGCGTGCTCCTGCCGGTCGGTTACCTGATCGTGCGGGGCGTGCTGCTCCTGCTGTATTTGCGGGCCCGCCCGACCAGCCCGATGGCCCGCCTGGTGACGACCGTCTACCTGATCGGCTTCGGGTCGGGCTGGCTGATCTGGCTGGTGTCGCTGATGGCGCCCACCGAGCTGCGCCCCGTCCTGTGGATCGTCGCGATGGTCATCGAACTGGCCACGCCCTGGGTCGGGGTCCGCTGGCTCAACCGCTGGCCGGTGGACAACCGGCACCTGCCGGAACGGATCGGCCAGTTCACCATCATCGTGCTCGGCAGCGCGCTGGCCAGCCTGCTCTTCGCGGTGCCGGACCACCCTCCGCCCCACATGATCCTCACCGCCGCGATGGCCTTCCTGATCCCGGCGGCCGTCTGGTGGGTCTACACCACATTCGTCACCACCCGACTCCTCCAGAGCCGCCTACGCGGCGGGCAGGCGTACAGCTTCCTGCACATTCCGCTCGGCGGCGCGCTGCTGCTGCTCGGCTGGTCGCTCGGCCAGGTGGTCCGGCTTGTCGACGACAACGCGGCCCGCCTGCCGCTGGAGCTGCGGCTGCTACTGGGCGCCTCGATGGTGATCTGGACGTTGTGTGGCCTGGCCCTGTACTGGCTGTGGACCCGACCGAGCCGCGCCCGGTTGGCGATCGCCGCCTACGGGGTGCTCTCGGTCAGCCTGATCACCGCCACCGTGCACGAGCCGAAGCTGATGCTGTCCCTGCTCGCCGCAGCGATCGTCGGGTACGCCATGCTGCTCAGCCGACGACTCACCCGCGCCCGGGACTCGACCCAGACGCAGGAGGGTTGAACGACCGTCAGGCGGCGGTGGCCTCCTCGGCGGCCACCTGGTTGTTCCAGTCTGCCTTGGTGGAGCGCCAGCCCTCGTCGTCCATGCCGCGTCGCCAGTACCCGGAGATGGAGAGCCGGTCGAGGGGCACACCCCGCTCGCCGCGCAGCAGCCGGCGCAGGTCCCGGACGAAGGCCGCCTCGCCGTGCACGAACGCGTGCACCTGGCCGCCCGGGAACTCCAGCGCGCGTACCGCCGCGACAAGCGCCTCGCCCACCGGGCGGTCGCCACGGTGCAACCAGGTCAGCTCGACCGCGCCGGGGCTGAGCAGCTTCTGCTCGTCCGCCGGGTCGCCGATCTCCACGAAGACGTGGGCCGGCGCGCCCAGCGGCAGCCGCTCCAACGCGGCGGCGATCGCCGGCAGGGCGCTCTCGTCGCCGACCAGCAGGTGCCAGTCCGCGTCCGGGGTCGGCGCGTACGCCCCGCCGGGGCCGACGAAGTGCACCGGGTCACCCGGACGCAGCGCGGCGGCCCACGGGCCGGCCAACCCCTCGTCGCCGTGGTGCACCACGTCCACGGTCAGCTCCTCGGCCAGCGGGTCCCACCGCCGCACGGTGTACGCCCGCAGCCGGGGCCACTGCTCCCGGGGCAGGTCCCGGCGGATCGCGGCGAGGTCCAACGGCTGCGGGTACGCGACGCCGGGCTGCGGGAACACCAGCTTGATGTAGTGGTCGGTGAACTCCCCGACCGGCAGGCCGACCAACTCGTCCCCACCGAGGACGAGCCGGATCAGGTGCGGGGTGGGCCGCTCGGTGCGCAGCACGTGGACCGAGGTGACGTTCCTGGGACGCTCCGTCATAGTAGTTAGGGTAACCTAAGCCTGTGGTCGGGCCCTGCTTGCGGCCACCAGAGCAGCCCTGACCGGCCAGACCGTGCAGGACGTGGCGGTGTTCGCCTGCCGCAACGGCTACGCCCGGCTGATGGCTGTCGCCCCGCAGCCGGCGGAGATCCCCGACGGCCAGATGTTCCTCCACCAGGAGGCCAAGGGCTGGCGGGTCGTCGCGCGTACCTCGGCAGCCACCGACTGCGGTGACACGGGCCTCAACGCGGCCGTCCAGACGGCCTGCGCCGGCCTGGTCTGACCCTGCGGGGGCCGGCACGCGGGCCGGAACCGCCCAGCCGGCAGCGGTGGCCGCCACACCGGCATCCCCCGGCCGGCGTGTCGTCGGTCCGGCAGGGCAGGATGTACGCCGAGGGGGTGGCGCATGGCTGGGCGGATCCGGGACGAGGACATCGCACTGGTCCGGGAACGCACCTCGATCGGGGATGTGATCTCCGAGACCGTCACCCTGAAGTCCGCCGGCGGCGGCAACCTGAAGGGCCTGTGCCCGTTCCACGACGAGAAGAGCCCGTCGTTCAACGTGTCCCCGGCCCGCAACGTCTGGTACTGCTTCGGTTGCGGGGCCGGCGGCGACGCCATCAAGTTCCTGATGGACGCGGACCATCTCAGCTTCGTGGAGTCCGTCGAGCGGTTGGCCGGCCGTGCCGGCATCCAACTGCGCTACATCGAGGACGACAAGGGCACTCCGCGCCCCCGCCCGCAGCAGGGTCAACGGCAGCGTCTGGTCGCCGCGCACGCCGCCGCGGTCGAGTTCTACCGGGCGCAGCTCAGCACGGCGGGCGCCCGGCCGGCCCGGGAGTTCCTGGCCAAACGGGGCTTCGACCGGGCCGCCGCCGAACGCTACGGCTGTGGCTTCGCGCCGGAGGGTTGGGACCCGCTCACCAAGCACCTGCGCCAGCAGGGTTTCACCCACCAGGAGCTGGTCACCGCCGGGCTGTCCCGGGAGTCCCGCTCCGGCACCCTGATCGACAGGTTCCGCCGTCGGCTGCTCTGGCCGATCCGCGACCTCGCCGGCGACGTGATCGGCTTCGGCGCGCGCAAGCTCTTCGACGACGACGACGGCCCGAAGTACCTGAACACCCCCGAGACGCCGATCTACAAGAAGTCGCACGTGCTCTACGGCATCGACCAGGCCAAACGAGAGATCGCCAAGCAGGGCCGGGCGGTCATCGTCGAGGGTTACACCGACGTGATGGCCTGCCACCTGGCCGGGGTGACCACGGCGGTGGCGACCTGCGGCACCGCGTTCGCCGCGGACCACATCTCCGTGCTGCGGCGGCTCCTGTTCGACAGCGACGAGGTGGCCGGCGAGATCATCTTCACCTTCGACGGTGACGCCGCCGGCCAGAAGGCCGCACTGCGGGCCTTCGAGGACGACCAGCGGTTCGTCGGGCGCACGTTCATCGCGGTCAGCCCGGACAACATGGACCCGTGCGATCTGCGGCTGGCCAAGGGTGACCTGGCCGTGCGGGATCTGGTCGCCCGTCGTGAGCCGCTTGTCGACTTCGCGCTGCGACACGTGATCAGCCGCTTCGACCTGGACACCGTCGACGGCCGGGTCGAGGCCATGCGTCACGCCGCGCCGCTGGTCGCGCGACTCAAGGACCGGGAAAAGCGCCCAGAGTACGTCCGCAAGCTCGCCATGGACCTCGGGATGGAGATCGAGCCGGTGCAGCGGGCGGTGCTCGCCGCCGCCAACACCCCGCCGCCCGGCACGCGCGACGCCGCCCCCGGCAACCGCGCCGCCGCCTCCGGCACCCGGCCCGCCCCGGCTCGCCCCGAGCCGGCCCTGGACAGCCCGCAGTCGATGGTCGAGCGGGAGGCGTTGAAGCTCGCCCTCCAGCAACCGGTCCTGGCGGGGCCGATGTTCGACGCGGTCGAGGCGCCCGAATACCGCCACCCGGTGCACGTCGCGGTGCGTACCGCCATCGCGACCGCCGGTGGGGCCGCGTCGGCGACCGGCGGCGCGGTCTGGATCGAGTCGGTCCGGGACGCCTGCGACGATCTGGCCGCGGCGGCCCTCGTCGGTGAGCTGGCGGTGGAGCCGCTGCGCATCGACGGCGAACCGGACCCGCGCTACGTGTCGATCACGATGGCGCGGGTGCAGTTCGGGTCGGTGACCGCCCGCGTCCGGGACCTGAAGTCGCGCATCCAGCGGATCAACCCGGTCAACAACAAGGACGAGTACTTCGCCGCCTTCGGTGAGCTGCTGTCCCTGGAGCAGCATGCCCGGGCGTTGCGTGAGCAGGCTGCGGGAGGCCTCTAGATGGGACTGTTCAGCCGCAAGCCGAAGCTGCCACCGGCCGACCGGCCGCCGCTGGACCCCGACGAACGGGTGCTGGCCTGGGCGGCCGTCGGCAACGGCGAGGGCGACGGGGTGGTGGTCGCCAGCAACCTCGGGCTGTGGTTGCCCGGTCGAGGGCACCGGCTCGGCTGGCACACCATCCTCAAGGCGGTCTGGTCCGGCCGGGAGTTGACCGTCACACCGGCCGAGACAGTTGCCGAACGCGACGGTTACACGCTGGTCGCCGACGGCCCGGCCGAGACATACTTCCTCCTCGATCCGCAGGAGCTGCCGCACCAGGTGCGGGCGCGGGTGACCCGTTCGGTCGCGTACACCGAGCACCAGCCGGTGCCCGGCGGCGCGGCGCGGGTCGCGGCCCGCCGCGTGGCCGGGGCCGACGGTCTCACCTGGACGGTCCGCCTCGATCCCGGCACCCCGGCGGACGACGAGGCCCTGCTCGCCGAGACCGACCGCCTGGTCGGCCTGGCCCGCGCCGCCACGGCTCCGGGCGACCTGTGAGCGAACGCTCGGTTGCTCAACTCCCCCGGTAGTAGCGGCTGGCGCCGGGATGCAGCGGGATCGGCTCGCTCAGCGCGGCACTGGCCCGGGTGAAGTTCGCCGCCTCGGGATGCACGGCGATCAGCTCTTGCTGGTGGTCGAAGAGCGTCCGGGTGAGGTCGTACGCCAGGCCGTCGGGCATGTCTGCGCTGACCAGGATCACGTTCGCCACGGTGATGGTGGGCGCGTCACTCGCCGTGTTGTAGACGTTGGCGGTCAGCGTCGAGGTGGTGTAGACGGGGCCGTAGCCCTTCTGTAGCGGCTGGAGGAGGTTGTCCAACGGCAGTAGCCGGAACGCCCCCGGCGAACTGGTGAGCAGGTCCTTGATGCCGGGGGTGGGCAGACCGCCGGAGAAGAACATGGCGTCCAGGCTTCCGGCCCGTATCTGTTTCACCGTCTCGGGCAGCGACAGGGTGAGCCGTCGGACGTCGCGGTCCGGATCGAGATTGGCCGCGCTGAGCAGCCGGCCGGCGATGATGTCGGTGCCGGACTTCGGCGAGCCGGTGGAGACCCGCTTGCCGCGGAGGCCGGCGACGTTCTCGATCTTGCTGTTGGCGCGCACGATCAGGTGCGTGTAGTTGCTGTAGATGCGGGCCAGCGCGCGAACCGGCTGCGGCTTCCCGTCGAACGCGCCCTCCCCGGCGATGGCGTCGGCAGCGGTGTCGGCGAGACTGAACGCGATCTCCATGTCGCCGGTGGTCAGGCGGTTGATGTTCTCCACCGAGGCGCCGGTCGGTTCGGCCCGCGCCTCGTAGCCGGGCAGATGTCGATTGATCAGGTCCGCGTAACCGCCGCCGAGTTGGTAGTAGACGCCTGTGGTGTTGCCGGTGGCCAGGAAGATCCGCCCGCCGTGCCAGGCGTCCGACGGGGGCGACTCGCCACCGCAACCCGCGACGAGCACGGCCAGCAGCAGCGCCGCCACCAGCCGCCGCACTCGTGTGGTCACCGGCGTACCGCCGGCTCCAGGGCCTCGGCCACTCGCTGCACCAGGGTCGCGGTCTCGTAACCGATCTGGCCGAGGTCACAGCCGGGTGCCGCGAGCACGCCGAGCAGCGCGCGTGAGCCGACCGCCATCACCAGCAGCACACCGCCGTCCATGTCGATGATCTGCTGGCGTACGCGGCCGGCGGACATCAGCCGGGCCGCGCCGACGGTCAGACTCGCCAGTCCGCTGATCACGGCGGCGAGCTGGTCGACCTGGTCGATCGAGAGGTGCGGGGAGGCGGCCAGTCGAAGCCCGTCCTCGGAGACCGCGAGGGCGTGCGACACGTCCGGAACCTGGTCCACGAAGTTCGCGAGCAGCCAGTCCAGACCTGTTGGCGCGGGTGTGGTCATCGGATTCTCCCGTTGGGTGTCGTGTACGGGTTGGAGCGGGCGGCGCTCGCAACGCCTTCGGCGAGGGCGGAGAGGCGACGCCGGACCACCTCGGGATCGAGCAGATCGGACCTGCTGGCGGGGGACGGTGGCGGGGGCAGGTGCGTGGGTAGCTGCGCGGGCAGTTGGTCACCGCGGCTCCGACGAGGCAGCCCGCCGGCGGTGAACTGCGGGGTCGGCGGGGCGGCCGGCGGCGGCACGGGAGCAGCGCCGGGAAACGGCCCGGTGGGCGGCGGTACCGTGGCGACGCCGCGAGCCTGCCCGCCCGCCGCGCCCTGGGCGGCGACCAGTGGCCGTGCCCCGGCGGCAGCGTTGCTGGCCGGTCGGAACCAGGCCGCCGGCCGTCCGGCCAGTGGCCGTCCCGCCACGGGCTGGTGATGGGCGACCGTCTCGATCCGGGTCAACAGCTGGTCGGGGAGTTGCACCTGGGCGATGGTGCCGCTGTCGGTGCTGTAGAGCTGCACCCGGATCCCGTACCGGACGGCCAGGTGAGCCACCACGTGCAATCCCATGCTGCCGGCCGCCGCACTGCTGATCATGGCTGGGCTCGCGAGCCGATCGTTGATCGACGCCAGCCGGCCCGGCCGGATGCCGATTCCGTGGTCGTGGACCCGCAGCAACAGCCCGTCCACGGTGTGCCGGCCGTCCACCAGCACAGGCGTGTGCGGCGGTGAGTAGACGGTGGCGTTCTCCAGCAGTTCGGCGAGCAGGTGCACCAGGCTGCCGACCGCCGCGCCCTGGACCCCGGCCGCCGGCAGGTTCAGCTCCACCCGGGGATAGTGCTCGATCTCCGAGGCCGCCGCCCGGACCACGTCCTCCAGGTGCAGCGGAGCCTCGTGCCCCCGGCTCGGCTCGCCGCCGGAGAGGACCAGCAGGTTCTCTCCGTTGCGACGTAGGCGTGCGGCGAGGTGATCCAGTGCGAAGAGGCGGTCGAGGACCCGGGGATCGGTCTCCTCGCGCTCGAAGTCGTCCAGCAGCCGTAGCTGGCGGGTGATCAGGGTGCGGATCCGCCGGGCCAGCGCCTCGGCCATCCGCGTCATGTCCAGGCGCAACTCGGCCTGCGCGCCGGCGAGGCGCAGCGTGGCCTGGCTGACCGTGCCGAAAGCCGCGGCGACCTGGGCGACCTCGTCGTGACCACGCGCTATCGCGGCGGTGGCCGCGCCAGCGGCGCTCTCGTCCGGGCGCTCCGCCCCGGCGGCGATGGCGGTGATCCGCTCCGGTAGCTCGTGGTTCGCCATGGCCAAGGCCGCGGCCCGGAGGCGGCTCAACCGCCGGCTGATCCGGATCGCCAGCACCACGGCCGTGATCAGCGAGCCGAGCGCCACCGCACCGGTCACCCCACCGGTGAGCAACGCCCTCCTCAGCGTGTCCCGGGCCAGCGCCGCCGCGTCGCGGTCGAGGTCCTCGGAGAGCTCACGGCCGAGCAGGTTGTATCGGCGCAGGGTGCCACTCTGCGCCACGAACCAGGCGTCGCCATCGGTCTTCATCGCCTCGGCGCCACCGTCGGTCGCCAGCACCGCGTCCCGCATGGTGCGGGCCGTCTCCACGTCACCGCCGGTCATCAGCCGGGCCCAGGACCTGCTCGCCGTGTCGGTCGCGATCCGGAGGAACTCGTCCTCGCGCTGCTCCTGAGCACCGTTCAGCGAACCCAGCCGGGCAAGCTCGCCGGCGTCGAGGCGGCCCCGGCTGAAGACGGCGCGCAGCAGGTCACGTTCGACGGAGGCCAAATGCTCCTGGGTGGCGACGGAGGCGACCTCCCGGGCGGCGTTGGCCAACTCCGGGTCACGCAACTGGGCCGGCAGCGCGTCCGCGACGGCCAGCAGGGACTCGACGGTGCGGGCGTACGCCGTGTCCGCCTCCGTGCCGGTCAGCGCCAGGGCGCGGTTGGGGGAGAGTTGGTCGAGTTGACCTCTGGCCCTGCCGAGCACCGACGTCAGCTCGGGCACGGACTCCCGGGCCTGCTCATCGGCGGAGCGGAACCGCTCGACGGCAGCGTCGACGCGGCGCCGTTGGGCGTCCACGAGTGGCCGTCCGGCGGTGCCGCCTCGTTGGCGTAACGCCGCCGTCTCGCCGAGTTCCCGCTCCAGCTCGTGGACCAGTTGGACGGTGACGGTGGCGGTGCCGGAGAGGACACGGGCCCGGTCGGCGTCCGCGCTGGCGTCCAGCGCGGCGTCGGTCTGCGCGGCACCGAGCACGGTCAGACCGATGATGGTCACCATGATCGGCGCGAGTAGCTGGGTGCGGATCGAGCGAAGGTTTTCGAGAACACCGCCGGTGCGGTGCTGGCGTACGTGGGCGGGGAGCGGCACCGGGGCCTCCCGGGTCGGGGTGGTGCCCGGCCCGGGCGGTGAGCCCGGGCCGGGACGATCGGATCAGCTTGCGGCGTTCAGCTTCGTCAGCGCCGTGTCCGCCCCACGGTGCAACTGCACCGGGTCGGTCTTGCGTGCGTTCGCCAGGTCGATGCCCTTGGCCGCCGGGTTGGCCTGACTGAGGGCGTCCTTCTTCTCGAACACGGTCCTCGTGATGACGCAGGCGACGTTGGCGTCGAGGTCCTCGCGGACCAGCAGCACATTCGGCACCACGATGGTCGGGACATCGGCGGGAGTCTTGTAGACGTCCTTGGTGATCGTCCCGGCCTGGTACGCGGGGTTCAGCTCAGCCATCTTCGGCAGCAGCGGGCTGATGTCGATGAACTTCACCTTGTCGGCCGCGGTGGTGAAGAGGTCGGTGACGCCGCCGGTCGGGGTGCCGCCGGACCAGAAGAAGCCGTCGATGCTGCCGTCCTTCATGCCGTCGACGGTCTTGGTCAGATCGAGTCGCTGCGCCTGGATGTCCTTTGCCGGGTCGAGGCCGGCCGCGGTGAGCAGCCGCTGCGCGATGACCTCGGTACCCGACTTGGGCGATCCGGTGGAGATCTTCTTGCCCTTCATCTCGGCGACCGAGGTGATTCCCGCGTCGGCCCGGACGACGACCTGGGTGTAGTTGTCGTAGATGCGTGCGAGGGCCTTCACCGGCTGCGGCCCCTTGAAGGTCCCCTTGCCCTGCGTCGCGTTGACCGCGGTGTCGAAGAGCGAGAAGGCGACGTCGTACTGTCCGGCGACGAGTTGCTCGATGTTCTGCACCGAGGCGCCGGTCTCGGCGGCGGTGCCGGTGAGCTTGCCGCCGCTGGCCGTGGAGAGCTGCCCAGCGAGCGCGTTGCCGACGACGTAGTAGACCCCGGTGGCGTTGCCGGTGGCGATGCCGACCCGGGTGTCCTTGGTGACCTCGCAGCCGACTGCGCTGGAGGTGTCGTCGGTGGCCGCGCTCTTCTGACGGCCCCCGCATCCGGCGACGCCGGCCGCGAGCAGGGTGACTGCCCCGAGACTCGCGGCGATTCGCACGTTGATCCGTCTCACCTGTTCTCCTCCTGATGGTCGTTCTGGTTGACGCCCCTGCCGGCGGCGGCCGTCCGGTTGGCCGTGCCGCGGCGGAGCAGGACACCCGCCACGGTGAGCGCGACCAGGGCGGCGCCGACCATGACGGGGACAGGTTCGAGCCACAGCAGGACCAGCCCGGCGAGCGCGCCGACGATCCGCTCGGGTTTTCCGGCCGGGCCGATGCCGGGCAGCCACCCACCGGCCGCCACCGCGAGCACCGCGACTCCGAACGCGGTGGTCAGGCCGGCCAGCAGGATGCGGCCCACCCCGCCGATACCGAGCAGCCCGAGCCCGGTTGGCGTGAGCACGAAGGCGATGGGGATGAGGTACGCGGGCAGCGCGTACCGCAGGGTCTGCCACATGGTCGGGACCAGTCGTCCGCCGGTGACGGCGGCGGCGGCCACCGCGGCGAGCGCGGTTGGCGGCGAGGCCTCGGAGAGCACCGCGAAGTAGAAGACGAACATCGCCGCGGCGGGTGCGGCGACGCCCAGGTTGAGCAGCGCCGGGCCGATGATCACCCAGCCGATCACGAACGAGGCGGTGACCGGCACGGCCAGGCCGAGCAGCGTGAGCGCGAGCGCGGCGAGCAGGGCGGTGAGCAGGAGCACGACGAACGGGTCGGAGCTGACTGCCTGGGCGCCGCTGAGCAGCAGCGCCGCGGCCTGCGGGCCGAGCCCGGTCTTGGTGGTGGTGGCGGTGATGATGCCGGCGGCGGCGCAGACCGCGCTGACCGCCAGCACTCCGCGCACTCCGTTGCCGAGCGCCTCGATCAGGCGTGCGGGGGTGAGTCGGTGCCGTCGGTCCAGGAAGGAGAGCACGGCCGCCAACGCGGTGGCCAGCACCACGGCCCTGGTCGCCGAGGCGCCGAGGGCGAGCATCACGACGATCACGATCAGCGAGAGGAAGTGGTAGCCGAAGCGGGCCAGCAGCGACCAGGCCGACCCGGCGTCGATCGTGACCCGACGTACTCCGGAGCGGCGGGCGTCGATCTCGACCGCGAGCAGGATGCCCAGGTAGTAGAGCAGGGTCGGCACGGTGGCCCAGCCGAGCACCTGGAGGTACGAGACGCCGAGGTACTCGGCGATGATGAACGCCGCGGCCCCCAGCGTCGGCGGCGACAGGATCGCGCCGACGCCGGCGGCGGCGAGCATGCCGCCGGCCCGCTCCGGCGGATAGCCGGCTCGGCGCAGTATCGGCCAGGTGACCGAGCCGATGCTGACCGTGGTGGCCGCTCCCGAACCCGAGACGGTTCCGAGGAGGAAGCCGGCGGCCACCGCGGTACGTCCCGGTGCGGTGCGGGAGCGGCGGAACGCGGCCGCGGAGAGTTCCACGAAGAACCGACCGGCGCCGGAGAAATCCAACACCGCGCCATAGATGGTGAAGAGCACGATGTACGAGGCGGCCACGTCCAGTGGGGTCCCGTAGAAGCCGCTGTCGGAGTTGTAGAACGCGTCGATGAGCTGCCCGAAGTCGAGGCCGGCGTGGGCCACCGGCCAGGACTGCGGCAGCAGCCCGCCGTAGTAGCCGAAGGCCAGGAAGAGCAGACAGACCGCCGGCAGGATCCATCCGGTGGTGCGGCGGCACGCCTCCAGCAGCAGGAGCAGCAGCACGGTGCCCAACACCAGGTCGACCGGGTCGAGCAGCCCCTGTCGGTCGAGGAACGCGTCGTATCCGCCGCCACCCGTACCGACGGCCATGGGCAGCACCGGGTAGAGGCAGCTGAGCAACGCGGCCCCGGCGAGCACCCAGTCGACCGGGGTGGGGCGCATCCGGCTCGTCGGTCTGCTCGCCGGGTCGGTCGGCGCTGCCGGTGTGCCGCGTCGGGGCAGGCGCACTCCCGACGGATACGCCAGGAAGACCATCGGCAGGACGCCGGCGAGGAAGATGATCAGGTAGAACTTGCTGCCCTGTGCCAGCGGAAAGAAGACCTGGTAGATGGCGAGGAGCGCGACGGCAAGGGTGGCGCCCGCGACGAAGAAGCCGAGTGGCCCGGTGAAGACCCGGCCCGGTTTCTCGTCCTCGAACTGTGCGGTCAACTCGCGGTCGGGCTGCCCGCCCACGGGCACGGGAGTGGGATCGGTCCCACCGGGTTCGGCGGCTGGCCCCTTCTCGGCGGCTGGCCCCTTCTCGGCGGCTGGCGTCAGCGGCTGTTCGTCGATGTCGGCCGGTGCGGGCGCGTCGTCGTCTCGGGGCGAGGGGACGGAGTCCTGAACAGGGTGGGCGGATGACACGCTGGGGGACACTACGGGGGACTGCGCTGTCTGGGAATATTGTTGATCGTGATTGCTGTGGGTGACTATTGTTTGCTGAGTGGAATCCCCGAGAATGTCGATTTAAGAATGGGATTCGTGTCTGCGACAGTCGCAGACGCGCGGCGATTCGGCAGGTCGTGCAGGCTGCGTGGTCCCGCTCGCGGTGTCGATGAGTGGTGAGGGTCAACGGATACGCATCCTCAACATGTGATCACTAAAAGTCACATCATTCATCGCCGTGTGCCGGCTTAGCGATGGTTTGGACATCTTCGTTCAGTTCGATCTCGCCCCGTCGCCAGCCGAAAAAACTTGCCGGTGTGACCTTCTTGTTATCGCGTCGGCCATCCGGGCGTTGCTGAATCCTGGAGCCTCTTTGCTGCCAACAAATTGCAAGGCCCGGCACTGCTGGCGGTCCGGGCCATCCATGGTGATCATGATCGGGTCGCCGCGCTATTCGGGTGGTGTTGTCTGCGGTGTCGGTTAGGGGCCGGTGGTGCCTTCGGGGCGACCACTCATTCCGGCTCGGGATTGGGCTCAACGGCAAGATGGACGCGGTGGGGGTCTGGCGTCGAATTTGCGTGGAGGGCTGTCGGACCTGGCGGCTAGGGTCGGGCGGTGACTTCGGGGCGGCCACTGATTCAGGCGCGAGGGCTGGTGAAGCGCTTCGGTGACTTCACCGCCGTGGACGGCATCGACGTCGAGGTGCGCTCGGGCGAGGCGTTCGGCTTCCTCGGCCCCAACGGCGCGGGCAAGTCCTCCACCATGCGGATGGTCGGTTGCACGTCTCCACCCAGCGGTGGTGAGCTGCGCATCCTCGGCATGGACCCGGTCGCCAACGGTCCGGCGATCCGAGCCCGGCTGGGCGTCTGCCCTCAGTTGGACAATCTCGACCCGGAGCTGACCGTCCGGGAAAATCTGACGGTCTACGCACGCTACTTCGGCATCGGCCGCCGAGCGGCCCGGGAGCGGGCCGACGAATTGCTCGACTTCGTCCGGCTCACCGAGCGGGCCGACAGCAAGGTCGATCCGCTGTCCGGTGGGATGAAGCGCCGGTTGACCATCGCCCGCGCGCTGGTCAACGATCCGGAGATCGTGCTGCTCGACGAGCCGACCACCGGGCTCGACCCGCAGGCCCGGCACCTGGTGTGGGAGCGGCTGTTCCGGCTCAAGCAGCAGGGCGTCACGCTGGTGCTCACCACGCACTACATGGACGAGGCCGAGCAGCTGTGCGACCGGCTGGTGGTGATGGACGGCGGGCGGATCGTCGCCGAGGGCTCGCCCCGGGCGCTCATCGAGCGACACTCCACCCGGGAGGTGGTCGAGCTGCGCTTCGCCGCCGAGTCGCAGGAGCCGTTCGCCCGCAAGCTCGACGGCCTGGGGGAGCGGGTCGAGGTGCTGCCCGACCGGGTCCTGCTCTACGTGCCCGACGGCGACGCGGCTGTCGCCGAGGTCGCCGCGCTCGGGCTCGACCCGGCCAACGTGCTGGTGCGGCGCAGCGGCCTGGAGGACGTCTTCCTGCACCTGACCGGCCGCACCCTGATCGACTGATCCACTCGGCTGTCCTGAAGTCGTGGTGTCGGGGTGGCGCTGACACCCCGACTTTCCGGACGTCGAGTCGATCAACAAGCGGGACCGGCCACGAGGCCCGCCGGTTGAGGTCGGGCGACGGCTCACGGCGGCCGGGCCGCCGTTAGGGTGACCGGCGGCCTGTCGTACCCCGAAGGAGCTTCATGTCCGATCTGGTGACCGCCAACCGACGTCAGGCCGGGCTGACCGCGCTCTACCTGGGCATCTTCGCGATGGTCTGGTTCAGTGTGCCGGCGGCGGAGCAACCGCTGCGCGGCCTGCTGGTGGTGGGCAGCATCGTCGCACTGCTCACCGCCGTACTGGGTGGCGTGCTGGCGGCCCGACTCCGAGGCGCCGGCAGCCCTCGGGACCGGGCAGCCGACCGCCCGTACCTGCTCATCGTCGTCGCCGAATTCGCCGCCGCCGGGCTGGGTGCCGCCGTGCTGGTCGCCGCCGGCCGGTCCGAGTACGTGCCGGTACTGGTCTGCCTGGTGGTCGGCCTGCACTTCTTCCCGCTCGCCCCGCTCCTGCGGGACCCGCTGCTGCGTCCGCTCGGTGTCGCGCTGTGCCTGGTGGCGGCGGCGGGGCTGGTCACCGGCCTCGCCTCGGCGGTGTCCGCGGGTCTGGTGGTCGGCGTCGGTGCGGGAGTGCTGCTGCTCGGTTACGCCGTGCAGGCGCTGGTCCGCGCCCACCGACCGGCCTGACCGGCGGAGCCCGACGAGGTCGACCGATCGTTGGCAGCTCAGCAGCAACCGTTCCCGCGTGTCGAGCTGCTGAGCTGCCAACGATCACCGCTCAACGGGCTCTCGCCCAGATGAGGAAGCGGTGACTCAGTAGGTCGTGTCCGAGCTGGCCCCCGAGGTACTGACCGGCGGCGGGCTGTTCGCACCGGACGAGATCGAGCAGCAGGTGGCAACCCGGCTGGACCGTCAGGGACTGCTCACCCGCGACCGGCCTCCGCTGCTCACTGCCGTGATCGACGAGCACGTGCTCCGCCGCTCCGTCGGCGGGTCGGGAGTGATGCGCGAACAGATTCAGCACCTCGTGAAACTTGGCTCCGCGCTCCCCAGGGTCCGAATCCAGATCGTGCCGTCCGCTGCCGGTGCTTACGTTGGGCTCGGTGGACCCTTTGTGATTGCTACGTCGCGGCAGGGGGAGGACCTCGTCTACCTCGCTGGCCAGCGCCACGGGCAGGTTATCGACCGGGCCGAGTACGTCCGTCAGATGGCCGAGGTGTGGGAGTCGATCCGGGGTGAGGCACTATCGCACAGGCAGTCCCTCGATCTCCTGGCGGAAGTAGCAGAGACATGGATTTGACCGTTGCCCAGTGGCGCAAGAGCATCCGTAGCGGCCCAGATGGCGGTAACTGTGTGGAGGTTGCCGCCAACCTGCCCGGGGTGGTGGCCGTCCGTGACTCGAAGGACCCGACCGGCCCGGTGCTGGTCTTCGCGCCGGACGCGTGGCGTGCGTTCGTCGGGCTCGGCGCCCTCCGCGGGTAGCTGCGGCGGTCGCGTCGGGTCGCGCCGGTCGCGCCGGTCGCCGGTCGCCCGTTGCCGGCGCTTCGGACCGCTAGATCCACTCGGCTTCCTGCAAATCGGGGTGTCGCAGCGCTGCGGACCCCCCGGTTTCCGTGAACCCGAGTGGATCATCAGCGCGAACGGGCCGGGACGCCCCGGTTTCCGTGAACCCGAGTGGATCATCAGCGCGAAGGGGCCGGGACGCCCCGGTTTCGGTGATCTCGAGTGGATCACCGGCGTGAGCTGGCCCCGGACGCGCCGGTTTCGCTGAACCCGAGTGGATCATCGGCGACGGGCCTGCCGAAACCCGGACGACACGGCGACGTGCTCGTCGTAGGGTGGCCGGCGGCCTGTCGTACCCCGGGGGTAGGAAGGTCGGGGACGGGGGTGGTCGTGGTGCGTGTGGCGGGGCGGGCGCGGTTGCCGTGGGTGCCGGCGTGGGCGGTGTTCGAGCACTACCTGGTCGGTCTGCGTCGCACCTGGCGGGCCGGGGTGTTCTCCTCGTTCCTGCTGCCGGTGCTCACCGTGCTCGGGTTCGGGATGGGTGTCGGCGCCTACATCGACCAGGGCGTCGACGGGGTGCGCTACCTCGACTGGCTGGTCCCCGGGCTGATCGCCTCGACCGCGCTGCAGGTGACGGTCGGTGACTCGACCTGGCCGGTGTTCAGCAACTTCCAGTGGGTCAAGACCTACTTCGCGCAGAGCGCCTCGCCCCTGCGGGTGGGCGACATCGTGTTGGGGCACCTGGCGTTCGTGCTGTTCCGGGTGCTCACCACCATCGCGGCGTTCCTGCTGGTCACCGGGCTCTTCGGGGCGTTGCGCTCGCCGTGGGCGGTGGCCACCCTGCCGGTGGTGGCGTTGCTGGGGCTGGCCGTTGCCGCGCCGGTCTTCGCGTACGCCGCCTGGGTGTCCACCGACAACTGGCTCGCGATGCTGTTCCGGTTCGCGGTCATCCCGATGACGCTCTTCGCCGGGGTGTTCTTCCCGGTGGAGTCGCTGCCCGACGCGCTGCGGTGGCTGGCGTACGCGACGCCGCTGTGGCACGCCGTCGACCTCTGCCGCGCGGCCACGCTCGGGGTCGCCCCCCAGTGGTCGATCGCCGGGCACCTGCTCTACCTGGCCGCGTGGGCCGGTGTCGGCTGGCTGCTGGCGCTGCGCGCCTTCCGCCGCAAGCTCGTCGTCTAGGGAGATCCCGTGGTCACGCTGCTCCTGCCCCGGCTGGTGGACGTCTCCGCCGCCTCCCGGCGGTCCGCGTCGGTGGTGGGGCGCAACGTCGCGGCGCTGAAGTCGGTCTACTGGCTGCTCCTGCTCTCCGGTTTCCTGGAGCCGCTGCTCTATCTGCTCTCCATCGGCGTGGGCGTCGGGACGCTGATCGGTGACCTGCCGCTGCCCGACGGGCGGCTGGTGTCGTACGCCGAGTTCGTGGCTCCGGCGATGCTGGCCTCCTCGGCGATGACCGGGGCGCTCTCCGAGACCACCTTCAACTTCTTCGGCAAGATGAAGTACATGAAGCTGTACGACGGGGTGATCGCCACCCCGGTACGGCCGTTCGAGATCGCCCTCGGCGAGCTGGGCTGGGCGATGCTGCGGGGCAGCGCCTACTCGGCCGCGTTCCTCGGCGTGATGATCGCCTTGGACCTGACCAGCGTCACCCGTGCGTTGACGGCCCTGCCGGCCGCGGTGCTTGTCGGGTTCGCGTTCGGGGCGCTCGGCATGGCGGTCTCCACCTTCATGCGCAGCTGGCAGGATTTCGACCTGGTGGCCTCCGCGCAGTTCACCCTGTTCCTCTTCTCCGGCACGTTCGTGCCGGCGCAGGCGTACCCGACCCTGCTGCACTGGCTGGTCGAGATCACCCCGCTGTACCGGTCGGTGCACCTCATCCGGGGCCTGGCGCTGGGCACCGGGGGTTGGCTCTGGCTGCTCGACGTGCTCTACCTGCTGGCGGTGCTGGCGGCCGGCCTGCTGGTGGCGTCGCGCCGGATGGGCAGGTTGCTCTACCAGTAGGGGTTATCGGCGCCGGTCCACGGGGCATGTCGGAGGTGACACCACCACCACCACCGACGGATGAGGAGGGGCGATGGCCTCGGACGAGTCTGCCGCCCGCCGGACGCCTGCCGCCGCCAGCGCCCCGGTCGGGCCCGACGCGGGGCCGGACAGCCCCACCGATCTGCCCGGCAGCGGCTGGAAGGCGGCACTGCGGCGCACGGTCAGCGAATTCCAGGACGACAGCCTGACCGACTGGGCGGCGGCGCTCACCTACTACGGGGTGCTGTCCATCTTCCCCGGCCTGCTGGTGCTGATCTCGATCCTCGGCCTGCTGGGCACGGGCGCCACCGAGGGGGTCAAGGACACCGTCGACCAGGCGGTGCCCGACGGCAGCATCCGGCAGATCATCACCGCGGCGATCACCACGGCGGACAAGAACGGCGGTCTGGCCAGCGTCGCGGCGATCATCGGTGTGGTGGCCGCGTTCTGGTCCGCGTCCGGCTACATCGGCGCGTTCATGCGCGCCTCGAACAGCATCTACGACGTGCCGGAGGGCCGGCCGATCTGGAAGACGCTGCCGATCCGCCTCGGCGTGACCGCGGTGGTCGGGGTGCTGTTGCTGGTCAGCGCGGTGATCGTGGTGTTCACCGGCCGCCTCGCCGAGGCAGTGGGGGACGTGGTCGGCCTCGGCGCGACCGCGGTCACGGTGTGGGACGTCGCCAAGTGGCCGGTGCTGCTGATCCTGGTCAGCCTGATGTTCGCGATCCTCTACTGGGCCTCACCGAACGCCCGGCACGGCGGTTTCCGCTGGGTCAGCCCGGGTGGGGTGCTGGCCGTGGTGATCTGGCTGGTGATCTCCGGCCTGTTCGCCCTCTACGTGAGCAACTTCGGCTCGTACGACAAGACGTACGGGGCGCTGGCCGGCGTGATCATCTTCTTGGTCTGGCTGTGGCTGAGCAACATCGCGATCCTGCTGGGTGCCGAGTTCGACGCCGAGTTGGAGCGGGGCCGCGCCATCGCGGCCGGCCATGGAGTCGACGACGAGCCGTACGTCGAGCTGCGCGACGACCGCAAACTCCGCAAGAAGCGCAACGCCGCCGGCCGCCGCTGACGGCTCCCACGCCGACCGCACCGCCCCGCACCCGAAAACGCCCCGCCACCAGCCATCGGTCGGCGGGGCGTTTTGGTGTGTGTCGATGCAACTGCGGGCGAGTGGGCGCGGGCGCCCCGTGATCCTTTTCTTGATCGACTAGTAGCTTTTGTTCTTTCGGACAAAAGTTCATCTCGGAACGGTTGAAGCTCTGGACACGCGGTGCAGAGCGCTCCTACTGTGTCGGACACAACACTTCGACATTGCGTCGATGTGAACGATGCCAATGAAGAGGTGACCCCCCGGTGCGGACCGTCGACCCCCTGCACGTACGACTGTTGCGGTTGCTCCGCGACGAGGGGGCCGTCTCCCGCGCCGAGTTGGGCGACCGACTCCAGATGCCGCGCCCGCGCATGCTGGCCGAGCTGGATCGCCTGGTCGCGCTGGGTTACGTCGCCGAGGCGGGGCTCGCCGCCTCCCGGGGTGGACGACGCTCCACCCTGGTCGAGTTGAACCCGAAGCTGCGCTTCGCAGCGGTCGACCTCGGTGCCAGCTCGATGGACATCGAGGTGGTCAACGGCCGCCTCGAACCGGTCGCCCAGTACGCCGAGCCGGCCGACATCCGCAACGGACCGAAGGTGACCCTGCAACGGGTCAACGAGCTGCTGCACAAGGCCCGGGTCGACGGCGCGTACGAGCGGTTGGACGCGGTGGGCATCGGGGTTCCCGGTCCGGTCAGCTTCCGCGACGGCGTTCCGGTCTCGCCGCCGATCATGCCCGGCTGGGACCGGTATCCGGTGCGCGAGTTGCTCAGCCGGGAGCACGGTTGCCCGGCGGTGGTCGACAACGACGTCAACATCATGGCGATCGGTGAGCGGCACGGCGGGGTCGCCCACTCGGTGGACGACTTCCTGTTCATCAAGATCGGTACCGGCATCGGGTGCGGCATCTACCTCGCCGGCGAGGTCTACCGGGGTACTGACGGCTGCGCCGGCGACATCGGCCACATCCAGGTCGACTCGCACGGTCCGATGTGCTCCTGCGGCAACGTCGGCTGCCTGGAGGCGCTGTTCAGCGGCGCCGCGCTGGCCAAGGACGCCGCGACCGCCGCCCGCAGTGGGACGTCGCCGGCGCTGGCCGAGCGGCTGGCCCTGCGGGGGATGGTGACCGCGCTGGACGTCGCCGAGGGCGCCGTCGAGGGCGACGTGACCTGCATCCAGCTCATCCGGGACGGCGGACGGCGGGTCGGTGGGGTGCTCGCCGGCCTGGTCAGCTTCACCAACCCTTCAATGATCGTGATCGGCGGCGGGCTGGCCCAACTGGGGCACATCCTGCTCGCCGAGATCCGCAGTGTGGTCTACCGCCGGTCGCTTCCGCTGGCCACCGGCAACCTGCCGGTCGTGCTGTCCGAGCTGGGTGGACGTGCCGGTGTCACCGGCGCGGCGGTGCTCGCCGGCGATGTCGCCTTCGCGGAAGCATCGTGAGCGCGAGGAGTGAGCCGGGTTTGCGAGCCCGCAGTCGCGAACAGAGGCCCGCCCTGTGAACCCTGACCGAAATCCTGTCGTGAGCGAGGAGGAGACTGTGGCTCTGCCCGAGGATGACCCCGCCACCGCGTCGGCCGAGGCCGTCGCCGAGGCACCGCTGGTCGAGGCTCCCGCCGACACCGTCGCGGGCGAGGTGGTCCTGCGCCTCACCGATGTCGTCAAGACGTTCCCCGGCGTACGCGCACTCGACGGTGTGCAGCTTGAGGTGCGTGCCGGCGAGGTGCACTGCCTGCTCGGGCAGAACGGCGCTGGCAAGTCGACCCTGATCAAGGTGCTCTCCGGCGTGCACCAACCGGATTCCGGGCAGGTGGAGTGGCGCGGGGAGCCGGCCACGTTCACCAACCCGCAGGCCGCGATGAAGGCCGGCATCGCCACCATCTACCAGGAGCTCGACCTCGTCGAGGACCTGTCGGTGGCGGAGAATGCCTTCCTCGGGCACGAGTACCGCAGCTTCGGCTTCGTCCGGCGCGGCCGGATGGCCCGGCACACCCGGCAGATCCTCAGCCGGCTCGGCCACGGTGAGATCCCGCCCGGCCGGATGGTCCGGTCGCTGCCGGCCGCCGGCAAGCAGATCGTCAGCATGGCCCGCGCGCTCTCGCACGAGGCCCGACTGATCATCATGGACGAGCCGAGCGCGGTGCTGGCCCATGACGAGGTCGGCAACCTGTTCCGGATCATCCGCGAGCTGACCGCGCAGGGCATCGCCGTCATCTACATCTCCCACCGCATGGAGGAGATCCGCGAGATCGGTGACCGGGTCACCGTACTCAAGGACGGTCGGACCACCGCGGCGAACCTGCCGGCGCGTGAGACCCCGACCCGCGACCTGGTCAGCCGGATGACCGGCCGCACCATCGAGTACGTCTTCCCGGACCGTCCGGCCGAGGACCCGGCCGGCGCCGACCTGCTCCAGGTGGAGGGCTTGACCCGCGCCGGCGAGTTCTCCGACGTCTCGTTGAACGTGCGTTCCGGTGAGATCGTCGGCATCGCGGGGCTGGTCGGCTCCGGCCGCTCCGAACTGCTGGAGACCATCTACGGCGCCCGTCTCGCGGAGGCCGGCTCGGTCCGGATGAACGGCAAGGTGCTGCGCCCCGGCGTCGGCGCCGCCGTGCGGGCCGGCATGGGGATGGCCCCGGAGGAACGCAAGAGTCAGGCGCTGCTGCTCGGCGAACCGATCTACCGCAACGTCACGCTGGCCACCTTCGGCCGGTACGCGCGGCTCGGCTTCACCAACGCCGCCAAGGAGCGCGCCGAGGCGGACCGGATCGCGGAGAGCCTGGAGCTACGGCCCCGGGACGTCGACCGGCCGGTACGCACGCTGTCCGGCGGCAACCAGCAGAAGGTGGTGGTCGGGCGGTGGCTGCTCGGCGGCACCAAGCTGTTGCTGCTCGACGAGCCCACCCGGGGCGTGGACGTGGGCGCTCGGGCTGAGCTCTACCAGGTCATCCGGGGTTTGGCCGCGCAGGGCGTCGGGGTGCTGCTGGTCTCCAGCGAGGTGCCCGAGGTGCTGGGTCTGGCCGACCGGGTGCTGGTGATGCGGGAAGGGCGGGTCGTGCGTGAAGCAGCGGCCGGCGAACTCGACGAGAACACTGTGCTCGACCTCGTGATGGCGGGGTCCTTGATGGAAGGCGCACCGGCATGAGCGACGCGACTCCCACTCCCACCGCGACACCGGAGCGCCCGCAGCTTCCGGCCCAGTCGCCGCCGGTGGACCCGGTGGAGACGGCGGTGGCCAGCAAGAAGGCAGGGTCCGCGGGCCGACTGTCCTGGTGGCGCGGCGACGGTGGTGACGGCGCGAAGCGCAACCTCGGTCTGATCGGGGTGCTTGCCGCACTCATCATCGTCGGCGCGATCACCCAGCCCGAGCTCTATGGCGACCCGAACTGGGTCTGGAACAACGTCCTGGCGATCCTGCAACTCGCCTCGGTCGTCGGCGTGGTCACGGTCGGGATGACCTTCGTGATCATCGGCGGTGGTATCGACCTGTCGGTCGGTGCGATCGTCGCGCTGGCCGGGGTCTGGTGCACCACGGTGGCCACCCAGAGCTACGGCGCTGGCGGCATGATCTTCACCGCCCTCGTGGTCGGCATCTGCGTCGGCCTGGTCAACGGTGTGCTCATCTCGTACGGGAAGCTGGTCCCCTTCATCGCGACGCTCGCGATGCTGGTGGCGGCCCGCGGTCTCGCGGCGTCGATCTCCAACAAGCAGACCCAGGTCTCGACCAGCACCGTCATCAACGACATCGCGGCCCGCAAGATCATCGGCATCCCGATCCTCGTCTACATCCTGGGTGCGGTGGTGGTGGCCGGCTGGATCCTGCTCAACCGCACGACCTTCGGCCGGCGGACCATCGCCGTCGGCGGTAACCCGGAAGCGGCCCGGTTGGCCGGCATCAACGTCCGGCGGCACACCATGCTGCTCTACGCGCTCTCCGGTCTCTGCTGCGGCATCGCGGCGATCATGCTCACCTCGCAGGCCACCTCGGCGCAGGCGGCGATGGCCAACCTGTACGAGTTGGACGCGATCGCTGCGGCGATCATCGGCGGGACGTTGCTCAGCGGTGGCCGGGGCACGATCGTCGGCTCGCTGCTCGGCGTCATCATCTTCGCCACGATCACCAACCTCTTCGCCATCAACGGCCTCTCCATCGAGGCGCAGAACATGGTCAAGGGCGGCATCATCGTCGCCGCCGTCCTGATCCAGCAGTTCCAGTTCAAGTCAGTCACTCGGCTCTTCGCGCGGAACAGGGTCACCACCGCAACCTGACGCACCGCACCGATGTCCCTGGCCAGGTCGAGAGATTCGACACCGGCCGGGCCCCGCACACCCTTACTCACTCAAATCCCGCTCCCAGGAGGTCGTTCATGACCCAGCACAGTCGCGACGTGTCGCGCCGCCGGATGCTCTTCGGTGGAGCCGCAGTTGGCGCCGCCACCCTGTTGACCGCCTGCACCAGCAACGAGACCCCGGCGGCCAGCACCCAGACCAAGGCCGCCGGCAACGCCGAAGGCAACAACGCCCCGGGCAAGAAGGTCGTCATCGGCTTCTCCGCCCCGGCCGCCGACCACGGTTGGATGGGCGCGATCCACGCCAACGCCAAGGCGCAGGCCGCCGCGTACTCCGACGTGGAGTTCAAGGAGGTCGACGGCGGCTCGAACTCGGAGGCCCAGCGCTCCACGCTCGGCACGCTGATCGCCCAGAAGCCGGACATCATCGTCGTGCTGCCGCACGACGGCAAGGAGGTCAACGCCGTTGCCCTCCAGGCGATGCAGGCGGGCATCCCGATCGTCAACCTCGACCGGGCGTTCCCCGACGCGCTGGCCTCCCGGCTGGTGATCAAGGGCGACAACTACGGCATGGGCGTGTCGGCCGGGCACTTCATCGGCAAGATGCTCAAGGACAAGGGCGTCACCAACCCGATCATCGGTGAGATCGCCGGCCTGGAGATCCCGCTGACCGTCGAGCGCAGCAACGGCTTCAAGGCTGCCCTGGCGACCTACGGGTTCAGTGTGAAGAACCGCCGTTCGGCCGAGTTCACCTCGGACAGCGGCCAGCGCGAGGCGTCCCAGCTGCTCCAGGCGCTGCCGAAGATCGACGCGATCTGGAACCACGACGACGACCAGGGCATCGGTGTGCTCGCGGCCATCAAGCAGGCCAACCGTTCGGAGTTCTTCATGGTCGGCGGCGCGGGCTCCAAGCTCGCGATCGACGCGATCAAGGCCGACAACACGGTGCTCAAGGCGACGGTCACCTACAACCCGTCGATGGCGTCCTCGGCCATCTCGCTCGCGCGGCTCGTCGCGCAGGGTCGGGGCCTGGGCGACCTGACGGAGCTGCAGGTGCCCAAGGAAGTGACCCTGGCCTCGGAAACGATCACCAAGGAGAACGCGAGCAGCTACGACAAGCTCGGGTTCTGACATACGGGGGGAGACCCACCTTGTCCACGACAGACAAAGAACTGCGGGTCGGCATGGTCGGCTACGCGTTCATGGGCGCCGCGCACTCACAGGCGTGGCGCACCGTGAACCGCGTCTTCGACCTGCCGGCGCGGGCCCGGATGGCGCTGATCTGCGGTCGAGACACAACGAAGGTGGCAGAGGCCGCCGATCGTCTCGGCTGGGAGGCGTCCACCACGGACTGGCGTGACCTGATCAGCCGGGACGACATCGACGTCGTCGACATCTGCACACCGGGTGACAGTCACGCCGAGATCGCCCTCGCCGCACTGGCCGCCGGCAAGCACGTCCTGTGCGAGAAGCCGTTGGCCAACACGGTGGCGGAGGCACGGGCGATGACCGCTGCGGCGGACGCGGCCCGGGCCTCCGGAGTGCGATCGATGTGCGGGTTCAACTACCGCCGGGTCCCCGCGGTCACGATGATGCGTCAGATGGTCGCCGACGGACGACTCGGGGTGATTCGACACGTCCGTGCGACGTACCTGCAGGACTGGATCGTGGACCCGCAGTTCCCGCTGGTCTGGCGGTTGCAGAAGGACAGGGCGGGCTCCGGCGCGCTCGGTGACATCGGTGCGCACATCATCGATCTGACCCAGTTCGTCACCGGTCAGCGGATCAGCGGGGTCAGCGCGGTCACCGAGACCTTCGTCAAGGAGCGGCCGTTGCCGGCCGAGTCGAGCGGGCTCGCGGCCACCGTGGACGGCGGTTCGGCGCCCACCGGGCCGGTCACCGTCGACGACGCCGCGGTCTTCGTGGCCCGGCTCGACGGTGGCGCCCTGGCCACGTACGAGGCGAGCCGGTTCGCCACCGGTCGCAAGAACTCGCTGCGCGTCGAGATCAACGGCTCGCTGGGCAGCGTGGTCTTCGATCTGGAGCGGCTCAACGAGCTGGAGTTCTACGACGCCACCCGGCCCACCGTGGAACAGGGCTTCAACCGCATCCTGGTGACCGAGGGCGACCACCCGTACATGTCGGCGTGGTGGCCTCCGGGCCACATCATCGGCTACGAGCACTCGTTCACCCACGAGATGCGCGACTTCATCGAGGCGGTCGCCACCGGTGTCGATCCGACTCCCTCCTTCGCCGACGCGTTGCAGGTCCAGTTGGTGCTGGACGCGGTGACCCGCTCGGCGGAGCTCGGCTCCTCCTGGACCGAGGTGGAAACGGCGCTGGTCACAGCCGCCGCCTGACAGTTGACCATCCGCGATGGCGGTGTTCGCACCGCCATCGCCCGACCGGCTTTCCGAAGCCGACCGGCGAGGGACCGACCGCGGATTGCGCCCCGCGGTCGGGACGAGGTCGGCAACGGAGAGCGTGCAGCCGGGCCGTACGGCCCGGTGGCGCACGAGCAGGACGGTCGTTCGGTGCGGCCGGACCGGGATTCCCCGGCCGCACCGGAGGACCGCCACCACCTGTGGAAATCCAGAACCTGATGGCACCGCCCGCTGCTGCCCCCACCCGTACCGCATCCGCTCGCCGGTCTCCGGCGGATCGTGCCGCGGTCGGTCACCAGGTGGGCACGGCGGCCTGAGACGCCCGGTCGGGGCTTGCCAACGCCCCGGTCGGTCGGATGCGGGGGAGGCAGGGTCGAGACGCCGACCCGACCCTGCCTACCAGCCCCGTCTGCCCGCACCCGTACCGGGAACCGGTCCGGCGTCGTCGCCGCCGACGCCGACGTCGGAAACCGGTGTCGTCCCGGTGCGGGGCGGGCGGGCGGGGCCCATCCAGCCACGGCCCATATCTTTCCGAAGAATATTCTGATATCCCTATATTTAGCGGTACCGACGATTCCTCGAGAACGGGGAAGGAGCACCATGCGAACAGGTGTCTGGCTGATAGGAGCGCGTGGTTCAGTCGCGACCACCAGCATCGTCGGAGGGCTCGCGCTTCGAGCCGGTCTGGCCGGACCCACCGGCTGCGTCACCGAGCTTCCCGAGCTGCGCGGCCCGGCCCTGCCGGCCTTCGCCGATCTGGTCTTCGGCGGACACGACCTGGCCACCACCCCGTTGTGCAAGCGCGCCGAGGCGCTGGCCGACTCCGGTGTCATCCCCTGGCGGTTGGTCGCCGCGCTCCGCGACGAGCTGGGCGTGGTCGAGCAGGAGCTGCGCCCCGCGCCGGTGGGCGACACCCAGGCGCACCGGGCCGAGGCCGTGGTCCGCGACCTCACCAGCTTCCGCGAGCGGCACGGGCTGGACCGGGTGGTGGTCGTCAACGTCTCCGCCACCGAAGCCACCCCGCCACCGCATCCCGGGCACGCCGACCCCGACGCGCTGCGCGCCGCGCTCACCGGCCCGGACGAGGTGCTGCCACCCAGCTCCCTCTACGCGTACGCGGCACTGCTGGCCGGCTGCTCGTACGTCGACTTCACCCCGTCCACCGGGCTGCGGCTGCCCGCGCTCGCCGCGCTGGCCGACGAGGCTCGCCTGCCGTACGCCGGGCACGACGGCAAGACCGGGGAGACCCTGGTCAAGTCGGTGCTCGCGCCGATGTTCGCGATGCGCAACCTGGACGTGCGCTCCTGGTCCGGGTTCAACCTGCTCGGCGGTGGCGACGGCGCCACCCTCGCCGACCCGGCCGCGAACGCCGCGAAGGTGCAGAGCAAGCAGCGGGTGCTCGGCGAGACGCTGGGCTACGTCCCGCAGGGCGGCACCCGCATCGAGTACGTCGAAGAGCTTGGCGACTTCAAGACCGCCTGGGATCTGATCACCTTCGCCGGCTTCCTCGGCACCGGCATGCGGATGGAGTTCACCTGGCACGGCTGCGACTCCGCGTTGGCCGCGCCGCTGGTGCTCGACCTGGCCCGACTCACCGCCGCCGCGCACGCCGCCGGGCACGTGGGTCCGCTGACCGAGCTGGGCTTCTTCTTCAAGGACCCGCTCGGCACGCCCAGCCACTCCCTGGGCGAGCAGTGGGCCCGGCTGACCGACTTCACGCGGCTTCTGCACGCCGGCGCGGACGGTGCCGATGACCACGCTGGCTGACCTCGCCGAGCTGGTCCGGGCACCGGCGGCGCTCTCCGTTCCCGGTGACGTGGTCGCCGGAGCGGCGGCAGCCGGCGCGTTGGGTCCGCGTACCCCCGCCCTGGCCGGCGCTTCGGTGCTGCTCTACTGGGCCGGCATGGCCGCCAACGACTGGGCCGACCGGGGCCTGGACGCCGTGGAGCGGCCCGAGCGGCCGATCCCCAGCGGGCGGATCACCCCGGCCGCCGCGGTCGGTCTCGCGGCGGGCCTCACCGCCGCCGGCGTGGGCCTGGCCGCCGCCGCGGGCGGTCGCCGCGCCGCCGCGCTCGCCGTGCCGCTGGCCGCCACCATCTGGGGGTACGACCTGCTGGCCAAGAACACCGCCGCCGGGCCGGCCGTGATGGCCGCCTGCCGAGGGCTGGATGTGCTGCTCGGCGCGTCCGGCGGCCGGGTGACCAGGGCGTTGCCGGCGGCGGTCACCGTCGCCGCGCACACCTGGACGGTCACCGCGCTGTCCCGCCGGGAGGTCAGTGGCGCCGACGCGGCCCTGCCGATGCGTACCCTCGCGGGCACCGCGCTCGTCGCCGCCAGCGCCGCCATCCCGCACGCCCGGCGCGAGGCCGCCCGAGCCGCCGACCGCAGCGGTGCCACCGTCCAGGGTCGGGCCACCGACGAGGCCGGCGCGCGCGTGAGTCGTACCCGATCGGCAAAGGTCGCGGCCGTGCTGCCCGCCGTGCTGGCCGGGTGGTACGCCGCCCGCTACGGCGCGGCCCAGGTCGAGGTGATCCGGGACCCGTCGGCCGGGCGGGTTCGCGCCGCGGTCGGCGCGGGGATCACCGGACTGCCCGCCCTGCAGGGAGCGCTCACCGCGCGCGGCGGCGCCGGCCTGCTCGGGTTGGCGGTCGCGGCGGCCGCGCCGCTGGGTCGACGCCTGGCCCGGAAAGTCTCCCCGACATGACCGTTCCCCACCCCCGACCCGCACCGCCGACGGCCGACGCCACGACGTTGCGCCTCGGGTACGGCACGAACGGCTTCGCCAACCACCGACTCGACGACGCGCTCGCCGTCCTCGCCGACCTCGGTTACGACGGGGTGGCACTCACCCTCGACCACGACCACCTGGACCCGTTCGCGCCCGGGCTCGCACGCCGGGTCGCCGTCCTCGGTCGGCGGTTGGAGGACCTGGGTCTGGCGGTGGTGATCGAGACCGGGGCCCGGTACCTGCTCGACCCGTGGCACAAGCACGCCCCGACGTTGCTGCACGACGACCCGACCCGGCGGATCGAGTTCCTGCGCCGGGCCGTCCGGATCGGCGCCGACCTGGGCGCGGAGGCGGTCTCGTTCTGGGCCGGTGTCCGACCCGAGACGGTGTCGCCGCAGTGCGCCTGGGACCGGTTGGTCGCCGGCTGCGCCACGGTTGTCGACGCGGCCGACAGCGCCGGCGTCACCCTCGGCTTCGAGCCCGAGCCGGGGATGTTGGTGCAGGACATCGCCGACTGGCGTCGGCTGCGCGCGGCCCTCGGTGACCCGGCCCGGTTCGGCATCACCCTCGACATCGGCCACTGTCGCTGCCTGGAGCCGTGGCCCGTGCCGCAGTGCGTCGCGGAGGTGGCCGGGCACCTGGTCAACGTGCAGATCGACGACATGCGCCGGGGCGTGCACGAGCACCTGGAGTTCGGCGTCGGCGAGATCGACTTTCCGCCCGTGCTGGCGGCCCTGGCCGAGGCCGGCTACCGCGGCCTGGTCGCCGTCGAGCTGCCCCGCGACTCGCACGCCGCACCGGACGTGGCCGCCCGGTCCATCGATTTCCTGCGCGCCGCGGCGGCCACCTCGACAGGCGGTGACCGCCGGCGACAGGAGGTGCCTGCCCAGGCCCTCAGCTCTGCATCAACGGACGCGACAGATCCGGACACCGACCGTCGCGTGGAGTGAAGCAGAGCAAAGGACGCGGTCGGACACCTGCGGAGCTGCACAGCAGCACGAGGGAGGAGACGGGATGACACCGGATTCACTACGGGCCGCGCTGCGAGGCGTACCGGATCCCGATTGGCTGGACACGGCGCTGCGCCGGGTCACGACCGAGCCCACCGCGATCACCCGGCTCTTCCCCGCCGCCGGACGGCGTTGCGGTCGGGCCGCGCTGCCCGACGCCCCCGGCTGGACCGCCGACGACGCGGCCCGGGTGCTGCTGCTCACCAGCCTGCCCGGCGACCACGCGACGTACGCCGAAAGCCTCTACCAGCACGGTGACGCGGCCGAACGGCGAGCCGTGCTGCGGGCCCTGCCGTTGCTGCCGATCGGCGCCGCCGGGGTGCCGCTGCTGCACGACGCGATCCGCACCAACGACACCCGGCTGGTCGGCGCGGCCCTCGGCCCGTACGCCCGGCACCTCGACCCGGCCGCCTGGCGCCAGGCCGTGCTCAAGTGCGTGTTCAGCGGTGTGCCGTTGGCGGTGGTCGCCGACCTGGAGACCCGCGCCGACGGGGAGTTGGCCGCGATGCTGGCGGCGCTCGCCGCCGAGCGGCACGCCGCCGGCCGGGACCTGCCCGCCGACGCCACCGAACTGCTCGACCGGCTCACCGCCGCACTGCCCCGAGAGGCGTGACATGCGTATCTTCGACCCGCACATCCACATGACCTCACGCACCACCGACGACTACGAACGGATGGCCGCCGCCGGCGTACGCGCCGTGGTGGAGCCGTCGTTCTGGCTGGGTCAGCCACGCACCAGCGCCGCCTCGTTCACCGACTACTTCGACTCGCTGATCGGCTGGGAGCCGTTCCGGGCCGGGCAGTTCGGGGTGCGGCACTTCGCCACCGTGGCCCTGAACCCCAAGGAGGCCAACGACCCGCGCTGCCGTCCGGTCCTCGACCTGCTGCCCCGCTACCTGGACAAGGACGCGGTGGTGGCGGTCGGCGAGATCGGGTACGACTCGATGACGCCGGAGGAGGACGAGGCGTTCGCCGCGCAGCTCGCCCTCGCGGTGGCGTACGACCTGCCGGCGCTCGTGCACACCCCGCACCGGGACAAGGCGCGCGGATGCGAACGGACCCTCGCCGTGGTCGCCGAATCCGGCATCGAGCCCGGTCGGGTGGTGGTCGACCACCTCAACGAGGTGACCGTCAAGCTGGTCCGGGACAGCGGCTGCTGGCTGGGCTTCTCCATCTACCCGGACACCAAGATGACCCCGCAGCGGATGGTCGAGCTGCTGCGCGAGTACGGCACGGACCGGATGCTTGTCAACTCGGCGGCCGACTGGGGACGCTCCGACCCGCTGCTGACCCGGGCCACCGGTGAGGCGATGCTGCTGGCCGGGTTCAGCGACGACGAGGTCGATGCGGTGCTGTGGCGCAACCCGGTGGAGTTCTACGGGCAGTCCGGCCGGCTCGACCTCAGCGACCTGGACGTCGCCGAGAAGGTGGACCCGCAGACGGGCAACTCGATCCTGCGCGGCGGCAGCTGATGCGGCTGCGACACGCTGGTGGCGACACCGTCCACCTCAGTTACTGCACGAACGTGCACCCCGCCGAGGATCTCGCCGGCATCCTCGGTCAACTGGACACCTACGCCGTGCCGGTGCGCGAGGCGCTCGGCAGTGACCTGCTCGGGCTCGGCCTGTGGCTTGCCGCCCCGGTCGCCGCCGAGCTGGCCGCCGACCCGACGCTGCGCCGCCGGTTGCGCACCGAGCTGGACGCGCGCGGGCTGGAGGTGGTCACCCTCAACGGCTTCCCGTACGCGGCCTTCCAGGCCCCGGTGGTCAAGCAGGACGTGTACCACCCGGACTGGACCACCGAGCAGCGCCTGACGTACACCCTGAACCTGGCCCGGGTGCTCGCCGACCTGCTGCCCGACGACGCGGCCCGGGGTTCGATCTCCACGCTGCCACTGGCCTGGCGTCAACCCTGGGACACCGCTCGGGCCGACACGGCCCGCGGCCGGCTGGACCAGTTGGCCGCCGGCCTGGCCGCCGTGCAGCGCGACACCGGCCGCGAGGTGCGGGTCGCCTTCGAGCCGGAGCCGGGCTGCGTGGTGGAGAGCACGGGCCAGGCCGCCGAGCTGCTGTCCGGGATGGACACCGAGCGGTTGGGTGTCTGCGTCGACCTGGCCCACCTGGCCTGCGCGTGGGAGGAGCCGGCCGAGGCGCTGGAGCGTCTGCGGGCGGCGGGGCTGCCGGTGGTGAAGGTGCAGGTATCCGCCGCCGTCGAGGCGGCCGACCCGGCCGGCGGGGCCGACGCGCTGCGCCGCTGGGTGGAGCCGCGGTTCCTGCACCAGACCCGGGGCGCCGGCTGCGCGGGCGTGGCCGACCCGGCCGACCCGGCGTACGCGGCCGACGACCTGGACGAGGCACTGGACCGGGAGTTGCCCGGCCCGTGGCGGGTGCACTACCACGTGCCCCTGCACGCCCCACCCGAGGAGCCGCTCGGCTCGACCCTGCCGGTGCTCCGCACGGCCCTGAGAGCGCTCTTCGACGCGCCGACCGCGGGCTGTGACCACCTCGACGTCGAGACGTACACCTGGGGGGTGCTGCCGGCCGCACGACGGCCCGGCACCGACGCGGAGCTGGCCGCCGGCATTGCCGCGGAGCTGGCCTTCGCCCGAGACGAGTTGGTCGGCCTCGGCCTGACCGCAGACCGAACCGTGAGCATGGGGGTGACGCGATGAGCCGGCGACTTGTGGTCCTCGACGTGGTGGGATTGACCCCACGGTTACTGGCGCACATGCCCCGGCTGCGCGGGGTCGCCGACGGCGGCTTCCGGGCCGAACTGGGCACCGTGCTGCCCGCCGTGACCTGTTCGGTGCAGTCCACCTTCCTGACCGGCGAGCCGCCCAGCGGGCACGGGATCGTCGGCAACGGGTGGTATTTCCGGGAGCTGGGCGAGGTGCTGCTGTGGCGGCAGCACAACGCGCTGGTCGGCGGGGAGAAGCTCTGGCAGGCGGCCCGCAGGGCCGAGCCCGGCTACACCGTGGCCAACGTCTGCTGGTGGTACGCCATGGGCGCGGACGTCAACTGGACGGTGACGCCCCGACCGGTCTACTACGCCGACGGGCGCAAGGAGCCGGACTGCTACACCGACCCGCCGGAGCTGCACGACGCGCTCACCGGGCGGCTGGGCACCTTCCCGCTGTTCACCTACTGGGGGCCGACGGCCGGGCTGCCGTCGTCGCGGTGGATCTGCCAGGCGGCCGAGCAGATCCTCGCCGACGTGTCACCCGACCTCACCCTGGTCTACGTCCCGCACCTGGACTACGACCTGCAACGCTTCGGCCCGTCGTCGGCCCAGGCCGCCGCCGCGGCGGCCGAGCTGGACGCGGTGCTCGGTCCGCTGCTGGACGCCGCCCGTGCCCGGGACGCCACAGTGGTGGTGCTGTCCGAGTACGGCATCACCGACGTGTCCCGGCCGGTGGACGTCAACCGGTTGCTGCGCTCCGAGGGGCTGCTGCGCGTGCACACGCAGGCCGGCATGGAGTACCTCGACCCGTGGACGTCGAAGGCGTTCGCGGTCGCCGACCATCAGATCGCGCACGTCTACGTCAAGGACCCGGCGGACGTGCCGGCGGTGGCGAAGCT
The DNA here is from genome assembly GCF_040649915.1 of Micromonospora sp. NPDC048839. Taxonomy (NCBI): domain Bacteria; kingdom Bacillati; phylum Actinomycetota; class Actinomycetes; order Micromonosporales; family Micromonosporaceae; genus Micromonospora; species Micromonospora sp. NPDC048839. The sequence goes on from NZ_JBEZGL010000014.1 coordinate 49,007, forward strand.
CTGCGCCGGCCTGCCCGGCGTGGCCGAGGTGCTCGACGCCGACGGCAAGGCCGCACACGGGCTGGACCATCCGCGCGCCGGTGAACTGGTGCTGGTGGCCGAGCCGGACGCCTGGTTCACCTACTACTACTGGCTGGACGACGCCCAAGCGCCGGACTTCGCCCGGCTCGTGGAGATTCATCGGAAGCCGGGTTACGACCCCGCCGAGTTGTTCTTCGACCCGGCCAACCCCGGTGCCGCGAAGGCCCGCGCCGGGGTGGCCCTGGCCCGCAAGAAGCTCGGCATGCGGTACCTGATGAGCGCGGTCGGCCTGGACGCCGGCGCGCGGGCGGTGAAGGGCTCACACGGGCGGCTGCCGGACGACCCGGCGGACGCCCCGGTGCTGCTCTGCTCCGACCCGGCGGCGGCCCGGGACAAGATCGCCGCGACCGAGGTCAAGGCATTGCTGCTGGAACTGGCCGGGCTGCGTGACGGCGGGCCGGGGGAGGGGTCGTGACGGTGGCCGTCGCGCCCGCCGACGCCAGCGGGCTGCGGGCACGCTTCGACGCGGAGTTGGCCGGGTTCCTCGAACGGCAGGGTCCGGACTGGCCCGACGGGGCGCCCCGAGGGGTGTTCACCGCCCTGCAACGGTTCGTGCTGGCCGGTGGGAAGCGGATCCGCCCGCTGTTCTGCTACTGGGGCTGGCGCGGCGCGGGGGCACCCGACGGCACCCCGATCGTGGTGGCCGCCGCCGCGCTGGAGCTGTTCCACGCCTTCGCGCTGATCCACGACGACATCCTGGACGGCAGCGACCGCCGCCGGGGCGAGCCGTCGGTGCACCGGCTCTTCGCCGACCTGCACGCCCGCTCGGCGTGGCGCGGTGACCCGGAGGCGTACGGGCGCAACACCGCCCTTCTCTGCGGGGACCTCTGTGCGGCCTGGTCGGATCAGATGTTCCACGAGTGCGGGCTGAGCACCGAACAGGTGCACCGCGGGTACGGCGTGTTCGCGCTGATGCGCACCGAGGTGATCGCGGGGGAGTACCTGGACCTGGTCTCGGGTGTGGGTGACGGCTCGGTGGCCAGCGCGCTCACCGTGATCCGGATGAAGGCGGCCCGCTACACGGTGACCCGGCCGTTGCAGATCGGGGCGGCCCTGGCCGGCGCGGGGCCGGAGCTGATCGCCGCGCTGGGTGAGTTCGGTGACCCGTTGGGTGACGCCTTCCAACTCCGCGACGACGTGCTGGGCGTCTTCGGGGACCCGGCGGTCACCGGCAAGTCGGTCCTGGACGACCTGCGTGAGGGCAAGCCGACCGTGATGATGGCGTTGGCCCGTAGTGCCGCCGACCGGTCGCAGATGGCCCGACTCCGGGAACTGTTCGGCAACCCCGAGTTGGATGCTGACGGCGCGGTCGAGCTGCGCGAGATCATCGAGGCCACCGGCGCCCGGGACCGGATCGAGCAGATGATCAGGATACGTAAGCAGGCCGCGTCGGATGCGCTCGCGGCTGTGCCAATTCCGTCTTCGGTGCAGGTGGCTCTGATGGATCTCGCCAGTCAGGTGACCGGTCGGCAGTCGTGACGAAGATCGAGAGTCGGGGGCCGGTCAGGAGGGGGAGCCGGTGGGAACCGGCAAGGAGGGGTCGGTCGGGATCCATCCGGGGGGGTCGGTCGGGTTCCATCCGGAGGGGACGGCGCCGGGCGGGCAGTCGAAGAGCTTGGCCGACACGTCCCGCGGACGCCCAGGTTGCCGCGTCACGGTGAATCGCGCACAGAAGACGTAAGTGGATTCGACCTGCGGCCAGAGCCAACCCGAGCTTCTGCCCTCGAGGGCGACGCGTGCCTCACCGAGCTGGCCGGTGCCATCGGGCTCGATGACCCGGATCTCCGTGCCCAGGTCGCGGGCGTTGGCGTCCACGGTCGTCACGACATGTCGCAGGACCTGGCGGGTGTCGGGCAGACGGCCTCCGCCGGTTTTGCGCTCAGCCCAACGGGTCGTCTCCGCCGCGACGGTGTCGATGCGCTCGCTCAGCTCGTCCCGGGCTTCGCTCTGCCCATCGGTGCCGCAGGCGCCAAGGGGAAGAAGGACGCTCGCGGCCAGCAGTGCCGAGGCGGTGCGGCGGCGGCCGGGTGGGCCGACAGCCGATGCGATTCCCCCGTTGACAGGTGTCACTGGTCATCCCCGTCTCATCGGTACCCGCGCAACCGTGACCCACAAGCTGGCATGGCTCGATCTGGCTGTCAACGAGATCGGGCGGTGAGCGCTGGTGCGTGCCGCATCCGATCGCCGACTTTCGAACGGATCGACGAAAGTTGGCGTAGGACCACCGGAAGGTATGGACACATCGACACTCGCAACTTAGTGTCGTGACCAACACGACAATGTTTCGTCGAGGTGAACCGGCGGCGCGGTAACCCATCGACCCCCACCATCACCGCTACGGCATCCGGCGCGACGGCGCGCGCCCGCCTGGCAGTCACTCGTCAGGAAGGGGCAGCACACATGTCCATCAAGGACGCTCCACGCCATCGATCTCGACGATGGTCCTCCGCCGGATCGGCGCTGCTGCTGGCGGTCGCCGCCGGCACTGTCGCACTCGCCGCCGGCTCGCCCCCCGCACAGGCGCACACGATCGTCGCCACCGACTTCCAGCAGGTCGAACTCGCCCGCGGCGTCACCGACATGGGCGAGCCGATGTCGCTGGCCGTGCTGCCGGACCGCTCGGTCCTGCACACCGCCCGCAACGGCACCCTGCGCCGCACCGACGCGAGCGGCACCACCTCCGTGGTCGGCACCCTGTCGGTCTACAACCACGACGAGGAGGGGTTGCAGGGCGTCGGGGTCGACCCCAACTTCGCCAGCAACCGGCAGATCTTCCTCTACTACGCACCGCCGCTCTCCACCCCCGGTGGCGACGCGCCGGCCACCGGCACCGACTTCTCCGCCTGGCAGGGAGTGAACCGCCTCTCCCGGTTCACCCTCAACGCCGACTTCACGATCAACCAGTCGAGCAAGGTCGACGTACTCGACGTGCCGGCCGACCGTGGGCTGTGCTGCCACGTCGGTGGGGACATCGACTTCGACGCTGCCGGCAACCTCTTCCTGTCGACGGGTGACGACACCAACCCGTTCGAGTCCGCCGGCTACTCACCGCTGGACGAGCGGACCAACCGCAACCCGGGGTACGACGCGCAGCGCAGCGCCGGCAACACCAACGACCTGCGCGGCAAGATCCTGCGGATCAAGGTGAACGCCAACGGCTCGTACTCCATCCCCTCGGGCAACCTGTTCGCGCCCGGCACGGCCAGGACCCGTCCGGAGATCTACGCGATGGGGTTCCGCAACCCGTTCCGGATCAGCGTGGACAAGGCCACCGGTGTCGTCTACGTCGGTGACTACGGGCCGGACGCCGGCACCACCAGCTCCACCCGCGGGCCGTCCGGCCAGGTGGAGTTCAACCGGGTCGCCGCGCCGGGCAACTTCGGCTGGCCGTACTGCACCGGCACCAACACCTCCACCGAGACGTACAACGAGTGGGACTTCGCCAGCAACGCCAGCGGGGCGAAGTACAACTGCGCCAGCGGGCCGACGAACAACTCGTTCCGCAACACCGGCCTGACCACCCTGCCGCCGGCCCAGCCCGCCTGGATCCGGTACGCGGGCGACGCCGGCACCCCGACCGAGTTCGGCGGCGGCTCCGAGTCGCCGATGGGTGGCCCGGTCTACCGGTACAACGCCTCGTCGACCTCCACCACCAAGTTCCCGCAGTCGTTCGACGGGCAGTTCTTCGCCACCGAGTTCGGCCGGGGCTGGATCAAGCCGATCCACGTCAACTCCGACGGCTCCCGGGGCACCATCGACACCTTCCCCTGGGTCGGCAAGCAGGTGATGGACTCGGCGTTCGGCCCGGACGGCGCTTACTACGTGCTCGACTACGGCACCGGCTACTTCAACGGCGACGCCAACTCGGCGCTCTACCGCTTCGACTACGTCGGCAGTGGCAACCGGGCACCGACTGCGGTCGCCAACGCCAACCGGACCTCCGGTGCGGCACCGCTCGCGGTGACGTTCTCCTCGGCGGGCTCGTCCGACCCCGAGGGCGGCACGCTGACGTACTCGTGGGCCTTCGGTGACGGGACCACCTCGACCGCCGCCAACCCGACGAAGACGTACTCCACGAACGGCACCTACACCGCCACGCTGACCGTGCGGGACCCGCAGGGCGCCACCGGCAGCAGCAGCGTACGGATCAGTGTCGGCAACACCGCGCCGACGGTCACCATCAACAACCCCGGCAACGGCCAGCTGTTCAGCTTCGGCGACACGGTGCCCTACAGCATCACGGTCACCGACCCGGAGGACGGCACGATCGACTGCACGAAGGTCAAGATGACCTACGTGCTCGGGCACGACCAGCACGGGCACCAGATCACCTCGAAGACCGGGTGCTCCGGCTCGATCACCATCCCGGTCGACGGTGAGCACGACGACGCGGCGAACATCTTCGCGATCTTCGACGCCGAGTACACCGACGCCGGTGGCCTGACCACGCACACCCAGCACACGCTGCCGCCGCGGCACCGGCAGGCCGAGTTCTTCGGCACCTCGTCCGGGGTCAACGTGTTCAGCAAGGCCACGGCCGAGGGCGGCAAGACCGTCGGTGACATCAACAACGGCGACTGGATCGCGTTCCAGCCGTACCGGCTGGGCAACGTGACCTCGTTCAACGCCCGGGTCTCCTCGGCGGGCGCCGGTGGCACCCTCCAGGTCCGGGCCGGCTCGGCCACCGGCACGGTGCTCGGCTCGGCCACGGTCCCGGTGACCGGCGGCTGGGAAACCTTCGCCACCGTGACCGGCACGATCACCAGCCCACCGACCGGGACGACCACGTTGTACCTGACCTTCGCCGGGTCGGGCACCGGGGCGCTCTACGACCTGGACGCGTTCACGTTCGTCACCGGCACCGCCACCAGCGGCAGTGGGCCGATCAAGGGCCTGGGTGGCAAGTGCCTGGACGTCCGCAACGCCTCCACCGCCGACGGCACGCAGATCCAGATCTACACCTGCAACGGCAGCGCGGCCCAGACCTGGGCGGTCACGCCGAACTCCACGATCAAGTCGTTGGGCAAGTGCCTGGACGTCGCCGGCGCCGGCACCGCCGACGGCACCAAGATCCAGCTCTACACCTGCAACGGGACCGCGGCGCAGAACTGGGCCGCGCAGGCCGACGGCACGCTACGCAACGCGGCGTCGAGTAAGTGCCTCGACGTCTCCGGCAACAGCTCCGCCGACAGCACGGCGGTCCACCTGTGGACCTGCCTCGGCGCGGCCAACCAAAAGTGGATCCTGCCCTGAGCTGAGTGGTGGGGCCCCTCGTCATCGCCTACGGTTGGGCGAGGGGCCCTTCCTAACCGCAGTTAGGAGAGCGATATGCGCAGACGCCTGCGACCCGTCCTCGGTGCGGCCCTGGCCGCACTCGCCGTCATCGCCTGCACCACCCCGGCCACCCCGGCCAGCGCCGCCGACGCCCCGTACGACGTGCTGGTCTTCTCCAAGACCGCCGGTTTCCGGCACGACGCGATCCCGGTCGGCATCCAGACCATCCGGGACCTGGGCGCGGCGAACAACTTCACAGTCACCGCCACGGAGGACGCGAACACGTTCACCACCTCCAACCTCGCCCAGTACGAGGCGGTCGTCTTCCTCAACACCACAGGCGACGTGCTCAACGCCAGCCAGCAGACCGCGTTCGAGTCGTACATCGCCTCCGGCCGCGGTTACGTGGGCGTGCACGCGGCCTCCGACACCGAGTACGACTGGCCGTTCTACGGCAATCTGGTGGGCGCGTGGTTCGCCTCGCACCCGGCGATCCAGCAGGCCAACGTCAAGGTGGAGGACCGGGGGCACGCCGCGACCGGTCACCTGCCGCAGACCTGGACCCGCACCGACGAGTGGTACAACTACCGCACCAACGCCCGCTCGACCGCCCACGTGCTCGCCACGCTCGACGAGTCGTCGTACTCCGGCGGCGGCATGGGCGCCGACCACCCGTTGAGCTGGTGCAAGAGCTACAACGGCGGCCGGTCCTTCTACACCGGGGCCGGGCACACCCAGGCGTCGTACGCGGAGCCGGCGTTCCGGTCGCACCTGCTCGGTGGCATCCGGTACGCCTCCGGTCGGAGCAAGGCCGACTGCCGGCCGGAGACCGGTTACACCCCGCTCTACAACGGCTCGACGACCGGCTGGTCGCAGGCCGGCCCGGGTAACTTCGCCAACTCCGACGCCACCCTGACCTCCGTGGGCGGCATGGGGTTGTTCTGGTACAACGCCAAGCAGTTCACCAACTACTCGCTGAAGCTGGACTGGAAGATGGCCGGGGACGACAACTCCGGCATCTTCATCGGCTTCCCGCCGTCGAGTGACCCGCAGTCGGCGATCAACAACGGCTACGAGGTCCAGATCGACGCCACCGACGCGGTCGACCGCACCACCGGCGCGGTCTACACGTACAAGGCCGCCGACACCGCGGCCCGCGACGCGGCGCTGAACGCGCCGGGGGAGTGGAACACCTACGAGCTGCTGGTCGAGGGCGAGCGGCTGCAGGTCCTGCTCAACGGGGTGAAGATCAACGACTTCACCAACACCGACCCGGTCCGCTCACTCGCCGGCCACATCGGCATCCAGAACCACGGCACCGGTGACGACGTCGCGTTCCGCAACATCCGGATCAAGGAGCTGGGCACCACCCCGACGCCCACCGGCACGATCCAGGCCGAGGCGTTCAGCTCGGCCAACGGCGTCTCCGCGTTCACCAAGGAGGGCGCCAACGGTGGGCAGACCCTCGGCTACATCGAGCCGGGTGACTGGGCCGCGTACAACGGGGTCAACCTGACCGGGGTCACCTCGTTCATGGCCCGGGTCGTCTCCGGCGGGGCGGGTGGCGCCATCCAGGTGCGGACCGGCTCGGCCACCGGCCCGGTGCTCGGCACTGTCGCGGTGCCCAACACCGGCAGCTGGTCGACGTACGCCAACGTCACCACCACGCTCTCCAACGTCCCGTCCAGCACCCAGAACCTCTACCTCACCTTCACCGGTAGCGGCACGGGGCTCTTCGACCTGGACGACTTCACCCTGGTCAAGGGCGGCGGCGGCACCCCCGGCGTCGGCCCGATCAAGGGCCTGGCGGGCAAGTGCCTGGACGTGCGCGGCGGCGGCACCGCCGACGGCACCCAGATCCAGCTCTACACCTGCAACGGCGGCTCGGCGCAGAACTGGACCGTGTCCGGCTCGACCATCAGGGCGCTCGGCAAGTGCCTGGACGTCAACGGTGGTGCCACCGCCAACGGCACCAAGATCCAGCTCTGGACCTGCAACGGCAGTGCCGCGCAGAACTGGGCGGCCCAGTCCTCCGACAGCAGCCTGCGCAACCCGTCGTCGGGCAAGTGCCTCGACGTCTCCGGAAACAACTCGGCGGACAGTACCGCCGTACACCTCTGGACCTGCCTCGGCGCGGCCAACCAGAAGTGGACCCTGCCCTGACCGACTAGAGCGGGAGGGGTCGACGCCCACGGCGTCGGCCCCTCCCGGCCGGTCGTGTCGGCTCGGCTCTGGCCCGGCCGCGAGGCTCCGGGAGTGGTGTCACCTGCGAGCGCTATACCTGTGGGTCATAGTTATGACTCAGAGGTATAGCGCTCGCACCGATGTGTGCCCCCGGTCGGTCCGCGCGCTCGTGGCCGGCGACCGTGTGCCTCGCCCGGCGGCGCGCCGGCCGCACGCGGCCCGTCGAGAGCGCCGACCGGGTCGCGCGTTCCGGCGACGCGGGAGACCGGCGCACAGCCGACTGCCGTACCTTGACCTGCATGGGGCGGTTCGCGCAGTGGCGCGGGATGGTGCTGGAGCAGGGGCATCGGCTGCGCGGTGCGCTTCGGCGCCCGGAGGAGTTGGACGACCCGTTCGATCCGACGGGCAGTCTGAACCGCCTCGACGCGCTGGTGGAGGGCTTCGCCGCCGGTCAGCCGGTGCGGTGGAGCCTGGCCGGTCAACCCCGGCCGCTGCCGGGACCGGTCGACGCGGTGGCGTACCGGATCATCGAGGAATCGTTGACGAACGCGGGCCGGCACGCTCCCGGCGCGCCGGTCGCGGTCCGCCTGCGCTACGACGCCACGGGCATCACCATCGAGGTCCGCGACGAGGGCGCCGGCCCCCTGCCGTCCGGCGGTGACAGCCAGGACGCCGGGCGGGGTCTGCTCGGGGTACGCAGGCGCGCGGAACGCCTCGGCGGCACGTTGTCCGCTGGCCCGCGCGCCGGTGGCGGCTTCACCGTGCGGGCCGCCCTGCCGGCGCCCGAGGAGCTGGCCGAATGATGATCGCCCCGCAGGGCTTTCGCAATCGGGTGCCACGGAAATAGGGTGGGGGCGGCGACCGTGCTGGTGGCCGGTGACCCGGTGGGAGGCGCAACCCGCCGGGCCAGGTGCGTCCGCACCCACCGGTGACCGCTCGGTGCCGCGTACGTCCGGTCACCCTCGCCCCGGTCCGCACCTGGAATCCCCCATGACAACAGGGGAGAAGAACAATGGCGCGACCCATCACGCTCTTCACCGGCCAGTGGGCCGACCTACCTTTCGAGGAGGTCTGCCGGCTCGCCTCCGAGTGGGGGTACGACGGTCTGGAGATCGCCTGCTGGGGCGACCACTTCGAGGTCGACAAGGCGCTCGCCGACGACTCGTACGTCGAGCGCAAGCGGGAGACCCTCGCGAAGCACAACCTTGAGGTCTTCACGATCTCCAACCACCTCGTTGGTCAGGCGGTCTGCGACCACCCGATCGACGAGCGGCACCAGGACATCCTGCCGGGCCGGATCTGGGGCGACGGGGAGCCCGAGGGGGTTCGTCAGCGGGCCGCCGAGGAGATCAAGGACACCGCGCGGGCGGCGGCGAAGCTCGGAGTGAAGACCGTCGTCGGCTTCACCGGTTCGTCGATCTGGCACACCCTGGCGATGTTCCCGCCGGTGCCGCCGTCGATGATCGAGCGCGGCTACCAGGACTTCGCCGACCGGTGGAACCCGATCCTCGACGTGTTCGACGAGGTCGGGGTGCGGTTCGCGCACGAGGTCCACCCCAGCGAGATCGCGTACGACTACTGGACGACCAAGCGGACGCTCGAGGCGATCGGCAACCGGCCCGCGTTCGGGCTGAACTGGGATCCGTCGCACTTCGTCTGGCAGGAGCTGGACCCGGTGAACTTCATCTTCGACTTCGCCGACCGGATCTACCACGTGGACTGCAAGGACGCGAAGGTGCGCACCGGCGACGGCCGGCGTGGCCGGCTCGCCTCGCACCTGCCCTGGGCCGACCTGCGCCGCGGGTGGGACTTCGTCTCCACCGGGCACGGCGACGTGCCCTGGGAGGACTGCTTCCGCGCGCTGAACGCGATCGGCTACACCGGCCCGATCTCGGTCGAGTGGGAAGACGCCGGAATGGACCGGCTGGTCGGCGCCCCGGAGGCTTTGCAGTTCGTCCGTCGGCTGGCCTTCGACGCACCGAGCGCGGCCTTCGACGCGGCGTTCAGCAGCAAGGACTGACCGCACCTCGGACAGACCACGGGCCGGTCGCCCTGCGGCGACCGGCCCGTCGACGTGCGATTGGTCAGAGCGTGCTGGCGTTCGTGCCCGAGCCGGACGGCTTGGTGCGGGGGCTGTTGGTGGACGACGGCGACCCGGAGGTCGTGCCGACCGTGCTGGTGCCCGCCTTGGCGCCCACGGTGGCGGGCGTGCCGGCGAACGCGTCGTCGGCGGCGGTCAGCTCCTGCGTGCCGGTGCTGCCGTTACCGGTGCCCAGCTTCTCGCCCAGTCTGGTCTGGCCGAGCTTGTCCTTGCCCTCGCTGTAGAGCTTGTTGGCCTGGGCCTGCGCGACCCCGGCCGCCTCCTGGACGGTCGGGTGGTCGAGCACCTTGCGGCCCCGAACAACGAGCTCCTCGTACTTTTCCCGGCCGGCACGGGCGCCCAGGACGAATCCCGCAGCCAGCCCGCCAAGAAACATGATCTTTCCGCGCATGGCGGCTCCTTCCGTACCTGACGCGCCGTCGCCCCGGCGAGTTGCCCCGTCGGAAGGCGACCTGTTCGCGCCTGCGTCCTCTGTCCGCAGCTAACTACCCATCCTGCTCTCCGCTCAAGCATGCTTGTGCCGGGATGGCGATTTACCCCGATTGTCAATGCGTCGCGGGCCGTGACCTGTGCAGCTTGATCATCGGCGGGTGCGGCGGAACCCACTGGACCGCAACCGGGGGATGTCCTGTATTCTTTTCCCGTCGCACGGCACCGGGGTGATCCGGGGGCGCGCGGTGCACGATCCCCTGTAGCTCAATTGGCAGAGCAGCCGGCTGTTAACCGGCAGGTTATTGGTTCGAGTCCAATCGGGGGAGCTTCTCCACCCAACGCCCGTCGGCCTGATGCCGGCGGGCGTTCTCTTCGTACCCGTCCCACCCGTCGCCCTCTCCGCCGGTGCGCAGGGGCCGGCGTTCGAGACAGCAACTTCGGGGATGTTGCTGCCTCCCGCGTGCCTGAGGCAGCAACATCCCCGAAGTTGCGACGATCTTGGCGCGGGGCGCGGGGCGCGGGGCGCGGGGCGCGGGGCGCGGGGCGCGGGGCGCGGGGCGCGGGGCGCGGGGCGCGGGGCGCGGGGCGCGGGGGCGGAATGAGAGGTTTGGCCCGCTAAGGGCCTCCGTGGCCGGCAGGATGGTCGATGTCGACTGAGGCTTTCGCTGCGTCGATTGATGCGTCGATCCTTGGGGTGAGTGCGGATGTCCGGACGTGGCGGCAGGGCCACGCTGATCGCGGTGGCGGTCGTGCTGGCCTGGCTGGTGATCGGCGGCGTGGCCGGGCCGTACGCCGGGCGGCTCAGCGAGGTCGCCACCAACGACAACGCCGCCTTCCTGCCCACCGACGCCGAGGCGACCCGCGCCCAGGACCTCGGCGGCGACTTCGTCGACAGGCAGACCATTCCGGCGCTTGTCGTCTACGAACGGCCGACCGGGATCACCGACGCCGACCGGCAGCGGGTCAGCGCCGACGCCGCCCGGTTCGCCCAGGTGCCCGGCGTGCTCACCCCGTTGCCGCCACCCATTCCGAGCGAGGACGGCCAGGCCCTCCAGGTCGTCGTGCCGGTGGACGACGCCGAGGGGGAGGAGATCGGCTCGGTCGTCGACCAGCTCCGCGACATCACCGGCGGGGACCGGGACGGGCTCACCGTGGATGTCTCCGGACCCGCCGGCCTCCTCGCCGACCTGATCAAGGTCTTCTCCGCCATCGACGGGCCACTGCTGTTGGTCACCCTGGTGGTGGTGCTGATCATCCTGTTGGTGGTCTACCGCAGCCCGGTGCTCTGGGTGTTTCCGCTGCTCGCCGCCGGCATGTCGTACGCCCTGGCCTCGGTCTTCGTCTACCTGCTCGCCGACGCCGACGTGGTGAAGCTCAACGGGCAGGCGCAGGGCATCCTCACCGTGCTGGTCTTCGGTGCCGGCACCGACTACGCGCTGCTGCTGATCGCCCGCTACCGGGAGGAGTTGCACCGCCACGCCCGACCGTGGGACGCCATGCGGACCGCGTGGAAGGGTGCCGCGCCCGCCATCATCGCCTCCGGTGGCACCGTCATCGTCAGCCTGCTCTGCCTGCTGCTGTCGAGCCTCAACTCCAACCGGGCGCTCGGCCCGGTCGCCGCGATCGGCATCGCCGCCACCCTGCTGGTGATGCTCACCTTCCTGCCCGCGCTGCTGGTACTCGGCGGCCGATGGGCGTTCTGGCCACGACGCCCCCGGGAGGACCAGGCCGACCCGCGCGCCGAGCACGGCGTCTGGAGCCGCGTCGCCGGTTTCGTGGCCCGGCACGCCCGACCGATCTGGCTGAGCACCGCGGTCGTGCTCGCCGTCCTCACGCTGGGCCTCACCCAGCTCGGCGCCACCACGCTCGGGCAGTCCGACCTGTTCACCCAGCGCACCGACTCGGTGGACGGCCAGGAGGTGATTTCCCGGCACTTCCCGGCCGGCACGGGCAGCCCGGCCACCATCTTCACCACCGAGCGGACCGCCCGGCAGGTCGCCCAGGTGGCGCAGGGCGTACCGGGCGTCGCCGACGTCCGCCCCCGCACCGCCGGCCCGCAGACCGGCCCACCCAACCCGAACGCCGCCCCGAAGGTCGTCGACGGGCGGGTGCAACTGGAGGCCACCCTGGCCGATCCGCCGGACAGCGACGGGGCCGAGCGGACCATCCGGGAGCTGCGGGTGGCCGTACACCAGGTGCCCGGCGCGGACGCGGTGGTCGGCGGCTTCACGGCGATCAACGTGGACACCTCCGACGCCGCCAAGCGCGACCAGAACGTCATCATCCCGGTGGTGCTGGTGGTCATCGCGGTCATCCTGGCCCTGCTGCTGCGAGCGCTGCTCGCCCCGCTGCTGCTGATCGGCACCGTGCTGCTCAGCTTCGCGGCCACCCTCGGCCTCTGCGCGCTGCTGTTCCGGCACGTGTTCGACTTCCCCGGGGTGGACTCGTCGTTCCCGCTGTTCGCGTTCGTCTTCCTGGTCGCCCTCGGCATCGACTACAACATCTTCCTGATGAGTCGGGTCCGGGAGGAGTCGCTCAAGCGCGGCACCCGTGCCGGGGTGCTGGCCGGCCTCGCCGTCACCGGCGGCGTGATCACCTCCGCTGGCATCGTGCTCGCCGCGACCTTCTCCGCCCTCGCCGTACTGCCCCTCGTGGTGCTCGTCGAGTTGGGTACGGCGGTCGCGATCGGGGTACTGATCGACACGATCATCGTCCGGTCGCTGCTGGTGCCCGCGCTCGCGTACGACATCGGGCCGAAGATCTGGTGGCCGGGCCGGTTGTCCCGGACGAACGGTGAGCGGGAGGCGCGCGATGCTGGCTGAGACGGACGTGGTCATCGTCGGCGGTGGCCTGGCCGGCCTCGCCGCCGCCCGCCGGCTGCACCGCGCCGGCGTGCCCTGGCGGCTGCTGGAGGCCAGCGGCCGACTCGGCGGCCGGGTCGCCACCGACGTCGTCGACGGCTACCTCATCGACCGGGGCTTCCAGGTGCTCAACACCGCCTACCCGCAGCTCGGCACGCTGCTCGACACCGACCGGCTGCACCTCGGGTACTTCACCTCGGGCGTGCTGGTGCGCCGGGGCGACGACCTGCTGCGGCTGGTCAATCCGTTGCGGGAGCCGACCGGCGCACCCGGCACCGCGCTCGCCGGAGTCGGCACCCTGCTCGACCGGCTGCGCTTTGCCGCGCTCGCGACCGGTTGCGCCACCCTGCCGGTGTCCCGGCTGCTCAGCGCCCCGGAGACCAGCGCCGAGACGGCACTGCGCCGGGCGGGCCTCTCCGACGCGATCATCGAGGAGTTGCTGCGGCCGTTCCTGTCCGGTGTGTTCATCGATCGGGAGCTGGCCACCTCCAGCCACGTCCTCGCGATGGTGTTGCGCTCCTTCGCCCGCGGCCGCATCGGCCTGCCCGCCGAGGGCATGGCCGCGCTGCCCCGGGCCATCGCCGACCCGCTCCCCGCCGACCTGCTCGACCTGGACACCCCGGTCGCGCAGGTCGCGCCCGGCCGGGTCCGCACCCAGGCCGGCGACATCAGCTGCCGGGCCGTCGTGGTCGCCGTCGACCCGCCCGCCGCGTCCGCGCTGCTGCCGGCCCTGGCGACGGTACGCATGCACAGCTACACCACCTACTACCACAGCGCGCCCGAGCCGCCACTCACCGAACCGATCCTGCTCGTCGACGGCGACCGACGGGAGATCGTGGCGAACACGGTGGTGCTCAGCAACGCCGCCCCGACGTACGCGCCCGCCGGGCGGCACCTCGTGGCCACCTCGGTGGTCGGCCCGACCGCCCCACCCGAGCCGACCATCCGGGCCGAGTTGACCCGGCTGTACGGCCGATCCACCGCCGACTGGACTCACCTCACCACCGTGGCCGTGCCGCAGGCGCTGCCCGCCGCACCGCCACCGCAGGGACGGCTACGCAAGCCCGTGTCGTTGGGGGAGGGCCTGTTCGTGGCCGGTGACCACCGGGACAGCCCGTCGATCCAGGGCGCTCTCGCCAGCGGGTGGCGCGCGGCCGGCGCGGTGCTGGAGGAGCTGCGCGCCGGCTGAGCGGCCCCTCCAACGAGGACACCACAGACGTAATTGATCATCTATGATCGCCGCCATGCCCGCCCCTCTACCGGCCCCCACCTTCGACGCCGGTGCCGCGTACCCCGAGGTCAACGACCTGCGCAAGGCGCTCGACGCCGCCGACTGGCCGGCCGTGCAGGCACTGTTCGCCGACCGGGACCCCGCGCTCCACACACTGCTCGTCAAGGAGGCCGGCGACCATGTGGGGGCCGGGCCGTTCCTGCAGCGCGTGTACGACGACGACCCCACCGACCAACTGGCCGGCACCCTGCACGGCACCCACCTCATCTGCGCCGGCTGGCGGATCCGCAGCGCCGACCGGGCCAAACATGTCAGCCGGTCCCAGTTCGAGCAGTTCCACGAGCACCTGCGTCGCGCCGAGCAGGTGCTCATCGACGTCACCGCCCGGTATCCGGAGGACCCGTCGGCCTGGACCGAGCGACTCGCCATCGCCCGTGGTCTGCAACTGGGCCAGTCCGAGGCGCGCCGCCGCTACGACCGCCTGGCCCACCGCCATCCGCACCACCTGCCCGCACAGAGCAGCCTGCTCCAGCAGCTCTGCCCGAAGTGGAGTGGCGACTGGGACCGGATGTTCGCCTTCGCCCGGGAGTGCGCCCAGAGCGCGCCCGACGGGGCCCCCAACGCCGTGCTGATCGCCGACGCGCACCTGGAACGCTGGCTGGACATCGACGACGACCAGGAGAGCGCCGACTACCTGGCACAGCCGGCGGTGATCGACGAGATCGCGCAGGCCGCGCAGCGGTCCGTGCTACACCCGGCGTTCGCTGACGGGGCCGGCTGGGTCTGGGTCCGCTCGACCTTCGCGCTGATGCTCTGCCTCACCGACCAGTGGGCCGCCGCCGCAACCCAGTTCACCGCCCTCGGCAACCTGGGCTCGAAGTACCCCTGGAGCTACGTCGGTGGGGTCGACGGCTTCACGGGGTTCCGTGCCGAGGCGTACGCGAAGGGTGTCCAGTCGTGATCCAGCACCTGGATGTGGATGGCGTGCCCACGCTGCTCGCCCCCACCGGAGGGCCGATGCACGCCGGGTTGACCTTCCGGGTCGGCACCGCCGACGAGACCCTCGCCCGCGCCGGCGTCACCCACCTCATCGAGCACCTTGCGCTCGCACCGCTCGGTCTGGCCGACTACCACGTCAACGGTGTGACAGCCCCCGCGTTCACCATGTTCCACACCCAGGGCTCGGAGGCGGACATCGCCGCCTTCCTCACCGCCGTCTGCGGGCACCTCTCCGACCTGCCGACCGCCCGGCTCACCGTCGAGAAGGAGATCCTGCGTACCGAGTGGAGCAGCCGGGGCGCCACCGCTATCGACTCGATCCCGCTGTGGCGCCACGGCGCCCGGGACTTCGGGTTGACCAGCTACCCGGAGTGGGGGCTGGGCGCGTTCACCGTCGACGACCTGCGCGAGTGGGCGGCCCGGTGGTTCACCCGCGAGAACGCCGTGCTCTGGATCACCGGCGACCGGGTGCCCGCCGGACTGCGGTTGGCCCTGCCCGCAGGGACCCGCCAGCCCGTGCCGACGGCGTCGTCGGCGTTGCCGCAGACGCCGGCGTACTTCGTCAACGGCGCCCGCGCCGTGGTGCTCGACTCGGTGGTGCGACGGAGCGCCGCCGCGAACGTCTTCGCCGGAGTGCTGGAGCGCGAGCTGTACCGGTCGCTGCGCCAGGACGCCGGCCTCTCCTACACCACCACCACGGGCTACGAGCCCCGCGGCGACGGGCACGCGATGCTGCGGGCGCTCGCCGACGCGCTGCCGGAGAAGCAGGACGCGGTGCTCGGCGGCTTCATCGACGTCCTGGCGAAGATGCGGGTGGGGCGGATCGAGCAGTCGGACCTGGACGCCGCCGTCGCCAAGCGGGCGGACGTCCTCGACACCGCCGAGGTGGATGCCGCGCGGTTGCCGTCGTACGCCCTCAACGTGCTGACCGAGCAGCCGAACTCCAGCATCGACGAGCACCGGGCCGAGTTGAAGGCCGTCAGCGTCGCCGACCTGCACGAGGTGGCCGGGGAGGTGACGTCCTCGGCGCTGCTGATGGTGCCCGGTGGGCACACCGCCGACTGGGCGGGCTTCGTGGCCGCGCCCACCCACTCCGCCGATGTCGTCGACGGCACGACGTACGCATCGAGGGAGGGTGCCGGCGGCCTTCGCATCGGCGCGGACGGTGTGAGCCGCCTCGGAGCCCACGGGCCGCTGACCGTCCGCTACGACGACTGCTCCGCCCTGCTCACCTGGCCGGACGGCGCCCGCCAACTGATCGGCGCGGACGCCATCGCGCTGGACATCGAGCCGACCCTGTTCGAGTTGCCCCCGGAGGCAGCCCAGTTCATCGACGCCCGGGTGCCGGCCGACCGGCACGTCCGCATGCCGGCCCGCACCCCGGACGAGATCCCGCAGCCCAGACCAGCCGCCGAGCAGGTCGAACCCAGCGGACGATCGTGGTGGGAGATCCCGGTGATGGTGCTCAGCGGGCTGGGCACCCTGCTGATGGGCGGCCTCTGCCTGCTGCTGACCATCGGCATGATCATCGACGACAGTGAGTCCGACGACGGATGGTTCTGGGGCGTCATCGCAGTCGGCTGGCTGCTCACTGTTATTCTCGCGTTGCCCATCGTGCTGCTGAAGCGACGACGGCGGTGATGAGACGGGGCCGGATCGCTGCTGGCCCGTGATCCACCGGGCGGGATAAGATCCGGCGCGGTGTGAGGGGCGGTAGCTCAGCGGGTTAGAGCAGGGGACTCATAATCCCTCGGTCGCGGGTTCGAGTCCCGCCCGCCCCACCATCAAGAAGCGGCTTTGACCTGCTTCTTCTTGCTCTTCTTGCGATCTTTCTCGTTCGTCGACTTCGATGAAGACGGCAGCTGTGAGCCCGAGGTGAGCCCGGCGGGGCGCTTGTCGCCCTGACGGGGCACCAGACGGGCGGCAGCTTCGGCGGCGTCGCGTGCCAGCTCCGGTAGGACCGAGGTGTAGGTGTCGGACGTCAGCGAGATTGACGAGTGGCCCAGCATGTCCTGAACCACCTTCATCTCGGTGCCCGCCGCGAGCGCGATCGTGGCAGCTCCGTGGCGAAGGTCGTGAAGGCGGATCGGTGGCAAGGCGGCCTTGCGTACCAGCCGATCGAAATGGTCGGACAGCCAGTCGGGCTCGATCCACCCGCCGGTCGGACGGCAGAAGAGGCGTCCGCTTTCCACCCACGCCCCACCGGCTTCGTCTCGGGCTTTCTGCTGTCGCTTGAGGTGCCGTTTGATCACTTTGATGCTGGCGGCGTCGAGGGCGACGATGCGGTTGCCCGCCTCGCTCTTGGGCTCGCTCTCCTCGATCTCCCCGCGGATCTCGACGAGTTGCGTGGCAACGGTGAGGGTCCTGCCCTTGAGGTCCAGGTCTTCCGGTCGTAGGCCGCACGACTCGCCCCTGCGCAGGCCGCGGAATGTGATCAGGTGGAAGAGCGCGTACAGCTCGTCGTCAGCGATGAAGTCGAGGAACGAGCCCGTCTGCGCAGGGGTCCACACCATCACCGGGGACGGCCGTTCGCCGGTAGCCCGCCAACGCGCGACGCGTTCGTCCGTCCAGACGAGCGCCTTCGGCCGGCGAACCGGGTCGAGTTCCACGTGGGCGGCCGGGTTGAAGGCGATCAGCTCCTGCGTGATGGCGTCGTTCAGGGCGGCTCGCAGCGTTGCCTTGATGTGCCGTCGCGTCGAGGGCCCAGTAGTGCGGCGGAACGGTGGCATCTCTGCGATGGCGTCACGAGCCGCGCGGCGACGCTCACGTCCCGTAAGCGTCCTCAGCTCCTCGGTCGCGGCCCGCCGTAGGGCGTTCGCTTCCTCGATCTCGATGTTCCGCTCGACGATCGCGTTGAACATCTCGGTCAGGTGAGACACGCGTAGCCGGTCAAGGCGGACGTTACCGATGCGCGGCTTGAGATGGATCCGGATATCCCGTCCATACCGTTCGACGGTATTGCGCCGAATCTTCCGGCCAGCAAGCCACGTGTCGAGCCACTCACCGACGGTGATGCGGACGGTCAACGACTGGCCGCTGCGGAATTTGCGACGCGTCTCATCCAGGTCTGGCAGCGGTCCCCGCTCGGAGGCAACGCTTTCTAGCAGGTCGCCCATCCGCTGGCGACCGTCAAGATCGTCGGCCTCGGGCACGGCCAGCAGGGCCCTAATCGCATCCAATTCCGTTTGAGCCTGTGTGGCTGACGCGAAGCCGGACCGGCGGAGGGTTCGCCGGCAGCCGGCGGCATCTGGCGGCAACTCCTGACGGACGCCCCAGGTGCCGTGTCGGCGCTGGCCGAGCTTCGGGCAGGATTGCCCGTACTGCTTGCCGGTCTCCGGATCCCGACAGGCACAGCGACGGAATACTGATCCTCTCAAGGTTCCTCCTTAAGAGAGCGAGGGAAGTGGTACCTAATATGGTACCGCTTCCCTCGGATGGTCTATGGAAGGCGAGCTATGCGACGACGTCGAGCAGTCGAGGCCGCTCAGGGATTGCCGGCGCTCCCAGGCGAGGAGAAGCGCGAGCAACAGGTCAAGATCAGGCTTACCCGCGGTGAGCTCGACCGCCTTGTGGGGATGCGGCCTGATCTCAGCGCTTCGGGAATCGTCGCTCTCCTGGTCGATGACGTGCTTTCCGGACGGCATGCACCCCCGTGGATGCTGAGGTCAGACGACCGGGACGCCGAGTAGTTCGAGGATGCCCGGTACGGGTACGACGTAGCTTCGTCCGACGCGGAGCAGCCGCGCCGGGAACTGTCCTCGCTTCGCGAGGGCGTACGCCTTGCTCCGCCCGATACCGAGGATCGCTCCGGCTGTTTCCACGTCCGTCGTCAGGCCAAGAGCGCGGACCGCTTCGACGGTCCATGGGTTCTCAATGGTGCTGTTCATTGCATGTCTCCTGAGGGGTTTCAAGCGCTAATGCGGTCTGCGGGGCGGCTGCGCGGGAGGCGAAGGCCCAGCAGGTGCGGATGGGGTTGCGGGCGTATTCAATGACGTATCGTCCGCGCCCGCGCTGTGCTTGATGCACCGCTGGTCATGCCTCGACCGGTCCACCGTTGACATCCAGGTGGCCGAGAATGTCGGCGTACCACGTTGACGATGTCGTTCGCCGGTTCGTCGGGCGGAGCGAGTGGTAGGCGCTCCACGCGGCGAAGTCGGCGATCTGGACCCACTGACTGACGCTCGCGTGCCGGAAGTGCGGGTCCTCGATCAGCCGCCTACCACCAGTGGTGAGCGCGCGATGGCTGCGGGCGTAGGCAAGGTTGCTGCCATCGCCGTCCATGACGATCATCCCGAAGCTGTCGCGTACGTCGAGGTCCCGGTTAAGGATCTCCACCAGGCGTCCGTAGAGGTCCAGCTTGTTGTTGTGGAAGCTGCTACCCCGGGCACTCGTTCGCCGGTAGACGGTTCCGACTCCAATGCCTGGTAGGGCGGCTATGGCCCGCAGGCCTTCGCGGATGACCACGAGCCCGTCGCTTCGCTTCCACATCGGATCCATCGACGGGCGACCGCGACCGCCGGCAAGGTCAGTCGCGTGGAGCCGCACTGAGGCTGGGATTCCGTGACGGCGATAGGTCTGGGAGCGGAACCCGAGCCACCGCTTGTCCGCCTCGCTCCAACGAGCTGGGTCGACCGCTATCCAGCTGTATGACGTGTAGCCGCTGGCTTCGCTGCCGGAGTCGTCGACGTAGAAGAGGGCGAAGTTGCAGGTGGTTGGCATGAGAGGGCTCCGTGTACGAGGGCTCAGGGGTGAGGAGGCTTGCTAGGAGCCGATGCGGCGGGTCTCTAGCCAGTCGTCGATGTCGCGTTGGCGATAGCGTCGGTACCGCCCGACCTTGTACGACTTCGGTCCCCTGCCCTTGTGGTTGATGAAGTGCAGGGTTTGCTGGGTGATGCCGAGGTAGGTGGCCGCCTCCTGATGGCTCCAGAGCCTCGTCCGGCGGTCCTCTGCTTCGAAGTCGCTTACCGAATCCATAACTTCTCTTTCGTAAAGTTGTCCTGGCGGCAAGCAACCTTTGATCAACGACTTGCTAGTTGTCAAGTGAGCGAGTAAAACTTACGAACATGACAAGTTCCGAGGTCGCAGCGGATGCAATGCCGGGTGAGATCGTCCGACGCCGGCTGCGCGAGGTGCGGCGCCGACGGAAGCTGAACGCGACTGAGGCGGCCGAGAGGTTCGGCGACCCGACGATGTCCGCGACGGTGTTGATGAACATCGAGGCAGGGCGGCGCCAGACCGAGCCAACTGTCGACGAGCTGATCCGCTTCGCCTACATCCTGGATGTGCCGCCCGCAGCGCTGCTGATGGCCGAAGGCGGCCAGGTGCAGGTCGCCCCCGGCGTTACGGTGGACCCTGGCCGGTTCCGCCGTTGGGTCCTCGGCCAGGAACCCCTCGACGGGGTCGACGAGGCTCGCTATCGCGCGGCGGCCAAGCTGCTCAACGACGACGATCAGTCGGTAGCGCCGGAGCTCCGCGAGGAGTTCCTGTCGAAGGCTCAGGTGGCCTTCGACGCGTTCTTCGCCGACAGCGAGGAGATCCGGCGCAAAACCCGCCAACAGGTCCGAGGCGTGCTGGGTGAGATCCGTGAGGCTGTCGTCTCCGGCACGGAACCAGCCGAGCTCGCGGCAAAAATCGACGAGTTCCTGAACCGGCTGGGGTAGCTACGCGGCGCGGGCGGGGCGGAAGCATAGCGACGGCGGGGTAAGCGTGGCGGACCTGCCGTTCCGCAAGCGCGGGACAGGTCCGCGCTGCTGCGAAGGTATGCACCCTTGATCGGGTAGGCCCAGGCCTAACCCGAGGGCCTTATCGATGTGCCGCTGATAATGCCCACCCGACCCTGTCGGGTCGCCGCAAGTCGGCTCCAAAAGATCCTTAAATGTCCACCGGCTCGAAGCTGAGCACGCAGACGCCCGGTTCCGAACCCGCGGACCAGCTCTTGACTGCGCGCCACTTCGTGCCCAGCCAGTCGTCCCGGCACTCGATCTGAAGCTTCTGCCACCCTGGCCAGCCGCCACACCTAACTGGCTCCACCGCCAGCGAGCCGCAACCGGGTGAGAACATCGGCGATTTCCTGGGTCTCCTCGTGGTCCGGCCCGTAGACCAGACAGAGATCCTCGTGCAGCGGTACCAACTCGGCCAACGCCTGCTCGACGTTGCCCTCGGAGAGCAGCAGCCTGCAGATATTGCGGCGCAGCTCCAATGCGTCGGATGACACGTCACCCTCTGAGGCCCGAACGTGGGTGAGCACCTGCCGGAATTGTCGCAGCGCCGCGGTGGCCTGGCCCAGCTCCGCCCGGCAGTGCGCCGCCTGCCGGAGGCAAGCCAGCGCATCGTCACCGGTCGGCCCTCCGGTGCGCGCGAAGGCCGAATACAGCGCATCGAACTCCGGCAGAGCCTGACGGAAGTCGCCACCGATGACGAGGATGGCCGCTCGGCGCTGGCGCAGGGCAAGGACACGAGAGTTCTCGACGCCAAGTGCGGCTGCCGCGGGTTCGATGACCTGCTGCAGCGCTTCCGCCGCTTGGGCGTAGCGCTCATCAGCGAGCAGGTCGTTGGAGTGCGACACCGCTCCGTTGATCGCTCCCCGTAGGTCCGTGGCCGGCACCGCGTCCGCCGGCGGCTGAGGCGGGATGGGGCGGTCGTGCGGACCTGCCTCAGGTGAGGTCTTCCGCCGCGGTCGCGGCGGGTTGGGGCGGCGGTACAGGAGCGTAGGGTCCGGTACGCCGACCGGTCCGAGTCCGACCGTTGGATGAAGTGGCCCCGGCTCGGGAAGGAACGGCAGCAACCGCTCGTAGACGTCGTACGCGTCCCGGGGACGCTGCTCGGGAACCTTGGCAGTGAGCGCCAGAACCAACTGTTCTAGATCTTCGGGTACTTCCGGGCGTACCTTGCGTAGCGGCATTGGCGCTTTGTAGACGTGCTGCTGCATCAGCTCGAACTCGTTACCACCGTCGAAGACCGTTTTGCCGATGAGCAGCTCGTGCAGCACACAGCCGAGGGCGTACAGATCGCTCTGCGGGGTGATCTGCGCGCCCTGGATCTGTTCCGGAGGCATGTAGTGGTGCGTGCCAATGACGCTGCCGGTCACGGTGAGACGGGTGACATCGGTGCGGAGGATGGCGGCGATCCCAAAGTCGAGCACCTTGACCGCGCCGGCGTCGGACACGAGGACGTTGTCGGGCTTCAGATCCCGGTGAACGACCGGGATGGCGTGGGCGTGGGAGAGGACGGTGCAGATCTGCGCGGCTACCGCGACCGCCCAGTCAACGGGCAACGGACGGAGGGGGTTGATGTAGGCGCGCAGCGAGGTGCCGCGGACGTATTCCATGACGAGGTAGACGCGGTCGTAGGAGCTGTCGAGCACCGCGTCGTACACCTGGGGGACGCCGTGGTGTTGGATGCGGGCGGTGACGCGCGCCTCGCGCCGGAAGCGCTTGGCGAACTCCTCGGCCTGCTCGGGGGAGGCGACGACATCCGCGCGGATCAGCTTGATGGCGACCTCACGGTCGAGGACTCCGTCGTAGCCGCGCCAGACCTGCCCCATCCCGCCGGAATTGATTTCGTCGACCAGCTCGTACCTGCCGGCGATCGGCTCTGCCCGCACTGTCACCTCCCGCACCGTGGCTGCCCTGCGCGGCCAGTGTCCCGGTTGGACCATGACTCGTCCAGGGGCGCCGCGTCACCGAAGGTGACGCGGCAACCCGTGCCCTGGACGATGGCGACTCGTCAAGCCGCGTCGTCGACCACGCCCTCCTGCCGGCGGATCATCTGCCAGGCGGCGCTGCGCGCGCTGCGGTTGAGCGAGCTGCGGAAATTCTGCTGCGGGTCGAAGTACTTGCGTCCCAGGTCGGCAGTTGTGTCGAAATGGTCCATCATCTTGTCCTCGAAGACCGGGTCGAAGACGTGGCCGAAATTTTCCTCGTCGTTGGCGACGGCGGCCAGCCGCACCTTCGGGTCTGCGAGCGCCTCGTGGAAGGGCTTGATGACGTCCTGCTCGGTGAATTCCGTGCCGTGCTTCGCGTTGAACCGGTCGATGAGTTCCGACAGCAGTGACTTCTCCGACTCCTTGGCGCCGCCCGATCCGTCGCCGAAGCCCTTCATGTCGGTCGGCCCTTCCGGCACCAGGCTGACGTCGTGCTCGCCGGTCTTCTCCACCCGCAGGTGACTGAGGTCGATCTCACCGACGTCCACCCCGCCGTCCTCGCCGCGGGGCAGCCGGTTGAGCAGGTGTCGCCCATAGAGGTACAGGCGCTCCAGTTCGGCGTCGATGTAGGTGACGATGCCGGAAAGGAAGCTGTACTTGCGGACGTAGTCGTTCAGGTCGGCCCGGAAGGTCTCGGCCGTCTCCTGCTCGTCCTCGTCGTCGCCGTTAAGCAGGTCGGCGAAGCGGGTCACTGCAGGATCGAGGTGCCGGTACAGCTCGGCGTGGAGCTTCTCCCACTTCGCCGTGTTGCCGGCGGTCTGTCGCTGGGCGGTCAGGTAAGCCGTCGCGAACGCCTGCATTTCCTCATCGACGAGGACCGGCGCGGACATCACCTTGCTCTGGGCCGTGTAGAGCAGGTTGGGGTCCGAGGGCAGAGTGGCGGCTTCCTCAAAGTACGGGCGGAAGGCGTCCTTGATCTTCTCCGCGTCGTTGACGAAGTCCAGCACTGCCAAGTCGGACTGGCTCTTGCGCTCCGCGGTGCGGTTGAGCCGGGAGAGGGTCTGCACAGCGGCGATGCCGGCCAGCGTCTTGTTGACGTACATCGTGGTGAGCAGCGGCTGGTCGAAACCGGTTTGGTACTTCTCCGCGACCACCAGGATCCGATACTCGAGCTGCCCGGCTCCGCCGGCCTGGGCGGCCTTGTCGTCGGCGCGCGTGTAGGCGAACGCCTTCGGCAGGGCGCCCTCGGGCAGCCCGCCGTTCTCCTTCGCCTCGGTGATCTCCTCACCGTCGTAGGTGAGGGTGCCCGAGAAGGCCACCAGGACGCCTGGGTCGGGGTAGCCGAGGTCGCCGAGGTACTTCTTGATTGACCGGGCCATCTGTACGGCCTGCGGCCGGCCTGAGGTGACCACCATCGCCTTCGCCCGTCCGCCAAGTCTTCCGGCCGTGTGCGTACGGAAGTGCTCGACGATCACCTGCGCGTGCTGGGCGACGGTCGAGTCGTGGGTGAGCGCGTAGCGGGCCAGCAGCGGGTTTGCCTTGGTCGGATCGACCTTCCGTTCGTCGGGGTTGCCGTTGACGAGCTTCCAGTAGGTGTTGTAGGTGACGTAGTTGCGCAGCGGGTCGAGGATGAATTTCTCCTCGATGGCCTGCCGCATCGAGTAGGTGTGGAACGGGTGGTACTTCCCGTCCTCGCCGAGCGTGCCGAAACCTTCGAGGGTCTTGTGCTTCGGTGTGGCGGTGAACGCGAAGTAGGAAAGGTTTGCGGCCCGTTGCCGCTTGCGCGCGTTGGCCTTGAGTTGAGCCTCGACGTCCGGTGTGGCCGGCGCGCTGGTCGCGCCCGGGTCGTCGGAGTCGGCATCCAGGCCCAGGTCGCGCAGCACCGCGCGGACCGAGGCAGCAGCATCGCCGGACTGGGACGAGTGCGCCTCGTCGATGACGATCGCGAACCGCCGGCCCTGGATCTCGGTCGGATTCTGCTTGAGGTACTCCTCAAGCGCCGGGAACGTGTGCAGCGTGACGGTGACGATCTTCCCCGTCTCGCGCCCGAGGGCCTTCGCGAGCTGCTCGGACTTCGACCCATGGTTCTCGTCGATCTTCACCACCAGGCCGGCGGTCTGCTCGAAGCTGCCGACCGTCGCGCGGAGCTGGGCGTCGAGGTTACGCCGGTCGGTGATGATGATGACCTTGTCGAAGAGGGGTGAGCCCGGCTTGAGGCCGGCGTCAACCGCGCCCGGGTCCAGCTCGGCCACATCACCGTTCGCGTGCAGGGACGACAGGCGGTGGCTGAGCCAGGCAATGGTGTTCGACTTACCCGACCCCGCCGAGGCCATGATGAGGTAGTTGTGCCCGGCCCCGTGCCGAGCTGCGTGCACCGTCAGCTTCTTCACGGCATGCCACTGGTGGTAGCGGGGGAAGATCAAGGACTTTCGGGTACGCCCGTCCGCACTCTTCTCCTTGTGCAGGTGGACGAAGCGCTCCAGCAGGTCGAGCCAGTTGTCCCGCTGCCAGATCTCCTCCCACAGGTAGGAGGTCGCGTACTTCCCGAACTCTGTGGCCGGCGGGTTACCCTCGCCGCCCGGTCGACCGGGGCCATCCGAACCGGTGTTGAACGGCAGGAACCGGGTCGGCTTGCCGCGCAGCTGGGTGGAGACGAACACCAGGTCCGGGTCAACGGCGAAATTGGCGATCACCCGGCGCGAGAAGATCAGCTCGGTCGGGTCGCGCTCGGTCCGGTATTGCTCCTTGGCGTGCTCGACACCCGAGCCGGTCAGCGGGTTCTTCAGCTCCGCCGTGGCCACCGGGATGCCGTTGAGGAACAAGGCCAGGTCCAGGCGGTTGCCCCGGTCGGCCTGCTTGGTGGCATACGCCAACTCCCGCACGACAGTGAGCCGGTTACGTCGGTAGTCGGCGAGGATCTCGTCCGACTCCACGAAGGATGGCTTGAAGTATGCGGTCCGGATGCGTACGCCGTGGTCCTTCACGCCCTTGCGGAGCACGTCGAGCGATCCGTCAGTTGCGATCGCCTGGTCGAGACGCTTGACGAACCCGCGCTGCGCGGCGTCGCGGTCGCCGCCGTAGGAGGTGACCAGGTCCTCCCACTCGGCGGCCTGGGTGGCGCCGATGAAGGTGAGGAGCTGGTGGGTGTCCAGACCGAGGTCGGGGCGGTAGTCGGCGTTATCGCCGCGCTCCCACCCACCGGCGAGGAGAGAAGCGACGATCGCGTCACCGAAAGCAGACTCGTGGTGAATGGGGCTCATGGCGCGTCAGTCCTCGATTCCTCGTCCGCTGGCGGTGGAGATGTCGATCTGGCCGGTGACGGCGGCAGTGATCAGTGCCTGGCGATGTTCCTTGATTCTCTCCAAGAAGCGCCTAACCGCATCGCCAAGGCGCTCGAAGTCATGTCGTCGCTCGTCTAGCTCCTTCCTCGCCCTAATTTGATCGCTCAGATTAGGCAAGTAGATGGGGAAAGATTTGAGGACGTCGTTGTTGATGATCCGGATCCTGGAGTACTGCGCCCACTCCCTAATTTCCTCTTGGGCAGCCCAGAGCTGCCAGGCTAGGAATCTGCCATCGGAGTTGCCGTCGGGCTGGATGGCGGTTAGCTGCTGGTTTCCTGTCGCCGCATGGTCCAAGTAGCCAATTTTTCCAAGGGACTCCCCAATGCCGGCAATAAGAACGCTGCCAGCCTGGAAGGTCGGCGCGTCGTCTATTTGGTCAAGCGAAATTGCCTTGTCTGCTCTTCCCATCGACAGAATTCCGTTTAGAGCGGCTGGCGTATACCATGGCCTAAGGTTCTGGGAGCCAGAAGGGGTGTACTCCTGCAGGCCGCCTGGTGTGCTCCCTGTCTGCACAGAGCGCACCGCGCGTCGAAGCGGTAGTTTTATTTGCTGGAACGGCAGGGAATCCCGAAGACTGGCCACCCGTCCGGTTGCTTCAGCTGCGCGGGCCGCTATTGCCTCTACTGATACGTCCAACTGTCGCCTTCGTAGCGAGACGAGGCGGTCAATGCGGGCGGTTTCAGCGTCGAGGAAGTCGGCGAGACGGTGCTGCTCCTCGAAGCTCGGCACGCGGACCGGTAGGTTGCCGATCTCGCTAGCGTTGATTGCCGGGTAGCTGACCCCGACAGATCGTGCTACTACTTCGTCGATGAACGGCTCAGACTGGCAGTGATAGGCGAGGAATCGGGGATCGAGATTGTCGGTAGCCTCTAGGACGGCGAAGCCTGTCGAGAAGACCAAGGAAGCGTCGGTGATGGGAACGAACGCCACGGCACGAAGGTAGGTACGTACCGTCGAGACGATGACCGACCTGGGCGGAGCGAGGCGCCGGGCTCGCGAAGGACTTGTTGCGAAGGACGTCTCTTCTTCCGGGATAGTGATGTTGCCCAGGCTATCGACGGAGCCAATATCGATGTAGCGGAACGTGTAGTCGGGGTCGGTGCTTTCAGGGAGCGTTCGGGCGTTGATCCGCGCCACGTCCTTGATCCTGTAGGACCTCACTCCGTGACCTCGCCCAGGAGCGTCTGAATCTCGGCTTCCAATGCCTTTAGTTCCGCGTCGATCTCCGCCAGGGCGCGCGGCGGCTTGTAGACGTAGAAGTGGCGGGTGAACGGAATCTCGTAGCCGATCTTGGTCTTGTCGTGGTCGATCCAGGCGTCCGGGACGTGCGGGAGCACCTCGCGGCGCAGGTACTCCTCGACGTCCTCGCCGAGTTGCACGTTCTCGTAGTCGCGCAGCTCCGGGTCAAGCTCGGGGTTGCCCTTGACGAGCTGGACCTCGCCCGCGGGGTCGCGCACCCCGATGATGTCCCGTATCGCCTTCTGGAAGGCGGTGCCGGAGGGCCAGAGCACGCCGGCCTCGGCCATCGCGGAGCGGAGCGCGTCCCACGCCGCCCGCTTCGTCGTCCACGCCTGCCCGACCAGCGGCTTCAGCGCGGTGGTGAGCGCGTCGGCATCTGACACTTTCTGGATCGGCTTCGAGGCGGCCAGCGCGGTCAGCGTCTCCTCGGTGACCTCGAAGCGAAGCTTCAGCGGGCGCTCGACTGTTATCCGGCGGTAGCCGAAGTCTTCGTTGGCGAAGACCTTCACCTTACTGTGCTGCGGGTGCTCGGTGTCCTTGGCAGCGTCGAGCGCCTCGGCGTAGAGCCGGGTGATCTGCTTGATCTGGTCAGGGGTGATGAGCTTGCGCTTGTCGCCGAGTGACTTGCGCATCTTGGCGAACTGGTCGCGGGCGTCGAGGAGGACGACCTTGCCTTGGTGTCCCTTGGCCTTGCGGTTGGTCAGAATCCAGAAGTACGTGGAGATGCCGGTGTTGTAGAAGAGCTGGTCAGGGAGGGCCACGATGCCTTCGAGCCAGTCGTTCTCCAGGATCCACTGCCGGATCCGCGACTCGCCGGACTCGGCCGCTCCGGTGAACAGCGGGGAGCCGTTGAACACGATGGCGACGCGGCTGCCACCCTTGCCGTCGGCGGTGACCGGTTTCATTTTTGAAATCATGTGCTGGAGGAAGAGCAGCGAGCCGTCGTTGATCCGGGGTAGCCCGGCGCCGAACCGGCCGCTCTCGCCGAGCGTCTCGTACTCGGTCTCGATCTCGTCCTTGACCTTCTTCCAATCCACCCCGAAGGGTGGATTGACCAGCAGGTAGTCGAAGTGGGCGCCGCGGTGGCCGTCGTCGCTGAACGAGTTGCCGAACTTGATGTTCTCCGGGTCCTGACCCTTGATCATCATGTCGGAGCGGCAGATCGCCCACGACTCCGGGTTGAGCTCCTGGCCGAAGACGGTGACGGTCGCGGACGGGTTGTGCTTGGTGATGTGCTCCTCCGCCGCCGAGAGCATGCCGCCGGTGCCGCAGGCCGGGTCCATCACCGTACGGGAGGTGCCCGGGATGCTCAGTGCGTCGTCGTCGGGAGCGATGAGCAGGTTCACCATCAGCTCGATGACTTCACGCGGAGTGAAGTGGTCACCGGCGGGTCCGTTGGACTGCTCGGCGAAGCGCCGGATTAGCTCCTCGAAGACGTACCCCATCTGATGGTTGGAAACGTTGACCAAGGGCTGGCCGTCGTCGTCGGTGAGGATCTCGCCGGTCTTCTTGTCGCGCTGGTAGGGGTGCAGGTCGAGGTCGGCGAAGCGTCCGACCACTCGGTAGAGCAGGCCTGCGTTGTCCAGTCGCCGGACTTGCTGGGGGAACTCGTAGCGCTCCATCACCTCCTGCGCGTTCTCGGAGAAGGCGCCGATGTACGCGATCAGGTGCTTCGCGGCCTGTGCGGAGTCGTTGGCGATCGACTTCAACGTGTAGCCGCTCACGTTGTAGAAGCTGCGCCCCGAGGCTCGGCGCAGGAACCGAGCGACGTCGACGTTCTGATCCTTGAGCCGGTCGTACTCCATCCGGACCTTGTCGCGGTTGGATTCAAGGACGCACTCCAGGCGGCGCAGCACGATGAACGGCAGGATGACCTTGCCGTAGTCGGACGGCTTGTAGTCGCCGCGGAGGAGGTCGGCGACCGACCAGGCGTGGTTCGCCAGTTCGGTGTGCTTGCTGCTGTTCAACGGGTTCCTTCCGCTGCGTCGCCCGGCTCGGGCGGCTGGGGCCGATGTTCTCGTTTGGGGTTCGACCGGTGTCAGGTCGAGGGTGGGGCAGTGTTTGGTGGGAGCAGCGCACCGCCGGTGAGGCCGGCGGCCAGGGTGCGGGCTGCCTCGTCGGCGAGGCGGTTGGCGATGTCTGCTGCGACGCGGAGCGCGTGGAGTTGGCGGAACGCCTTGCCGTACCGCTGTTGCTCGGCGAGGGGGAGCAAGGGGACCCGCAAGCGGCGAGGGTCGACGCGGACCACGGTGGTGCCGGACGATGCGGCGCTGAGGTTGTCCTCGGCGGCCAGGAACCCGGCGAGGAACCACGGGTCGAGTCGGGCGGGGTCGGGACGCAGGAGGTGGAGGTGGCGGCCGAGAAGATGCCCGGCATCTCGGGTGTCGGCGACGCGGGCGGTGCTCACGCCTTCCTGGAGCATCTCGGGGAGGATGACGTCCCCCGCTTGGATGGTGATGTCCTCGTCCGAGGGTTCCTCCTCGGCGGCGCCCGAGGCTGGCCGCCGGGACACCACGTCCCGGGCGGTGAGTGTTCGGGGTAGCTCGGATTCCGACATGGCAGAACCTGAGCTGCGAATCGCCGCGGGCACGCGAAGCAGCGTGAGGGCGTCACCCCGCAGCAGGTCAGCGACGCTGGCGGTCCGCCATGACCGCGGATCAGCGCCGGCGGGGGGCCAGGTGTGGCCGCCGCTCAGCGCCACGAGCCCGGCGGCTGCCCGCCGCAGC
The DNA here is from genome assembly GCF_040649915.1 of Micromonospora sp. NPDC048839. Classification (NCBI taxonomy): domain Bacteria; kingdom Bacillati; phylum Actinomycetota; class Actinomycetes; order Micromonosporales; family Micromonosporaceae; genus Micromonospora; species Micromonospora sp. NPDC048839. The sequence continues at coordinate 79,118 of NZ_JBEZGL010000014.1, forward strand.
CGGCTCCTCAGCTCGTACGCCATCTCGGCGAGTTCCTCGGGCTTCGCGGGCACGGGAGCGGCACGAACGTGGCGGGCGGGGCTGAGGTCGACCGCCTCGTCGAGGAGGTCAACGACCGGGACAGCGCGCGCCACTCCGGGGATGGGGTCGAAGTTGTCCGGATGCCGGTCGAAGTCTTCCCAGGCGTTGACCGCGGCGGCGCGGACCGCAGCCCAGTCCGGTGTTGTGCGCCTGCCGGGCGTGTCATCGGTGCTGGTGGTGTCGGTGCTGGCGGTGTCGACCAGGAGAACGGTCGACGGCAGGGTCGCTTGCGGGTGTGGCCGTTCGAGTAGCCACAGCTGAAGGCCGATGTGCAGCGGTTGAGCGATGCCGACAGGCAGGGCGAGGACGGCTCTCAGTGCTCCGTGACGGACCATCTCGGCCCTGATCCGCCGCCCGGATGGCCGGAAGGCGGAACCGGGCGGCATGAGTAGGACAGCGCGGCCACCAGGGTTCAGGTGCGTGAGGCAGTGCTGCAGCCATGCCAGTTCCGATTCGCCCTTCGGTGGCAGGCCGAACACCCACCGCGGGTCGTACGCCAGGTCCTCGTGACCCCACTCGCGGTGGCCGTAAGGCGGCGCGCAGAGCACGGCGTCGACGGCCAACGTCGGGAACGCGTCCTCGCGCATGGTGTCGCCGACCTGGACCTGTGCTTTCGTCTCGTCGGTCTGAACGGCGAGGCGAGCGGCGGCCTGCGCGGCCACCGCCGGCACCAGGTCTTGGCCGTACAACTCGCGCGCCCCGCGCGAGGCGGCGGCCAAGAGCAGGCCACCGACCCCGCATGCGGGGTCCAAGACCCTGTCCGGGTACGGCTCGCCCGGGCCGGCGAGGAGTTCGGCCATGAGCTCGGCGATGGGCGCTGGTGTCCGGTAGGTGCCGCTGGCCTTGCTGTCGGTGGCCTCGCCCTCGGCCAGCACCTCCAGCGTCTGCGCCGCGCCTTCCTCGGCGCAGCAGCGCAGCAGCGCGCGAAGCAGCTCGGCTTCCTCGGGCCGATAGCTGAGGTCGCCGGTGCCGGGGATGTCGACGGCGTACGACCGGCTTGTCTTCTGGGCCCATGCGGACAGCTGGTCATCGGGCAGCCCGACGGCCTTCTCCACCTCGCTGTCGGCAATGCGACTCGCCGCGACAACGAGCGGCAGCAGTCTGCTTCGGTGGGCGAGGTCGGTTGCGCTGGTCCGCAGGGCGGTGCGCAGGTCATCGGCGGGAGAACTGGCAGGTAGTTGTCCGCGCGCGGAAAGCCAGGCCCGGACGGCGTTCAGGTCGTATGCCGGGCTTGTCTCTGTCCCACCCGATGGGGCGGGGAAGTCGGAGTGACGCCGGCGCCAGTTGCTCACGGTGGCGCGCGTGACGCCGGCCAGCCGGGAGATCTCGGCGGCGGTCACCTGGGTGGGCTGTGGCATGGGCGTCCTGTCAGTTGCGCTGCTGTGCGTCGCCCACCCTACACGATCCCGGAAGCGTTTAAACGGTTTGACGGTGCTTTCACTGCTGTCTGTGCTAGAGTTGCTTTCACCAAGGCGGGTCGATGTGCTCGGCCCGTCGCTGACTCCCCCTGCCCGCAGTGCACCCAGCGGGCTCGCCATCCCTCCAGGAGGACTCCCCGTGTCCATCACCATGCCGTCCGCCGCCGTCGAGGGCATCCAGCTGACCATCACCCCCTTCCGCACCGATGCGGTGATCGGCACGATCGGGCTGCCGGCGCTCCTGCAGCTCGTCCCCTCCCCGAAGCTCGAGGAGGACAAGCGGGCGATGAAGTTCTCGCCCGGGGCGATGCGCCGCCACGCTGAGATCCGCTCCCTGGTCCAGCGCACTCTCAAGTCGACCCAGAAGGGCCGCAACGTCGCCGGCTACGCCCGCTACATCGCCTCCGGCATCAACGGTGACTTCGGCTCCGGCTGGTCCACCCCGCCGATCACCCTGTGGCTCGCCGGCGAGCCCGGCGCCATCAGCGACGAACTCGTCCCCGGCAGCGGCATCCGAAAGATCACCCTCCTCGCCGGCTCCCCGGTCGTCGCGATCGACGGCGAGACCCAGGTGACCGCCCTGCACGAGCTCTACGACGACCCCGAGCAGTACGGCACCACCTACGAGGCCCTCGGCGCGGTCCGGCTGCCGTTCGAGCTCTACTGGGGACTCGGCGTCGAGGACGCCCGGCAGATCTTCTACGACCGCAACGTCGAAGGCGTCCCGGTGGCGAAGAACCTCGCCATGTCCATGGACCAGCGCGACTTCGGCACCCAGCTCGCGCACCGCATCGCCGAGGCCGTCAAGGTCGAGCACGACGGCAAGATGATCCCCTTCAGCAAGCTCGTCCAGTCCCGCAAGCGGCAGCTCACCAGGGCCGACCCCGAACTGATCACTCTCTCCGCGCTGCGGGTTCTCGTCATCACCACGATCTACGGCCGCGCCGGGCTCGGCCTGTCGTCGACCACCATCCGCCCGACGGACCTGCCCACCAGCGCCACCGCCGAGCGAATCGAGCGTCGCGTCGTACCGCTGCTGTCGAACCTGCTCACCCACCTTCACCCGCAGCTCGCCGCCCGGTCCGCGGCCTCCGCGCCGGCCGTCCTGGCCGGCATCGGCATCGCCGCTCACCAGGCCACTGACTGGGCCACCTCCGGCATCCCGCTCACCGACACCGAGCTGCTGAACCTGCTCTCCGGCATCCGCTGGGAGCGGGATGCCCGCTACTGGGACGGCGTCGCCGCCAGCGCCAACGCCGCCGGCGTCCTGAACTTCGGCGGCGGCGCCAAGGACTCGGGTGGCCGGGTTGCCGACGCCATCCTCTACCCCGACACCGAGAGCGGCCGCAAAATTCGCGGACAGTAACGCCTGCCCGCCACCCCCGAGACGCCGTGCGTCGCGCCGCCAGCCCCCGGCTGGTGGCGCGGCCACCCGTCCCCGCATCCCCTGTGAGGAGGAACGACGTGACAGACGACCACACCGGCACCGTCGACCAGCTCATCCTCGACCACCTCGACCACGCCAACCTGCCCGAGATCGCCGAGGACCTCATCATCGCCGCCCTGCTCGGCGAAGAGGACCTCGCTGCCGTACTCGGCGGAACGGCGCCGCAGCGGCCCGAACCACCCGCCGCAGACGAGGTGACGTCCGAGCCGATCGGCACCTATCTCGCCAGCATCGAGGTGACCGGCTTCCGCGGTATTGGCCCCACCGCCACCCTTAATCTCATCCCCGGACCGGGGCTGACGATCATCACCGGCCGCAACGGCTCCGGCAAATCCAGCTTCGCCGAAGCCGCCGAGTTCGCCCTCACCGGCAACAACAAGCGCTGGGCCGGCAGGACCGCTGTCTGGCAGAAGGGCTGGCGCAACCTGCACGCGAGCACCGACCCGCGTATCCGCGTTCGCCTCGGCGTCGAAGGTCACCGCGACGGGGCCACCGTCGAATGCCATTGGACCAGCGATGCGAACCTTGCCGACTGCACCACCTTCCTGCAGGCCACCGGCCATCGCCGCCAGAGCGTCGCCGACCTCGGCTGGGCCAAGCCCCTGGAGCTCTACCGCCCGTTCCTTTCCTACTCGGAACTCGGCGGCCTCCTCGGCGGCAAGGACAGCGAGATGTACGACTCTCTGCAACGAATCCTCGGACTCGGCCGCCTCGTCGAGATCGAAACAATGCTCAAGTCCGCCCGTCGGGAGGTGGACCAGCAGCGCAAGCGGGGCGCCGAGAGCCTCCCGGCCCTCAAGGCCGCACTGGCGGAGCACCCGGACCCCCGCGCCCGTCTCGCCGAGCACGCCCTCACCGGTCGTCTCGCCGATCTCGACCAGCTCGAAACCTTATCCACCAGCGGCGAAGCGACCGACGACGCGACCGTCGTGCCGCTGCGCCAGCTCGACGTCCTGCACCTGCCCAGCCGCACCGAGCTCAGCATCGCAGTCGACCAGCTCCGCACCGCGCTGCGTCAGATCGACACCCTGGCCGGCACCCCGGCCCAGGAGGCCAGGGCACTGGCCGGGCTGCTCCGCGACGCGCTGCGCCACCACGCCAACCACCCCGATCAGCCTTGCCCAGTGTGCGGGGGTCGCACCCTGGACGAGGAATGGGTCATCCAAGCGCAGACGCAGCTACAGCGGCTGACCCAGCGCGCCGAGCAGCTCGACGCCGCCCACCGCGCCGAACGCGAGGCGCGACGCGCCCTGCGCCAGCAGGTGCCCGCCCTGCCAGCAGCCCTGAAACTCGACCTCTCCTCCGAGCAGGTCCACACCGGCGACGCCCGGACGGCCTGGCAGAGCTGGGACGACCTGCTCGCCACCGCGGACTCCACCACGATCGCCGACACCGCTATCGGTGCCTACGACACCCTGGTCGCCACCCTCACCCCGGCGCAAGCCGCCGCCCGGGATGCCCTGGCGCGTCGTCGGCAAGCGTGGCAGCCGGTCGCCGACCAACTCCGCAGCTGGATTGACACCGAACGTGCCAGCCGGCACGCCGCCACCATGTTCGCCGCCCTCAAGACGGCGATCGCCAAGCTGCTGGAGTTCGGCAAAGAGATCCGTGCCGACAAGCTGGCGCCGGTCGCGGCGGAGGCAACCAACATCTGGAACACCCTGCGGCAGGACAGCAACGTTCAGCTCGGCGCGATCAAGCTCGCCGGCACAGGAACCACCCGCCGGGTCGACCTCGACGTGGAGGTCGACGGCGTACCAGGAGCGGCCCTCAGCGTCATGAGCCAGGGGGAACTGCACTCTCTCGCCCTGGCGCTGTTCCTTCCGCGCGCCACCATGTCCGATAGTCCGTTCCGGTTCCTCGTCATCGACGACCCGGTGCAGTCCATGGACCCGGCCAAGGTTTACGGCCTTGCTCAGGTCCTCGCCCAGGTCGCGAAGCACCGGCAGGTCATCGTCTTCACCCATGACGACCGGCTTCCCGCCGCCGTCCGGCATCTGCAGCTCGACGCCCGGATCCTCACCGTCAGCCGCCTCGCCCGCTCCCAGGTCACCGTTACCGGTGACCGAGACGGTGACCCCGGGCAGCGCTATCTCGCGGACGCCTTGGCCATCACCCACGACGAGAAGATGGCCGGCACCGTGCAGGCCACCATCGTCTGCAACCTCATCCGCGATGCCCTCGAGTACACCTGCCACGAAAGGATCCGGATCGGTGGCTTCCGCGCCGGCACGTCGATCGCCGACACGGAAGCCGCCATCAGCGAGACCGAGGGCCTGCGGCCCACGCTGGCCCTCGCGCTGCTGGGCGACCGCAAGCGGGTCGGTGACCTGCCTGCCGAGTTGCGCAAGCTCGGCCCCACCGCCGCTCGTGTAGTCAAGGCGGCGAACAACGGCTCGCACGGCGGTGCCACCAGCAACCTCGCGGTCCTTATCGAGGAAGCACGGCACTTGGTGGGGAGGCTGCGCCGCCCATGACCCCCGAGCAGCTTCTCGACGAAGCCTCCGCCCTGCTGAACCGTCCCAGCCGCAGTATGCGCCGCTGCTGGCAGCGCGGCTGCGCCTGCCTCACCCGCCTCGCGCTCGAACAGGGATTGTGCACCTACTGGGACCGGGTCGCACCCAGCGTCACCCGATGCCCGATGCGGCATCAACTGCTGGCCCTGCCGGCCTTCGTCGATGCCTCGACGGCGCTCCTCGCGAGGACGGCATGGCACGGCCTCTCCCGCGCCATGCATCACCACGTGTACGAGCTGGCGCCTACTGTGGCGGAGCTTGAGGGCTGGCACCGGGACGTCACCCGCCTCCTACCGGAGCTCCATGGCACGACCTTCGCGAATAACACCAGCGACTGTGATTAAGCAGCTGCAGGGCAACCCATCGCACAGCGACAACAACTTGTCGTTCCACCGACCGGGGTGACGGCACGAACGATCTTGGTGGCACTGGTGGGCCGATCGGGCAGGGTGCGGGCTCTGGCCTGCTGCTCATCTTGTGCCGACCCCAGCGCACTTGCATAGTCGCCCTACGGCTGCTGCCGCGTTCTAAAGGGGAAGAACGTGTTACAAGGATCTGAGTTCCTCCGCGACCGGGAAATCGCCTGGGCGCCAGCTCTGAATGCCGTGTCCCTTGTCTCCGAACTCGGTGCCCCAGAGACCGAGGTCAAAGAGGTCATTCGGACACTCGGCAGGATTTGCGGAAACGTCGACCTGTACGACCGCCGCCGGCTGCTCGCCCACCGTTACCCCGCATGCCTGGTCACCGGGCTTGCCGGCATCGGAGCGGTCGGCTACGAACACGGCAACTACTGGAGCGCCGTACACGAGCTGGCTCCGGGCAGAATCGACCAGAGCCTGTGGGGTGAGCTGTTCCGGGCCAACCTCGACCGGTTCAAGTTGGCCCGGTTCCCGGGGCTGCCGCAGGTCAACGTCGGTGAGATCCTCATGCACGCCGGCGTCCCCGCCTACTGCATCGACGACCTGCTGAACCTCCTGCTGCAACGGCTCGCCCGCGACCCTGGCGTGTCCGCTGAGCATTTCCTGGCCTGGGCGCTGACCCCCGGTCGCGAATCCCGCCTGTTCGAGCTCGACAAGCCCGTGCAGCGTTTCCTCCAGTACGGCGGCGACTACGCCGAGGATCTCATCGACCGCTGCATCGACCTGCTGGAGCGACTGCGCCAGCCGGTGTTCCACACCGACGGCCTCGGACTACCTCCACACCTGATCGCCAAGGCGCAGCACCTTGCCGAGGCGGGCCAGCTCGACTGGACCGGCGCGACCGACCGGGCCCAGTCGTGGACCCGGATCACGCAGGCGCGCCCCCATCTGGAACTTGAGCCCTTCGGACGCGGACTCCTGCTGTGGCTGCCCTCGGTGCCCGACGCGGCGGACGGCCATGCGGTGTGGCAGGTTCGCGTCGACGGTGAGGCGCAGACCGTGGTCAGCCGGTCGATGTGGCCGGGCGTGCGGGAGACCGCACCTGCGACGGCACTGCCCATCGCGCGCCCCGCGCGTCAACTCACCGTCGAACTTGCCGCTGACGACCAGGAACACGAGATCGAGGTGGTCGACCCGCGGGATCCGCTGCTGGTGTTCACCGACGACGGTCGACGCGTACCGGCCCCTGCGAGCCTGCCGCCGGAGCCCGCGTGGCTGCTCTATCCCCACGAGACCGACACCGGCGTACCGCTCGAGCTGCACGTCACCGGCGACCTGCACGACCTCGGCGACGTTCCCGCCCCCTACGGCTGGCTTGGCTGGACCCTGCACCGGGTCGACCTGCGCCAGGTGGCCGAGCTGCGTCTCGGTGACGGCGCGCCCCGACGGGTCAAGGGCGCCCGACGCGCTCAGCTGCACCTCGACCCGCCGCTACCCGGCGTGTGCAGCCTCGCCGGCGTTCCGGTCGTCACGGCTGCGCCGAAGCTGACCCTGCCCACCGAGCCGGGCGTCACGACCGAGTGGTCCATCCGCATCCGCAGACCGGGGTCCGATCAACCGGTCACCGAGGTCGTCACCGTCGTCCGCGACACCACCGTCGACCCCTGGCATCGGCTGCCCCGACCCCTCGTCGGCACGTACGAGGTGACCGTCCGCGGTCCCCTCGGCCGCGGCCTGTCCCGCACCCTCGAGCTCGTCGAGGGCCTGAATGCCCGCTGCAACCCCTCCTGGCGGGAGATTCGCGCGGACGGTCTGGAACCGGCGACCGTACGGGCCAGTGCCAGCCTGCACGGCCTGACCGTCACACCGACGGTGGCGCAGCTGGGTCCGAAGGACATCGCCGCTGAAGTGCAGATCGACGGCCCCACCGGATCAGCGACCGTGCGGATGACACCAGCCCACATGGCGGTGCAGCGGCTCGGCGGCAACGGCCGTGGTGACTGGTCCTTGCAGCCGCTGCGCCTGGACACCGAGACGGTGGGCGCGGGGGAGCTCCTGGTCCGGCTTCCCGAGGTGGCGGAAGCCCAACTCGTGGTCAAGGCCGCGGGCCGTGAGTTGCAGACCGTCGTCTCGGGATTCACGTACGGGCAGCCCTTGGCACGGTTCTCTCTCGCCGCCATCGCCGACACCGTCGGCGTCCACGGCATCGCACAGCTCGATGTCCGCGTTGACGGCCAGGAACTCCCGGTGGCCCGCTGCACCCCGAGGCGCCTTGCCAGCTCCGTCCAGCTAGACCGAGACCGGCTGGTCCTCGTCGACGGCGTGCATGCCGAGGGCCTGGTGGCCGGTCTCTACCGGGTATACGCGCCGTGGCGACCTCCGTACGTGGTGCCCTTCAACCAGGACCTGGTCAGCGATTCGCTTCCTGAGGAGGTCACCACCGCCGGACCTCTGGTGGCGCTGCTGCGCATCGAGGACCCGTGGGTGCCGGCGGAGTGGCCCGACTGGCCCGCGGGTGACAACGTCTTCGACATCGGCGACCGCGAGTGGAAACCCAGCGGAGAGGACACCGCTGACGACGCCGTGTCGGGCTACCTGGCGGGAGCCGGCGATCTGCCCGACCGCCCGGACATCGCGCCGCTGCTGATCGAGCTGTATCACCGGGCGGACGGTCTTCGCGGCCGGGTGACCTGTGATGTCCGTGGGCTCTCCGCCACCCTCCGCCGCTATCCCGCACACGCCCTCGCCGCGACGGTGAGGACCAGGACCTCGGCCGACCGGCTGGTCGCACCGCTCGTCCACTCCGGCCTCATCGCCGCACCACTCGACGCGTACGTCGGGGAGCGTGACGAGGACAGGCTGTGGGGGATCAGCCCTCTGGCCGGCATGCTCGCCACGGCCCATCGACTCGGCGAGCAAGACGGGAATGAGGAGCTACGCGAGCAGGTCATGTCCGTATGTGGCGAGGTGGCGCTGCACTTACTCGATGGTGGTGCCGACCCCTATCAGACCGTTGGCCGGTTCGACGAGTCTGCGCTTCGGCTGGCCGAGCTTCCGATCGAGGTACGTGACCGGTTGTGGAAGGCGATGCGCGTCGTGCCGGGCGGTCTGCTTGACGCCGACGAGCGTCTGACGGCAGCCCGGCACCTGTTCGAGGTGCGGATTCAGCCGGGCCTCGGCAGAGTCTCCAGCGCCGCCAAGGAGCTACTCCTCGTCTCGCGTCAGCAGATCCACGCCGTGGGCGGACAACGCGTATCGGATGCCATCCAAGCGCGCAGACCCACCACGGGCTGGCGCGCACTCCCCGCGCTGTCGCTCGTCCTGGCTTTCGTCGCACGACTGGCGGCCCGCGGACACCCCGGCTGTCAGCGGCTGCTGCCGCGCACCCTGCCCCATCACGCCACGCTCGCCCGGAGCGCACCCCGCCTCGTCACCATCGACCTTCTGCTCGCCGAATTCACCCTGATCGGATCCGGAGCCGCCCGATGATCCTCGACCCCATCGCCACCAGCGACGCCGTCGTCGCCACCTACCGGCGGTACCTACGCACGCTGGTGGAGCCGAAGGACCCCCGACTGGCGGCTGCCCTGGAAAGCGCGATCAGCGACGCGATCAACCAGGAAATCACCAAGGGTCCCTTGCTTGAGGCGACACCGCCGTACGTCACCTCAGCCACCCCCCGGCAGCTCCTCGATGCCGGCATTCTCGACCGCGGCATCGCCACCCTCGGCAACGGCTTCAACCTCGACCGGCCGCTGTACCGGCACCAGGAGCGGGCGATCCGCAAAGCCGCCACCGGCCGGAACCTCGTCGTCGCCACCGGTACCGGCTCCGGCAAGACCGAGAGCTTCCTCCTGCCGATCCTCAACCGCATCATGGCGGAACGCTCGGCAGGAACCCTCGGCCCTGGTGTCAGGGCACTGTTGCTCTACCCGATGAACGCGTTGGCCAACGACCAGATGAAACGGCTCCGCGGTCTCCTGGCTGAGGCGCCGGACGTCACCTTCGGCCGGTACACGGGGGAGACCCGGCAGACGCGCCGGGAAGCCGTCGAGATCTTCGAACGACAGAACCCGGGCGAACGGCCGCTGCCCAACGAACTGGTCAGCCGCGAAGAGATGCAACAGCGGCCGCCGCACCTGCTGCTCACCAACTACGCCATGCTCGAATACCTGCTGCTGCGCCCCCTCGACATGGACCTGTTCGAAGGCGAGCACGCCGGCCACTGGCAGTTCATCGTCGTCGACGAGGCGCACGTCTACGACGGCGCCCGCGGCGCCGAGCTGGCCATGCTGCTGCGCCGCCTAGTCGACCGGGTCAACACGGGGCGCCCGTTGCAGTGCATCGCCACCAGCGCGACCGTCGGCGGCGACATGAAAGCAGTCGCCGAGTTCGCCGCCTCCCTGTTCCCGGTGCCGTTCGAGTACGACCCGACCGACGAGACCAGGCAGGACGTTGTCACGGCCGACCGGGTGGAACTTCCGCCCGGACCGGAATGGGGACCGCTGCCCGCCGCCGCGTACTCCGAACTCCTGCACGCCGATGGCACTCCCGAGGCCGTCCTCGCTTGCGCCCGGCAGCATGGATACCTCACCGACGACCCGGCGGACGCCTTGGCTCGCGAGCAGCGGGTACGCCGGCTCAAGGCGCTCCTCGCCCACGGGCCGATGCCGCTGCCGCAGGCGGCACAGGCCCTGTTCGCCACCGGCGACCAGTCAGCCTCCGCCGCGCTGGTCGCTTTGGCCAACAGCGTCCACGATTCCGACGGCGCCCCCGTGCTGTCCGCCCGCTACCACCTGTTCGCCCGGGCCACCGAAGGCGCCTTCACCTGCCTCGGACCCCACGGCCCACACGTCAGCCTCACCCGACACGAGCGATGCGAACACTGCGGCGACGCCGCATTCGAATTCGGCACCTGCCGCCGCTGCGGCACCGTCTACCTCTCGGGCACCCTGGAACGAATCGGAACCCACGCCGTCTTCCGCTCCCGGCGATCCCGAGACGAACAGCAGGTCTGGATGGCATTGGTCGACACCGTGGCCACCGACGAAGACGAGGAACCAACCGGCGGCAACGCACGCACGGCCGGTGAGCTGGGCGGCATGTGCACCCGATGCGGCGTCTTCCAGAACGGCCCCGCCACCACCTGCCCCCGCTGCCCCGACGCCACCATGCGCCAGGTGCGATTCCTTCGGCAACGCACCGACGAACTCACCGCTTGTCTGTCCTGCGGCGGACGAGGCGACGGCCTCATCCGCCTCTTCTCTAGCGGAAACGAGGCCTCCGCCTCGGTCCTCGCGACCGCCCTCTACCAGAAGCTGCCCGTGGCACCCGACCCCATCCAGCAAGGCCTACGAGGCGGCGGGCGCAAGCTCCTACTGTTCAGCGACAGCCGACAGTCCGCCGCCTACTTCGCTCCCTACCTCGAAGACTCCTACCAACGGATGCAACGCCGACGACTGCTCCACGAAGGGGCCCACGCTGCCGCAGGGAACGGCGACGAGGTCCGGCTGGAAGACGTCGTCTACCACACCAGCCGCGCCGCCGACCGGTTCGGCATCTTCGAACGCCGCCAATCACGGCAGGCACGCGAACGGCAGGTCTCCCTCTGGGCCCAGGTTGAAGTGGTCGGCGTCGACGAACGCAACTCCCTCGAAGGCCGCGGACTTCTCGTCTGGGACATGTCCCGTGACCCGGCCTGGACCCCGCCCCGGCCACTGACCGACCTCGGCCTCACCGCCGATGAAGCCTGGGCGCTGATCGGCGAGCTCGTCAGATCGATCCGCCTCCAAGGCGCCGTCGCCGCTCTCGACGGCGTTGACCCCCGCGACGAAGCATTCGAACCGCGCCTCGGCCCCATCTATGTCCGCGGAACCGGCGCCGACGCTCGCCGTAAGGTCCTCAGCTGGCTGCCCACCAAGGGCGTCAACCGCAGACTCGACTACCTGCGCCGACTGCTCAACCGGCTCGGGCACGATGCGGAACCCCTCACCATCCTCGAAGGGGTGTGGCACCTGCTGACCAGGGGACCGCAGTCGGAATGGCTGATGGCCAGCACCGAGCGTGGCATCGGTCAGGTCTACCAACTCGACCCCGCACTGATCACCTGCACGCCGGTCAGGGGCGGGACCCCCGTCTGGCAGTGCTCCACCTGCCGCAAGCTCACCCCATTCAACGTCCGCGGCGCCTGCCCGACCATGGCCTGCGAGGGCACCCTCGAACGCTGGGCGCAGCCCTCTGCCGACACGGACACCGACCACTACCGCAACGTCTACCGGGACATGAACCCGGTACCCCTGCGCGTCTTCGAACACACCGCGCAGTGGACCAGCGAACGGGCGGCCGAGATCCAACAACAGTTCGTCCGAGGCGAGATCAACGCCCTGTCCTGCTCCACCACCTTCGAACTCGGCGTCGACGTCGGCGAACTCCAGGCCGTCATGCTCCGCAACATGCCACCCACCACCGCCAACTACGTCCAACGCGCCGGCCGCGCTGGACGACGCACCGACGCCGCCGCACTCGTCGTCACCTACGCCCAACGCCGCTCACACGACCTCTCCCGCTTCGCCGAACCCAACCGCATGATCGCCGGCGAAGTCCGCGCCCCCTACGTACCTCTGAACAATGTGCGGATCGACCGCCGGCACGCTCACTCCGTCGCCCTGGCCGCCTTCTTCCGCCACCAGTTCCGCACCTACGGCACGGTTTTGCGGACCGCGGAGGACTTCCTTCTGCCAGGCGACGATGGAATCGCCCCGGTCACGCTGGTCCACGACTTCCTCATGCCCGCGCCCGCCGACGTCACCGACTCGGTGCGGCAGGTCCTGCCCACCGACGTGCAGGACAGCATCGGCGTCGAAACAGGCGCCTGGGTCAAACACCTACTCGGCCTACTGGAATCCGTTCGAGCCGAGCTTCAACAGGACGTCGACACCTACGAGCAGAAGCGGCAGGAAGCCTTCACCGCCCGCCAGGACGACAAGGCCGCCCGGTACAGCCGGGTGATGAAGACCATCACCAGTCGGGAACTCCTCGGGCTGCTGGCCAACCGCAACGTCCTGCCCAAGTACGGCTTCCCCGTCGACACCGTCGAACTACGGCTGGCATTCGCCGACGCCCAGCAGGCCAAACAGCTGGAACTGTCCCGGGACCTCTCCTCGGCCATCTACGAGTACGCTCCCGGTGCCGAAGTCATCGCCGGGGGACTGACCTGGCAGTCCGCCGGCGTCTACCGGTTGCCCGGAAGGGACCTGGAACGCCGCTACTACGCCGTCTGCGACGGCTGCGGCCACTACCGCGACTCCATTGACCGCCTCGACCAGGAGTGCCCTGCCTGCGGCGCCGCACCCGTTGGCGCTCCCCGCCAGTACGCCATCCCGGTCTTCGGATTCGTCGCCGCCCGTAACAGCGCCAGGCGGCCCACCAGCGCCCCGCGCCGCGCCTGGCACGGCGCCACGCACGTCGTCTCGCCCGGCGCGGAGCTCTACGAAGACAAGCTGAACATGGCCGGCGGTACCGTCACCGTCAGGGCCGGCGCCAGAGGCGAGCTCATCGCCATCAGCGACGGAGCACGTGGCCGCGGCTTCTTCATCTGCGCCACCTGCGGCTTCGGACGCCCCACCATCGACGGACTGGCCAGCCACCAGAGCCCGCTCAGCGGCCGAGACTGCCGGGGCCGGATGGAAAACCTGTCGCTCGCCCACAAGTACCAGACAGATGTCCTCGAACTCAGCATAGAAGGTGCGGCCACCGACGGCCTCGACGAAAGCGCCTGGCGGTCGATTGCCTACGCCACGGTGGAGGGTGCCGTCCTCGCCCTTGAGATCAGCCGCGACGACATCGACGCAACGATGTACCAGACCGAGACCGGACGCAGCGTCATCATGTTGTACGACACCGTGCCCGGCGGTGCCGGGCACGTGCAGCGGATCGCGCAACGACTGCGCGACGTGCTCGATCAAGCGGTGCGACGGGTACGCGGCTGCGAGTGCGGCCCCGAGACCAGCTGCTACCGGTGCCTGCGGGTGTTCCGCAACGAGCGCTACCACGAGCAGCTACGCCGCGGGGTAGCCGCCGACGTGCTGGGGCGCCTACTCGGAAAGCCCGACCAGTCGCCGAACGGGGCTCTGCGGGTTTCGCTGTCCGACACCGGACCTGCCCTCGCCGCGACCCGGCGCTTCCTGGTGACGGAGGCACCCGGCGAAGTCTTCGAACCGGTCGCCTCCGGGCAACTGGACCTCTACGAAGGGCGCGTCGTGCTCGCCAGCCGCGACGGCAAGGCCGCGGTCGGGCGGCTCTGGCTGCGTCGGGACGCCGACGGCATCATCGGCGCTGGCCTGCAGCCGATTGCCGGAACGCCGCTGGACGACGGGGCGGATGAGCTCACGCTGATCGGCGTCGCTGTGCTGTGACACGCGGCCGCGCCCCTGCACGCCGTCACCTGGCTGCCGTCAACGTCCTGTGGACCGCGGCAATTTTTCGATCTTGGGGTTCGTGGCAGCCCTAACCTGGAGGAGGTCGGAACTGATGGGGCAGTCGCGCATTCCCGAGGTGGCCGGCGCTGCCGCCCCGCCGTCGAAGGTATGTCGGATCGCCTCAGAGGCTGAGGCCAGCGAGCTCGCGCACCGGTTGCTGACGCCGGGGCGGCAGTGGCCGGTCGCGGTGCTCACCCTGCCCACCGGATTTGACGAGCCGTTCGGCGATCCCGACGAGCTCAAGGAGGCGGTCGGCGCTTGGCTGGGCTTCGTCGGCTCCGGTTGGCGGCGAAAGTGCCAATGTGCACGGCCGGAGCAGCTGAAAGTGTATAGAAGCGCGCAGGAGGACGACGACACGAGGGCAGGCACCTCCGACGCTTCAACCGCCCGCAAGCCGACCAGCGCACGTAGCGAGACCCACCGCTGCGGGTTGGCGACCGTCGTTACGCTTTGCTACTAGCAACCCGGCGTCGACCGAGTTGGTGCCTCCGCTTCTACCGAAGATGATGCAACCGCATAAGGCACCACACGTGCCTATTCCTGTTGTGGCTCTGGAGGGGTTGACGCTTCCTCGCCTTCGGCGGACGGTTCTTCCTTTGCGGGCATCTCCCTCGGTTCTTTACCGAATAGGAATTTATGAACGCTGAACGCAGGATCATGGTCGCCTGCGGTCAATCGCTTCTCCCATGCTAGGAGGTCCTCATGCCCAGGAAACTCTTCGACAGCGTTAGACGCGAAACTTACAGCTTCGGCATGCCGCCCGACCGCCTCCAACTGATCAGCAGTTTCGAGCTGGAGCAGGGCGTCGACGGCTGCAGGTAGAGGAGCTTCCTTGCCCTTAATTCGAGTACTTCGTCGCGTCATTGCTAGTTCAGCCCACTCGTCGGCGCTCCAGTCGGGACGCCTGCGATTCGACAGCAGGCCGAGCGTGAAGGCAGTGGGGGAGGGAGCCTCCAAGCACTCCTGATGGGAGCGGAGGAAAGCTGCGGCGTAAGAACTGCGCTCCTTCGGATCTATCCATTCGTGCCAAAGTGCGTAAATGGCGACCATTGCTGTCTTTCCGTCACCGCCGGACAGGCTCGGAGCAATCCTCTCTATCTTGTCGATGACTTGCGACAGGTCGAAGCCTTCGGCAGCATCGCTTGCGATGTGGGCGATAAGCGCTTCGACGACACCATTAAACCAGATTTCTGCGGTCTTGCTATCGAAACCGTCCGCCTGCCAGACCCAATATTGTGGCGCAAGTTGCGCACGGATTATCCCAGGAAGCGAGTTGCGATAGTCCCAAGGCTCGGGCGCTGCCTTGCGTGCGTCGGCGACGAACTGGCGCACAACATGCCGGACCAGCCGCCAGAGGCCAGCGAGGGTTAGTATGCGGCTGAAATTGGGCTCAAAGACGGTTTCGGCACCGTCAGTGAATACCCAAGCTTCGTCGCCGATGTCCTCAAGAACGTGGCTTCTCTTGGATCGAATGTCATATGCGACGCCGAGTAACCGCTCAAGGTCGGCGGACCGTGGCGGGCGCACCTCGCCGGCCGCCTCGCCTCGGTAGTACGCTGACGAAACCCGCGCCAGGGTCGACGATACGAACCGGCGTTTAAGACCGACGCGGTCAGCCTCCAAAACCGCAACTCGTATCTTTTCGACCAATGACTCTTCTTGACCTTTGAGTGCAGCGTCAATTATCTTGCGCTTTCTGCCCTCGTAACGGTCCCAGCTGGCTGGAGTCGAAGAATGTTCGTCTCCGAGTGACTCCAGGGCGGCGACGAGGTCAGTGTATGCGCCCGTCGGATCGTCAATGGCGCGGCGGGTCGCGTCGACCGTATTACGTATGACCCGCATGACGCGGGCGAAGTCTTCGCGACCAAGGGCAATCAACTCAACCATAAATCGCTCCACTTCGTTCAAAGTGGAGGGCTGAATAACCTGCCGTGGGTCGAACAGGCCCGGGAACAAACTAGCGGCGCCGTCACGTCGGCCGCCGCCGCCTGTGTGAGACGCCAGCCTGCGAACCTGATCGTGGTTGCGACTAAAGGTCCGGTTGAGGACGAAAGTCATCACGTAGGCGATGTCGTCGACGAGTTCGTATCCTCCGGTCGCCACCATGAACTCGCTCGTGCCATCTGGCCGTCGTGCCTCGAGACGATCGACTGCTTCGATCATGATGGTAGAGATGTCATGAATTCCGGTAGAGCCGATAATGGTCCCGACGGGCAACTCTACTGCAGCGGACTCGAGAAGCCAGCCGTTGCTATAAACGGCGTGCCGGTGAAGGTGCTCGTTTATCGGAATGCTGGCGCGGAAGAAGCGGCCGGCTGAGATCTGGAGCATCAGCTGGCCCCTGAACTGCTCCTGCTTGTTCTTCGCCAACTTTATACCTGCTTTCAGGCTGGTTTAACCGTCAAGGGTAAGGGCTGACGCCCAGTCATAAAGTGAGTGCGGGCTGCCGATGGCAGCGCCCAATGTTATCCGCAGTATTACCAACCTGTCGATTTATGCGGTCGTCGACGGCTACATGCCGTCGCCGCACATTGCTGCCTTCGGCTCCCTCTTCCGTCGCTGAGCGGGTGCCGCCGGTCCCAGCCATGAGGAACGCCGGGTTTGGTCTCGAGGTTGGCGGGCCGGTGACCCACGGCGCTGTCGTTGCCGGAAGCCCGGCCTGCCTGCCGTCATCGGCGTCGAGTGGGCTACCCGCCCGATCCGCGACCGTTAGCGCATACGCTTGCGCGGCACGGCGGCTTCGTCGAGCTCCTGCCGTAGGCGTCCCGCTCCGGATTCAGCGCAGGTCGGGTCCGCCCTCCACGGCGAGCTCGCCGAGCACGCTGAACCCGTCGTCGACTACGTCGTTCGGGTCGTCCGTGTCCTCAACAACGAAGGCTTCGATTGGTTCCTCGTCCAAAAGTTGAGGGTACTTCTCCAGCAGGAACCGGCGCCGGTAGGCCATTTCGGCGGTGTCGACGATTCCCTCCAGAGTGGTCCAGTTGAGAGTGCCGCCGACCAGGATTCCGGCTACCGGCACGACCTTGCCGAGGCCCTTCTTGGTGAGGGTGTGGCCGACCGCTTCCGCGAACCGTCCGGCGATCCGGGCGACGACGGAATCGTTCAGAACCTTCCACGCCTTACCGCGGACGAGCGCCTGGGTGAGGCGCGAGATGTCGGCGAAGGCAGCGTTCTTCGCGCTAACGGATGCGGCCGTCCCGGCGTTGACGACGGACAGCACGAAGAGCTTCTCAACTGGTTCTTCGGGGTCGAAGCCGTACAGCAGCGAGACATGTCCGACCGCGCGGGATGCGAGCCCGATGACGATGGCGGCGTCGCCAGCGAGAGCGCCGACGATGGCGCCTCCGGACGGTGCCGCCGCCGCACCACCGGAGACCGCGGTAGCCAGTTCGCCACCCGAGATGACCAGCCCCGCGCCCATCCCCGAGACTGCGGCAGTCGCCGGGTAGTACCAGCTCAGAGACCGCCCGCGGACCACGTGGATCTGCTCGAGGTCGAGGCGCCGCAGGTCGGAGAGCTTGGTGACCTCGTGCCCGCGCTTCTGGTGGAGCTCCACCACCCGCTTGGGCGAGAGCCCCGCCCGCGAAATCCTCGCCACCGTCCGCTGCATCGAGCCCAGAGCACTGCCACTCCAGTCCGCCGCGCTGGTGGGGAGGACGCCGGCGGCTTTGCGAGCCCCGGTGCCGATGGCGCTCGCACCCTTGGCGACGATGCCGCGCCCCCGCGACGCGACTGATTGGGCACCCGGGTGGTTTTCCAGGTACGTCGCCGCACGCCGACCGAGTGCCGCGGCGCCGTTGGACACACCCTCGCCGGCGCTGCGCAACGCGGCCGACAGTGGCCTGCCCTTGAACCGCTGAATGTCACGCCACGCCGCAAGCTCGTACTCCGAGGGTTCTGCCACGTAGCCCAGGTTAGTGACCCGGGCCGCCGTTCATGAACAGGCAGGTGGCGGAGGAGCGTTGGCCCGATCGGCTCCAACCAAGTGGTGCAGTGCTATGAGCGGCCCAGCCTTGCCTCACCCACTACTCGGTGCCGTGCCAGGCAGCGCAATTGATCATCGAGCATGTCGGCTGGTTGGGGAAGGTCCCCGTCCCACAGGCCATGGGCCCACCGGGGCGGGAGCTGGGGTTGCGGCACCCCTCGCCCGCCATGTGCCTGACCAGGTAGTCGGGTGCCCCGCATGGACCTCAGCATGCGAGGATAGGTCATGGCACTGATCTCCGCCGATGCCCTCGCTGGGTATCTGCTTGAGGAGGCAATCGCCTTCCTGCTTAGCTCGAACGGATACCGGCTCCTGCAGGACTCGGACGCTGATGAGCAAGCCCTACGTCAAGCGGGACACGGTCTGCTGGTTCGCGGCCGAGGTGCCGATCATCAGGCTGACGTGTTGGGTGATCTGCTGATGCCGACACCGTTCTCCCTGCCTGTTCGGCTGTTCGTTGAGGCGAAGAACCGCGGATCGAAGGTCGGCCTATCGGAGGTGCGCAACGCCCATGGCGTCATCGACGACGTAAACCAGCAGTACTCGACCGAGCTATCGACGTCTTATCGGCATCCATTGCGCCGGTATCAGTACCGCTACGCGTTGTTCTCGGCGGCTGGTTTTAAACGGGAAGCGCAAAGCTACGCGCTCGCGCAACAGATCTCGCTTGTAGACCTGTCCGGGCCTGCGTTCGAACCCCTTATCGCCACGGTAGAAAGGGCCGCGAGGCTGGTTCTCGCTGAAGCAGTGGACGCGGATCTCACGACTTTTCCTGTCCGGCAAGTACGGCTGGCGCTCCGAGCTGCGTTCAGCAGCGCAGGAGTCGAGATGACTGCGGCTGGAGTGCCGTCTAAAGGTGTAGGCGGTGGCCTTCCCGCGGGCGTCCTGGCGTCTTGGGCTGCCCGGGTGATCGCCGAGCTGCAGGATTCGGCAACGGGTGAAGGACTCATCCTGGGGTTCCCCGCGGCGCCGTTTATTCTGGCCATGCATCCCGACAGCATGGAGGCCTTCGAAGTATTCATTGCTGAGCACGGCACTAACATCCCGGTGGACATTCGTTTCGGGCGAGAAGGGGCTCGTGGGGACTGGACCATTACCCCCATCGCAGATCCTGAGGGATTCCGGCTGTCGTTCGGTCTCCCCGGCGCGCTCGAGACCTGGCTGCTGTCCGTTCCCGAGCAGGAGCGCCGACGTGCGGCCGATGCAAGACAGCTCTTGTTGCCGACGATCAGCCTTTTCTTGGAAGACCGGCTGGTCCAGTTGCGATATCAACCGGTGCAACCGCCGCCCCGGCCGCCCTCGGAGGAGGAGGTTGAGGACGGGGCAGGGACTGACGCAGCCGACACCTCGTTCCTGCGGCGCAACCTCCCAGCACGGCCTCGGCAGCGGGAACGTCTCGAGGTGCCGATCGTGATCGAAGATCAGGCTGAGCGGGTGCCAAGCGAGATTCGAGGCTGGTCGTTGCGACCAGCTGAGGAGCTGATGACTGTGCTGGACGACTCCTACCCGATGCATGCTGCTCTGATTCGTACCGCCGCGCGCCACGGTGGTCGGCTGGAGCGGGAACAGGTGTATGCGATTGCCGACTTCCCACCGGATCGCACGTTGCGCGGATTGACACGTCCCACTAACCGCATCACGGCCTCTCTCATCGAGCGAGGCCGCCTTCCCGAGGAAGTGGAGTATCCGTTCCAGACGGGCTACGACTACGGGGTCCAGGCGACTCACTTCACCGTGCCGCCCGACCTCGTGGCAGCGCTCCAGGTGCTTGGGCTGCCACGAGGCATCTGACGAGAGCTCCTGCCGACTTCGGGTGGCGCGAAACTACGCCACCGTTCGAGTCTGCATCGGCGAACGTTCAATGGGTACGACTCGCCGCGTCGACGCAGCAGGTCCGACCGAGCGAGAGGGCGCCTTCGGCTGGCGCCGCAGTCGATTTATTTGCCGGTGGTGGCAAAAATGACGGCATCGTCAGTATTTCTTGAGCGAACCTCCCAGTCTTGGACCAGGGTCACTGATTATGTCCCATAGTTCCTTTTCTGTCATGTCAACTTCGAGTGCGGCCGCGGCAATAAGATCATCTGCGGCTTCAGGCACGTCGTCTATGTGTTGATCCGCGCCTGGGTGGGTGGTGGGCCAAAGTCCGTCTACAACATCACTTGCCCATGCGATGTAGGGGGCGTATAGCCAATACGCTTTAGACGCCGTCTCAGCGCTGAATGTTAGTTTGCACCGATCAAGAGCCCGTTTCGCTTCAGGTGATACTGCGCGGCAGTCATCCACAAGCGCTTGTCGCCCTTCGGGTGTCCCTTTGTCCGCTACGTCGGCGATTGCCACCTTATTGACATGGTCTGACAAACGTTCTAGGGTTTCGAACAATTCCACGAGTGCTGCTACCCTGTTCGCCCGGACCAGTGCGTTTACGTCGCGTTGCGAATTGAGTAACCCTTTGTAAGTCAGCATGGCCTTGCGATCGATGTCGCCCCGGTCGAAGCGGGCATGACAGGTTGGACACAAGGCGATTAAGTTGCCGAAGCTGTGTTCGCGAACCTTGCTCCAGGATGTGATGTGCGCCAGCTCTACCGGTACGGAGCGGCAGGTGGGGATCGCGCACCGGTGCCCGGCTTCTACCAGCACTGCGCGTTCGAGTTCCCGTGGGATGGCAGGTCGTCCGTCAGGCACCCGCTCACACTAGCGGGTTCGGAGTAGGTGAATGCGTTCAAGCTCACGTAGCGTGCAGTCACAGCCGTAACCGACTGGTGGGTGCATGGCGTTGAGTTGCTGATGTTGGGGCCGGCCCGGCGTGCTGCAGGGTAGGCCACGTCCAACTGTCGGCGGGAACAGTTGCCTACCGAGATGAGCTGTCCTCACGGTGAGTAGCTGACGGTCTCCTTCGGCGCGGGCACATCGCTTGGGAAGCCTTGACGTCACATCGGACGGTGTTGGACGCTGTTGGTCGTTCCGGCGAAGCGAGTGTGCCGCAGAGTGACCAGATTCCTGGGCAGCGGACCCGCGCGGGCTCTGGGGAGATCCTGGGGAACCCGATCGTTCCATCTGCACAAATTTATTACAAAGTGGACCTTTGGCGCCGCTGGAATGAGGGTTGGTCCATCGAAGGATGCGCTTGAGTTCGATCGATGGGCTGCTTGGTGTGGATCAGAGTGGCAGTCACCTAGAGTGAGGGTGGTGGGCGAGTTCGTCATGCCGGATCTGACGCGAGGAGTGTCCGCCGAATCGCCGAATGGGTAGATGTCGTGGCAGGCGTCCATGCGCGCAGGCGTCAACCTTTGCGACAGGGAGTGGCAGGCTTCGCCAAAGTGTTGTGATCGACTGAGCGACGCTTGGCGGCGGGGTGGTACGAAAGGCAGGCGAGCCGGGTCGGCGGCGCCGGACGACCCTCGTAGCTCACCCACGGCGAAGGGGCTGGCGCAGGAGGCAGCGGTGAGCCGAGGTGAACCGTGCGACCGCCTGCACCCACTACTATGCATAGGTGATCGTCTGGGTGTCCTCCTTTCCCCGGTCAGGCAACACCTTCCTCCGGATTGCCCTCAACCGGCTCTACGGCGTAAGGACATCCGTCGTCTATGACGTCGATGGCGTGGCTCAGCGCCTGGGCCCCGATCTGGTCGGCTTCACAGAGGGCCCCGCACCAATCGAGGTCATGCGCGAGTCGTGTGAGCTTCACTTCGTGAAGACGCACCGACAGCGCGACGACCAGATCGACGAGATGGACAAGGTTATCTGCCTGGTCAGGGATGGCCGCGATGCGCTTGTCTCGTGGGCTCGCCAATCGAGCGAAACAGATGCCACAAGGTTCGCGACGGAGTTGCGCGCCATGATCACCCAGCGGAGCGCGGTCGGAACCGGCAGTTGGGGACGCAACGTACTGAGCTGGCTGCTGCCGGAGGCGCCTCACCGAGTGGTACTGCGGTACGAGGAACTCGTCCTGCGGCCGAGGGCTGCCATCGAACGAGTAATGCAAACGTTGGTACCCCAGCTCGAACCCCTCGCCGACGCCCAGATCCCGTCGTTCACCGAGCTCAAACAATCCGACGACCGTTTCTTCCGTAGAGGCCTAACCAACACCCACCGCGACGAACTGCCCGCCGAGCTTCACCAACTCTTCTGGGCGCAGTCCGACAACGTCGCCGCGATGCAGCTACTCGGTTACGGCACCAAGACGGAGGATTCGCAACGAACGTGAGGGTCTGTCCTTCGCTCAGTGGATGGCCGCCGACGACCGGCAGCCCAAGATTGACGTTGCAGCTGATCGGGAGCGCCGATGCCGAGCAGGTAAGGCCGATGCCCACCGCGCGAGTCGCACATCAGCAATGCGCCGGCCCTGCGGCTTGGCGCAGACCTTCACCACCTTTTAGGAGCGCTACCCGGTACTGCTGTGGCATGGCGTTCCAGCGACCATGGGGACACAATGCGTAGGTGACGCATCACGGTGAGAGGGTGCCTGATCACCTACTGGTCAGGATTGAGCAGCGGGGCGACCCGGTGTCGATGGTCTCGGAGGACGACGCCCGGGAACGCTCGATCGCCTATCCGGCGCTCATGTGGAGCATGCCAATCTTTGGCTTCGCCCAGCAGGTCGATGGCCGATGGCGGATCCTTCGGCTCACCGCCGACGAGCCTCAGCATGCCCGCGACGGCCTCGCCTCCCACTTCCGCAAGCTTCACAGCGAACTGCCGGAGATCGACGAGCACGCAACCGAGCGGGCGGCGTACGAGGCGGCGTACGAGTTGCTCGACTGGGAGTCGCTCGATGAGCTCACTGTCAACGGCCTGCACTACCGGATCATCCGGGCTCAACCGTTCATTCGGATGGGCCCGGATGGGCCCGAGCCGCCCCGACCTACCGACCCCGACCCGTACCCGCCGGGCAAAGCGGAACGGGCCGCGTTGCCCATCGACGGGTTCGTTATCGACCCGACCGTGGGCACCGGGCTCACCGACGGACTCGTCCGGATGGAAATGATCTCGGGTTACCTGACGTCGGAGGTCGTCTCGGAGAATGTGCGCGCAGACTCCCGGCGGGCGCTGACCACCCATCCGAACGTGGTGCTGCTCCCCATCTGTTACACCATCGGAGGTTACGTCGACGGAGGTTGGCGGCCCCGAACGGCGGCCATGTACCGACGCCACAGGCGGCACGGGACGCAGGTTTCTTCCCTATGGGCGACGTGGCGCTTGACGGGAACACCCCCTTCGAGGAGGTTATGGCGGCGTACGAACGCGCCCGCGCAGCGCACCAGCCGCCACGTACCGACGACTTCGAGGTGCAGGGCGTGCCGTGCCGGGTGACCCGGGTCGAGATCTTCGTCCGGGTCGGCCCCGACGGTCCGGAAGGGCCACGCCCCTCCGGACCGGGACTCGTATCCACCGCCCGCTCGGCAGGTCCACGACCTTCGCGAGCAGGGCCTGATGCCCCATCCAGACTGACCCGGCTACAGCCGCGTACGGCAAGCCGCGCGGCGTACCGCTGCGACTGGCAGCCGCATCTGCCTCACGTCGTGTGGATCTGCCGCACTTGTGCGTACCGAGGAATCCTGCGATCCATGATCAACTTAAACGGACACCGCGAGCGGCCATGAACGCGAACGGTTCGGTGGCGTTGGCGCTACCTGGCGGGTTGCTGGTGTGAGTTTCGAAGTGCAGGTGCGGGCCGCTGGAGTGGCCGCTGCTGCCGACGACGCCGAGCTGCTGGCCGGTGCTGACGGTTTGCCCGACGGCGACGTACGGGCGGTGGAGCATGTGGCAGTAGCGGGTCGCGGTGTCGTCGGCGTGGCGGATCTGGACGTACCATCCGCAGCCTGGCGTGTTGAGTGAGCCGTCGATGTCGCAGTTGGCGCTGTCGCACCTGGCGGTGATGACGACTCCGGCGCTGGCGGCGTAGATCGGTGTTCCCTTGGGTGCGGCGACGTCCACGCCGTCGTGCGTGGGGCGTTCGGGTGTGCGGAAGCCGCTGGTGAAGGTGCCGTTGACGGGCTTGACCCAGGTGCCGGCCCCCGGTGAGCAGGTGAGGCTGCCGTCGGTGAGGGCGTTGACGATGGCGGTGGCGAGGGGCTCGTGCTGGGCGTAGGCGTCGGGGAAGGCGCTGACCTGGACGCGCTGGGCCACGACGGTCAGGGGGAGGGTCTCCCAGCCGGGTATGCCGCGCATCTTGGTGAAGAACTTGGTGGCGGAGATGGCCGGGGTCATGAGTTCCTGGACGGTGCCCCATCCGCCTGCTCCGTCGGGCGGGAGTGGTCGTTGTTGGAAGAGCCCGACGCTGTCATGGTCGGCGCCGACTCCGTCATGGGGGAGAGTTAGGGACCGGGGGACGTTCGCGTTGGCGAGGTTCCTGAGGTGGGACTCCTGCAGGGCGGTGGCAATGCCGATCACGGCGGCCCTGGCGGGCAGCTTCATCTGAACGGACGCGGTGTAGATGCTCTGGGCGTGCGCCAGAGCGGTCTGCGCGAGGTCTTTCAACTCGGTCTGCGCGGCGCTTCCGGGTGCCAGGGCGGGTAGGCAGCCGGTGGTGGAGGCGGCGGGTTCGAGGCTGCCGCTGCCGGTGGCCGCGACGGCGACGCTCAGGGCGAGCGCCAGGGGTACGAGGGGTGCGAGCGTGAGCGGTCTCATCGCCGCCTCGGCAGGGGCGTAGGCATGGGGCACCTCGGACGGACGCAGGTCAGCCTGTATGCGATTGCAAACGGCACGAAGCTTCGCCGAGGATAGCCGAGCGAGGCACTCAGCTGTCAACTATCGCTAACGGGATCAGGTGAGACCGGCGAAGATCAGGCCCGCGACGATGGTGCCGAGGAGCCCGCCGGCGACGACCTGCGCCGTGGTGTGGTCGCGCAGAGCGACGCGGGACCATCCCACTGCCGCCACGACGACGGCCAGGGCGGCGATCGCGAGGGCGGGTAGCTGGCTGGCGAGCATGGTCGTGGCGCCGGCGGCCACGGCGGTGTGCACGCTGATCTTCCAGCGCAGAGTGATGGCGGCGAGTGCGGCGAGGGTGGCGAACATCGCCAGGGTGAGGGCGATGACCGCACGGGGTGCGTCGCCGACGGCCATGGCGCCGATGCCGATCCCGACCGAGGTGAGGATGAGGGTCATGACGGTGAGGCGGTGGCTGCGTACGCCGAGGTGCCGGTCTGCCCACCGCCCGGCGGTGACGCCGCGCTTGATGAGCAGGACCGGGATGACTGCGGCGAACACCGCGCTGACGATGCCCCATCCGAGGCCCGTCCACCGGCCGGAGGTCCAGCCGGTGATGAGGCTGATGGCGATGATCCAGGTTTTCGGGTCGAGCCAGTCGGTGACCCGGCGGGCGGTGCGGGATTCGGCGGTGAGGGTGGCGGTCATCGGTGCGGCTCCGGTGCGGTGCTTGCGTGGGTCAGAGCGTCCCGGACCGCCGTGGTGTCCCAGACATGGGCGAGGTCGAGCAGCCGGGCAAGCCGCTCGGCCGGGTCCGGTGACGTGGGCGGCGGGGCGTAGGGGGCAGCGGGCGTAACCGCGGGCGGCAGAGCCTGGGCGATGCGAAGCAGGCTGGCTTCGGTCGCTGCCGCGAGATCCTGGCTGGTGAGCCCTTGGGTGGCAAGACGGTCGTGGACGCGATGGACGAGTTGTTCATCGGTACGGCGGTACAGGTCGTGGATCGTGTCGTGGAGTTCGACGACGTGACGGGAGAGGCGCTCGCGGGGACTGAGCCCGGGTGGATCGAGGCGGTGGTCGGCAGGCACGAGATCGTGCCAGAGCGGGTCGAGTGTCCGTAGATGCCGGCGAGCTCTCAGGTTGGCTCGCGTTCCGGGCGCACCGGCGATGGTGAGCCCGGCCGTGATGAGCAGCATGGCGAGGTACTTGATGTCGTCGGAGAGGTCGACGTAGAAGATGTCACCGCGGCTTGGTGGGCCGACGGCGAGACGTGCGCCGAAGTAGGCGGCCCGATAGAGGGCGTACCCGGTGCCGATGCTGCATCCGACGACGAGCACCAGTTGGCCGGCGCGTACGACGCGGTGTCGGCTGGCCCGGTGGGCGCGGCGGAACAGCCGGGCGGACAGGGTTATCGCGACGCCGAGATACACCGTCCAGCTCAGGATGTACGCCGTGGCGATGGGTTTGCCGGCCGCCTGGTCAGCGAAGTCCTCGGAGTCGACGCGGGGCATCGTCCAGAACAGGCAGGTCATGATGACGACGGTGACCGCCAGGCCGGCCAGGGAAACACGACGCCGGACATGGGTGGCCGTGCCCAGGACGGCAAGGTCGAACAGGGCCGCCACCGCCACGAGTCCGGCGAGGTGTTTCACCAGGACGCCGGCGCCGTGTACGCCGGCGAGCTGGTCGATTGCGTGCGCGATCGGCTCGACGCGGACCGTCATCGACACGGCCAGCCCGGTGATGGCCGCCCACACCGCCCGGTGAGCGGGCCCGCTGTGTAGGGCGTGTGCCCGCGCGACCGACACGATCCACAACGCGGCAACCACGACGAGTTCGGCGGCGGAGGGTTCAGACATCGTCGAGCGCGAGGGCGGATGCCACCTGAGACAGCCCGGCGGGTGCGTCAGGCGCGGCGCGGCCCGCACGGTCGATGATGACGGTGGCCATCATCTCGGCTTCGCGCTCCTGGTCGCTGGTGAAGTCGTGGCGGCCGAGCATGGAGCGTACGACGGTCATGTCGAGGTCCGGCAGCAGAATCTCGCCGAGGTCGACGTCGGATGCCTCGTGGCCCCACAGCATGTGGCCCACCTCGTGCGCCGTGATGTGGTCCTGCTCCCACGAGCTGCGGGTGGGGTCCACGAAGATTAGGTCCTGGGTGGCGGTGTGCACCCACAGCCCGGAGTGCTGGCCCGACCGCGAGGGCGCGGGAAGGTCGCGCAGGGTCACGGGCCGTCGTCGGTGCCGGGCGATGGCGGCGGCGAGAGCGTGCCGGTCAAAGGGGGACGGGACCACGATGCCGTTGTCATCGAGTAGCTGCTCGCACCGCCGCCGCAGATCGCGTAGGTGTGCCTGACTCTCGGGTCCGGCGGCCCGTGGTCGGCGCATTGCCTCTCCCATCGACTGGCGAGCCGGGGCACAGGGCAATCCGGCTGTGGTGCGATGAGTCAGGCTAGTGGCCTGCCGTGGTGCGGCGTCAAGCCGAAGTCCCAGGTCAGAGGCATTTCACACTTGGTTGGGTGGGAGCGTCCCATCGCTGTCGACCTCCGACAGACCCTCAATGCGGCGGGCGTACCGTAGCTGCGCCTTGATCGGCTCGAGGGCCTCCGCCGACAGCCCGGTGGCGAGCCGGGCGAGTTCCCGCACCCCGTCGTCGCGCAGCTCGGTGACGATCTCCAGTTGCGCGTCAACACGTTCCGCGACGATGTCATCGCTGAAGTAGGTCACCGGGACGCCGAACAGCTGGGCAACCCAGGCGAGCTTGTCCAGGCTCGGGGTCTTTCGCTGGCCGGTGCGGATCTGCTGGAGGTAGACCGGAGAGATCACCGCTTCGCCACCGGCCAGTTCGGCGATCTTCGCCGCCGCCTCGCGGTAGCTGTAAGGGCGGCCCAGCGTCGCGGGGTAGACCGTGCGGAACAGGTGATCCAGGCGTGCGGCGACGCGGTGGGTCCTGTCGTCGGTCGTCATCCCGGCATTGGCCTTCCTGTACGCGCGTCGGTCAAGCCTGCAATGACAGCAATCGCAGACGCAAGTTGCCACATGACCTTTGTCACCCAGTCGGGTCTACCCCTGCGGACGGCGGGCTGCTTAAAGTCTGACCCTGCTGTACGCGATTGCTAACACCCCTGGTCAGCTCGCGGCGGCGTGTCCCTCCGCTCTGCAAGGAGTTCCTCATGCACACCCTTTCCTCTGCCCTGTCCGTGCTCGCCGACGTGCCCAACCCGGCTCCGGCTGACCCGACGGGTGGCAGCAACGGCATCTCGCTGCTGCTGTCGTACGTCAAGTGGGGTGCATTGATCGGGTGCGCCATCGCCGCCCTCGCCTCGGGTGGCCTGATGGCCGTCGGGAAGCTCTCCAACCGGCCCGGCACCGCTGAGATGGGCAAGAGCGCCTTCATCTGGTCGCTCGGAGGGGTGATCGTCACCGCCATGGCGATCCCCCTGGTCAACACCGTCTTCGGCGCAGCGAACTGAGCTGAGCCGTGAACGACTTCATCGACCCGGGACCGCGCCGTGCCCGGTGGGTCGTCATCGCCTGCGGAGCACTCGCGACCCTGGTCGCGGCCGCCGGGCTGATCGTCTGGGTGCTGAAACCCCATTCCGGCGACTCCCAAACGGTGCCGCCGGGCGCGCTGCCGCCCATGGCCACCGGCTCCTCAACGTCAGTTCCGAGCGGGCCGGTGCGGCTGGGCGCCGGTAGCCAGACGGTGCAGGGCATCGCGGTGGGCCACCCGCACTCACCAGTGGGTGCGGTGACGGCTGGCACCGAATACCTCACGCAGGTGCTGTCGAACCTCGACCCGGCTCGCGCACGGACGATCGCCACCGTGATCGCCGACCCCTCGTTCGCCGACGCCAGCGACTACCTCGCCGAGGGGGCGGTGAACCTGCGGCGCACCCTCGGCGTGTCCACGATCGGGCCGGTGCCGCTGGGCGCATCGCTCACCTTCGGACCGGCCGCCTACCAGCTTCGCGACGCCACACCGGACACGACGACCGTGCTGGTCCTCGGCTACCTGTCCACCACCGCGCCCGGCCGGCAGGTCGCCTCCACCATCGGCGTGTACCCGATCCGGCTGCACTGGGCCGCCACCGACTGGAAGGTCCTCCCGCCGGACCCGGCGGACGCCACCGACTACACCAGCCTTGCGACCCAGCCCGGCAGCGCCGAGGCCGCCGCCCAAGGTTGGCAGGAAATCATCCCGTGAACACCGCAGCCTGCGACCCGCTCAACGGCCAGATCAGCGGATGCACCCCCGGCGGCATCATCGACGGCGCCGCGGCCAACGCCTGGGAATCAGTCTGCCGCTCGTTCGCCGACGCCGCGACATCGCTGCTGAAGACCTTCGCCGATGCGTTCGTCGCGTTTCCCAACCTCGACCTGATGAGCATCAACCAGCCACTGGCGATCTCGCGGTGGCTGGCGATGGGCATCGCCGCCCTACTGCTGCTCCTCCAGGTCGTCCGAACCGTCGCCACACGCGACGGCTCCCCGCTGGCACAAGGCCTCGTCGGCGCGGGTAAGGCGGTGCTGGCATTCCTCGTCACGATGGTCGTCGCCAACGCCGCCCTGATCGCCTCCGACGAAGTCAGCCGCGGCATCATCAACCGATCCCTGGGCGGCAACGACGGCCTCAAGGCCAAACTCACCGTCCTGTTCCAGATGGGCTCGGTCACCGGCTCCTCGGGGTCACTGATGCTCATCCTCGCGCTGGTCGGCATCGCGCTCACGCTGGTGCTGTGGTTCGAGCTGCTACTGCGCAACGCCGCGATCGCGGTATTGCTGGCCACCTCGCCCATCGCCGCCGTCGGCAACATGTCGGAGACGACGCAGAGCTGGTGGTCGAAGCTCTGCGGCGCCACCATCCAGCTGATCATCCTCAAGCCGGTGATCGCACTGGTCTTCGCGATCGGCTTCGGCGTTCTCGGAGACCCGACCGACCCCACCCGGGCCAAGGACGTGACCACCCTGCTGACCGGCATGTTGGTGCTGCTCATGGCCGTCGTCGCGTGGCCGGTCATCGCCCGCTTCTTCACCTTCGCCACCGTGCAGGCCGCCGCCGGTGGCGGGCTCGCCGGGATGCTGGGCTTCGCCGCTGGTAGGGCGAACGCCAGCGGCCCGCCGAGCGGGGTGAACCCGGCTCAGTTCAGCCAGGCCAGTGAGGCACGCACCCTCGCCTCGGCTGCCGGCAAGAGCGGCGCCGCTGGCGGCGCGGCCGGTGGTAGCGCCGGCGCGGCGGGCGGCGCGACCGCGGCACTCGGGGCGGTCGCCGCGCCGATCGCGGTCGCCGCCGCCGGCGTCGACCTGGCCCAGCGGGCGGTCAACTCTTTGGCCGGGCGGATGGAACAAACCGCCGGGCACGCTGGCGTACACGGCGCGAACCCGCACGCCCGCCCGGCCGGCTACTCCCGATACGCAGGCAGCTGGACTGGCGCCCTCACCGGCACCGCTGGCCGCTCCGCCGCACCAACCGGCCCCACCGGAAGCTCTACCGCAACGGCTGAAGCGAAACCTCGAATCCCGGCCTCCTCCGGTGACATGACCGGACCCGCTCCGACATCTGCGCCGAGTCGAGCGGCCGAAGCCGTGCCACCGCCGCTCCACACGCCTCCACCGGCCCCCGAGACCAACCCGACGCCAAGATCCTCGGCCAGCGAGGTGAGTTCGGCCGCGCCTCCGACCCAACCAAGGGGGACGGGCGTACCCGATCCAGCGCCGCCAGCCCCGCACGACTCTCCATCCGCTAACCCGACCGAGGAGGTCGACCGGTGAGCACGCCCACCGCCGAGCACCGCACCCGCAGCTACTTCGGATGGCAGCACGAGAAGGTCGCATTCCTGTTCGGGATGACCCTGCAGCGAGTCACGATGCTCGCCGGCGCCGTCCTGGCGGGGATCTGGCCGCTCGCCGCCGCCCGCCCCGCCGCCGGGGCACTACTCTGGCCGCTCGCCGTCGTGTTGGCGACGCTGGCGTTCCTGCGCGTCGGAGGCCGCACCACCGACGAATGGGTACTGGCGTTCACCTCCTATCACTGGGGCCGCTCCCGCACCCGGCACCGCTTCCTCTCCGCCGCGTTCGCTCCTGCCCCAGCCGACGCGACGGCCGCGAAACCGATGGACCTGCCCGGCGTCCTGGCACCGCTGACGATTCTGGAGGCGCAGGGGCCCTCGGGGCAGCCGCTCGCGGTGGCGTACCACCGTCTGGACCGCACCTACACGGCGGTCGCGCGAGTCCGCTACTCCGGAATCAGCCTGGTCGACTCTGCCCGCCGGGACCAACGCGTCGCCGGCTGGGGCGCGCTGCTGGCCGGGCTGTGCACAGAGGGGAACCCGATCGTGCGGGTGCAGGCGCTGCAGCGCATCGTCCCAGAGTCCGGAGCGGCGCTGCGCCGCTGGCACGTCGACCACGTCACCGCCACCGCCCCGGCCGAGGCCGTCGCGGTCACCAGCGATCTGCTCACCGCCGCCGCCCTGTCCAGCAGCGGCCGGGAGGCGTACCTGGCCTTCACGATGGACCACCGCCGGGCTGCCGGGGCGATCAAGAGCGCCGGTGGGGGCAGCGTCGCCGCCGCGGACATCCTCACCCGGCACCTGCGAGCCCTGTCCGCGTCGATCGCCGGCGCGGACCTGCAGGTCGAGTCCTGGCTAGGCCCCCGCGACCTCGCCGAGGTCATCCGCACCGCCTACGACCCGCACGCTGGCCGGCACCTCGCCGAACGCCGCGCCAACGCCACCACCCCGGGTGCCGACGGCCTGCCCGCCGGCGTCGACCCGGCCGTCGCAGGCCCCGCCGCCGCGCTCAGCTCCCCGGGTAGTTACGCCCACGACGGCGCCCACTCCGTCACGTACTGGATCCACGACTGGCCCCGCAACCAGGTCTACTCCACCGTCCTCGCCCCGCTACTCGGCGACGGCGTGCACCGACGGGCGTACTCAATGCACATCGAACCCCTCGGGCCGCGCGAGGCGTCCCGCAAGGTGATGGGGGAGCGGACCCGCCGCTCCGTCGCCGTGGGGATGCGGCACCGCACCCAGCAGATCGTGCCCGAGCACGAGCGGCAGGCCCTGGCGCGCGCCGAGGCGCAGGACGCCGAACTCGCCGCCGGCCACGGCCTGGTCCGCTTCACCGGCTACGTCACCGTGACCGTCACCGACCCGGCCCAGACCGAGGACGCCTGCGCGGCACTGGAGGCCGACGCCGCCGCAGCCCGCATCGAGCTGCGCCGCATGTGGTACGCCCACGACAGCGGCTTCGTGATGGGCGCCCTCCCGCTCGGCTTCGGCCTGCCCCGGAAGCGGTGGTGAGCCCGATGCTGCGGCGTACCCGACGCAACAACCTGCCGGTCGCCGACCTGAGCGACCTCCTTGGCGACCTCCCGACCCCGACGACGCCCGCCGCTGCCGCCTCGACGAAGGCGGGGCGGGCCCGACCGGAGCCGACGCCGCCGCGGCGCGGATGGTCGCGGCCGTTCGCCGGGCAGGCAGCCCGCGCCCCGCAGATCCCCGTCTTCCGGGCCTCCACCGGCCAGATGCAGGGCCTCTACCCGTGGCTGTACGGGCAGACGATGCCCCCGGCCGGCACCTACATCGGCATCGACACCCAGTCCGGAGGCAGCTTCTCCTGCCACCCCATCGAGTGGCTGCGCCTGCAACTGATCACCAACCCGAACTTCCTCATTACCGGCGTACCCGGCTCCGGGAAGTCCGCCACCATCAAACTGCTCTGCTACCGGCTGATGGCCTACGGCGTGCGTGCCTTCGTCCTCGGTGACATCAAGAACGAGTACGCCACCCTCGCCCGCCACCTCGGCGTCGAGCCCCTCGAGCTCGGGCCAGGCCTCGGCAACCGGCTCAACCCCCTCGACAGCGGACCCCTCGGCCGCAACCTCCCCGGCGACGCGGAGAAGCTCCGCGAGCGGCTGGACGAGATCCACCGCAGGCGCATCACCCTGCTCTCCTCGCTGCTGGTGATGCGCCTCGGTCGGGCACTGTCCCCGACCGAGGAAGCGGCCCTGTCCCTGGCCATCAAGCACGCCTCCGGCGAGGCCACCGGCGACAGCGACCTCACCGACCCGACCATCCCCGCCGTCTGGGCGCTGCTACGCGACCCGCTGCCGGACATGGCCTCCGAACTGCGGGTCCGTGGCGACGACATCGGGGAACTACGGGAGATGATCCGCCCGACGGCCGACGCCCTCGGCAACATGGTCCAGGGGTCGTTGAGCGGCCTGTTCGACGGGCCGACGACCATCCGCCTCGACTTCGACGCCCCCATCCAGACTGTCGACCTGTCCCGCATCGACGGCCGCGGCGACGAGACCGTCGCCATGACCCTGGCGTGCGTCTCATCCTGGGGGCAGGCCGCCATCGACGAACCCGGCGGGCCCGTCCGCATGGTCATCCGCGACGAGCTCTGGCGGGCCATGCGCGTCCCCGCCATGATCCGCAAGGTCGACTCCGACCTGCGGCTGTCCCGCGCCCAGGGAACGATCCAGGTGCTCAGCACCCACCGGCTCGCCGACTTCGAAGCCGTCGGCCCCGCTGGCAGCGAAGAGGTCACCATCGCCAGCAACCTCATCGCCTCCTGCGACGTGCGGGTATGCCTGCGGCAGGACACCGCGCCGCTGGCCATGACCAAGGATCAGATCGGGCTCACTGACACCGAGTGCGCCCACATCGCCTCCTGGTCCGGCGAGCACGTCGGCCGGGCGCTGTGGAAGATCGGCCGGCAGCCCAGCCAGATCGTGCAGACCATCCTCACCCCGCAGGAACGGCAGCTGTTCTACACCAACGAACGAATGGCGGTGTAGATGAGCGGCAACACCACGCGGCTCGGCGGGAGTCTCACCAGCGGCTCTGACTTGGTGGTGGGTGCCATCGTCGCGGTGGCCGCTGGCAGCATGCTCGGCATCTGGCTGACCGGCCAGGTCGCCGGGCTGCTGGCGCTGCACTGGCCGGCGACCTCTCCAGCCGACGCGTACGGCATCGGTCTCGCCCTGCCCCGGCACCTCAGCGATCCTCGACTGGCCTGGCCACCACGCGACCAAAGCCACCTGCCAGGTCCGATCCGCTTCTATACCGCAGCCGTGCTCGTCACCGCCGCCCTCTCCACAGCGGGAGTGGCGCTGTGGCGGCGGTGGGGCAACGGACGCCAAGCCCGGGGGATGGCATCGCGGCAGCAACTGCGCCGCACCCTCTCCGCCGAGGCCGTCCTGCGAGCGGCACCACGCCTGCGGCCCGGACTGGATCACAAACCGGAGCTGACGGACGTCGCGGTGCCGTTGGGCGACGCCGGCCCCATGCACCTGCACGCGGGCCTCGAATCCTCCGTGCTCCTGGTCGCGCCACCACGGCAGGGCAAGACCAGCCAGGTCATCATCCCGTGGCTGCGTGGCTTCCCCGGCGCCGCCGTCGTCACCTCCGTACGTCCCGACGTCTTGGAGAACACCGCCACCCTCCGGGCGGGAACGGCGTGGGTGATGGAGCTGACCGGCGACCTCACCTGGCCGCACCGCATCGCCTGGAGCCCTATCGCCGGCTGCGACCGATACGACGTCGCCCGCAAGCGG
The DNA here is from genome assembly GCF_040649915.1 of Micromonospora sp. NPDC048839. Classification (NCBI taxonomy): domain Bacteria; kingdom Bacillati; phylum Actinomycetota; class Actinomycetes; order Micromonosporales; family Micromonosporaceae; genus Micromonospora; species Micromonospora sp. NPDC048839. The sequence goes on from NZ_JBEZGL010000014.1 coordinate 113,614, forward strand.
GCCGGCGTGATGATCCAGGTCGGCAAGCAGGAGAGCACCGACGCCACCAACGCCGGGTTCTTCGGCATGACCGCTACCAACCTGATGGCCGCCTGGCTGCACACCGCCGCCCTCACCGGCCGGACCATGACCGACATCCTGGCCTGGTCGACCGACGACACCAACGACCAGCCCGTGAAGCTCCTGCGCGACGCCTACGGCGCCCGCGACGGAGTCCTCAAGATGCTCGACGGGTTCTACCGCCAACCGCACACCACCCGATCCAACCTGTGGGCCACCGTCCAGACCGGCACCAGTTGCCTCTTCGGCGAAGCCGCCCACCACGTCTTCGCCGGGACCGTCACCGAATCCTTCGACATCGAGGCGTTCCTGCGCTCCGGCACCGACACCGTCTATCTGCTCGTTGACGAACAACAGGCCGAAGCCCTCGCTCCACTCGTCACCACCTTCGTCGACGAGATCACCACCACCGCGAAACGCCTCGCCCTGCGCGCCCCAACCGGCCGGCTGGACCCGCCCCTGGGCCTGATCCTCGACGAGGTCACCAACGTCGTCCCGCTGCCGGACCTACCGCAGCTGATGTCCTACGCCGCAGGCAGCGGCATCTTCGTCACCGCCGTCCTGCAGAACCTCGCAGCCGCCGAACAACGCTGGCGGGCCGTGGGCCGCCGGATGCTCTGGGCCAACTCCACCATCAAGATCGCCCTCGGCGGGCTGGCCGGCGACGACCTCGACGACTTCTCCCAGCTCGCCGGAACCTACCGCGAAACCCTCCTCGTCCCGCAACGCAACGACCGTGGCGTCACCGTCCAGACCACCGTCACCGACCGCAAGACCATGTCCCCTGAGGCGATCCGCACCCTCAACGAGCAGCGCCGGGAGGCGCTGGTCATCCATGCCACCACCCCGGCCGTCCTCACCCGCATGGCCCGGCACTACGAGAGCCGACACGCCAAGGAGTACGCCGACGCGGTTCGCCGCGCCCGCACCCTGATGGGACACACCCCGGAGACCCCGCGATGACCATCGACCCGCCGACCGCTGCGGCATCAGACGCTCCCGTCCGGCCCATCCGCGAGTGGCACGCCCTGACCCTGGAAGAGCAGACCGCCGAATGGACAGCACTGGTCAGCTGGGTCATCTGGATCCACGACCTCTACGAACTCTCCCGAGAAGAGCGACTGCCACTGTGCTGGCCACAGCACCCCGGCCTCGTCGAGGAACTCCGCAGCCTCAAGTTCTGGCGCGACGTCATCTACACCAGCCGCGACAGCGCTGCCGCCCATTCTCCCCGCTCCTGGCACGGAGAACTGCGCCAAACCCTCGCCGCCGCAGGCAACTTCTGGGCACCGACCTGCCGGGCGGGCCACACCAGCGCCACCCTGCTGAGCGAGGCGCACCCCGAACTCGCCCAACGCTGGCACGCCCACGGGCCGCCGCTGATGGCCTCCAGCCCTGCCCCCGGCCCGGCCAGCAGCCTGCCCGACAAGCTCGCCGACGCGGAGATGGCCACGGCCCTTGACCAGGGCGAAGCTCGGCCACACAGCCGCAGCATGCCCTACTACGCCCACCTCGCCGGCGCGTGGTGGACCCGCAGCAGCGACGGCGCGACGTGGCTTCGGTGTACCGACGCCGACCACCACGCCCACCTCGACGACACGAGCGCCCGGATGCGCGCCGCCGACACCGTCCGCGACCAGCTCACGAAGCAGTAAGGACCCGTCATGAGTGACCTGATCATGCGCGCGGAGCAGGGCGTTCTCGGTGCCCTCCTCGCCGATCCGAACCAGCCCCTCATCACCGACAACCTCGTCAGCGACGACTTCAGCCACCCCGCCCACCGGGCCATCTACAGCGCCATCCTGGACACCCCCGCCACCGGTGAGGACCCCGGACGGATCGTTGCCGCTGTCGTCGCGATCGTCGACCGGCCCGACGTCGACACCAACCTGCTCAACGCCCTCGCCGCCGCCGCGCCGGATGACCAGCGTGCTCGGGCCTACAGCCAGATCGTCATCCAAGCGGCCTTCGACCGCGACATCATCGACTTCGCCGAGCCCTACCTCGCCGCCGCGACGCAGACCACCGATCCGGTCGCCCGGGACGCACTTGCTCGCCTCGGCCAAGCCCTCACCGCCCAAGCGGAGATCTTCGCCCCTGCCAGCACGATCGATCCGGACCAGGCACTGTCCCTGCCCACCGTTGTGGCCTTGGCCGCCGCCGACCTGCACCCCGAAGACGCGATCATCGCCGACCTTCTACAGCACCCCGAACAAGCCCGCGACGTGGCGGCCTGGCTGACCTCAGACGTCTTCACGACCGACCAACGGCGCCTCACCTACGAACTCGCGGTCTCGATCGCCTTTGACCAAGATCCCATCGACGCGGTCATCCTCGCCTGGAACGTCGAACGCGCACGGGAGATCCAATCACTCTGGGCCCCGCACCATCGGCTTCCAGAGACCCTGAGCCACTACACCCACCTCGCCCGACTGGAGGTCACTGCCGTCGCAGTCGGGACCGCCGTCACCATCGGCCATGACCTGGTTTCCGAACACGTCACGGTCACGCTCACCCGCAGCGCCAGCGCAGCCGAGGCCGCCGCTACCGCCCGTTCCGTGGAAGTTGGTGAGTCGGTTGCCGGGCTGGAACCGCCTCTCGAGAACAGCCCAAACCACAACGCCCCTCGTATCGAGCTGTGAAGGGAGTGCCAGCCATGAACACCAACCCCGAACCCGCGACCACCATCAGCGCCGGCGCCCCGCCCCGCGTACCGCGGACCATGAGCCACGACGAGATGCGCCGGCACGAAGAGCAACAGCGGGCCAGCCGCCTCTCCCCGCGAGACCGACACCACATGTTCGTCCGCCACGACGATCGCTGGTGGATTGGCGACCACGACGGCTACGTCGAGATCACCAGCGAGGAGCAGAACCTCAAGCTCGATCAGTGGCACGAGCGGCTCAACAACGGCGCGCTCTGGGTCTGAGCCGTCGAGGCTTAGCAGCACGCTGCCTGTGGGTTGTCGGCGAGCGGTACAAGCGCTGAATCCGGTACTGACGGCTAGGCGTGTCTCCACCACTGCACCGCTCGACTAGTCGACACATCCATGCAACGATCAAACATGTGTTCGATACTTGGAGACTGTGAGTCAAGGGCGGTCCCCTAGGTCGCCTGCAGTTTGGCCCGTAACGGGTTATCGTCGCTGGTGGGGACGGTTGCGATGGCTATGAAGGCTAGGTCTGCGGATGTCGGACCGACGTGGGCGGCGTGACGACGGTTGTCGACGCCGGCATGATCGTGCCTGCGGCCCGTCGGCTGATTCCGGGGGCTCTGGCTGCACGACGGTTGACGTGTGGCTTGGCGCGGCGCGATGCGGCCGTACGCGCAAGGCTGTCCGCCCGGAAGGTGTTCCTCTTTGAGGAAGGTCTGCTTGCGGCGACTCCGGCTGAGGTGGAACGCCTGGCCGAGGCAGTGAGTTGCCGCCCTGATGAGCTGATCGACATCGTGCCAGGCCAGGAGACACTTGCCGATCTGCGCTTCTTGATCGGGCTGACGCTGGCCCGCACGTCGGAGTTGTTGAAGGCATCTCACGCCGGTCAGGATCTGCGTGTGTCGGCGGAGGCGCTGTCTGCGCTCGAATGCGGTGAGTCGATGGCCGGCCGGGATTGGGCGGAGCCGGTGATGACCGGTCGCCTCTTGCCGCCGCTGGCCAAGATCTATCGGGTGCCGACCCGGATGGTTCTGGACGCGTGGATGCGCACCCGACCGAAGGATCCTGCGCCGGCGGTGGAAAGCGGAGGACGCAGGGGGCCGTCTCGGGCCGCTGCCGAGGCGTGGGCATCGCTCAATGAGCGGCAGCGCGTGTATCTGGGCGAGATCATGCGCGACGACCGGATGACCGAGACCGAGATGTGGATGCGTCGGCTGCAGCGGTTACCGGTGCCGCCGGCCGCCGAGTGGCGTCAGCTGCCGCTGGCCCTGAAAGCGGCGTCGTCAGAGCCGGGTCATACGCGTCTCCAGGAGCGGCTGCGCCGACGTGGGGTTCATGACCCGGGCGCTGGCCGGACCCTGCACGCCCTCGCTCGCCGGGGCCTGGTGATCGTGACCGAGGACGTCATCGATCATCCGGATGCCGGTGAGGTCGTTCGGATTGCCGTCAAGATCACCCGACGCGGACGGGCTGCTGCCCGGGCAGGTCTGGATGAGGCTGTCGAAGTGGATCACGAGCCGCATCTGTTGTCGGAGTGGTTATGGGGTGTATTGGTCCGGGTGGCGGCGGCCGGGCCCGAGGGTCTGCCGGAGGACCGGCTGGCGGGCAAATCTTTGTTCTTTCTTGGCGTCGGTTACCGCAACGCGGCCGGTGGTCGGCCGAGCAGAGGTTTGATCGAGGCAGTGCCCGTGCTGGCTCCTGGTGGAACGCACGTGGTGGAGTTCCGGTGGCAGTTGACTGCTCTTGGCCGGCGTCACGTCGTCGAGTTCGCGGACACCTATCGTCAGCGGTTTCCGCGTGTGGAGTGCCCCGGACTCGAAAGCCTCGTCGTCTGATTTCTGACACCGGCCCCGACCTCTTTCGGGGCCTGCTCTTGTCAGGGGGTGGGTCTAACATCCGCCCTCGTGACCAATGCTGTCGATGACGACGCGCGCACACTAAGTGATCTTCATGTTCGGTACCTCGTCACCAAAGCGGCCCTGCATGCCGCGAAGGCTCTCACTGCTGCCGGGTGGAAGCCGGAGCGGCGGCTGGAGACCTTGATGGAGTGCCACGGGATTGTGCTGGCTGCCCGCGGCCCGGGAAGCCCGTTGCCGTTCGGCTGGTTCCGGCAGGCTCTTTCGGGTGACCTTGCGCAGCTACTGCCCGAGGGGGTGGAGCCAGTCGATCTCAAGGGATTGCTCGTCATGGATCAGGACGGGCAGGTCACGGAGGACGCCTTCGATCTGGACTTCGAGCAGAGGATGCTGCTGCACACTCTGCGCAAACTCGATCGCAGCTCGGACATGCTCGCGGGTGTGCGCGAGCTGCGGGAGGAGGTGGAGCAGGAGACTGTGTATCTGGCGCTGAGCAAACCGGGCGTTCAATCGGTCTACGAGAACGGGCGTGCGGATCTGATCCGATATCCGTCCGGGCCGATAGATGAGCTGGCGGACTTGCGGCTGCCGCCGACCGTGGTCGAGTTCTACACCGACATCCCGTACGCCTCGATCCACCAAGGCTGGTGGTACGAGTGTCCTATCTGCCGGTGGCCGATGCGGCTGGCGTTGGCGAAGAGCGCCGGTGCGCTGGTGGGGTCGGCCCGATGCTGGCACACCCCGCACGCCGATATGGGGGCCTCCTACCTGTTCCGTCCGAGCGATGACGGTTCTGCTGCCGAACTCCTTCCCGAGCCACGCCCGGACCGTCTCGCCGCCCGCGAAGCGGTGCTGTTACCCGACATCGATGTTGTTCCCCAGCCGATGCCGGCGGAGAACCACAAGGCGCTGACCCGGGGCATCTGGCGATACACCACGGTGCCGGGGATTCCGGAGCTGGCGCTGCGGGACCGGCTGGTCGAACGCGGGCTGAAGGTGGACCTCTGGCCGGCCCTGGACGCCTACGACCTGAAGGTGACAATCCCTGGCACCAAGACGTCCTTCAAGGTCGACGTCAAGGACTACACGTCGGCGACGACGCTCGCGAGCCTTATCCATGCGCAGGAGGGTGACCGCGGCGGCGCCGGATGGCTCGTGGTCCCGGACTACCGGGCCGGGCAGGTCCCGCTGTTGTCCGAGGTGTGCCAGAAGTACGACATGAAGGTGGCGACCGCCTCGGCCTTCGGTGAGTTGGTCTGCAAGCAAGCGGGGGTGAGGTGGGCATGAGCGACCCGACCGTGCAGACCAGTGTGGTGCACGCCGCCTTGGCACTGGCAGCCCACTATTTCCCGCGCCGTATCCCCGGTGATGCACGTGACGCCGCCGGGTTCGCCGACGCCGCGTTCCTGCTGTCCGGGAAATACACGGTGTGGGACCGCTGGAGCAGGCTTACCCACGACGAGAAGCAGCGGATTGCGCTGGTCGGATCGATCGCCCCGGCCGACCTGGCCGAGCATCGTGCCTTCTCGGTCGCCGCCCGCACCGCCCTCACCCCTTCCGATCCAGGTCCGGACGAGGAACAGGCACCCATCGCGGCCTTTGAGCTCGCCGGGAACAACCCGTTCAGGGCTGACGCCGCGTTTCCTCGCGTTGGCGGGAACCTGCTGGACTACGTCGATCGCCAGACCGCCCGGTTCCGGCGCCCAAGCGTCCGCCCGAAGCCGCCGGACTTCGCGGGCCCCGGAACGTGGAGTACCCCCACGATCTACGTCAAGGACGGCGGTCAGATCCACGGGCGGGTGCGGATCCCGCGCTATCCGCATTTCACCGAACCGTTCGACCTCGACCAGCTGCCGCACGTGTCGACCGTCCCCTATACGCCCGAGCTGCAGATTCCCACGCACGAACTCCTGACGTTGGCCGCCCAGATCGACGAACGCTTCCCGCCGGACAAGCGGTTCCTGCACACCACGCTCACCGGCCTGGTCGACGTGCTGCAGACCACCGACGTCGTCTCGCCCCGTGAAGTCTTAACAATGTCGGCCGTCGGCCTGGAGATCTTCCACGCTCCCACCGGCACCGGCAAGAGCGTGCTGGTCCGGGTCATGGCCAGCTGGTTCGCCCTGCGCAACCTACGAGTCACGCTCGTGCAGCCGGACATCAAGTCCTGCCTGGCGATGACCTCGAACATCCAGGGCGACCTGGCCTATCTCCGAGAACAACAGGACCTGGACCACACACCGACGTGCGCGCACCTGATGTCCTCGAGCAGCATGCGCGAGCGGGCCGTCAAGCACGCTTCGCTGATCGACGAAGACCCCGAATCGCCCGGCGACTGGGGTCTACGCGGAGAACGCGACATCGACCCGCTCGCCTACGGATGCGCGCAACGCGAGTTCACCGAGTCCACCGGCGACTACCCGCCCGGACGTGAACCCTGCCTCTCGCTCGGCCGTCAGGGCGTCGGAGTCTCGGCCTGCCCGTGGATCCCGACCTGTAGCAAGTTCACCCCGGTCTACGAGGCGTGCGACGCGAACGTGGTCGTCATGAACCACTTCTATTTCCTGCAGGGCACCCTGCGGATCGGCGTCAATCTCGATGGCCGCCCCGTGCGGACCCTGACGGCTGCCGAGTTCGCGCTGCGTACCAGCCATGCCGTGCTCATCGACGAGGTGGATCAGTTCCAGTCGAGGGCCATCGAACGCTGCGCCAGCGACGTGAAACTGCACTCGCGCCGTCATTGGACCTCGGCCCCTCAGGAGATCGATACCGACGCGAAGCGGCTGCCCATCGACGACGAGAACGTGCTGCTGCCGTCGGTCAGCCACGTGCGGCTCATGGCTGAGTTCCTGCTGCTCAGTATCTGCCGCAACGCGCTCAAGCTTCACGCTGCCGAGGACCAGCGCGCCGAGGAGCGCATTCCCGATCAGACCAGTAGCCGCTGGCATATGGCGCGTGGCCGCGACCGCACACTGGCCCGACTGCTGTGGCCCGATTCCGAGATCGGCGACGCGGGCATACCCACCGAGATCGTCGAGCGGATCAACGCGCTGATGCCTGAGCGCTACCAGCATGCCGACCGGCACGGACGCGCGAGCGGCGCGCTCGAACCGGTGTGGGCGGACGTCCAACGGGGCCTGAGCGCACTGGTAGGACCACGAGGCGAGAGCCTGCTTGACGCGGTCAAGCTCGAACTACACGAGTTGTTGGGCGACGTCATCAAGGACGGGCACCGCCGAGCCCAGATCATCAACCTGCTGGCGACCCGCGCGGTGATGATCGAACTCGACGAGGCGCTCGCAGAGGTCCGCAAGAACGCGCAGCGCTTCCGGTCGTCCGGGTTGCGCTCCGCTCAGAAGATCATCGAGCAGCTCCAGCACTCGGCGATCACCACCGTGATGCCGATCGGCATGCTCGGCCGCTCCCTGACCGGCTACCGGGTCACCGGCCTCGATGACAGGCAGAAGAGCGCCGAGCTGGTCGCCCAGACCATCGGCGGCGACCCGCACCTGTTCACCGCCGAACTCGGCGGGATCGTCTCGCTGAGCCTGGCCGGAACGCAACGGCCCGTCATGGGGCTGTCAGCGACGGCGTTCTTCCCGCAGGCCGTCCGCGAACATGTCCACGCCCCGGTCCGCTGGTGGATGACCGACGCACAAGCCCGCTCCATCCGCGCCCGGAAACGGCGTGTCGACTACGGCAAAGGGCACCCGCTGCTCGGCGAACCGATCAAAGTCTCGGGACTGCACACCAGCCGAAAACGAGACGCCCTGATCGAGCTCGGCGACCAGCTGTACGACCGGCACATCCGCCGGGAGCTGGAACGGGCAGCTCGCGAGGACCCCGACCGCGCCCACGTGCTCGTCGTCGCGAACTCGTACGAGCAGTGCGCCTTGCTCGCCCGCGGCATCGCCCAGTCCGGGAACTACCGGTCCGGACTGTGCGTGGCCGTGCGCGCCGAGGACCGGCACAGCCTCAATCCGGACCTGCCCCGCGAGAACCTCGCCGTCCGGCTGACCCAGGAAGAGTTCGAGACCTTCCCGGACCGGGGCAACATCCTGGTCGTGCCGCTGTCGCTGATCGCGCGTGGCCTCAACATCGTCAAGGGCATCCGCTCCGCGGTGCGGTCGGTCTACCTGTGCGTGCGGCCCCTGGCGTTGTTGAACGAGCCGTCCGAGATGTACGGGAGCATCAACGCAGCCGGCATGCGCGCCCTCCCCGCCGGTGGAAGCAGTGATCCCGTCGCCGCGCTCGCCGCCGCCCGCGACGCCGCGTGGGAGAGGCTGAGGCTGTTGCTGCGCTCGGCGAGCCAGTTCGCCTCCATGCAGAAATCCCTGCAGGAGGAAGTGGTCGCCGGCATGATCGTCGACCTCATCCAGCTCGCCGGTCGGGCCCGCCGTGGCGGTACCGAAGCCGTCCTGCACATGGTCGACTTCGCGTTCCACGAGGACACCTGGAGCGCTGACCTCGACACCATCCTGCGCCGCATTCACGCGAAGTGGCCGCCCGACGTGCGCAAACAGATGAACGACCTGTACGGCGAAGCGCTCAACGCATTCCTGTCGTACGCCGGAATCGACCCCAACGAGCCCACCGTGCTGGACGCTTTCCGAGAAGAGGACGAGTGACCCGACACCACCGCGAGCCCGGACGCTATCTCGACACGCTCGCGTACCGCTGCACCCCCGACCTCGTCGGCAACGACCGCGTGTACCTGAGAAACCTGGACGCCGAGACACGCACCCTGTGGGAAAACTTGAACCGCGCCTGCCAGAAGCGGTACGGCAACGACTCAGCCCAGGCCCCGTACTCGATCGCCACCACCGTGCTCAGCGTCCTCACCGGCGGATACGTCTACTTCGAGCCTGGTGGGCCCCAGCCGTTCCTCGCATCACGGGAGCGGATCGACGACAAGCTCCTGTGCCGGGTGTTCACCCTCACCTACGGGCTGGCCCAGGGTATAGCGATCCACGAAATCGACCTGCGGCGGCCGCCGGAGCTGGCACAGAAGATCGCCGACACTCCGGAGAGCGAGGTCTGCCTCGCCGAGCACGTCCGGCCGCAGACCGGCACTCAGCCCGTCGCCCCGAACTGGGTGTTCCGCACCATCGCCTGGGGCCTGGCGCAGAAGCTGGCCGGCCCCTGGACGGTTCGCGAAGGCCTTGCCATCCCACTGCGGCCAGACGTCACCGGCGGGTTGATCGCTCTCGACGACCCCTGGGAAAATGACCAGGGCGGCCGGTACGCCCTGTCACGTACCGCCCTCACGCTGCAAACGGTGCCGAACATCGCCACCCCCGTACTCATGGTGACCTCCCGGGTGACCCGGATCTCGGACTCACTGATCTACAGCAGGACCGTGCTGGCGGTCCAGCCCGGTGACAACCGCCCGGTCCTCGAAGTGGGCCTGCACGGCGGCGGCGGCGCCCGCACCATCAGCCGCTACGCGCTCGAGGCGCTCGGACGCCTCGAGATGGACTACTCCGTCCTGCAGGCCATCGCGACCCGCTCGCAGGCCGAACAGCGCATGCGCGCCGAAGCCATCGCCGAGGCAGGCAAGGACCGCAGGCCCACCCTGAGCTTCTCCCGTGAACGCCCTGCCCAGATCTGGCCCGTACTACCGAAGAGCCGGCCGTTCCCCATCGGCGTCGGCACCGGCATGCACCACCTGCGGGTCCTCAACGAGCACGTCCTGGGCCGGTTTGAGGGCCGGGCAGAGCCACTCATCGCGCGCGCCACCACCATGGCTCTGCCGCACCGACCGACTGACCCCGAGAGGGTGCCCAAGGCGGAGATGGACCGCCGCAAGGCAGAACGCGAAGCCACCGGGTCCAAGAAGGCTCTGCGCGGCAAGGGCAGCGCGTTTCCCGAGCCCGCCTCCATCGCCGCCGCAGTCAAAGCGGCCGGCTTCACCAAGCTGCGCCTGGTCTGCCTCTGGTACCGCGACGAAACCCGGCTGCGGATGATCGCTGCCCTCGCCAAGACGTACGGCCTCGAGACCGAGGGCCTCGACCCGCACGACGGCGAAGAGATCGATCTCTTCGGCGGGACGATCACCGCCGTCTTCCACCTCGCGGCGAACTTCCTGGCGCACGGTAGCCCGAACGGCCGGACCAAGGCACTGAACCCCGCCGCCGCGGCACTCGACACCAGCGGCGACGTCCTGATCGGTGCTTGGTGCGAAACCCACATCCCCACCACCGACGACATCCCAGGCCTCAAACCCGCCGAACTGGAGGACGCGGACGCGAAGCCACAGAGCAAGATGATTCTGGCGAGCAAGGACATCGCCAGCCAGTACCTGCTAGGCAGGAACGCCAACGGCATCATCGAGCCAAAGGACCCCGACCACCCGGCAGAGATGGCGCTGCTCGACCTCTACCGCTCGCTCGGCATCATCGACGACCGCATCGCCAACGCCCTGCGTCCTGAGAAGCGACACGCGGGGTACGGGGCCGACCGCATCGCCCACGTCGGCTTCCACATCCGCCAGCAGAACAAACGCAAGGGTGAGAAGAGCTCTCCCAGAACGGTCGTGACCGCGACCGCGTTGATCCCGCCGCCGACGCCAGGCGACGTGTGGCAATTGCTCGGCTGGAGCTCGACTGTCGCCTCATGGCAGCCCTACCGCCAAGCCCAGAACCAGTTCCACGAGACCGAATACCCGCAGGAGAACGGCGGCAAGAAGTCGTACCGTCAGCGCTGGGACGACGTCGGCGACGTCGTCGAACAGGCACTGCAGGACCTCGCCGAGGACCTCGATGGCCGGCCGTACGTCGTCACCGTCGACGAGGACAGCGCCCGCCGCATCTGGGATGGGTTGCAGAACAGCAAGCAGGGCAGCCAACCCGGAGAAGGGAAGAGTAAGCGGTGGCTGCCGGGCTACAGCCTGCAAGACGATGAACGCCCCGACGCGATCATCCGCGTCAACATCGCCGACGACAGAGTGCCCCCACCGATCGCCTACACCCACGTACTCAGCACAAAAGACGCCGTACGAGAAGGCGAGACGACCAACGCTCTCTACGAGATTGAGACGGACTTCGGCACGCCGGTCTGGGTCCTGTGCAACGTGCCGCGCAACTACGACGGTGGCAACTCGGGCCGGCTCGGCGCGAAGTACACCAGGTGGGACGCCAAACGGTCCGTCATCTCCGAGAACCGCGAAGAACGCCGCAAGAGCGAGATGCCCGAACCGTGGTACTCGATGACCGCTACCGAGATCTACCCCATCGCCCTCAATGACCGTGTCTCTCATGAGGCACTCGCGGTCGCCACCGCTCAGCTCTGTCACCAGACCATGTATTGGTCCGGCCGCGCCCGCTACCCAGTCGCACTGCACGCGGCCATTCAGATGGACGAGGGCCATCCTCAATATCGCCGCACAGCACAAGCGTCCGATGAGGAGGAAGACGGCCCGGGACGATAAGTAGCTCCTGCGTCAAGTCCGGGGTGTGCATTCGGTGCCTGAGTCTCGGTAGACGACACCGGACAGGCGTCGTTCTCGTACGCAGAGGGATCGAGGCCGCCGTCGCCGGCGGCCTGCGCCCGTGCGCGCCTCCACTAGGTGCCCGAATTGACCCAATGCTATGCGTAAGCTGCATTGGTCCGCCCGGCTCACTGTCGCTACACGTTGACGGCCGGTGTAACCCAACCGAAAGGTAAGCACGTGAGGGCCGTCATCGCTGTCGCCGGCATGGGCAGCCGCTTCTTCCCGATCGGCAAAACGATCAACAAGTGCATGCTGCCGATCCTCAACCAACCAGTCGTCGCCTACGCGGTCGCTGACTGCGTCGCCGCAGGCACCCGTGAGATCGCGATCGTCACCGCCCCCGGCGAGATCGGCCGCCAGGTGCGTCATTACTTCACCGAAGACCACGACCTGAAGGACTACTTCACCGCACGCGGCTGGCAGGACAAGTACGCGTCCGTCGTCGACCTGCACAGCCAAGCCGACTTTACGTTCATCGAACAGCCGCGCGACGACCGGTACGGCACCGCGCTGCCCGCGATCGTCGCCGCTGACTTCATCGCTGGCGACGACTTCCTCCTGGTGGCCGGCGACGACCTTTTGCTACGCAACGACGGCGGATCGGACCTGGCCGACCTCGCCGCGGCCCGGGTCGCCGCCGGAGTGCCGGCTGCGCTCGCCGCCGCCACGGTGCCCGGCGCCGAGGCCCACCGCTACGGCATCCTCCACCCGCGAGCATCCGAGGGTCATGAACTGCTCGACGAGCTACTCGAGAAGCCGCACGACTACGACGAGCCGACCGCGTACATCAACATCAGCCGTACCCTGCTACCCGCTGACGCGGTGGCCTACTTCCAGGAGCTGATTCCGGCTGCCAACGGGGAGTATCAGGCCACCGACGCCGTCATCGCCTTCGCCCGCGACAACGACGTACTGATCCACCCCGTCACCGGTGAGTACCATGACTGCGGCAGTCCCGCCGGCTGGCTCGCGGCCAACAACGCCGCAACCATGCCCTAGGCCTGGCCGGTCCCGGTCGTACAAGCGCCTTCAGACCGGCTAACCCGGCGGCGGAAACGCTGCCCGTCTGCGCGTGCCGTGACCCTCCACGCCGGCCAGTCTCACAGGAGGTCCCGCAGCGGCGGTGCCGTCCCCACTGTCAGCGCGCAAGCAGCAACGTCGTCGGACCTCGCTAGGGTTTCGGAGTGGCCGAGGTGATGCGGGTGGGGGCCTGTCAGACCCCGGAGATTCTGGGCGATGTCGGCGCGGCGGTGCAGTGCATCGAGGAGTTCGGCCGCGAGGCTGATCAGCGGGATGTGGAGTTGCTGCTGTTCCCGGAGTGCTTTCTGCAGGGCTATCTCGTGCAGGAGCAGCACCTGGACGCCCACGCTATGGATCTGCGCTCCGCGTCGTTCGCTGCGCTGCTGCGCCGCGTGGGCCGGATCGGGCAGACCCTTGTCCTCGGTGTCATCGAACGACGGGCGGGCCAGTACTTCAACTCAGCGGTCGTCGTGGCCGGCGGTGAGCTCCTCGGCGTCTACCGTAAAACCCACCTCATGCCGGGAGAATCGCTCTTCACTCCAGGTCAGGACTACCCAACCTTCGAGGTTAAAGGCGTGCGGTTCGGCATCAACATCTGCTCTGACACCCGGGTACCTGCTGCGGCCGCGGCGGTGGCGGCGCAGGGCGCGCAACTGCTCCTCGTCCCAGCGCAGAACATGATGCGCCGCGCCTCCGCCCTGCAATGGAAGGACCGGCACACCCCGATCCGCGCCGCCCGGGCCCGGGAGAGCGGCATGTGGCTGGTGTCAGCTGACGTCACCGGTGAGCGTGGCGCGGAGCGGATCGGCTACGGGCCGACGAACATCATCAGCCCGCAGGGCGAGGTCGTCGCGCAGGTCGCGGAGATGACGCCGGGCATGGCGACCGCCGACATCGGACGCCGCAAGCCGCCGGGTCAGGCCACGTGTGGGTGACGCTGCCGCTGACGCCGGTTGGAGCCTGAGGCGATCCCCGGGCGAACGCAGGTGCCCTAGTTAGGTGATCCGCCATCCGCTGCTCCAGCAGGGGAACTTCGTCGTGAAGACGTCGACGTCGAGGTTCAGGGTGTGGGCGGCGGGTGCGAACAGCGCCGCGTACTCCGCGTCGGGGGAGAAGAGGGTCCAACGGCGCCTTCGGGCGTCGAGCACGAAAAGCAGACCCCAATGGGCAGTGTCGCTGGCGGCTAGTTCCATCAGTTGTTTCCGCAGGCTGGCGGGAACGTGGGCGTGGTCGAATCGACCATAACCGACGATCATCAGCGGGAACTGAGGTCGGCCTCGGTACAAGCCGCGTAGGTTCTGCACCACTGTCACTTCCAGTGCGCTCGTGACTGCGCGGATCGTCCACGCGCCGCTGCGGATAGTCGATGCGACGATGCCCGATCCGCGTCCCATAGCCGTCAACCGAGCGGTGAAGGCATTCCGCAGTCGGGACTACCGTCATTCCCCTACGGCAATCGGGGGACCGGGACTTGGTCGAGCCGGACGGGCCCCCCGGGCAGGTGAATCAGCACATCGCTGGTGGTTTCGTCGACGCCGATCGGAGCGTCGCCGATGGCATCGAGCAGCGCCGTTAGGCGGGGGAAGGCGGGGGTCTGCCGGATGCGATCGGCGGCTCCTGCATCGCGGAACGCCTGTACGGCCATTGCGGCTAGGTTGACAGCGCCGCGCCGATACTGGACGTCGTTTCGGGCCAGCAGCGGCCCGCTCAGCAGCCGATCCCGATGCTCGGGCCGGACCGGCTGGTACTCGATGAGCAGGTCAGCGCGTTGGACGGCGAAGCTGGTATCGCCGTCACGCAGCGCCTGCCGGTTCGGCTCAGGAAGCCGCCCGATGACCGGACCTTGTCGCAGTGCCCGGACCTCTGGTACCTGCTCGATGGTCGGATCCACCAGTCTGTCGTGTTCGGGCAGTAGCAGGATGGTGTGCCCGACCAGGGTGGTGTCGTCGTACCAGCTCGGCTCGTCAGTGGCGTACCGGGTACGACCGCCGTCCGGGTCGTGGATCACCACACCGACCGGCAGGATCTCGGCGACGATCCCGAACTGTTGGTAGGCGTACCGCAGCTGCGTACACGCGTCGATGCACGCGTTGGCGCGCTGCCCCTCGGCCATCTTGACCCAGAGCAGGGGCAGGAACTGGATGGCGAGCAACTCCCCAGAGCCCTGCGTCAGCAGTGCCGGCAGGTGATCGTCATGCAGGGCCAGGGTGCCCGGGTCAAATGGCGTCCTGCTGCTGTGTCGTGGTGCCGGCACCCGACCGGGCCGCCGATTCGCGCCTGCCTTCTGATGCCGGACGAACGTGCGCTCACCCGGGTCGGGGCGGATCTCGGCGTGAACCCCGAGGACCACCCACGGGTCGAACCCGCTGTCACGCTCCAGCACGTCGAAGCCGTGGCTGCGGTAGAACCGCTCCAGCTCCGGGCTGTCGGCCATCTGCCCATACGTGATCATGTAGCCGCAGTGCGCGTAAATCTGCTGGCAGCGATGCAGCAACGCACTGCCGATCCCGCGGCCGCGCATCGTTTCGTCGACCGCGATCGCCTTGATCCGCACCATCCACATCACGCCAGCCATGACCAGCTGAAACAGCTGCTGACTGCCCAACCCTGCCCGCCGTTGATGCTCGACCAGCTGCTTGAGCACACCACCCGGCGGGTACGCGACCACCGCTCCGACAACGCCGCGCTGGTCGTGCTCGGCCACCAGCACCAGCGTCGCCGGCGGCAGCAGCCTCCTCGGATCCATGGCCTGCGGGCCGGTGAACTTCTCGGCCATGTATCGCATGTACGTGTCCGAACCGCCGTCCAAGCCGGCCCGCAACGCGGCCCCGCCGACACCGGCGTCCAGGTCGTCGGCGACCTCGTCCTCGAGACGGACACCGGCCAGCGCGGTGAGCCGACGCACTGCGGCCATATCCGCGCCGCGGGCCAGCCGCACTCGCACCTGCTCGGTCACCGGCCAGCCGTCGACCAGGCGCTGCCCGGTCAGGTCGGTGACCCTGTCCGCCGAGGCGGACAGTCGTGTTGCTGGAATCGGCCGGCGAATCGGTTCCCTGCGCCGAGATCGGCTGCTGCGCTTGACCATGAGCAAGCTCCCTCCACCACAAAAAACTGCCAAGAGTGACCGTACAGTCGCTGTACGACATTGTTCGATGGGTGGCGCCTGGTTCGGCGCCACTGTCACCCCTCGGTGCGGTTGTGGCTGCGCGGATCGTCCACGCGCCGCTGTCGGTAGATGGCGCCATCGCGGGCGGTGACGCGCCAGGGGCGGGCGTGGTGTACGGCGATGCGCAGCTCTGGGGCGTCGCGGTCGAGCGTTGCGCAGACCAGGTCGGCGGTGCCATCGGGTGCGCAGCGGGCGAGCCAGCCGCCGTGCGGGCCGATAATTCCGGCGGGCATGGCGGTGCTGCATTGCGCGGGCACTGAAACGCTGACCCACTGGCTCATGGTGGCGGCGTGGCCCTGGGCGATCACAGCGAACATTGGGTCTTCGGAGAAGGTGGAGAACAGGACGCAGTCCACGCCCCTGTGCAGGTAGTCGAGGAACAGCTCCGGGAAGTTGATCTCGATGCAGAGTGCCAACCCCAGCCTGAATCCCGCGAGGTCGAGGACGGTTGGTGTGAAGCCGGGGGTGTAGAAGCGGGTGATCTCCGTGTGGGAGAGGTAGCGCTTGTCGTAGCGGTCGATGACGCGCCCCTGGTCGGAGATCACATAAAGGCTGTTGTGCGGACGGTGCTCGCCGCTGAGTCGGTGGTTGCTGCCCAAGATCACCCACAGGCCGAGCTCACCCGCGAGCGCGGCCGTCTTGTTCAGCTCCCGCCGTAGCGTTGTCCAGTCGACGTTCCAGCCGGCGAAGTGGTCCTTGGCCTGCCCGGCGTAGCCGGACAGGGCGCCTTCGGGGAACTGCACCAAGTAGGCACCCTGCTGACGTGCGCGGCGCATGAGCGCACGGATTGCGGTGCCGTTGAGCGTGGCGTCGCAGGTGACTGGCGGTTGGGCGGCAGCGATCGTGAGAGTGGACGAGTCGTCCATTCGGCGGGCGTCGAGCATTTGGGGCGAGCCTCCTGGCGTCCATCGCGGGTGATCAGCTGAGGACTCGGACTCGGGGCCAGCGGTGGGCGGGGCGTTGCCGCGCTAGTCGTTGCGCGGACACGACCTGGCTGACTCGGGTCGGGTTGCGTTGCCAGATGCCGTCGAGAAGGTCATCGAGTCCGTGGGGTGCGCAGACAGCGATGTGCCCGCCGGCGTCGAGACGGATCGCGACGGCGGTGGCGTATTCGGGCCAGGTCGCGACCGCGTCGGCGATGCTTCGCAGCGCGGGGACGGGGTCGCCTCCGAATCGGGCGGGGTACCAGGTGTGCACGGCGGCCTGGTTCTTCGCCTCCCATGGCGGTCCGAGCCAGATCGCCGTCAGATGTTCGGTGGCGTGCTCGTCGTTGGTGGGGGTCAGGTCGGTGGGGTCGAAGAATGCCACGTCGATATCCCGAGCTTGCGAGAAGTCGAATCCGTGCCCGTAGCGTTGGTCCCACACCAGGTCCCTGAGGACACCGGCGCCGATCCAGGCGTCAGGTAGGCCCGAGTCCCGCACGGTGCGCAGCGCCCGCATCAGCGGCTGGCTCCCGCCAACCAGACCGCGTAACTCGTCATCGCGCATGCCCTCTTCACCTCCGGCAGGTCCAGGTTGATCGAGGTCGGGTCAGCTGCGGGGGTGCGGCAACCAGCTGGCCGAGGGCAGTCGTGGCTACGTGCTGGTTTGAATGTCTCCAGGCAGCTGCGCGGCGTCTGGGTGCGGCGGGGTGCTGATGTGTTGCTGGTGGAGGCGGTGTGCGAGGTAGTCGCTCAGCGAGGTCGCGTGCGGCACGTCCGGGTCGGTGGTGGCGCCGGAAGGGGTGTAGTGGGTGTGCCGTAGTGGGGCCACGAACTCGGACGGGGGCGCGCCGGCTTGCAGACCGGTGGTGATCGCCGTGGACAGCGCCTCGGTTAGGCCGGCCAGGGTGGAGCCGTGTTTGCCGACGCGCAGCTCGACGTGAGTGAGCTGCCCGGACGAGGTGGCCGTGGTGAGGCGCCCCGTGGTGCCGTCCAGCACGAAATCAGTCGTGGTGCCGGCGTACCGGCGAGGTGCCCGCCGCTGCGGGTTGTCATCGCTCATTTTGCGTTCTCCCTGGGTGTGGTGGCGGTGGCCGTGACGGCGGTAGACAGGCCGGTGCTCGCGCTACCGGAACGACGTGCCAGTAGGCGACGTCCGCTGGGCGGGTTCGCGGCGGGGGTGTGGGGCGGGCTGTTCGGGGTGGTCTTCCATGGCAGGATCGCGGCGCTGGTGAGGGTGAGGGCGGCGGTTGCCGTGAGGGCGGTGCGGGGGCCGGTGGCGGCGGCGAGGATGCCGGCGGCTGCGATGAAGAGGGGTTGGGTGAGTTTGCTGGTGATGGACCAGGCGGTCAGGACGCGGGACAGGCAGTGCTCGCTGGTGTGGTTCATGCGGTAGGCGGCGAAGGTGGGATTGAACGTTCCCGCCATGAACAGCAGGAGTGTGTCGGCGTGGGTGATGATGATCAGGCCCGGTGTGCCGGGCGGGGCGAGGGGGATGAATCCCATCCAGATTGTGCGGGCGACGCCGGTGGTGAGCAGGACCCTGTGGAGGCCGTATCGGGTGGTGAGGGGGCCGGCGGTGAGGGAGCCGAGGATGCCGCCGAGGCAGGGCAGTCCGAGGGCCAGGCCGTACTGCCAGGGAGCCAGGTGGAGGTCGCGGAGCATGAACACCGCGATGATGGGCGTGCTGGCCGTGATGGCGCCGCCGAAGATGATGGCGTTGACGAACAGGGCTCGCAGGCCCGTGTGGTGAAGGATGTGCCGCCATCCTTCGATGGCTTCCCGGCCCCGGCTCGGCTCGGGTTGCCGCGCAGGTGGCGGCGGCTCGGGGCTGCGGAGGCGGCGGATCCCGAGCGCGGACATCAGGAAGCTTGCGGCGTCGACGGTGATGGACGCGGTAGCGCCGAGCCAGGAAACGAGGACACCGCCGATGGGTGAGCCGAGGCTGTTCGCCGTCCATTGGGAGGTCTCGAATCGGCTGTTCGCAGTGACGCGCTGATCGACGGTGACCAGGTGTTTCAGGTGCGCGCCGCTGGCGGCGCTGAACACTATGGTGCCGGCGGTCTGTACGACGGCGACGACGCACAGCTGCTCGTACGTCAGGGCGCCCAGCGCGGCGGCGATGGGGACGCTGGCCAGGGCCGCGAAGCGCAGCAGGTCGGCGCCGATCATCACAGGCCGTTTACGCCGGAACTCCACCCAAGGGCCCAGGGGCAGGACGATGACCGCCGAGGCGAGGCCGGAGATCACCGCGAGCAGGGAGATCTGCAGAGCCGATGAGTCCAACAGCAGGATCGCGACCAGCGGCAGCGCGCCTGCCCCGACGGCGGATCCCAGGTGGCTGACCGAGTAGGCGCCCCACAGTCGGTGGAAGTCACGGCTCAGCGGGGAAGGTGCCTGTGAGCCGCCCACAGGGCTTCGCTGGACCGGCGCGCCGGCGATCGTCCGGTTCAAGCCCATCGCATCAGCGCCTGAACGTGGTGGCGTGCTTGGCTGAGTAGCTGTCGCAGGTAGGCGAGCCGGGACGTGGTCGAGTCGTTTGCTGGTAGCACGGTGTGCAGGCGGATCTCTCGGCAGGTCAGCAGGAGCAGGTTGACGGAGTAGGAGGTGGCGATGTCGGCGGTGTGCACGCGTTCGGCGATCGCGGCAGTGAGGGTCGGGCTGGCCGCGGTGGCGACGATGTGCAGCAGCGCGAGGTCGTAGCCGGGTAGGTAGCTGCCGGTGTGCTCGAAGTCGATGAGGGCGCAGTGCGCGCGGTCGAGGAGCAGGTTCGCGGGTAGGGGGTCGCCGTGTGCGGTGACCCGGCCCGGGCCGAGCTGGTCAACGAGGGTGTGCAGGGCGTACTGGTCGGCGTCGTCGAGGAGCCCGGCGGCGTGTTCGGCGTCGATGCGGCCGTGGTAGTCGACAGGTTGCGGCAGTGGCGGTGCTGGCATCCAGTGGGCGAGGGTGTCGAGGGTGTTCAGGACCAGCTGTGCGGTGGCCGGGCTGACGTCGCGGGTGAGGTGGCGTTGGTCGTCCAGGCGCTGCCCAGGTAGCTGCGTCAGGACGGTCAGGTAGGCGTCGGCGTACAGGACCCGCGGCACGCGCACGGGGGGCGGCTGATCGGTGAACAGCTCGTACATGCGCAGCTCGTGCTGGCGCCGGCCTACCCAGTACGGGTCGTCGGTGGTCAACAGCTTCACGATCACCGGTCGGCCGTCGCGCCGGCCGGTGGCGACGACGGCCTTGTCGGTACGGTGCACAACCCGACCGGTGCCCACCCCTGCAGCAGCGGCACGGGCGACCAGCGCCGGAAACACGTCATCCGCCCCGAGGTCGACATGGTCTGGGGTTGCTCTGGGTGGTGCGGTCATGGGACTGCCGAGAGCAGGTCGTTGTCGCGGCCGGTCAACGGCAGGCCGGCGGCAGTGGCGATGCACTCGATCGCTTGCTCCAGGGTGGTGGTCTCAGGCAGGACGAGCTCGTCGGGCCAGCCGAGGACATCTTGTGGGGTGTGCCAGCTGAGCAGGTTTTCCGGCGACACCTCCGCCGCCAAGGGACGCGTCTCGTGGCGGCGGAGGGTCTCTGGCAGCGACACGTCGAGGTAGACGAAGAGCGTTCGCCCGCGGTGCGCGTCGCGCAGCTCGGTGAGCATGCTCCGGTACCGGGCGGTGTGCATGATCCCTTCCAGGATCACGTGGTAGCCGTGGTCGAGGCAGAAACGAACGTTCTGCGCGATGACTGCGGGCGCGAGGCCGCCTGGCTTGTCGCGTTCCCTGAGCAGGATCCGACGGAGGTGGTCTTGGCCGACCATGGCGCAGCCGCAGCCGCAGCCGCAGCCGCGGCCGTGTCGGCGTCGCAACGCCGTGGCGATGGTGCTTTTCCCGGCGCTGGAGTTGCCGCGGATGCTGATGAGGATCGTCTCGGAGGTGCCGGTGGGCGCCGCGTGGTCCATGACGGTTCTTCCTATCGCGAGGCGGGTAGGTGCTGTTGCGGGATGGGGCTGTCCTCGCTCGGGGTGGTGTCGTAGCCGGCGGCCTGGAGGGCGAACAGTTCGGCGTACCGGCCTCCGGTGGCGATGAGGTCGTCGTGGCTGCCGGCCTCGACCAGCCGGCCGTGGTGCAGGACGAAGATCCGGTCGGCGTGGCGGACGTTCGCCAGCCGGTGGGTGATCAGGATCGTGGTGGCCCGGCCTTTCCGGTCGCGGATGGCCTGGAACAGGGCGTCCTCGGCGCGGGGGTCGAGCGCGGACGAGGGCTCGTCCATGATGAGCAGTTCGGCGTCGCGTAGGAAACCGCGGGCGGCGGTGATGCGCTGCCACTGCCCACCGGAGAGGTCCTGGCCTCGGGCGAAGGTCCGGTCGAGCAGTGTCTCGTACCCGTGGGGCAGTTCGGTGATCATGTCGTGGGCGACCGCGCGGGCGGCGGCGGCCTCGATGAGGTCCTGCTGGGCATCGGTGTCGACGTTGCCGATGGCGATGTTCGTGGCCGCGGTGAACGGCCACTTGTGATATTCCTGAGTGACCACCGCGATCCGCGCCCGCAGCCCGTCGATGTCGCACTCCGACATGGGCCGGCCGTTCCACTCGATGACGCCTTCGCTGGGGGTGCGGAGGGTGGCGATCATCGCGGCGAGGGTCGTCTTGCCCGAGCCGTTCTCCCCGACGAACGCGACGGTCTGTCCGGCGGTGATGGTCATGGTGACGTTGTCGACGGCGGGTGTGTCGCGGTCGGGGTAGCGCATGCTTACCCCGCTTACGGTCAGATCGCGCAGTCGGTCGGGTCGGGTGCCGGCGGGGTCGGTGCCCGTCTGCTGGTGGGGTAGGTAGGCGGCGGCGCGGGTCATGAACCCGGTGTAGTCGTTGAAGTGCTGACCCTCGGTGTAGACGCGGTCGACCTGGAAGGTGACGATGGCGAGGGAGCGCTGCGCGGACTGCACGGCGAGTACGCACGTCGCCGCGGCGGCGAGGGGGATCTGCCCGTCGATGAGCAGCAGGCCGAGCAGGACGTACACCGCGGCGGTGGCTACTCCACCGATCATCGCCCCGGCCGAGGTGGTGGTGGTGACCCGCCGCGCAAGGACGAGCTGGATGTCTGTCTCGACCTGCATGACCCGGTCGTACTGGTCGAGCAGGAACCGGCGCAGCCCGTACGACCGTAGCTCCGGCGCGGATGCCCGCTCGGCCATCAACCGCTGCAGCAGCCACAGCCGGCGCCGCCGCACCGACCCGGCGGTGTACGTCTGATACCGCAGGTGCCCCGCCCGCAGCGCGGCCCACCCGTTCGGCACCGTCGCCACCAACAACGCCACCAGCAACAGCGGGTGGATCACCACGACGGCGACGGCCACCGCGAGCACACCGGCCAGCCCGGCGAGCAGGTTCATCGAGGACTGCACCAGGCCGATCGCCGACTCGGTGCCTCGGGAGGCGCGTTCCATGTCGTCGGCGAACGCGTCGGCGTCGAACGCCTCCAGCCGCACCTGCGTGGACACCTCGAACAGTCCCCGCTCCACCTCCCGGCTCACCTGCGGCGTCAACGCGTTCTGCGCGTACCCCGTGGCGATGCCCATCCCCGCACGCAGCGCGACCGCCACCGCCAGCACGGCCAGCGCGGGCAACGCCGCCCGGACCTTGTCCGCGGTCGGCCCGCCGGCGAACAACTCCACCAACACCCGCTGCGTCGCCAACAGGCCGAAGGCCGCCATCACCCCGGCGCCGACCGTCGCTACCGCCACCACGCCCGTACGCAGCCGGTCGGCGCGCCAACTGACGCCCAGAGCGGTCCAGACGAGCCGGGGGAGTTCCGCGAAGACGGTGAACACGCCCGCTTCCGCCCGGGCCCGCACTCCCGTCTCCCACCATGTGGCCCGTAGCTCCGGCAAGACCGACTCCGGTCGCGGGGTGCCCGGCTGGCCCGCTGTACTGGGGCTCTGTTCGGTGGTCGTCTGAGTCATGGACAAACCTCCTCAAAATCATGCAAACGGATGGCTGTGGCACATGTGTGAGTCGGGCCGGTCGCCTGAAGGCGGCCTCCCGTGGGCTGGATTTCAGCAGAGGGCTATGAGTCGAATCGTGGATGCGGCTGGCCCGTGTAGGGCCGGGGCTCAGGTGACCAGCCCGTTCTCCAGATACCTGGTGAACCCGTGGCCGCGTGCTTCCTGGGCTGCGGCGACGCGTCGGGCCAGCAGAGCCGATAGGCGTTGGTCAGCCTCCGGTCGGTCGCACCAGGACCAGCTGCGCAACTCGGTCGGCGGCAAGACGATCTGGTCCGTCTGCTCGGACGTGAGCGTGCCCGCGTCGAAGACGAACATGACCCCCTCGGTGCGGCCAGGCTGCGGTGGCACCCAGTCCATGACCAGCAGCCGGCCGGGCGTCAGGGTCAGCCCGAGTTCCTCACGGCACTCCCGGACCGCCGCCTGGTAGGGCGACTCGTCGGCCTCGACGCACCCACCGGGGATCTCCCACGAGGCCTTGTATGCCGGCTCGACAAGCAGCACTCGACCGCCGGGATCGGTCAGGAGCAGCCCTGCGGCCATCCGCTTGCGAGGTAGATCGGCGGTGACGTCACGGCGTTCGGCGGGCATGAGTCGACCGTAGGACGCCAGCCGTCCGACACGCCCGCCGCGCCGTGCCACGACATTGTCGGCAGATTCCGCTGCCGACTCCGACAAGACGGCGACATCGTCGGCCGCGGGTGACCGCTACCGGCGGCCAAGGCAGCCGCTAGGCTGCCCGGCTGTCGACCAAACCCCGTCCGACCCCCGACAGCCCTCAGTAACCGACCCAGGAATTGTCGGAGGCGGCGGATACGGTCTGCCCGCATCGTGACCGCATCTCGGCACCGCCAGGGGGTGGCAAACCATGGCCGACGACGAGATCACGACGGCACGGCGCGCACTCGGCCGCCACCTCGCACAGCTGCGCAAGCAAGCCAACCTCACCCAGCAGGGCCTCGCCCGGCTCGTGCAGTACGGCCGCAGCTCCGTCGCCAACACCGAGACCGGCCGCCAACACCCCGAGCGCGAGTTCTGGACACGCTGCGACACCACCCTGCACACCGGCGGCATCCTCACCCAGGAATACGACCGCCTCACCACGCGAGTCCAGCACCACCAACCACAGCCAACGACGGTCCCGTCGGCGAAGAACCCGCACCGGCCGAAGCCCATCGCCAGCACCGATTCCAACGACAGCGGAGAAGGCGAATCGGCTCTCTGGGAAGACGAGAACAGCATCAACGCCCGCCGAGCCGCGCTGAAGGCCTGCAACGACGAAGATGCCCGACTCAGCTACCTCGAAGACGAGATCCGACAGGCGATTGCCGACAAGGAACGCCTTCCGCCAGCAGTCCGCCTGGCGCACCTGCGGGCGTTGCGTACCTGTGTGGATGAGCTCATGGCCGGGCAGCAGCACCCACCACAACGCGCCCGGCTCTACACCGTCGCCGTCCACCTGGCCGGGCTGCTCGGCGCCCTCGCCCTGGACCTGGGTGCGTTTCGCGTCGCGCACGCCTACGCCGCCGAAGCCTTCGACCTCGCCGAAGCCGCTCAGCAACCTGAGGTGCGGGCAACACTGATCGCACTTCGCCGAAAACATCCCGCCTTATCGATGGACAGCCGGGCCACGGCTTACCTGCGCGATGATGCGTCGGGGGTCGGCGGTGCCGGGTAAGCACCGAGTCGGAGGAGGGCAGATCAACCCGGCCGTACGAGAGCTCGGGTGGGTCGTCGACTGCTTAGCCGCTCATCTGCTCTTCAAGTTCGAGCATAACCAGCGTCAGTTGTCGCCGATCCGCAACAGCGGCACGTCGTAGAGGCTCGCCTCGGGGATACGACGCATGACGGGCGCAGCGACCTCGATGATCAGCATCTCGGTGAGGAACTGGACCGTGGCGGCGAGCAGGTGACTGGTGTGGCCGGTCGCGCTGTGCTCCTTGAGCCCGGCGCTGACGTGGATGTGCGGCGCGATCCGGTCGTGGGCGTCGTCGTAGGCGATGGTGCCGCCGCCGAGCGCTTCGACGTTGGTCAGGTGCACCCGGTCCCAGACCGGGGCTTGGGGGTAGTCCAGACGCTGGCAGGTGCCGACGATCTCGACCGTGCTGAACCCGGCGATGAAGACGGGGATGTAGCCGTGCCGGATGCCGTTGGCGCGGCAGGTGTCAGCGAGGGCGGTGAAGAAGTCCTCGCCATGATCGAAGGTGACGCCGATCATCCGTCCGGGCGTGAGGTCATGGCTGCGCATACTGAGGCACTTCCGGTCGGGTTGGTCGGGGGAAGTGGCTGTGATGGGTCCAGCCGAGGATGTACGCCCGTCAGAGGTGAAGAATCCTGTCGTAGTCTTCGTCGTACCAGCCGTCGGTGTTGTGCTTCTGGATGGTCCCCGCGACGCGTGTCAGCATGAGCACGTCGCCGTTGAGGGTCAGGGCCGCGTCTTCAGCTCTGCCGGCGAGGATCGCGGCCACGGTCGCCAGCATGTGGGGCTTGCCCTTGTCGACCAGGGTGTCCTTGCGCATGTAGAAGCTGACGTCGACGTAGGCCTCCGGCTCCCACTGCCACAGGGAACCCCCGTCATCCTCGGCACTGTAGTAGCCGTGCCGGCCGCCGGTGATGTCCATGACGTACCCGTGCTCGTCGTTCAGGTCGGCACTGAGCATCCTGCCGCCGGACGCCGTGGACGTCTCGACCGCTCCGGGAGCAGCCAGTTCCGCCACCTGCTCCAGTGGAATGTCGCCCGCCAGCGTCAACCGGTACTCGACAGCCATTTGCACCCCTTCATCAGTCTCGCCGGATGATCTGAATGATCGCACCGTCGCGCGTTACCGCTGCCAGTTCCTTCAGCCCTGTGATGGGCCAGTCGTGGAACTGCTTGTGCAGGGCGGCGAGGTCTCCTCGCCAGTCGTGGAGGTTCAACATCACGCGTTGGGTCTGCTCCGTGTCGACTTTCCTGGACACTGCGCTCCAGACGGCGCGGGGCGGGACGGGAGCAGTGGGCGCGTAGCAGTCGAAGACATGGCCCTCGATGAGGAAGTCGGGCGCCTTTTCCGGCCTCCCAGAATCCCCGGTGTCGCGTCGCGCGTCCGCGACCTCCTGCCTCGTGGGGTTCTGGTGAACCCGGTACCCCTTGCCGGCGAGCCTGTCGGCACACTCGTTCTCCAACTCCAGGGCACGGCGCTCCCGTGGCTTCTCGTTCGCGGAGATCCGGGTTCGACGTCCGGTAGGCGACCGGTCGGCGACGCCGCTGGGACGCCTGGTCCACGGGTTTGACACGTCAGTGTCCGTGGAGACAGCTCCGCCAAGGGTGGGGGTCGTCGGGGATGGGCTGCCGGTGGTAGCAGGGGCGGGGCTGGCCGGTGGATGACCGCCAGCCCCCGTCAGTTTCCCGACGAGCCCAACTGCCGGGCCTGCGCGATCGCCCCTTCGATGGCCTGCCGGGCGCCTCCGGTGCGCTGAACGACCAGCACCAGGACCTGCTTGATGGCCTCCAGGGCCTGCAACAGCGGGCCGGGCTGCCCACCCTGCAGGACCACGGCGACGAGCTGCTGCGCCTCCCCGACTCCGGTGATGACCCCGGCCGCCGCCTCACGAGCAGCGTCCACGGCGCTCAGCACAGGCGCCAGCCCTGCGATCGTCTCCTGCGGGGTGGCCTCGTTCGGCACCGCCGCGGTCGCCTTCGTCGCATCACCGATCGACCCGGCAAGACTTCCCAGGCCGCCCTGGATGCCCGTGATCGCGTTACGCACCCGCGCCACACCCGCCGCCACGGCGACGAAGCCGGCGCCCGCGGCCCGCAACGCCACCTCCTGCGCCTGACTGTCGGCGGCGGCTGCCAACCCCTGCGCGCGTTCGACCCCGGTCATCAACGCGCGGAACTCACCGGTGATCTTCTCGATGTGCGACACGTGGCCGGCATCCCCAATCGATGACAGTAGAAGTGCTCGACAGCTGAAACTACCTGGCGTTCCTAGGGGGCCCACCGCCCCGTGTCAGCCCGTCGCCGGTAACGGTGTCGACGAGGTCGAGGAGGCGATGGGCCGCGTTGATCGCGGGGCGCAGGACCTCGGCGGCGGCTTGGTCGACGCGTTCATCGAGGATCTGCCG
Organism: Micromonospora sp. NPDC048839; assembly: GCF_040649915.1. Taxonomy (NCBI): domain Bacteria; kingdom Bacillati; phylum Actinomycetota; class Actinomycetes; order Micromonosporales; family Micromonosporaceae; genus Micromonospora; species Micromonospora sp. NPDC048839. Next base: position 140,858 of record NZ_JBEZGL010000014.1, read on the forward strand.
CAGCGTGTCGATCTCGACGCCGGATGGAAAACCCAAATGTCGAGTGATGGCGACATGGCGCTGTCGGTTCGCCACGGGCCTGATACTTCGCGGCCAACTGCACCAGGAGCAGGATGCTCGCCGGGTGATTCGCGTCGGCACCGGTGGAGTCCGGGGTGCGGTGCTGATCCAGCAGCGGCATGAACGCCAAGCCGGTGCGAGGTGGTGGTGATTCGCGATACAGCCGGAGCCGACCGTCGGTGGGTATGGCGGCGGTGGTGACGGGCCACAAGTAGAAATCGATCAGAACGGGTAAGGCGGCCAGCTCGACGCACACGGTCACGTAACCGCCACCGGCGGGGGCATTGCGGGGCTTACCTCTGGTGAACAGCAGCCGGCCGGGCAAATGCAGGCTGGCAACCGGATCGTCGAGCACGCTCTGGGGTGTGGTGTCGTCAACGGCCACGACGAGGTCGACGTCGCTATACGGGTCAGCGCTGCCTCGTCCGAGAGATCCCACTAGCCACGCCGCCCCCACAGATTTCCGCTGGTGCAGCACGTCGACAGTGGCAGCGAGCCAGGCCGTACGGGCTTCAACTACGGCTGCCAGCAGTGCGGCCGCTCGCCGCCCTCGTCGCGGTGGGACGTTGGCGGGCACGCGTTGGCTCATGCCCTGCGGTCCCGTCCGTGTGCGGGCACTGCTGCCCCTACGTCCGCACGGCCGTTCATGATCGTCTGGAGGCAGAGTGACTCGATGACCGCCACGCAGTTGGATTCGGCCGACATGGAAACGTCAAGTCGTTGCGTTGGCAGGCCCGGCCAGTCGCCAGAGGCATACATCTCTGTGGCGAATGCTTGCAAATACCCTAGGTAAGCGGGCGTCACGGTCTGAGACGACGTGAGGCGTGGCAGGGCCGTCCGGAGCGCCTCCTCGCCCTCCCCGAGTTCGATCGACACGCACGGCTGGACGTCGGTGAGTGCTCGGACCGAGGCGGCCAGACGTTCCCGAAGGGGTTCGATTGACGTGCGTCGTTCGTAAGCGTGGGCGCGGGCGGATGCGTAGACGGTCTTCGGCCCGCGATCAACCAGGTGCACGCGGTCTTGTGCGACGCTCAGGGCACGGAGATCGTCGAGACGATCAATCATTGCCGTGATGAGCGCCTCTGCAACGTCCAGACCAGTGGTACTGACGATCCAGGAGTCGAACTGTTCCGGCGCGGCGATCGTGGGGAGGTAACGCCACAGTAGGCCGGAAACCCTTGCTTCCGCGCCACCGCGGTTCAGGGCGGCGACAAGGTGTCCGATGAGAGTGGTCTTCCCGCTGCCATCGATCCCGTCGACGAAAATGATCATAGGGATGCCGATTCTTCGAGCAGGCTCCTCACGGCCACGAGCGCACCGGGCACCCGTACGGCGAGCCGATCGGCCTGTGCTACGTCGTCTGCGCCTGCGCGGCGGTAGGCGTCGTAGTCTTCTAGGAGCGATCTGAGCTCGGTGCCCGGCCAGTCGCGCAGCGCCTCGACCACCTCGGGAAGCCGCAGGCCGACCTCTGGCGCTCGATGTGCGACAAGCAGCCGACCGGCGCTCGACAGCACCGACAACACCCGGCGTGCGGTGTCCTCGCGCTCCGATTCTGTGTGGTGGCTGGCGGCCAGACGGGCGACGGCGAACTCGTGCAGTACGCCAACGTCACCAGCGAGATCGGTCAGTTCTGAGGTGGCGGCCGGCGTAGGGGCGGTGGCACCTGCGATCACGGCGGTGTCGAGCCCTACGCGACGCAGCGCCGCCCGCATCTTCATGTCGTAGAGCGGACCGAGGCGACGAGCGTCGCCCCCGTGGCTGTCGGCGAGGTGCAGCGACGCTCGAGAACCGTGGCGTCGGGCCGCTTCACTGACGATCTCGTGGAGCGACGTGGCGGCGGCCGACGTGGGGGGCAGGTTCCAAGCGATGAAGTCGACATCGCTCCAGCCCTCGATGAAGTCTCCTCGTGCGGCCGATCCGCACAGCCCCACCCCGGCATCCGGATGTCCGGCGATGACGGCCTCGACCTCTGCCGCCACCTGGTTGACCAGGCAACTGAGCTTTCGGCTGAACGGCAGGGGATGAGCGGCACGCCAGGTGATGACGGCAAGGACACGATCCAGCACCTGCTGAAACTCGGGGTGGCTGGCGGCCTGCCGGGCCGCGGAAGCCTCAAGCCAGCGGGCCTGGACGAAGCCTTCCTCTCGGGCCGGCGTCGTGACAGTGGTGGATGTCGTGAAGAGGAACCAGTCAACGACCTTCGCCGCTGGCATGCCGTCGTTATCGGTGAACGTGTAGGCCTCCTGCCCGAGATACGCGCTGTAGTGCGTGTCGGTGAGGCCGGCTTCCTCGGCCACCTCCCTCCTGGCTGCCTGAAGTGGCGCCTCGCCCGGCTCCAGCTGGCCTTTCGGGGCGACGGTCTGTCGTTCACCGGTCTTGCGGACCTGATCGAGGAGCAGGATCTGTGGAGAGCTGAGGTCGTCGGTCACGACGACGGCACCGGCGGAGGCGGATCGACGGGTCATGGCTGGACGCCTCCTGGGGATGTCTGCGGGGCCTGGACCGTGTCGGAGAGACGAGCCCCTAAAGGGAATGCCGTACTCCGTCGCGAGGTCTTGGGCCGCGTACCGGCTGACGGCGATGACCTGGTCGGCGGCCTGGACGAGTTGGTGTTCGTCGCAAGCGAGATCGCCCGCGTGGAGGCTGGCGGCGCTGAACTCGCCGCGTACGAGGACGGGGGCTCGGTCCTCGCGAGGTCTGGCGAGGTACCGCAGGGGGTCTCCGCCTCCCAGGTGGAACAGTCGATGGCGTCGGGTCTGACCGTATCGAGGGTGTCGGCGACGGCCTCGCGGTGCTGAACCAGGTCTTCGGTGCGGGGAAGCGAGACGACGGTGACATCCTTCGCCTGCAATGGGTGGGGTGACTCCTGCGTGATCATGGTTACCGATGCGCCCAGGTCGGCCAGTTGCCGGGCCAGGGAGCGGTAGAGCGTGCAGATGCCGCCACGGCTCACTTGGTGGAGGTCCCGGTGGACCAGGGCTACGTGAATCATGCTGGCCTCGCCGCGGCGAGCCGTTGTAGGCGGGTGCTGGCCGAGGTCCAGGCGGCCTCGATGATCGGCAGACAGCGCGTCCGGGCCGGGTCGTCCTCGGGCAGTTCGTGGTGCAGGCGCAGCTCGCGGGTCAGGACCACAGCGAGGTTGAGCGCGAATGCGGCCTCGATGCCCGTCTCATTCACGATCGCCTCGATACGCTCGCGGATCAATGGCGTACTTGCGCCGACCTGGGTGTGGAGCATCGCAAGGTCGAAGCCAGGAAGGAACAGCCCAGTGAACTCCCAGTCGACTAGCACCGCCGTGGTCTCGGCCTCGTCATCGCTGTCGGAACGGCTGGCATTGAGGAGGATGTTGCTGGCCAGCGGGTCGCCGTGATTGAGCTGTGCCGGCGCGTCGCAGCGGGCCAGCAGACTGTCCAGAGCCTCTCGCTGGCCCTCAGTGAGGTACCCCTTGGCCTGGTACCGAGCCACGCGGTCGGAGTAGTCGAAGGTGGGTGAGAACCGGACGGCGGGATAGGTCCACTCATTCAACGCGGTGATGCAGTCCAGGACGGCGTCGACCTCCCGGGTATCGAGCTCTCGCTGGGGATAGCGTTCGACCGCGAAGGGCGATGCGTCGACCCATTCCAGGACCAACAGCCGGTCACGGTCGGTATGAAGCAGCCGAGGAACGCGGACAGGCGGGGTGGTGTCACCGAAGACCTCGTACACGTCCAGCTCGTGCCGCCACTTGGCCGCCCAGAACGGGTCCGGGTCGATCAGAAATTTCACCGCTGCCGGTTCGCCGCGGAACGAGCCTCGCGCCAGCAGGGTCTTGTCCGTGCGCCGTAGCACCGTGTCGATGGTCAGCCCGACCGTGGCTACTGAGGTGGGCAGATCAGGCAGCGTGTGCGACATCGGCGGTCTCCTCGATCGACTCAATCATCCGTTGGCGAAGGCTGGTGTCGGAGCGCTCGCCTGCCAGACTGCGGCGACCTCAGCGACGCAGCGTTGAAGGTGCTGGTCGCTGAGCGCACGACCGGTCGCCAGGCGCGCCAACGAGTGCCAATACGTGCATATGTCCGCCGGCCATCGTGCGCCGTTCCAACTCATCCTGATCGTCGTCCGTATCGCAGTCGGGGTGCCCGCACCAGATCGAGGATGAAGTTGTCGGGTATTGGCTCCCTGCGCTCCGCCAAAGGAGTCGGGAGCGTAAGCGTGTAGCCATCCCCTGTATAGGTGGCGGACCCGACGGAGGTAAGCCGGTCGAGGGTCCCTCGGCGCCACAAGTACAGCGAGCTGGCGCTGCGGCTCAGCCGTAAAGTGCCGGGCACCTCGTCGCTGGCGTAGGTCCCGAGGATGGTGTGCTGTTCTTCGGCGTCGACGCGTCCAGGGTGTGGGCGCGCGGGCGCAGGACGGCTACCCACGCCACGAGACAGAAGGACGCTTACGTCAATGTTGGGATCGTGGGCCAAGTCGACGAGTGCAGCGGTAGCCATGTGGTCCCCGGCGATCTCGGCGTTGTTAGACAGGCAGATCACGCGAAGTCCTGAGCTGGTCAGATGGGCAGCGGCGGAAAAGCCCTGTTCCTGGCCGTAGTGAAAAACGGCGGTACGGCCGGGGCGAGGATCGGCGTACAGCCCGGCACCGTACGTGAACGGGGCGTGGTCGCTGGGCTGATAGCCGAGGTGCCGCGCGAATGGAAGCGCGTCGTCGGCCGAGCGGCGCCATTCGCGCCAGAGGTGGGCAAGCCAGCGGTCCAAGTCTGCGGCGGTGCACCACAGAGACCCGGGGCCGGGCATGGTGACCGGGCGCTGCTGGTGCTGCCAACGGCCGGCGAGGGCCCCGTAGCTGGCAGCGGCACCGGGGATCACCTCGCGTGGATCGGTCTTGAAACGGGCAGACGTCATGCCGAGTGGAGTGAAGATGTGCCGATTGGCGATCTCGTGTAGTCCGGTGCTGTACGCGTGCTTGAGAGCTTCGGCGAGGAGAAGATAGCCGGTGTTGCTGTACAGGAAGCAGCCCGGTTCGACCGCTCGGTGCCGCTGGCGGTAGGCGAGTTGGAGCAGGTCATCCGCGGTGTAGTGGTCGAGTTCGCGGAAGCCGGCCAGGGACAACAGGGACTCGGCGTCCCGGACGCCGCCCTGGTGCTGAATGAGGTCGCCGATGGTGACGCCGGGGACGCGGAATTGGGGCAGGACGTCGCCGACGGGCCGATCCAGGGTCAGGAGACGGTCGCGGGCGGCGCGGATGCACAGGTACGCGGTGATCTGTTTGGCGACGGAGCCGATGTTGAAAACGGTGTCCTCCCGGATGGGCGCCGCGAGTTCGAGACTGGCGGATCCGGTGTACGACTGCGCCGTCGGCTGATCGCACTGGCTGACGCGCAGAATGACGCCGGGCTCGCCCAGTCGGTCCGAGAGGGCCGCCTCGGTAGGAACAGCCGAAGTGTTGGCGGAGTTCATAGGCCGAGAGCTTCGTGGTGGACCAGGCGTAGGCGTTCGCGTAGGTCGGGCGTGGTGATCAGACTGAGCGCGCGGGCGTGGTCGGCGGCGGTGGTGGCGAGGAGTCCGCGCTGCTGCTCCAGGTAGGCGTTCAGAAATCGATTCAGGTTGCCGCTGGTGTCGGGCAGGACGCGGGCGGTGTAGATCATGGTGAGCGGGAAGGCGAAGCACGCATGTAGGAAGCCGAAGGCGGGCCTGCTCGTCTTCTTCCAGGGGGAGTAGAACCGAACTCGGTCGCTGATCTCGCAGGCGGTGGCGCTGAGGGCGTCGTTGAGCCAGTTGTGGGCCGCCTCGTGGATCAGGTCGCGCGCCAGAACGACGGGTTCGCCGATGTGGTCGCAGAAGATGGTGCCGGGTAGCCGGGTGATGGTCCAGCTGTCAAGGGTGTCGCCGAGTTGCTTGTGGCGCAGCAGGCAGACGACGACTGCGTGGCCGGCGAGAAGGTCGGCGAAGCCGTTCTTGGCGCCGGTGGCGTAAGCGGCGGCAGCCAGTTCCCGCAGGTTCGGCGGGGCGGCGGTGGTGTCCGGGCCCAGTACGTAGTAGGGAGTCTCGGAGATCGCTGAACGGGGCAGGCGGTCCAGGTCCGGGGTAAGGACGACGCGCGGACCGACGGCGGTGGGTGTCGACAGCGCGGAGGCGTTCGCGTCGCGGTGGGCACCGTACCAGTTGAAGATGGCGGTATCGCGGTTACGAGCGGCAACCTCAGCGCCTTCGAGCACATGGTGGGCCAGGCAGTGGTCGACGGCGGCGGTTTCCGGCGAGTCGGGCATGCCGGCAGTCGGTTGGGCGATGGGCTTGAGGACGGCGCGGATCCGGCGGGTTCGGTCGCGGTGGTGAGCCTGAATGGGGGCGGAGGAGAAGGAGATGGCGGGCGCGTCCACGGGGTGGTCCTTCCGGCTGTCTGGGCCTGGGGCCGGCCCCGTGAGGGTCCGGCCCCAGGAGGTACTCACCGGCGGCGTGCCCGCCGGTGAGGTGCGGGCGTTCAGGCGTCGGCGCCCTCGGCTGCCGCGGTGCTCGCCGGGGCCTCGGCGGTCGGCCAGCCCTCGGCCGAGACGCTGGAGGTGTGGCGGGTGCTGCGGACGGTCTCGTCATCGCCGCGCAGGTCGTCCACGGCGGCGAGGAAGTCGCTGATCCGGTCGTTGTCCATGAGTGGGTTCGTCCTTCCGAAAGGGGGTGTGGGTCGTGCACCTTCTGGAGCTGGTTCCTGCGGCGGTGAGCGGGCGGTGGGCACCGCGTCTCCTTCCGGTTGATGACGAGTCAGTTGCTGCGCTGGACTGGCGTGGCGGCGGGGGTGGCCGCTTGGCGCAGGGCGTCGCGCAGCTCTCTCATGGCGGGCCGGTCCTCGGGTGCCGGGGCGAGCGCCGCGGTGATGATCGGGCGCAGGCCGGGGGGTGCGGTGTGCAGCCGGGAGTGGCCGTGGCGGGGGATGTCGGCGCACAGGTAGCGGTAGGTCAGGACCGCGAGGCTGAAGACGTCAGCCGCTGGGGTGGCGCGGTCGTAGGAGGTGGCGTACTCGGGGGGCCAGTGCACCTCCGGGCCTCGACTGGCGGGGCCGCGCGGAGTGTCGGCGCGTCGCGCGGCACCGAGGTCGGTGATCAGTCCCTGGCCGTCGTGAATGAGGATGTTCTCCTGGTAGACGTCGCGGTGCACGATCCCGCGCTCGTGCAGGGTCCTCAGGCCCTCGGCGACGTCGGCCAGGATACGCAGCCCGGCCGTCATGTCGTCTCGATCGAGGATGGGGGCGAGGTGTGCCCGGAAGCTACCCCCGTGGCAGTGCGGCATGGTGTACCAGTCGAACCGGTTGGTGCTGCCCTGCTCAAGTAGCGGCACGACGTGTGCGGTGCCTTGGGCGGCGCGGGTTACGGCGATCTCGTGGCGGAAATCCTCACAGGTCAAGGCCCTTTCGGCCTCGGTCATCTCCGCGTACCAGTAGAAGCCGTAGGCGGCCTTGCGGCTGGCCTCGTCGAGCTCGGCCAGGACGTGGTTGCTGCCGAAGCCGGCCTTGAGGACCACCGGAGGTGTCCCGTTGCGGCTGGCGAGCACCAGGGTGCTGGCGCGGGTGAAGCAGAGGAGGTCGTGGACGTGCCAGCCGGCGTCACGAAGCTGGTCAAGGACCCAGGCGGCGGGGTGCATCGGGTCCAGGTGCATGGGCTGCCTCCTCATGTTCGCGCCGCAGACGGTGTGGTGTGGCGTAGCCGGTCCAGGCAGGTGGCGGCCAGCCGGTCGAGGTCGGGTTTGGTGGCGCACGGGTGGTGCAGCACGGGCAGGCCGGTTGCCTCGGTCCACGCATGGACTGCCTGCTCGTACAGGTCGGCATACCGAGCGGCGGTCGGGTGGTCCTCCCCGAAGCGACGCGTTGTGGCCCGCTTGGACAGCCGGGCATGGCACAGCTCGGGCTCGGTGGTGAGCAGGACGATCAGGTCCGCCCGCGCGGTCGTGACCTCGGCGAGCTGCTGGACGTAGTGGGCGACAGGACGGTCGTGCAGCAGGGCGATCAGGCAGGCGGTCGACAAGGTGAGCCGGTCGGCGATGACCGGGCCGAGGGACAGGGCGGGGGCGAGGTTATGGCGGGCATGGAGTTCCAGGTCGCGGCGGACCGCGGCCACCGCTCGCACGCCGTCTGCTGCCGGACGGCCGGCCCGCAGGCTGACGATGGAGCGGGTCGCTTCCAGCGACAGCCAGGAGAATTGGCCGATGTGCCCGAGGGGGATGTCTTCGCAGGCGGCGTTGGCCAGGATCCGGTCGCGTAGCGTGCTCTTTCCGGCTCCAGCGATTCCCTCCAGGGCCAGCAGCATGCCTCGCTCCTAGTTCTTCTCGGCGATCAGCCAGCTGATGAACTTCGCGACGCGGCCGGAGGTGACAGGTTTGGTGCCGTGGGTGAGCTGGGAGCCGTAGAGCAGGGCGGTGCCGGGGGCTGGGCTCACGCTCCATCGGGTTCGGGGCATGGCCGCATACCAGTCAGCGGAGTGGTCGGCGCCGTCGTGGGCCAGCCACATACCGCCCGCGTATCCCTGTTCCTGGGCGTCGTGGTCCAGGCGGGTGTTCCACAGGCGGTCGCTGGACGTGCTTTCGACGTAGAACGCGCCGCCGGCCTCGGCCTCACGGATTACGACGCTGATGCCGGCGATCTGTCGCGGCCAAGCGAGCGGGTCGGGGGCGATGCCGTCGAGGTGGCCGGTGATGTGCTGGCCGGGGCCGTACTCGACGTAGGTCCACGGCCGGCAAGCGGTGATCGACGGCATGACGCGGGACAGAGCGGGGCGGGCGCGGTCGAAGGCTTGTTGAAGCAGTGCCTCGGCTCTGTCCGGGATCCTTGGGACCTCGATCCGTCCGGCCGGCTCGTAGACGGCCATGGCCTGTTCGTTGGAGCGACCGGGGATCTCGTGGATCGTGGTGGCCCGCCTCGCGCCGAAGCGGAGCCGGGCCTCATCGCTGAGGAAGTCGTTCATCATGGCTGCGAGCTGGTCCCGCTCCTCGGTGTCGACGAATCCCTCGACGCTGCCGACCGCGACGGTCTCGGCGATGTGAATCATGAGTCGGTCCTCCTCGTCTCGAGCACTCGGCGGACGTCGTCCAGGCCGGTGCAGTGATTGAGCCAACTGGCCACGGGGTGGTGAGGGTTGGCCGTCGGGTTGGCCCATAGGGCCAGCAGCTCGCCGGTCAACGGCAGCTCCTCCGCGCCGGGCAGCGCCTCCCACACGGTCAACTGGTCCAACGCCGGGCACCAAGCGACGTGCTGTGTGGCGAAGGCCCGCCCCAGCCGTGCCGCCGCGGCAAGCCGGCAGGAGCGCAGGAGTGTTTCGGCAGGCTCAGCCCGCTGGTAGCTGCGGTGCTCGGTCTGCGCCCATCCTGCCCCGACCGCTGCGGCTGCGACCACAACGCGGCAGGTGGCACAGCACGCGCCGTTGGCCATCGGGCACGAATGATCGTGGGCGGGGAGGGTGGCTGCGACCTCGACGAGAGCCGCCCAGGCGGAGTCCATCAACAACTCGCTGACGGTGCTGCGGCCCGAGTCCGGGCCATGGTTGCAGCACACCGGACCGGTCCGGCGCGCGGCGCTGGGTAGGAGTGCGGGCTCGATGAACAGGGCGTGGAAGTACACGATCCGCCCCAGCAACTGATGGATCGTCAGCGAGGCCGTGACGCTACCCATGCCGCCTCCTCGTTGGTCGAAGCAGTGCTGTGAGGAACTGGGCAATGGCAGCCGTCCTCAGTGGGCCGCTCGCCGCGTAGCGCGTCGGTGACGGCGCGGGTGGCCGCGTCAACGGCTTCGAAGTACGCCGGCCAGCCGTGCCTGGTGCCCGGGCGCAGCACCAGGTCGAGTACGGGGCTCGTGCGTCCGGTGGTCTCGCACGTCAGCTCCGCACGCCCGATGGCCACCTGCACTGGGGCGGGTAGGTCGGTGGTCACCGCGGTGATTGCGCGGCACAGGGCGGCAGCAGCTCGCGCGTACTCGGTTCGGTCACGCGGCAGGATGCCGACCCGGCGCTCGGCGTGCGGCAGATCAAGGCCTGGATAGAGATGTCCCTGGCAGCTGTCGTACGTGATCAGGCGCCAGTCCTGGGTGACGGCGTCGACCAGGGAGCGGACGCCGGGCTCGATCGCCTCTCGCCACTGGGGGTGGGCCGGGTCGAGGTCATCGGCCTCGTGCACGCCGGGCAGGCCGAGTGTGTTGATGTTGCCGTGCGAGCTGGTGCGCAGCCGTACAGGTGGGCGGTTCGCCTCGGGGTAATCCCAGTGGGCGAGGAAGGAGGCGACGTTGCGCATGCTGTTCGGCGTACGGGGGTACGAGCGGACCCTGCGGCACCAGGCCCCTGCCGGGTGGGCGGGCTGGGCGAGGAGTGCGGCGATGCCGTCGATCATCCGCATCCGGTAGTCGCAGTAGGCGTCCTGGTCGCCAGCCTGGTCCTGACGCCAGCGGGTGGCCACGCAGCCGCCGCCGCACGTTGACTGGTACGCGCAGGTGGTGCACCGCTCCATGAGTGCCTTGCCCTGGTTCAGCAGCGGCAGCCGCCGCTGAGCCGCGACGACCGCTTTCTGTCCGGAGGGCTGGTCCAAGAGGGTGAGCTGGGCCTGTGGCCAGGGCAGTTCGTCACAACTGCCGAGCCTTCCGTCCGGATAGAGCGTGAAGACATGGTCGCACTTCAGGTTGGAGAAGTGGCAGAAGCCGGTGTCCAGCCCGCGCAGCCGTCGGATGGTGGATACGGACGGTTCTAGCTTCAGCCGGGCGAAGTGGCCAGCGCCGATCCAGCGAACGGTAGCGGCGAGTACGAACTCGGCGTACTGATCCGGGGTGGTCGCCCACCCGGGCCCCTGCGGGCCGCGCAGAGCCGCGCGTTGAAGGAGCCGGCTCGCGGTTAGGCGCTGCCCTTGGGCAGCGGTAGGGCTTTGAACGGAGGCATCGAAGCAGGGCACGAAGCTGACGGCGTTGACCGCTTCGAAGCCGGCGAGGTGGTCCAGGACGGCCTCGGCGCGGCCGAGCACGGTCGGCGTGACCGCGGCGATCACGCCCACCTTCCGGCCGCGCTCGGCCAGTAGCCGCAGGGCGGTGGCCACGCGGGGGTAGACCGGCTGGCCGTCGTATCCAACCCGCCAGGCGTTGCCCGCTGCGTCCCCGTCGAGGGAGATGCCGATCTGGAGGCGCGGGTACAGGGCGTCAAACAGATCCAGCCACTGCTCATTGAGCAGCACGCCGTTGGTTTGCATCGATACCCGCACGACGCTGGGCTGGGATGCCAGTTCGCGCAGGACTTCGGCGACGTGGTCGCGTCCGGCCGTCAGCGGCTCGCCGCCATGCAGTTCCACGGCGAGCGGACGCCCCGAGAAGAGCTCGGTGAGTCGACGTACTTGACTCGCGTCGATCCGGGCTCCGCCCGGGGCCTCCTTGCGCTTCTCGTAGCAGTACAGGCAGTCGATGTCGCAGGTCTCACCCCGTAGCTTCAAGATCACCGATACGGCACTGTCGGCGTCTTCGACGTCGAGGCCGCGGTACAGATGGGCCATCGGGTCGTGCTGATCGGTGGTGCCGTACATCGGCTGCCTCCCAGGGGTGGCCGTGACCGGGCGGAGATCAGTCGTACAGACGTCCCAGCAGGGCGCCCTGGCCGGACTGGAGGATGTGGGCGGCCTCCAGCGGAATCCAGAAGCATTCGAAGTGCGTCGGCTCCTGCTCCCCGTCGTGGTCCTCCTGGCTCATCCACCGTTCCGACGTCGGCTCGGTCAGTTCCAGGTGGAAGACGTGGCGGCGCTGGAGCTCGAACCGGTAGGGGCTGATGTCGTACTCGGTCTCGCCGAGCTTCCGCACGACTTTGAAGTCCTTCAGGCCGGTCTCCTCGCGGGCCTCGCGCAGCGCCGCTGCCTCCGGCGTCTCGCCGGCGCGGACGCTGCCGGCCGGAACCTGGATGCCGACTTCCTCGTAGCTGTAATCGGTGTGCCGGAAGACCAGCAGATTGCCGTCACGTACGACGTAGCAGAGAACCTTGTCCTTGGTGACCCGCTCGGGCATGGGAGAACCCCTCTTCATTCGTTCGAATCAGACACGTACAGGCCGGCCCGGAGGACGCGAAGAAACTGCACCGTGTTCAGTACGGACCGCCTGTCGCCGGGCAAACGACCTTGAGTCTAGGTCCGGTCACCTGGCGTTACGAAGATTGGAGTCTTTGCCCGCAAGGGCGTCGCCTTTTCGGTCTATCGCATGGAGCCCGAGCTCAAGGGCCTGCTCTGCGTCTCGCGACTTTCATGCGATTGGCTGCAAGTGAGATCCCAAGCTCTGGGCGACCGCATCAGCTCTCGATGGGGTTTCTCGGTGTACCCCCACTAAGCCAGGCGGGCTGGGATTGCCGCCGCAGGCGACAATATTGCCGAGACTCGGTGGCGAATAGCACTGAGCCGCTTCTGTTTCCGGCATCGAGGAGTTTCCGGCTGTCCAACAGCGGCGGAGGCGGGTCGAGGATGACTGCGGTGTCTAGCACCTCCCACTCCTTCCTATCGATGGACGTTATTTAGTCTGCCGGATCCGCCCTGCGCTGTCGACGCCATGGTGGGGGGTCGCGATGGGGGGTGAAGGTTGTCGCGGCAAGGAGGATCATCTGTGACGGCGTCACTCGTCGCGATGAGTTCCCGAGTCGGCATGTCGCGAGCGATACAACGTAGTGAGATATCGATTCTTAGTAGTAGCTGTTCCCGGAGGTGATCGTGGGCGCCCAGGTCGATCCGTCCTGGTGGACGTCGGGTGTCTGGGAGGGTCGACCGATCCGCGAGTTCCTAGAGCGCCGTGACGTCGCCACCACGTTCCGATTTCTGCATGCCCGTGGGGTCTCCTACGGCACCATCGCCGCGTTGGTCGGCGTGTCCCCGAATCGAGCCGCCGAAATCACCAAGGGCACGCGCCAGGTGACGGCCTACGACGTCCTCGAACGCATCGCGATCGGACTGGGTGTTCCCCGAGCCTGGATGGGCTTGGGCCAGGACGGGACGGGTGCGAGGCCCTCGATCGACCGAGAGGTGGAAGGTTCTGCGGACTTCCCACCAGACGGGCGACCAGTAGGAGGCCGGTCCGATGAAGTAATCACCGCGCTCACCCGGCTTCGTACCGGGCTGGACGAGGCGCTCGCCTCATCAACCGTCGCTCCGCGACAGCTCGACCTGATCGAGGAGGCGGCCGGCGAGCACATGCGGATCTATCCGGCAGCCCCGCCTGGGGTGATGCTGTCGCGGCTGGCCGCCGAGTGTGTCGAGGTGCAGACTCTGTGCCGGCGTAGACAGCCTGCGGCGGTTCAGGCGCGGCTTTCCGGCACGGCGGCCCTGCTGGCGACGATGTGCGCCGACGCGCTCATGCGACTTGGGAACGTTGGTGAAGCACGCCTGTGGTATCGGACAGCAATCCACGCGGCAGACGACAGCTCCGACAGTCGACTTCAGGTACTGGTCCGAGCGCAATCGGCGATGCTGCCCTATTACTTCGGTGATTCACAGCAGACGGTCGTGCTGACGGAGGCAGCGCTGGCGGTCACCGCCACACCATCATCCTCGGCGGCCCTTGCTGCGGCTGGGCGGGCTCGGGCGCTGGCCCGCCTCGGAGCAGGTGATCAGGCGCGAAGGGCAGTCCTCCAGGCCCGGCAGATGTTCGATCAGGTTGGCGATGGCGACAGCGATACGGCGTTCCAGTTCCCGATGAAGCGCATGCTGTTCTACCACTCCGGAGCGAGCACCTGGCTGGGCGACACGAGCGAGGCCTACCAGGTCCAAGAGGAGGCGCTGCGACTCTATGGGCCATCGCCTTCGGTGCCGATTGATCCGGCGCTCATCGCGCTCGACCGATCGATGTGCCTCGTGCAGGATCGGCGAGCCGCTGAAGCCGCAGTATCGGCGCTCGACGCCGTCGCGACGCTGCCAGAGGCGCAGCGTACGGAGATCGTCCTCGCGAGGGCCGACGACGTGATCTCGGCGGTTCCGGAGAGACACCGCAGCGGCGAGGTAGCCGCGCTGGTGGACTATGTGCGAGTTTGCCGTGAGCGCAGCCGTACGCTTGCGGCCGGAACTGCCGCGCTCGATTCATAGGAGCCCCATGTTCGTCGAAGCGCGGACACGTCCGGCGCTCGCCGAGGTGTGTCGTCGCCTGGACATGTCCGACGCTAACGCTGTCCTACTCCGGCATCACACCAACGCGGTGTACGCCGTTGGTGACGTGGTGGTCAAGATCGCTCCGGCGGAGTTCGGGTTGGAGCGCGCGCGTGCCGTGGTGGCCGTCGTGCGGTGGCTGGCTGATCAGGGGTTTCCGACGGTTGGCCTCAGTTCGCGTCTGCCACAACCTCTGTTGGTGGGCGAGCATGCCGTGACCGTCTGGCAGCGGCTTGATCCAGCGCACGACACGCCGGTCACCACGGCGGAATTGGGCGGTCTGCTCCGGCGACTGCACGCGCTGCCTGCTCCGCCGGTGAGCCTGCCGACGCTGGAGCCGGTCGACAGCATCCGCCGTTCACTGGCCAGGTCGACGATCCTCACAGCGCGGGATCGCCACCTGCTGCTGGAGCGTCTCGAGCCGCTCGCCACCCGCTGGCTCGAGACGAGCTTTCCCCGAGGCGCGAGCCTGATCCAATCTGATCCCCAGACACGTAACGCCCTGCGCCGCTTCGACGGCACGCCGGTGCTTGCCGACTGGGACGGCGCCGTAGTCGGTCCCCGGGAGTGGGACCTGGCCACCGTCGCGGTGCACTGTCGCCGGTTCACCCCACCGGGCACTGCCGCCTTCTCGGACTTCAGCGTCGCATACGGCTGGGATGTCACCTCGTGGCCCGGGTTCGAGGCGGTGTGTGAACTCCGCGAGCTGCAGATGATCGCCACCAACGCCCGCAAGGCGCGACCCGGGACGGAAGCCGAGGCTGAGGTGCTGCACCGCATTGGTGCCCTGAGGCGGAGCGACCAGGACCTGGCCAAATGGCACATTCTCTGACGGTTCAGCATCGAGCGGTCGGCCGGCCCGCATCTGCGGTCCAGCGATACAGGCCACGTGCCGAACCAACCTGGCTGCCCCTGACCGAGAAGTCATGGAACGAGTCAAACACCGACGTCGAGGCGCTCCAGAGTTCGGCGGGTGTGCGCGATGAGAAGCGGCTTTGCCTGCTGGATCGCCCGGTGAACGGGGCTCTGCGGTGGGTACCGCTGAAGGATTTCCTCGATGCGCTCGGCGACCTCGATGCGCTGTCCCCGCGGTCCGACCGTTAGGTCGGCGGTGACGAGGGCGTCCATCAGAGGTCCTTCTTCGAACGGAAAGGGCGCGAGCTGTTCCGCCAGGCCGCGCTCGGCAGCTTCGATGCGGGCGCAGGTGTGATGGGCGACCAGCGCGACAAGCCGCGGCGGGTAGCCGTGGCGCCGCAGGTATCGCGCACCGTCGAGGGAGTGCAGACCGGTGTCCACGACGTCGGGCGCATAGCCGATGTCGTGTAGCCAGGCGGCTGCCACCAGCAGGTCACGATCGCCCGGCGCCACCGTGACCGCCAGTTCCGTAGCCCGCTGGCCCACACCCTGGACGTGTGCCCAGCGGCGGGCCAACGGTGGGGAGTCGAGCAGCTCAGCAGCAAGTTCCGCGGCGTTGACTGTGAGGTCAGACACCTCCCGAACGGTAGTCGCACAGCGGCTCGCCGCCTCACCGGCTCGGCGGGATGGTCGGGACGTATTCATATCGAGAAACGCCCCTTCAGCATCAGCCGATGTACGGCGCGGCCCGAGGATCGAGTGCGTGGTCGATGCGGAGCCGCATCGAGGGGTGGATTTCCAACAGTGCAAGCTCGGCGGGATTCACCCAGCGAACCTGACGTGACTCACTGGACGTCGTCAGGACCCCTCCAACCGGTCTCGCCGTAAAGCACAGCGAGAACTGTTGGCGCACCTCACCGTCGTCGTAGGCCATCACGTGGTGGGGATTGGTGTAGGTGCCGACCAGACCCGTCACCTCCACCTCGATGCCCGTCTCCTCGCGCACCTCCCGCACCACCGTGTTGGAGATCGACTCTCCGATGTCATGCCCACCACCAGGTAGAGCCCACAGGTTGTTGTCCGTGCGGTGGATCATCAACAACTCACCGCGTTCGTTGCGCACCGCCGCGACCACCGACGGCACCACACTGTTGGCCTCGGGGGCGTTCGGATCGTTGAAGAAGTCGCGGCGCGGCATTTGTCATCTCCCGTCGAACGCGGCGATCACCGCGTTGATGTCCGTAGTGCGCTCAGCCTGGGCCCAGACCCGGTCGAAGCTGGTGAGGTAGTGGTCAACGACCCGGCCGCCAGGCACGCGCCGTAGGTGTAGCACCGGGTTGTGAGCGGCAGTAGATCCATACACGTGGGTGTTGACCAGCATGGTTTCGTCTACCCGGAAGATGGACGCGTACAACGTCGTGTCGTGCAGCCGGACCTCCACCCCAGGGATGGCCAGGATGGGCTCGTAGTAGCGCAGGCTCAGCAGCACCCGGTGGGCGAGCCCAACCCCGAAGCCCTCTTCGTCTCCCCGGCGACGCACTGCGGCACCGTTCGGATCGGCCAGCAGGACCCTAATCCGGCAGCCCTGGCGGGCTCGCTCACCGAGTTGGGTGATGTCGTGGAGCTCGGGCAAAAACAACCCGGCGAAGACGAGGATGTCGACTGACTCCCGCGCCTGCTGGATCAGCGACCTCCACAACTCCAGCGGCACCGTCGACCTGGACGGATAGAACTCGACCATCTCGGCACGCCCTGCGGACACCGTTCTGAAATCGTCCACCACCGACGGCCACAGATATGTCTCGTCTACGCCCAGCAGGTCTGCAGCCGCAACGCGGTGAGCGCGGTGCGGGACGCGATCACGGGTGATCCAGCGCTCCACGGTTTTCGGATCGACCCCGAGCAGCTCCGCGCAACGCTGAGTAGTCAGCTCTCTTGCTGACACGGCTCCCCGCAGACGCTCGTTCGGCATCAGAGGCCGAGACCCGACGAGGGACGCATAGGGGCGTTTATACCCCCGTCGAGACGTCCGCGAAAGTCCCTGACCGGCGGTGGCCGGATCCCCACGATCAGCGATCGGATTGTGGGACGCGGTTGGACGCAAGAGCCGCACCTATGTCGTCCCAGAGGCTGACTCGTAGCGGCTCTCGCGTTGGCATCACAGCACGTTCGGGGGAGAACGCCTTGACCACGATGGCCATGAACACCAGCACCACCACGACTGCTGCGGTCAGGGCGCAGACCACGAGGTATCCGGGGTGGCGGGCCCACGGCCAAACCGATCCGAGCTGGTGGATCGACGGGCACCTCGGGGGTCGGTCGCTTGCCGAACTGCTGCGTCAGCGTGACATCGGCTCCCTGTTCCGCTTCCTCAAATCGCGGGGGTGGAGCCAGGCGGCGATCGCCGCAGCCACCGGAACCACCGAGAACCAGGTTCGAGCGGTCATTCAGGGGCGCCAACGAGTCACCTCCTATGACGTGCTCGAACGGATCGCCGAAAGACTCGACATTCCACGGGGCCTGATGGGGCTCGCGTACGAGAAGTAGTGCACGTCGAACGGTGGCGCCGCGGATCTGGGGCGCACCGCGGTCCTTCACCGCTGAGGGACTCATGGTGACCGGCCACCGTGGGGCTGGCTCTGACTCGGGAAGCACGTGATCGTCGATGGTCACAACATCGACGATGACCTGTCGGCGCTTGTCCTTCTGGTCGAGGAATTCATCAAATTTTTATGCTTGAGAGAGGTTTCTAGGTGTACGAACAGAGCGAGCTTGAGCGTTACGGCTATCGGCAGGAGTTGGCCCGCCAACTGCGGTTCCGGGATCTGGTCGCCTACGGGCTGGTGTACATGGTGCCGATCGCGCCGATGGCGATCTTCGGCAGCGTGTACGCCGGCTCCGGCGGGATGGTGGCCCTGGCGTACGCGGTCGGTGTGGTGGCGTTGGTGTTCACCGCGTTCTCCTACGCGCAGATGGTGAAGGCGTTCCCGATGTCGGGCAGCGTCTACAACTACGCCGGCCGGGGTATCAGCGCGCCGGTCGGGTTCCTGGCCGGCTGGGTGATCCTGCTCGACTACGTTCTCGTGCCGGGTCTGCTGTACCTGGTGGCGTCGGTGGCGATGCACGCCACCGTCCCGGCGGTGCCGGTCTGGTTGTGGCTGCTCGGGTTCGTCGCGGTCAACACGGTCGTCAACTCTGTCGGCATCCGCATGACCGCGATGGTCACCCGAGTGATGCTGGTCGGTGAGTTGATCGTTTTGGCGGTCTTCCTCGCTGTCGCCGGTTGGGCTCTTGCCTCGGGCAGGGGCAGGTTCAGTTGGGACGCCTTCTACAACTCCGACACATTCACCTGGTCCCTGATCGCGGGCGCGGTGTCGATCGCGGTGCTGTCCTTCCTCGGCTTCGACGGCATCTCCATGCTGGCCGAGGAGACCAAGGGCGGCTCCCGGCAGATCGGCCGGGCCATGGCCGCCGTGCTCATCCTGGCCGGCGTGCTGTTCATCGCGCAGACCTGGCTGGCCGCGATGCTCGTCCCCGAGCCGGCCTCGCTGCTCAGCGACGGGGATCCGAACGGCACCGCCTTCTACGACGCCGCGCAGGTGGCTGGCGGAGGGTGGCTGGCGACCTTGTGCGCGGTAGCAACCGCGATCGCGTGGGGCCTGCCGAACTCGATGGTCGCCCAGGTCGCCACCTCACGCCTGCTGTATGCGATGGCCCGCGATCGGCAACTGCCTGCCTTCTTGGCGAAGGTTTCGATCCGCCGGAACGTGCCGATCAACGCGACCCTGCTCACCGGCGCCGTGTCCCTGGTGCTCGGCCTGTACATGGCCACCCGCGCGGACGGGATCACGCTGCTGTCGTCGCTGATCAACTTCGGGGCGATGGTCGCCTTTCTGGTCCTGCACGTCTCCGTGGTCGTGCACCACCTCATCCGCCAGCGCAGCGGGAACTGGTGGGCGCACCTGGTCATGCCCGGTATCGGGTTCGCGATCCTCGCCTACGTGGTGGTCAACGCGAACATCGCCGCGCAGCGCCTCGGTCTGGCGTGGCTCGCCCTCGGCGTGGTCGTGCTTGCCGGCCTCTACCTGTCCGGCCGCCGGCCCGCCCTGTCGGGTCTGGCGCCCGCCCAGACGCAGGCCCGCCACGTGGAACGGGTGTGACCACCATGGACACGATCACGTACCGTCCCGCCCGCGACGAACTCGCCTACACCTTCGGCGGGCGGATGCCGGTGGCCCACGTCCGCTCCGGCGACATCCTGCAGGTGCACACCGAGGACTGCTTCGGCGGCCTCGTCCGCGGGCCGGCGGACCTGCCGTCGCAGGTGTGCCGGATGCCGTACCTGAACCCGGTGTCCGGGCCGTTCTTCGTCGAGGACGCCGAACCCGGCGACACCCTCGCGATCCACCTCGCCGCCATCACCCCTGCCCGCGACTGGGGCGTCTCCTCGACGTTCCCGCACTTCGGGGCGCTGACCGGTACGTCCCACACCGCCACCCTGCAGCCGCCGCTGCAGGAGCGGGTGTGGGTGTACGACATCGACCGGCAGGCCGGCACGGTCCGCTTCCACGCTACGGCCAGCGACCACTCCATCGACCTGCCGCTCGACCCGATGATCGGCACGATCGGCGTCGCTCCCGGCGGGTTCGAGGCCCGCTCCACGATCGTTCCCGACCTTCACGGTGGAAACCTGGACACCCCGGAGCTACGTGCCGGGACCACTCTCTACCTGGGGGTGAACGTGCACGGCGCAATGTTGGCCCTCGGCGATGGGCACGCCCGTCAAGGTGAGGGTGAGGCGTGCGGCGTCGGCGTCGAGATCGCCACGATTACCACCCTGACCGTCGAGGTGATCAAAGGGGTGTCGACGGCCTGGCCGCGACTGGAGACCGACCGGGAGATCATGTCGATCGGCTGCGCCCGGCCGTTGGAGGACGCCTACCGCATCGCCCACCGCGACCTCGTCGCCTGGACGAGTCAGCTCACCGGCCTCGACGACCTCGATGCCTACCAGTTGGTCTCGCAGGCAGGCAGGGCACCGATCGGAAACGTCTGCGACCCCAACTACACGGTCCTCGCCACGGTGGACAAGGCGCTGCTCCCGCAGCCGCAGCCCGTCCACGACGGCGTGCACGCCCGGCTGCGGCAACGGGCCGCAGGGCTGCGGTAGAGCAGGAATGACCTGATGACCGCCCTGCCTCCCCAACTGCCGTTGCGCGACGAGTTGTTCCTGCTCGGGCACGACGACGACACCGGCCAGCTGCATATCCACCGTCAGGCCCTTGCCCTCGGCCTCGCCGGCGCGGTCCTGATCGACCTGTTCCTCGCCGGTCGCGTGGCGTTCGACCCCGCCGTTGGTGACGACCAGCCGGGCACAGAGCGGAGGTTGTGGCTGCGCCTGCACGAGCCGGTCGGCGACCTGATCGCCGACAGCGCGCTTTCGTCGATCCGATACGCGCGCCCGGCCCCATCCCTGCGCGGCTGGGTGCGGGGGTTCCACGACGCTCTGTACGAGCGCACCCGCGCGGGCCTGGTCGCCGGTGGGATCCTGCGCCACCAGCAGCGCCGCCGATTCGGTGGGCTCACCCGTACCGACCGCTACCTGCTCCTGGACGTCAAGTGGCCGGTTGTCGCTCGCGCCCGGCTGCACTACATCGCCACCGGCCGCAATCAGCCTGACAACCACACCGCCGCTCTCGCCGGGCTGGTCACGACCCTCGGGCTGCTCAACCATCTGTACCTCGCCGACGACACCACCGTGCTCGCCGCACAGCTACGCACCATCGCCGAACAGCACTACCAGCCGGTACGCGACATCACCGCGGCGGTCGACGCCGCAGTGGGGGATCTCGCCACCGCCGCATACCGCTGACCCCGGACGCCACCGGCAGCTATCCATTTGCCCGCCGTGCTTGGAGAACTCATGGACGTCATTCCGCGCATCCGCTCCGCCCGCTGGGCGGACAAAGATCCGGTCGCCGCACTTGTTGCCGACGCCGTTTACCCCACCCCACTCGCCCAGTGGCTGGTGCCCGACCCGGCCGCGCGCCGCGGCGTCCTGGCCGACGTCGCGGCGATCTGGGTAGAGCACGCCATGTTCCACGGCGACATCCAGGTCACCGATGACCTGAGCGCTACCGCCATCGCATTTCACCGCTACCGGCCCATCCCGCCACCCGCGAACTACCAGAGCCGCATCGACACCGCCGCCGGCACCCACGCGCAGCGCTTCGACATCCTCGACCAACTGCTCATCACCCAGCGGCCCACCGGCCCGCACCACCACCTAGCGATCCTTGCCGTGCGCCCCGACGAACAGCGGGGTGGCCTCGGCGCGGCGATGCTCACCCACCATGAAGCTCGCCTCGACCGCATCAACCTGCCCGCCTGGACGGATACCCTTCCCGACACCCAGGACCTGTACCTCCGGCACAGATACCTTCCCCGACTGACGCTCACCCTCCCCGACGGGCCAACGGTGACCTTGATGCACCGCGCCCCACGCCCAGCTCACGAATCGGGGCGGCTCAACGCCACCAACCCCACCGTCGCCCCGACGCTCGCAAGGCCCGTCGCCCCACAGTGAGCCGGATGCCTACGCGGAGGCGACAGCTCAGCCATCACGCCGCGTCTTCGCATCACGGTCGTGCGTGTCATCGCCTGCCAGTCGCGCTGAGCCCGCGCCGGGGCGCACAAGCCGGTCGCCCGCCCAGGAAAGGGGAGGGCCGCGGCGACCGACGTGGCCGACGGCGATAGGCCCCCACTGTCGCCGTCGGCCACACCAGCCACCTTTGCCCAAGATCGAAGATGACTAGGAGCTTGAACGGACATGCCGACGCGGACGCCGATGCCCCGGGTACTTGAACCGGCGTGCGGGCCACGCCAGACGCCCGCTCGTACGGCGATCGACCACGCCGCGGCGCGGCAGACGCTCGGCGACCTTACGGACGCCTACCAATGGGCCGTCTACGCCCGCACGCTCGCCCACCGCGCCACCCCACCTGCCGAGCAACTCGACGCGGCGGCGCTCCTGGCACCCCTGGCCGCCGTGAACGGGCACGCAGACCAGGCTGTCACCGCCTACCGCGACCTGGTCGACCTCGCCACCGCGCACCTCGGCGCCAGCCACGAGCGGACCCTGTACGCCCGCGCCGGCCTGGCCCAGGCACGCCACTGCGTCGGCTGTTGTGACCAGGCGATCCGGGACCTCGCCGACGTCTACACCACCGCCGCGCACCGGCACGGCCCCGACGCGCCAGTCAGCCTGAACACCCTCACCGCACTCGCGTGCCTCTACCGCGATTGCGGGTGGCCCGACGTTGCTCACCGCTGCCTCACCGCCGCCACGACCATCGCCAACAGGTACCTGTCGTGCGGCGATCCTCTCCGCGCCCGCATCACCGACACCGCGGGGACGCCTACCAGCTCGAACCATCGCGCCGTCTGCACCCAGGCGAGGTGGTCATGACAAGCATCGACCGGGTCGTCAACCACGGAAGCACGGTCGACGCTGCAGCCGGCAGCCGGCGGGTTCTGGCCTGCGCCACCGCCCCGGCACGGTGCAACCGGTGACCGGCGCCGACCGCACGAGGCGCCTTCCGCCGGTCAGTGCGACCAAGGGGCCGCTGGCCGACACCCGTACACCGGTATCCCGGTTTGCAGGCGCCCTGCGACCTCGCACGCTGCTTGGCCACACCGCTGTCAAGATCGTGGTTCTGCTGTTGGCCGGTAGTCCGCTGCCGGGCTGTGCCATCCGATCTGCCGGATCAGCCCGTCCCGACGCAGGGCCGTGCACGACACCACGCAACGCGCCCACCGCCCAGCTGCAACAGGCGGTCGATAGCACGCGGATTGCGGGGCCGACCCGGCTGTGGTACCCCCACCCGCCCGCGACACGACTACATCAGCTGATCGGCCAGGTGTCCGCCAGCAGCTGCGATCTCACGGCGGGCACGTACGACGTGATCCACCTTCGCCTCTGGCGCAGCGACCCAATCATGGTGCGGGACATCATCCGCTGGCGCGCCGACGACCGGTCGGGCGCGCAGCTTCTCACCAGTTACCCCCGCGGGTATGTCGAGGTGACCAAGGACTGGTGGTTACCCGGCGAAATCTCCTTCGTCGAGCCGGGTAGCGCGTTCACCGACAGCGGGACGGTGCGCGACGGGATACACCGCCGCTATGGCGACACCGCCGAGCCCCAGGCGGTACTGCGGGGAATTGCCTCGCTCGCCAACTGGTACAGCCCACGGTGCGTCGAACGCGCCACCACGCTCGCCGTTCTGCGCGACACCCCGCCGATCACCTACTACTCGCGGGTGATCGACCGTGCCGGTCGCATCGGCATCGGCATCACCGCCACCGGCCGCAACGACCGCGATCTCCTGATCCTGCACCCCAGCACCGGCGAGGTCCTCGCCTACGAACACGCCCGCCGTACGCCCACCGGCTGGCACGTCGAGAACTACTTCCTCTATCTCACCCACACCCACTCGTCTCAGCGGTGGTGGGAACCCCCTGGCGCGTCGAATGACGAACCGCCGCTGCCATCACCACACCTGCATCCGCGCGTCAAATCGAACTGGGACCTGCCGTCCCCAGCCGCATGACATCCCACAACACCGATGGCTTCCACCGGTTCGGCGGGCTCTCCGCACGTTCGACCCGCACCGACGCTTCGAGAACGACACGTTCTATCGCACGCTCGGGCTCTCCCCGGCACGACCCGGAACTGACAAGCCGCCCCGCCTACCGGATCAGCGGACAGAACCCCACCCAACTGCGCCCACGCGACACCAGGGATGAATCCCACCAGCGCTACCGACGTGCTGTCAGGGGCAGTCAGCAGAATGGGCGGCATGACGACACCTTCCGCAGCGGCGTTCGCTGTCGACCTCGCTGACGAGGCCGCCTACCTTGAAGCCGTCGCGCAGGCGCGGAAGGCCGCCGATGCCTACTACGGCTCCGGCGAATCAGACTTGGACGACGAGACCTACGATCGGCTGCTGCGCGGTATCACCGCGTGGGAGGACGCGCACCCCGGGCAGATCGCGGTCGACTCCCCGTCCCAGCAGGTCGCGGCGGGCGTGACAACGGGCGACGTCGCGCACCCCGTTCCGATGCTCAGCCTGGGCAACGTCTTCTCAGACGAGGACCTGACGGCGTGGGCCGTCTCGCTGGAGCGGCGGCTGGGCGGAGTCGCGGTGGCAGGCTGGGCGGTGGAGCCCAAGCTCGACGGTGTGGCCCTGGCAGCCCGCTACCGCGAGGGCCGGTTGGTTCAACTCGTCACCCGCGGCGACGGGATGACCGGGGAGGACGTGTCCCACGCGATGGGGGACATCGTCGGCCTGCCCATGACCCTGACCGAACCGGTCACGGTCGAGGTGCGGGGCGAAGTCCTCATGACCGAGGAACAGTTCGCCGCTGCGAACGAGCTGCGGATCGCGCACGGCGCCACGGCATTTGCCAACCGCCGCAACGCCTCCTCGGGCTCGCTGCGCGCCAAGGACCGGGCCTACCGAATCGGGCAGACCTTCCTGGCCTACGCCGCACTGACCCACCCCGAGCACACCGACGACCCCGGCCTCGCCGCGCTCACTCACACTGAACTCATCGCCCGCCTCGCCGATCTCGGGCTGGGGACGATGGCCGACACCCCGCTCGCCACCCGGACCTACGTGACTCTTGACCAGGTTGTGAACCGGGTGCGCGAGATCGGCGCCCTGCGTGCGGGACTCGACATCGAACTCGACGGTGCCGTGATCAAGGCCGACAGCCCCGCGGACCAGATCCGGGCCGGGATGGGATCTCGCACGCCGCACTGGGCCACCGCCTTCAAGTTCCCGGCCGCCCAGAAGATCACTGTGCTGCGCGCCGTGGAGTGGAGCGTGGGCCGCACCGGTGTGATCGCCCCGCGGGCCGTCCTCGACCCCGTGGACGTCGCCGGCACCACCATCACCTACGCCACGCTGCACAACCCGGCCGACATCACCCGCCGGGGCCTGATGCTCGGAGACCACGTCATCGTCTACCGAGCCGGCGAAGTCATTCCCCGTGTCGAAGGCGCGGTCGCCGGTCTCCGTACCGGCACCGAGCAGCCCATCGACTTCCCCGAACTCTGCCCGCGCTGCGGCTCCGGCATCGACCGCAGCCAGGAGCGCTGGCGCTGCGCACGGGGACGCTCCTGCGGCCAGAAAGAGGCGATCCGGTACGCCGTGGCCCGCGACGCGCTCGACATCGACGGCCTCGGCGAGAAAATCATCGTGCAACTCGTCGACAAGGGGCTGATTGAGGACTTCGCCGACCTGTTCACCCTCACCCGCGATCAGCTACTCACCCTGGACCGCATGGGGGCCAAGAGCGCCGACAACCTCATGGCCGCGATCGAGACGGCCAAGACCAAGCCCCTGAATCGCGTCTTCTGCGCCCTTGGCGTCCTGGGCACCGGCCGTTCCATGTCGCTGCGCATCGCCGCGCACTTCGGCTCCATGCAGGCCATTCGAGACGCCGACGCCGTCGCTCTCGAGCAGGTCAACGGCATCGGCAACGAGAAGGCCCCAGTGATCGTCGAGGAACTGGCCGACCTCGCCCCGGTCATCGACAAGCTCGTCGCCGCAGGTGTGAATCTGGACCAGCCCGGCTTCGTTCCCGCTGCTCCCACAGATGCTGAGGGCGATGCGGAGGCGTCCGCCCAGGAGGCGAAGAGCGAGCTGCCCTTGGCAGGGATGACCGTGGTGGTAACCGGTGCGATGACCGGCCCTCTCTCGGACCTATCCCGAACCGAGATGACCGAGCTGATCGCCAGGGCGGGGGGACGCGCATCCTCAAGCGTCTCTGCCCGCACCCACCTCGTCGTCGCTGGAGAGAAGGCCGGCAGCAAGCTCGACAAGGCCCGGGCGCTGGGCATCGAGACCGTCACACCCGAGGAACTCGCCCAGCGCCTCGCTGGCATCTGACGTCGGCCGTCGCGACCGAGGACTCCGGGTACGGCGTCCACGCCGCTTACCAGGCGGGAACGCGGGCGCCCCGCGTACCTCGACGTCTGCCATGCTCGGCTTACCAGGACATCTGAACGTCCGGCTGACTCTGGACTTGGTCAAGAGGTGGCTCAGGCGCGGTGTGCTGTAGGCCGACGCGCTGCTCAGGCGAGGTGGCAGCCGGCACGGCTTCGGGCGTGCCCGCGGAGCTGCGGTAGCCCTCGCCGATCAGTTGAGCGTTGAGATGCGTCGCGTACGTGGGCGTGGTGAGGATGCTGTCGGGATCGCCTTCGCGGGGGCCGAGCCAGTCTTTGCCCAAGTCGTCGGCGATTCGGGCGGCGATGTGGGCCCGTTGCTCGTCGGGTAGAGCGAGGTAGATGTCGCGTGCGATTCTCGCGGTGACGGGGTCCGCGGGGGTGGTGTGCGGGTGCCGGGCGGCAAGGACGGCGTCGGCGGCGTGAAGATATGCCCGGTGCCCGGCGTGGTGCTGGGGAACGTAAGAGCCGATGGGTTGGTCGGGGTCGTCGCCGGTGATCTGGTACTGGTCGCGGTAGGCCGCGACGGTCGCCACGTGGGTCCTCCACGTCGTGTGCACGTTCGGCTGGGTGACGTCGCCCTTAAGCCCGGCGAGCCAGGCGGGTTGCTCGGTGAGGGCACGGTCGGTGACCTCGTTGACCCGCTTCTGGATGAGCCGGGTGGCGTCTTCGAGGTAGGCCGTCAAGGCGGTGTCGGCGGTACGTGAAGCGGCGTCGAGCCAGGGAACCGGCCCGGCCTCAGGGGTGGGGCGGGCGAGGCTGTGGAGTTGGTGGCGGACGCTGTCCAGGTCGCTGCCGGGACGGGCAACGGTGAGGAGTTGTTCAGCGGGGTAGCCCTGTGTTTCGGCGGCCTTGAGGGTCCAGGCGAGGGTGCGCCAGCCGTCGGTGGTGCCGACTTCGACGGGTGGTGGGGTGGAGTCGAGGTGCTGGTTGAGGCGCCAGGCGAGGACTTCGGAGAGGGACCGAGCGTCGTGCAGGGGCCGGGCGAGGGCGGCCGTGGCGACGGCGGTGAGGGCGTCGTGTCCGGCGTGTTCGGCGCGGCGGATCGCTGCGGTGAGGGCGGGCCAGGCGGGCTCGCCGGCAGCCCGGTCGGCCCTTCGGTCGCCGAGAACGGTGGCGATCAGGTGTCGGTGGTCGCCGTCGTGTGCGGTGGGTTCGTTTGCGAGAAGCCGCGGTGGGCGGGTCGCGTCGATGGGGTCGAGGGGCTCGGCCGTACGCAGGATCGGTCCCAGGAGAGCGGCGTACCTCGCGGTGTCGTCGACGCTGGGTTGGGTGAGGGCCGGGCTCGGGCTGCGGCCGTCCAGGTGGTCTTTGATGCGCCAGGTGAGAAGTTGAGCGGGGGATTCGGCGCCGACGAGGGTGCCGCGGCGGGCGGTGTTGGCGAGGACTTGGGGCAGGTCCCAGCCGTTGCTCTCGGCGGTGCGCAGCGCGCGGACGACGGTAGGCCAGGCGGCGTCACGGTGCACCGCGCCAGCGTCTGGGCCAAGGGCGTCGGAGACGAGGGCGTGCAGGCGCTGGCTGTCGGCGAGTTCGGTCGCGTAGCGCAGTCGGGGGACCAGGGTGGCGAGGCTGCGGGCCTGGTCGGCGGCGTGGGCGATGGCTTCGGTGGCGGAGGTTTGCGCGCCTTCGGTGGCGAGGACGGTTTCGAGGACTTCTCGGGCGGCGCGGGCGTGTGGGTCGTAGCCGGCGCGGTCGAGGCGGGCGTCCTCGTCGAGGGGCAGGATCCGGTGGGTGACGGCGTAGAGGGTGGTGTGCTGGCGGGCGCGGGTGGCGGCGACGTAGAGCTGTTCGCGGGCCATGTCGTCGGTGATGAGGGCGTGGGAGGTGTCGACGGTGGCGCCCTGGGCGCGGTGGACCGTGGTGGCGTAGAGCAGTTCGACGTGCGCGCCGACGTAGGCGGCGGGGAGGGTGAGAGTGCCGCCGTGCTGTTGGTGTTTGACGGTGAGGGCCCCGTCGGGGCGGCGGTGGGTGACGGTCCAGGCGTCGCCGTTGCGGACCCAGTCCTTGCCCCGGTTGCTGGTCATGGTGCGGCTGTTGAGGCGGGTGACGATCCAGTCCCCGCGGCCTGCGCGGTTGCCGTCGTGCAGGTTGACGCCGTCGGGTTCGACCTGGCCGGCGGTGACGCGGTCGGCGCGGGCGCGGGCGGACAGGGCGGTGACGCCGGCGCTGGTGGACGATGACATGAGGGTGGTCAAGCCTGCGGTCATGTCGGTGTGCCAGGCGGTGTATGCCTGTTCGACCATGGCCTCGTAGGAGCCGCCACGTATCCGGCCGCTGCTCTCGTAGTGGTCGAGGGCGGTGGTGTCGCCGTCGCGGAGGCGGCGGGTGGCGTCGGCTTCGGCAGGTGTGGTGAAGCGGTGCAGGGCGGTGAGTTCGACGGCGCCGGCCTCCGTTGCGAGCAGGCGCAGTGCGCCGCCGGACTCGACGGCGGCGAGTTGCCGGTGGTCTCCGAGCAGGCGTACGAGGGCGCCGTGCCGTGTGGCGATGTCGCGTAGGGCGTCGAGGTTGTGGGTGCCGGCGAGGCCGGCTTCGTCGACGAGGATGACGTCGCCGGGCCGTACCCGGAAGAAGTCTTTACCAGTGGGGAAGGTGCTGTCGGCGTGCCGGTGGTTGGTGTGTTCGTGGACGAACTTGTGCAGGTTTTCGGCGGGGACGCCGAGGTCGGCGCTGAGGACGGCGGACGCGGCGGCGGAGGTGGCCAGGGGGATGAGTCGCTGGCCGTGGGCGGCGACGACGTGTTGGTACGCGCTCATGGTGGTGGTCTTTCCGGCGCCAGCGGGGCCGAGCCCAACGGCGATCAGCCGCGCGTCGGTGGCGAACGCGACGACCATGGCCCGCTGCCCGGCATCGAGCGTGGTGCCGGTGGTGGCCTCGTAGCCATCAAGCATCGCCTGCACGGCGGGGGCCGCGTAGCCCAGGACCGTGGGGGTGCGGGCGGCGTCGAGGAGGCGTTGTTCCGCGTCGAGGATCGCCTGGCTGGTGTAGCGGGCGGCGCCGTGTTGCACGAACACCGACGTTCCGTCCTCGCGGCGAAGCCCGGCCGGCTCGACCAGGTCCGGCTCGAATGTCACGGGTACGCAGAGCGCGGTGACGGCTTGGTGGACGACCTGATGCAGCACCTCCGTGCGATCGTGGGGATCGGTGAAGCGCAGCCCGCTAGGGGCGATGCTGGTGGGCGGTTCGCGCAGCAGCCGGTCGGCTTCGGCACGTAGGTTCCACACGGTCCACGTCGACCGGGATCCCTCCGCCTGCCGCACGGCCAGAGCGGCGAGGGCCCCGATCTGCTCTGTGGATAACGTTGTGGAAACTGTCTCGTGTCTGTGGGTGGGGCCGGTGGCGGTGACTACCTGGGCAAGGGATCGCGCGGCCGATTGGCCGTGTTCGGCGTGCAGTCGGGCCGTCCATTCCTCGCGCAGCGCGGCGAGGGAACGGGGAGCGGGTTTGGGTCCGCGGGTGTCGAGGTTGGCCTGGCCCGCGAGGCGGAACGCGGCCTGGTTGTCCGGGTCGCGGCCGTGGGCGCGACGGAAGTCGACGACCAACTGCTCGTAGCGGGCCTCGATCTGCGACCGCCGCGATGAGAACGTCCCGATCACGTCGCGCGGAACACCGGCTACCTCACGGACCGGATGCCGCTTGCCAATGGTGTCAGGGCGGACCGCGAACTGCACCCCGAGGTGTTGGATGGCGAGGGTCTCGACGGTGGAGTTGTAGTGCTCGGATGCGGCGACCGCGACGCGGTGCAACGGACCGCCGTCGAGGCTGCGCCACTTGCCATCCGCGCCCTGGATCTTGTTGCTGATCGCGACATGCGTGTGCAGGTTCGGGTCGCCGTCGCGGGAGTCGTAGTGGTCGAACATGGCGTAGACCAGGCCGCGGGTGTCCAGCTGCGCCTGCCCGGTATCGCCGCTGCGGGTGAACGCCGCATGCTTCTCCAACAGCTGCAGCGCGGAGTCGCGGGCCTGCTCGTGGATCGCCTTCACCGTGTCGCGGACCCGCTCGCGTTCGTCGAGGGCCCACAGCAGGACGAGGCTCTTAACGGGGGTGAAGACGAGGTCGTAGCCGGCGACGGCACCGCGGGCCCGGCGGGCCTCCTCGGCGCGTACCTTGCCCGTCTCGGCCTGTGTCGGCTCCCTGCCCGTCTCGGCGCGCACCACGTCGAGCCGTTGCTCGACACGGGTGTCGAAGTCCTGCAGAGTTGCGTAGACGGGGAAACGGCGCCCGAGGGTGGCCTGACGGATCGCCTCCTGCGTGAGCCGCTCGACCTCCTCGTCGTCCATGCCGGGCCGAACCCGGGTAGCGAGATGTCGGGCGATGATGGCATCGGTATCGGGGTGCATCCCCTGGCCAAACAGGTGCCGCATCTGCTCCTCGGACACCTGCCCGGCTAGACCGAGCGGGGCCAGACCTCGGCCGCCCCACCGGCCGGGAGGGTTGCCGGGGGCGGTGTAGTAGTCGGTCGCGTCCTGCCTGGGAAGCCGGTCGCGGTCGCCGCCGACGACGTGCCGGGTGAGGTAGGTGTAGCCGTCGCCGACCGACAGCTTGTGCAACGTCATCACTGGGCGACCACCCCCTTCCCTTGCGTCGAATTCGCCCCCACCCGCCTTCGTTGGCGCGATTGTTTACACCGTTAATTTCAGGGGGAGAGGGGACGGTACCCGCCGCAGGCGATCCATGGCAAGAGCATCTGCAAGAGGTGTGTCGGCGTTCTCTTTTGAAGCTGCGGATCCACGTTTGCGCTGGTGGAGGCGGTGTTGTGTGGGGGTTTAGCCGGCTTTTCTTTTCGGTTGTTTGTGGTTCGATTGACGTGGCTTGAAATTGCGACTCGGTCTTGTTGGTAATGGGTTTATGTGGCTAGGGTTTCGGCATGGCTAAGCGAAATTCTGGTGCGGGTGTGAATCGGATGGCGGCGCGGAAGGCGTCGGAGGTTCGGGCGGCGCGGGTGGCCCGGCTCGCGGCGTACGAGGCGAACGTGACGGAGGCGGTGCGGGTCTACTTCGACCGGGTGACACGCGCGGGTCAGGTGCGGGAGGAGGCGACCCTTCGGGCTCAGCGGATCCTCGCCGCCGGGCAGAGCAGGGCAGGAGGGCTGGACCGGGAAGCCGATGCGGCCGTCGCCCGGCTTCGGAAACTTGGTGAGCCGGTCACGGAGATCGCGGCCATGATCGAGCTTCCTGTCGCTGGAGTGCGCGCCGCCCTCGCCCGCGCCAGCGACCAACCGACTCCCGTGGGCGACCAGTCGGCCCTCGTCGATGAGCACATGGAGATGCGCACGCAGGAGGAGCCGGCATTGTCGACGGCATGAGGTCGGGCGCGGTCTCCACCACGGCGCGGCGGGTGCGGTCGGCAGGGGCGGGCGATGTCGCCACGGTGATGGCGCGGTGGGGCCGGACTCGACAGTCCGGCCCCACCGCGCGTTGCGTGTCAGCGGTCGCCGTAGCGCAGGACGGTTCGGTACTCGGCGGCGTCGGCGGCGCTGTACGGGTCGTAGGCGTCCTTCTGCCCGACCAGCACGAGCCGGCGGCGGACGGACGCCGTGGTGGGGGAGCGGTGCTGCGGGGCAGTGGGAGTGGCGGTGGTGCTCATGGGTGAGTCCTCCTGACGGTTCGGGTTGGTGCGCTGCTGCCCGGGTGGGGCCGGGGTGCCGCGCTGACAGGCCGGTGAGGGACCGGCCGCGGCCGGCGGCGGGCAAGCGGGAAGGCCGCGAGATCTTGGGAGCGCAGCGGTCCGGGGAGCGCAGCGAGCCGGCCAAGATGTTGGGGTCGGCGCTTGCCGGACGCGGCCGGGTCGGTCACCACTGGGGACTGGCCAGCGCGCACCACGGACACCGGTGAGACCCAAGCGGGATCAGGGCGGAGCGGCGATGCGCGGCGTCTCCTACGGGCGGGCGCGTCGTCCGATGAGCCGTAGGCGCAGGTGCCTGACCGGTGCGGTGGGGTAGGCGCGGAGGTAGGTCACCAGCGTGTAGGCGAGGTCGGCGGTGCGCTTTTCGACATCGTCGAGACCGGGCTGGCCCTGTATGCGGGCGTTGAGGGCGTCGAGGAGTTGGTACCAGCCGTAGTAGAGCTCCTTGATGGCGATGACGTTGTCTGCCGTCAGGTGGGTGCAGGTTCGGGTGGCGGTGAGCCACTGCTGGTTCACGGCTTGGGCGTGCTCGTCGAAGAGGTTGCCGGTGAGCATGTCGAGTTGGCGGCGTACGTCGTCGGCGTCCTGCGGGAGGCTGATCGCGGGCAGGGGCAGGCAGGCTCCTGGCTGGGGGTGGGCGGCGGAGACGACTTGGGTGATCGTCGCGCAGCCGCGGACCAGGTCCCGGTACGCGTCGGCAAGGTGGTGGCCGGCTGAGGGAGTCTTCACAGGTTCTCCGGGGCATCGGGCGGGGGACTCGGTGTTCGAACTGGCGGATGGACTGAGCCACGGGCGGGCCGTGGTCAGCGGCCCGCCCGGTGCGGTGGTCAGCGGTGCAGGAGCTGTGGGTCGGTGGTGACCTCGGGGTAGAGGTGCGCGGCATACTGCTCGCCGTCGGGGGTGGTGACGATGTCGCCGCGGCGGGCCTTGACCGCAGTGCCAGCGTGGGCGTCGGTGAACCGCATGGAGACCGACAGGTTGCGGGCCTGGACTTTGAGGCTGGGCATGTCGGAGTCGTTGAGGTAGGGCAGGAGCTGGCCGGCTTCGACGAGGACCTGGTCGCCGCGGGTGAGGTTGCGGGCCCGGGCGGCGAGGTCGCCCCAGCACATGACCTCGAAGAACATGGCGCGGGTGTCGACCCACTTGCCGCTGTGGTCGCGGTAACGGTCGCGGTGCACGATCGGGAACTGGACGTACTCGCGGCCGTCGCGGGTGTGGCCGGTCTGCGGTGAGGCGGTGAGCCGGCCCTCGACGATGCAGGTGAACAGGGACATGACGACGCTCCAGACAGTCAGGTCGGGTGAGGGGTGATGGGCGGGGCCGGCCGGCACGGCCGGCCCCGCCTGCGGTGAGGGCTAGAAGGCGGGCTCAAGCTCGCGGTCGCCGGCAGCCCAGGGGTCCTCGACCTGCTCGGCCTTGGCGGTGCGGGCGCACTGGGCACCGGCGAACCGCATCGAGACCGCGACGTTGCCGGCGGTGACCTGCAACTGCCCGGCCGGCTTGTCGCTGTTGGGTGACTGGTAGGCCCAGACGGAGAGGTCGTCGCGGGCCTCGACGATGACCGTGTCGCCCTTGCGCAGGTGCTCGGCGCACCGTTCGGCGAGGCTCTCCCAGCAGGTGACCGTGACCCACATCGTCGGCCCGTTGGTCCACTCACCGCCGTTGCTACGGCGGCGGGTGTTGTGGCCGACCCGCAGCTTGCAGACGGCCTTGCCGGAGGGGGTGACGCGCAGCTCGGGCTCGTCGGCGAGGTTGCCTTCGAAGGTGAGGTTGAACAGCATGACCGTGCTCCCTGTCGCTTGGTGCGCGGCGGGCGGGCCGGTCGGGTGACCGGGGCGCCGGGGCGCCGCGCTGACGGGGCCGGTCAGAGCCCGCCCTGGGACCGGGGCTGCAAGCAACCAGCCAAAAGATCTTGGCGTCGAGCGGAGCGAGACAAGGGGCCAAGATGTTTTGGAAGGGGGCTTAGCGGCCCCGGCCCGGGTGGGCTGACCTTCGGGTCCCTCAGCAGCGGACACCCGGCCGCCACCCGGGACACCAGCACCGCCAGTGCGCCTCATCCGTGACGACCGGGGCCCGGACGTCGTACCGACCTCGCCGGGCTGCCTAACTCGGGCGCTGGCGGCACGCTTGGACGGTGGCGTACGACGGCGGGGTGGCTGAACTCGCCAACTGGTAGGCGCTGGGTGCTGGACTGGTCGTGTTGGTTCGGTCACGATCTGGTGATGAGTGAGGTGCGTCCTCGGTGGGCGAAGCTACCCCCAGCTGAGCGAGACCGCCGTCTGGCGCAGAGCGCCGCAGATCGCGCGCGACACGAACATGGCGCAACGCCGTCGACGGCCGTACCGCGCATGGATGTGCCTGAGCAGGAGCGGCGCAGCCGGCAGGGTCAGAGCGACGCAGCCCGTGCCCAAGTGACGCGCTGGGCGGGACTGCCGGAGGAGGAGCGCCGTCGTCGACAGTCGCAGAGCGACGCTGCTCGGGCTGCGGCCCGGCGTACCGAGGCGCGGCCTGCCCGAAGCTCGGCGACCGAGTTGAGCGACGACGAGACCGTCCGGGCGATGGAAGACACGATCGACAACGGCGGCTACGACTTCATGTCGAAGGACGACTGGTGACAGCAAGACGAAGCCGGCGGCCTGGGTGAGGGCTCGTACCCCCACGGCGCGGTTGTCGTCCCCGGGTCACTGCCCGGGGGCGGCGTAGTCCGGCTCGCCAGCCGGAGGCGATCGTCGTACGAGCCTCAGCCGCCGACAGACCGACGGTGCGCGCGGCTTCCGCGAGCCGGGGCCACACCACCTGTGCGTCTAGCCCGTCGTGCGCGGCGAGTTGTCCGAGACGGAATGCCGCGAGGTGCAGGGCCGTGTTCCGGCCGCCAGCGGTGATCCGCTGTCCGCCGCGGATGACCGGCCGGGGTGCGGCGAGGATTCTGCCGATCTCGCCATTGAGGGCGGCGAGCCCGTACCGGTCGGGGTCGTCGATCCGCCCCGGGATAGCCGTAGCCGGTTCGGGCACTGGGGCCGGCGGTGGTGACAGCAGTCGCCGTAGGGCTGGTGGGCAGTCTGGCAGGACGCGGTCGAACTGTTGGGTGAAGGTGTACCGGCGACCGGTGGGGTGCAGCGACGGCGGTGCGACGACGAGTCCACCGCGTCCACGCCAGTCCACCCCGGGTATGACGCCGACGCGGTTGGCGTGCCCGGTCGCGGCGAACCAGAGATGCCACCCGGATCCGGTTCGTACGACAGGCCCCTTCGAGGGGGCGTTGTCGAGGATGGCCGTGACGGTTCGGAGTCCGTCTGCGGTGTCGATGTCGCAGACGTCGAGCAGGCTGCCGGTGGCGAGGCCGATGTTCGCGTCGGGCCACCTCGTCCACCATTGCCGTACGAGAGCGGGGTCGGTGGAGGCATCTCGCAGCCCGTGCCGCAGCCTGGGGTGTTTGCCGGGTGACGGGCAGGCGAGTGCCCGCCGGCAGCTACAGCCACCAGCACGCTGGGGAGTGTGCAGGGGCATCACGGGGATACCGGCGGTGGCGTAACGAAGGGCCACGTTGAGGACGGGCTCGGATCGCAGGCCCTGCGGTGGGGGCGGTTGGGTGGCCGGTGCGGCGGTCGGTCCGTGGGCTTGGGTCGGGGTGGTCATCGGAGCGTCCTCTGGTGGTCATGGGCGCGGTTCGGGCCCGACGGATCTGTCGAGGCCGGGCATGGCGCCAGGACGGCGGGATGGTGGACGGGGTGCTGGTTGACCGTGAGGTCGAGGCTGACGTACTCGCCGTTCTCCGTTGCGATCGCGATGCTGAGCGGCGCAGCGGTGCCGGGGACCGGGGTGACGGTGAGGGTGACGGGGCCGGCGGTGATCGTGGCGGTCGGGACGCCGTATCGGTCCTCGCTGACCGCGGCGTTGACGTCCCAGGTTTCGGCCAGCAGCGGCCGGCCGCTGCTGTCGATGAGGCTGCTCATCAGTTCCAACGCGTCTGCGCCGGATGGCTCGGCTTCACGGTTGAGGAATGCGGTGAGCGCGTCGACGATCGCCGTGTCCGGGTGTTGCTGTCCGTTCGTCGTGTGGTGCGAACGCAGATCCCCGTCGTCGGCGACTGTCGGGGTGCGATGGCGCTGCATCAGGCCGGTGTTGGTCAGGGCAGCTTGCGGCGTCACGAGGTACTCCAGAGGCAGTGGTACGGGCGGGATGGATCAAGGTCGGGGCATGGTTGCTTCGGCCCGGAGGGCTGGCTGTGCGGAGGCGCGACGGGGAACGCGTCACTCGGCGCGCGCGGCGTCGAAGTCGCAGGTTCCGAGGAAGGCCAGGTCGCGGGCGGGAATGTGCCTGCCGGCGGCGAGCGCCACGATGCGGCTTATCCGGTCCTGTGGGTCGACGGTGAGTGCCCGTCGGGCCGCGGCGAGAGCGAGGGTTTCGTCGCCGAGTCGCCACGCGCACCAGGCGGCGAGACCTGCCGGAGCGGTGACGTACTCGCCGGGGACGCGGCGGGTCAGGTCCAGCCACAGATCCCGCTCCCACATCACCCCCGACGTGGCCCGCCGTACCGTGTCTTGGTTGTGCGGATCGGTCAGCAGGATCGCCATGCGGGCGGCTTGCTCGACGGTGAGGCGGTGGCTGTTCCGGGCCCGGTCGAGCAGCGCTCGCAGCGCCGCCGGCTCGTCGGAGGCGGGCTCAAGGGCGGCGATGGCCGCAGCGACGGCGGCCTGTTGTGCCGGGTCGGGATCGGTGAGCGCGAGCAGGGCGTCGCGATTCGGTAACGCGACGAGGCCCTCGACGGTCGACTGGGCGGCGGTCGCGGTCGCCTTCGCGTCGAAGCTGACACCCTCTGTGGCGTCGCAGGGGCAGTCGAGGCAGAAGTAACGGTCAGTGATCACCAGGAGCGTCTGGCTGACGGTGAGGTGCGCGGCCAGGGCGTCACCTGCCGCCGTGACTTTCGGTGCGACGTCCCGGTTGCCGTAGCCGACGAGGACGAGGGTCTGCGCCGCCGTCCGATCGGCGACGTCGCGGAAGGCCTCAACGACCTGCGCCATCGGGGCGGCGAGGTCGACCCGGGCCGCGACGGCGACTCTCCGGTCGGCCTTCAAGAACAGCGCGACGAGACTCTGCTCGGGGTGGTAGCCCAGCAGGTAGGGCACCAGGCCCAGCAGCTCCGCCTGCGACCGTACCGTGAAGGTGGGGACATGAGACACGACAAACTCCTTGATCGAGTACGGGTAGAAAACGAGACCGGCTGTGGTCGACCGGACCACGGCAGGGGACGCCGCTCTACTGCGGCTTCGGGCGTCGCCGCTCACCGGCGAGGACCCGGACAGTGGTGCTCGCCGCGATAGGCGCGTCAGCGGGGCCGCGGAGGTAGGCGAAGACGTAGACGTCCTTTCGCAGCGCCCGCCCGGGACCGTGGGGCTGGGAGCGCCAGTAGCCGCTGATCCACCGCCGCTGCGCCTGCGGCTCCCGCGCCTCACCCGGCCTGGTCTCCCGCGGGCCGGTGGCCTGCCGGCCGCGGATGCGGACCAGCCGGACCTCCGGTGCGGGCCGCCGGGTCCGTACGTACGCCTTACGGATCGACCGGTCCGCCGCGACGGAGACGGTTTCGCCGGTGCGCTGCGCGATGAGCAGCCACGTCGCGGCCAGCACCGCGAGAGCACCGTCAACACGTGTGATCGCCTCGCCGTGGACGACGAGGCGGTGGCTGACGGGGATGAGCCAGCCGACCTGCTCCCGCAGCGCCTGCACCGCCAACCCATCGGCGACGCCGGCCGAGCCACCGACACCGCGGTAGGAGACGATCCGAATCCCTTCATCAGTGCTGGCCCACGATGCGGCGCAGACATCCCAGGCGACCGGATTGGCCCACAGGAGCAGCCCATGGGGTGCGGGGAGGTCTTCGACGTCGAGGACGGTCGCCGGGAGGTCCGTGGCGGCGGTACAGGCGAGGTCGGTGAACTCGTCGTCAACGGCGAAGAGCCGCCCACCCTGCAAGCTCGCCGCGATGTCCTGCCTCTGGCGGACCTTCAGCAGGTCCATGTGGTCTGGTCCGGTAAGCAGCGCGGTCAGCCGGTCACGGATCTTCGGCAGCGCTGTGGCCGTGACTGGGGTGTGGGGCCAGTGGACGTCGGTGAGCAGGGTCCGCCCTGGCCGCAGGGTCCCCACGACACCGGCATGAATCGCGCGCACGGCTTCGGCCGCGATCGTCGGGTCCGCCCACCCCATCCGGGTGACCGCCCGCTGGGTCAGGGCTTCGCTCTTGCTGGCCTGGGCGAGCAAAGTGCAGGTGATACACGCCGACCAGGTGGTGCCGAAGTCGTGGACGCTGCTGTCGTCCTTGCCGAGAGCGAGGGCCTGTACGGGGCCGCTGTCGAGTCGGAAGACGGGATATCGGTCGCTGCAGAAATCGCAGGACCGCGCTACCCCGGCCACCTCTGCGCTCGGCACAGGGTCCGGATCGTGGTCGTAGGAGGTGCGGGCGGCGGGGTGTAGGTGCCGGAGCCGGCCGGTCGCGTCGAAGTAGGTGTTCAGGATCCGGCGGCAGACGCGGCACGCCATCTCCCGCCGTAGATCGGCCGGCGGGCAGACGGCGGCATCCGGCGGGTGCCTGGTGGGTGGATCGTCAGGGGGAGAGGTGGAGTGGGACATCGGGGTGAGGGATCCTCCGGTCGGAGTGGGACCGGCTCGTCGTCAATGACCGCCTACTCATGGACGTTCGACGCGAACCGGCAGGAGCGACGGCGCCGCCGCAAAGGTCAGAGCAGTTCGCGGCTGCAGGTGTGCGCGGCGTGGTCACCGAGCAGACCCGCCACGCTCGCCCCGGGCGTGACCATCACGGTCTTCTGGTCGCAGGTCGGGCAGGTCAGCCAGTCGCCCTCGTCGTCGGCCGTGACGTAGGTGTCCGGGGAGACGCAGGGCAGCGCACCTGCGCACGCGCAAGCCGGGGGCGTCGGGAGCAGCGGCAGCGGTGACCACTGCTGGAGCGCTTCCGCGATCGGGTACGCCGCGGCCAGCTCTTCGCTGGTGCCGCAGTTCATCTGATGCGGGACCAGGATCTGCTGGTGCACCCAACGCTTCAGGCGGGCCCCGGCGGTGTGTCGGGCGGCGGCGCGCATCAGCGCGAGCCGGTCCAGCCGCCGGTAGCGGGCAGCGAGCACCTGACACAGCGCCACGGCGCGGCGGGCGGCCGCGGCACCACCGGCCGTCGCTCGGTCGGCGGCCTTCAACAGCGCCAGGCGTAGCCGCAGCGGCCAGGAGGTCGTGTCGAGGTCAATCGCGTCGCCGCCGCCCACGAGTGTGATGCCGCGTACGACGAGCAGGTTCGTCAAGTGGGTGGCGAGCAGGTGCTCACCGTCGCCGAGCTGCACGATGATCCGGTCAGGAACGAGCTGCTGATCCAGGACGTCCGGCTTGAACAGGACCGTGCCGTACAGCTCAACGCCCGAGACGCGGTACGCGACCACGCCGCTGGGACGCCGTTCCTCGGTCACCCTGACACTGCCCAGACCTGGCAGCTCCACGAAGTCGTCGAGAGTCATCGTCAGGCCTCACTGCCAGCGCCAATGGCGTGGGCGGTGCCGCCCTGTGTCGCTTGCAGTGCTGGCTGTCCGTCGCCGCTGGCCGACCCGACGGCTTCGGCGCCGGCCATCGCCAGGGCGCGAAGGTCCGAGACGCGCCGCTCGTAGTGCTGGATCTCTGCGGCGAGCTCGTCGCGTCTGCGGCAGCGGTGCGCCAGCTCGTCACGCAGAAGGTGTTCGGCACGCTGGTCGGCGCACAGCCGCGCCCATGTGGTGACGATGGTGTGCCGCAGCGGGTGGGTGGCCCACATGTTGCGCAGGACAGTAATGATCGCCGCGGCGTACTCGGAGGTCCTGTCCGGCACTGGGTCAGTGACTCGGGTGCCGCCGGCACGGTAGACCGTCAGGTGCCATCGCCGGACCGGCTCCTGCTGATCCGGGTCCAAGTCTGCGATGCCGGCAATGGTGATCCCGTTGATCACCGGCCGATTGATGAGCGGGCCCGTGTTGAACTGGTCCGCGGGTTCATGGCCGCAGCGGACCCAGATCCGGGTTGGAATCAACTCCTCGTCGGCGAAGGCGGGCTCGATCGTGAAGGCGCCGCTGGCGCGGCGCCCGGAGATGACGTTGCGGACCTGCCCGCTGGTGAGGTCCGGGGTCTGCGTGAAGGTCAGTTCGCCGTACGGGTCAGGCAGGGCCACGGTGTGAAGTTCAGTCATGGGTGCTTCCAAGGTTCTTGAGGGGAGGGGGCCGCCAGCCGGCGGCGATCAGGTGGGCGGTATTGCCGAGCAGCGCTTCGCGGCTGGTGCGGCCGGCCGTGAAGTCCTCGGCCACGGGCACAGGTCGTTGGTGTGTGCGTGGTGATCAGCAGTCGGCCGCCTTGGATCTCGCTGCCGGTGCGAAGCTGCATGAGCAGAGGGATAACGGTCGGGAGAGCGCTGCCTGCCCCACGGATTGGTTCGCTGGGATGCGCTTTGCATCACGGGCTCGGTGCCTGCGGGGCAGCGTCGATCGGCGTCCGACCCCGGTCTGCTTTCAGCGGGCGGGGTCACCGGGTGGGCGATGCTGGCCCGATCCGCCCGGCCGGCCGATCGGCGCAGCCCCGCACGGGCCCCCGGCCGACTTTCGACGATCACGAGCGGCTGCGACGGTGGGCCTTGCGGGGCCAGCTGCGGCCGGTCAGGATCGAGGGCCAGTACGCACACCGGCTGACCGCCGCTGCGGAGCGCGCGAAGGCCCCGCTGCTGCGCCTGCACTCGGTCCAATTCCGGCGAGGGCGGCTTCGGCTGCTATAAGCGCAGGTGCCAGCGCCTGCCATGCCGTCGATCGAAAGCGAGCAGCTCGGAGACCCCTGGGGTGCGCTGTCTACCGCGTCGACTTGATCTGGCCAGTTTCTGCGGTGGTGAGTAGGTAGGTGGGTGGCTGTGGCACCCGTTCGCGCCAGGTTCAGTAGTGCCGGTGTGCCCAGTCGATGAGCAGCGGGGCGGCTGGCCGGTGATGTGGATCTGCCCCACGACCAGTGGTGTGCTCAGG
Organism: Micromonospora sp. NPDC048839; assembly: GCF_040649915.1. Classification (NCBI taxonomy): domain Bacteria; kingdom Bacillati; phylum Actinomycetota; class Actinomycetes; order Micromonosporales; family Micromonosporaceae; genus Micromonospora; species Micromonospora sp. NPDC048839. The sequence goes on from NZ_JBEZGL010000014.1 coordinate 181,528, forward strand.
TCGGTGGTTAGGTCGAAGGTCCGGTTCAGGGCGCTGCTGGTCGGCCGATGAGGTTCGCTCTACGCGGATTCGGGTTGTCGAGGTGGAGTAGGTGTCGGCGTACGAGTTGCAGTGCAAACCGCGTAAGCCACCGAGTACACAGCGGCCATCGGCGTCCGTAAGGTCAGCGACGACCTGACAGCCGAGCCGACCTCGTCGCACACCGAGAAGATCGACTACAAAGGGTGATGCATGTCGACCCGGCGGCGTCCGGATCTAGCCGATGAGCGTGCGCCTTGGTTTGATCATGCGGGATGGGCACGGGACCAGGTCGCCGAGCTAACCGGCAACGAGGCGGTGGGTGCAGCGTCGCCGCCCCGACTGGCGCCAACTTGGCATTCGCCCTGTGGCGGCACCGGCGACGATTGTTTCGGTCCGCCTAGAGTCGAGGGAGCCCGAGACCCCTCGACCGGCGTTGAACGCTCGTAAGGATCTTCATGAACGCTGAGACCGCAGACGACCAGCTCACTCCTCGGCTCCGCTACTACGGTGCTGGCGACTTCGCGACATACTGGCAAGTCCACCGAGCGGCCGAGGTAGTTAAGGGGTTTGATCCAGCCGCTCCGCCTGACGAAGTCAACGGCATCTTGGAACTGCACAACGCTCGCCTGTTCGTCGAGGCAGGTTTCATCCCAACGGACGTCATTGAAGACGACCGGAATGCCCTTGTTGTATCTGCCAAACGGATCGGGCGGACCGTCGCGCAGTGGTTCGGCGCCCTAGAGGACGACAACCTCGCCGACATGTTGACGGAAGTCGACTGGCAGTACCGCGAGCACCTCCTCGACCTCCTGGCTGGCCTCGGAGTCTTCGGACGCTGCTCCCAAACAGCGATGCTGACTGCGCTCGACGGGGCGAAGGTTCACATCGGCGACATGCTCACGAGCAAGCGGCTCGTGGAGAACTACGGCGTGACCATCCGGGAGCGACTTCTGGCCGAGCCGGATCGAGCCGAACTCGTGGTCAGGCATCACCTTGGAGGCGAGACGAAGAATGAGATCTTCCTCCCCGCCAACTTCATTCCCGCCGACTCCCGGGCACTGATGGAGGCCTACATTGACAGCGCAGAGCCGAACCCGAACTACTTGAAATTGATCGCGGACGCCCCAATCGACAGCAAGAGCGGGGTGGATGCCAAGTTAGTCGTTAAGGCGAAGCGGCGTTACGCCGCTATGATCGAGGATTTCTTCAAGACGGCTCCCGGTATAAGAACCGGTTGCACCGTTTCCGTGTCATCGACCCAGGTCGAGCCGGTGAAGGCAACGTTAAATAACATGGTGATCGAGTACACTTTCAGCCAGACCTGGTTGGAGGGCACGTTGGACTTCCCGTCCGTGCTGAACAACTTCCAGTTCCTGTTCGAGTTTGCACCACAGGACGGACTGCTGACGCTCCCCGCCTTTAACAGCGAACGCCGTGGGCTTGAACTCGCGATGGGCATGAACGGCGTCAAGGACTACCCGACCGGTCACATTTTCACAGCCAAGGACCGCGCAACGCTACTCCAAACGGCGATGTACCAGCGCTACCTCGGAACGAAGGACATCGACCTTGAGGAGGTGCTCCGCTGGTACTTCGAGGAGCATCTTCTCGCGGAATACGGCATCGCGGGTTTCGTGTTCAGCCCGTCCAGCCGGAAGGCGAACTATCTGGAACGCTGCCGGAACCTGTTCGCTGAAATGGAGTCCATCGCGACGCAGTTCGGGCTGCTTGTCGAGGACAGCGAAATCGACCATGACGTAGCCGCCGCAGGGGCCGATCTGGTCCGATACCGGACTATCCCTAGCGCACTGGAAGGCAAGTACGCCTACGCGACCAACGACCCTGAAATCCGCACGATCCTGCACACCCTGTTCTCGGATCAGTCACACCTGGCTTACATTAACGAGGATGTCCGCGGTGAAAACTTCGTCGACTTGCTGCGGCAGAACAAGGTCTCGTACGAATCGCTGCACGAATACCAACAGCCCTTCGTCGAGAAGCTCATCGACCACGGGGTCGTTGAGAACACAAGCGACCGCATCCGACTCAAGGATTCCGACTTGTTCCACATACTACAGTCGCTCAACGACAACGAGGCCGTCGCCTACCACCATCTGAACACGAGGTGTCGTGCGCACGTTGACAGGATGGTGGACGCTGAGTGGCTCGTCAGGCGCTCGTCGTTGCTCGCCGAGGCCGAGGCCGCCTACTTCAACTACAATCTAAACTCAGCCGACTTCAGTAACGGTCCGAAACTCCGCAATAAGTACCAGCACGGTATCCAACCCAAGGGCAACGGCGAAGCCCAGCATCGGCAGACCTACTACAGCGCACTGCGACTGATGGTCGCTCTGACCATCAAGATTAACGACGAGTTCTGGCTTCTTGACGTGGCAAGAATGCGGCGGGCCTGACGGGTTGTTGGAACACGGCCATGAACGATGGACTTGCTATGCAGGTCTACCCAGGGGATCCGATTCCCACCTAGGGGCGCTTGTCACCCGCGTGATTCCGCCGCTAGAGCTATAGAGCTGAAGCAGGCGTCGGCTGCAAACGCACTCTTCTGCCGCGCAGCGTGCGTGCTGACCAATCGAGGCAATCACGTTGGGTAGCGGCCTCTGCGTCGGGCGGGCATCCTGAACTGCCGAGTTGAGTTCGTCCGACCACGCGGTCGAATGGACGACCGAGGCGCGCCTACCCGCTTCTGCCTATTTTCTCTTAACGCACTCACCACTACTTCCGCTTCGGCTTGCGCCGTCGCGCGGTCGTCCGGTTCTTGAGGGGCTTGTTGGCCCCATCGGGAAGAATCATGTTCGCGGGGGCGGTCACTTGGTAGAGCGGCGTGTCGACAAGCCGCTCAGCATCGACGTCAGGTTGCTTTGGATGAAGAAAGATGTTTTGGTATGCATTGTGAGCCGCGTAAGCGTTAACTGTCTCTGCAGTTGAGGCCGACGCAGGAAACCGCACCGGAATTGGGTGCGGTTCCAAGGCGAGGATGAGCAGCATGGACGGGTTGAGCGGAAACCAGACTTCGTCGGCGTCAAGGAACCCGTAGCCCCGGATAGGGCTACGGTTCTCCTTGTAAAGCATGACCGGCTCGTCGCAGGTGATGAGGATGGGCTCCTCGAAAACGCCGAGGTACCAGTGACGGCACATAAGGTGTTGGAAGATGCGCTCCGCCAGCTTGCCCATCATGCGAACGTGTTCGTTCGGGTCCGGAACGAATTCGTATTCATGCAGATTCGCCACAAACTCTTCCATCTCGGCGATCTGCTCCGTATTCGCTTCCCCGACCCGTCTTTCGAGTAAGCTCCTAATGGCCTCGCTGTCGAGCCCTGAGTACTGAAACTTCATGTAGAAGTCGGTTTGGGTCTCGATCTCTCTGCGCCGACGCTTACCCCGCACCTTCTGAAAGGCGATAAGGGTGGCGATCTTGTGCCGGTCATCGGGCGGCGGCGGAAACTGGCCGAAGACCGGGTGCGTGATTCTGCTAATTGCGGCTGAGGCGTCGGCTTCGATCACTCCTAGCGCCTGCTCCATGTGGCCGGCCGGGTTGCCATCAGAATCGATGAAGGTGTAAAAGTCGGTCTCGGCGCTGGCTGTCTTGGGGACGGTTCTGTATCGACGACCTCCCGGCTTCTCGACAACATCTATGTGACCGCCAGCGTCTGCCCAGTATTCGAGGTAGAAACGGGGTACGGTGTGGTGCCGCGCGCCCACGAAATGGTTGGGATCGCCTGGGATAGGCCATTTCTCGACGTCGCTCGCCATCTGCTCGTGAGCTCCCACTGAGTGGATTTGGTTGGCGGCACCAGGGAGCCGCATCGTTGGCTGCATAACCTCGATCATCTCGATGATGCCGCTCTATGGGCACCCGGGCAACCCGATTGCTCGGCGGCAACGTTCCTGCGCCCAGTGGCCTACGCCGTCGGTGTCGCGCTCACGGCAACGTGCAGGCCGCCGCCTTCGTGAAGTACATCCGAACTTTTCAGGATCCGCTCCCTTGTCGGTCGGCGCGAGCGACTCGCGGCAGAGTGCTCCGCCTCCCGGCCTCTGCACAGTTGGCGTACACGACTCTGCACTGGAACCCGTACGCCGACAGTAGGCCGTACGCGGTCGACGACGTGGTGACATCGAGGGGCAGGGTGTCCCGGGGTTCCGAGGCGATCAGAGCCCTGGCTGCGTCGATGTCGAAGACCCATGGCCCGAAGTGGAACCCCTGCTCTGGTCGGCCGCCGGTCACCGGCTGTTTCCCTTCTCGGTGAGGCGGGTGTAGATGGCTATGCAGCGAAGGATCAGCTCGTGCGGCGGCAGGGTGAGCAGTCGTTGTTGGTTGTCGGGGCGGAGCCGGTCCCAGATGAGGATGGTGACGCTGGCTGACCACAGGTCAACCAAGACGCCGCTGATCTTGGCGTGTTGCCGGCTGGCGACGATCTGACGCAGCGTGTCGATGAGGGCGGGGTCGTCGGGCCGGTGGTTGGCGTCGTCGGGTCGGGCGGCTTCGGGGAGCAGGGTGTAGCAGTCTTCGCAGGTGTAGCCGGTGCGAGGTGGGGCGTCGGTCTCCCATCGAAGAACGACGGCGGCGGGTACGCCGCACACCGACTGGCGCGGGTCGCGGGGGTGGCGGATGTGGCCGCTCATCGGCAGCCCTTCCGGTCTGGTCGAAGTGGGGTGAAGGTCGGGCATCGCAGTGCTTCTCCTGGAGGCTGTTTGGGGACTTCGTGCTGTCGCGGCGGCGGGCATCGCTCATCGCCCTGGGCCACGTGGAGGGTGAGAGGCGTCGGTCGGCGAGACGCTGGCCGGGCACCGGGGACCAAGGGCTTGCCTAGTCCTGCGGTGGCGGGAGGACTGCCGCGTCGTTGATCGGTCCGTCGGCCCTGAGCGCCGCGAGGAGCGCCGTGGCGCGGTCGGTAGAAACGCGGACCCCATCGGTGCGTAGCCCTTTGATCAGGACCGACCGGGACAGCGTCACGCCGTGAGCGCTCAGGCGGTCCGCGACTCGACGCCCGGGGTCCATCAGGTCCCTAACGTCGGGGACCGGCCGTGGCCGTAGCCGGTCGGCCCCGTCCCGCGAGGGCATCTCGCGCGGAGCCGGTCCGCTGTCGCCGATGCTCCGGACCCCGACCCGGTCGTCCGCCTCGACGGTCGATGCTGCGACGGTGTCCCTGGAAATCGAGGGCGAGGTGGAGGTCCGCTGCGAAGACCCCCCAGAGTTGATTTGGTCCGGGAGATCGTGGCCTTGGTCCTGTTCACCACTGTCCGTGTCGACTGCGGTCCGGTCCTGCGTCGGGGCCGTCCGCTCTGTCGGTTCCGGCCCTGCGGATAGCGCAGAGTCCGGGGCCGGCCGGGTCCGGACCTGCACCGGGAACGCTTGCCCTGAAGCAAACGTGGGGTCCAGCTCCGTACAGGCGCGGTCCTGTGGTGATGAGGACTGGTCCGGGACCTGTCCCGTCTCGTGGTGGACCTTCGGGTGGGGCAGGGCGGGGAGCGGGCGGCTGGTCCCGTGTTCGGCGAGCCAGGTCAGTTGCGCGAGGACGGCGCCGGTGTCGCCCCGTCGTGCGGCGGCGCGGACCGTGCGGCGTGCCAGCCGGCGGACCTGGTTGCGCCTCGCGGCGGTCCGCCGGGCCTGTCGTTCAGATGCGGCCCGCTGCAGGAGGTAGGCGGCGCGAGGGCTGACACGGTCGCGGACATCGACGGACCAGGCTGCAGCGGTGCTGGGCAGGTATCGGAGCCAGCGGCGCCACCCGAACGCGGCCGGCGGATCGGGTAGGAGCCTGCGGCGGCGCAGTTCCACGCGGTGTCGGGCACCGCTGCGGATCTCCCAGACCACGATCCCGGCGAGGGACAGGACGGCGAGGAGCCCGGCGCCGACGCGGCTGGCATGTTGGTGGCCGAGGTAGTTGATGCCGGCGGCGGTAGCGGCGCAGAGCCAGGTCAGGGCGCGCGGGGTGCGGGCGGCTTCCCCAGCGAGGCGCATCTTCTGCGCGGTCAGCGCCATAACCAGTGCCAGACCCTCGATCGCGACGGCGACGACGATCCCAACGAGCATCGGCCAGCCGCGGGCTTGGGCTGCGGTGATCTGTCCGTAGACGGCGCCACCGACGGCCAGCAGGTACATGGTGGCGGCGTAGACGTCATCGGCGTGCCCCCGCACGTACCCGACGAGCGAAGCGGCTCGGTGCCGCCAACGCGCTGCCCGCTGCCGGGCGGCGCGGGCGCGGGCCTCGCGGCGGGCCCGCTGATCGGCGGCTCTCTCCTCGGCCTCGCGGCGCTGGGTGGCGCGGGTCTGGGCGGCGAGGTGCTGCTGCCGCTCTGCTGCCTGGAGTTGACGCTGCATCGCGGCGTCAGCGGCGGCGATCCTCGCCTCCTCGGCGGCCTGGGCCTGCTGGGCGGAGAGGACCTGGCGGGCCAGTCGCCGGTCGCGGCTCGCCAGGTGCGCGACGGCCTCCAGGTCGACGCTCACCGGCCCCGCCCTCTCTCGCCAACGGCATCGCGGTAGCTGTCGAGGGGAGTCACCGCGGCCCCTGCGCGGGGAAGTCCGCCAGGGTGCCGCGGACGATGGTCGTCGGGTGGTGGGCGCGGGCGAGGAGTTCGTAGACCAGGTGCGGGTGGCCGCCGGCGAGACGGAACCCGACCTCATCGCAGGCCGCGCCGCGAACCGGCCGCCGGACCTCGCCGGGTGCCTGGACAGCGATGACCCACGTACGCGCCCGGTCGTTGTCGTAGGTCAGCTGATATACGGCCCCGTCGTCGCCGACCACGGTGAGCAGCGCAGGTCCGTCCGTGGTGAACAGGATTCGGTCGACGCGGGCAGGACCGTGCGCCAGGGCCGCGCCGACGGCGAGACGGAACTGCATCCCTTCCATGATCACGAACGGCTCCGCGTCCTGCTGTCGGGCGTCGTCGGATCGGGGGCGAGGAGATGTGTGGTTCATGAGGATGGCTCCTGGGCGAATACACGGCGCGCCCGGACCTGCGGATGGGTCCGGGCGCGCGAATGTGCGAGAGAGGTGGTTTCAGGCGGTGGTGGCGGCGAGGTGCAGGGCCTGGATGGCCGTGGCCTCGAGACCGTGGGCGGCGTCAGCGTCGGAAAGGGTCTGGGCGACGGAGGTGACGGCGTGCATGACCCCACCGGCGGTGGGGTCGGCGCCAGCGATGAAGTGGGTGAGGATGTCGCGTTGCTGGTCCTCGGAGTACTTCAAGCGTTGCCCGACGATCTTGAGGGTGGTGTTGGGGTCGGTGATGGGGGTGCCGGCGGCGTTGTCGAGTTCGCGCAGAACCTCGGCGATGTAGTCGGCGTCGAGGAAGGCGGTGACCGCGTCGGTGGTGCGGGAGGTGATCAGGTCGAGGGTGCGGCGGGTGGTCTCCTCGGAGGCGGTGACGACCCCGTCTCCGCCGGTCATGCGGGAGCCGATGTGGGTACGACGCAGGGCGTTGCGGCGGATGACCATGCCGTTGCGGCACACCTCGAAGCGCACCCACGGAGCGATGCTGAACGCACCCGCCCCGGTCTCCGAGTTCGAGATCAGGAACCCGGCTGAGACGATCGGCAGTTCGGAGCCGGCCCGCCCGTCGAACGGGGACCGGTAGCGGGCCAGCAGGCGGGGCGCGGCGACCTGCACCTGAGGGGAGTAGACCCGCAGGTACATCCGCCGGTCGGTCAAGTCGCAGCCGGCGAACTGGACCCGCACGTTCGCGCGCCGGATCCCGTCGAGAGCGGCGAAAAGGACATCGAGGTTGTCGATGCGGTGGTACCGGTCGGACAGAACCGCCCGCACAATGCCACCGCCGGTGTCATTGCGCAGGCAGCGGATGAGGAAGCTGCGGGGGTCGCGGGCAAGCCAGCCGTTGACGTTGTGGTCGAACAGGTCGGGGTGTTCGGCGGCGAGACGCCGCAGGTACGCGACGGGGATGCCGAGCTTGTCGGCGAGCCCGGCGGTGGCGACATCGTTGACTGTGTACGTGCCGGAGGTCATCGTCACCCCCTCCGGGCCGAGCTGCGGCTCGGTGCCGTCCAGGACGAGGTTGCCGGCGACGGCGCGCATCCGCCCGGCGCCGGCCTTGACGTCCAAGGCCCGGGTGGACTGGTCAGTGAGCATGCGGCGTAGCTGGTCGAGGTCGACGTTGCGGTGCGCCGGAACAGTGATCATCGAAGACATGAGGGATGGATCCCTTCGAGAAGAGTCTGGAGATGGGGAGTTCGTTGAGGGGGTCAGCGGCCGGCGTCAGCGGCGGTCATGACGGCCAGGCGTAGTCGCTCCCACTGCTCGGGCCCGAGGGTGCCGAGCGCGCGGGCCTCGTCGAGGAGGTCCAGGGCGACGGCGGTGTCGCCGGCGGTGAACGCGGCGTCGGCGGCGCGGAACGCCACTTCGCCCTGCTCGCGGCGCAGCTCTCGCCATCGCGCGGGGTTGCGGGCCGGCCCAGCCTGAATCAGCACCTCGGGATGGGTCCGGGCATGGGCGTAGATCCACTCCCACTCGGCGGGGGTGGCGTTGACGATCTCGGCGACGTACCGGCAGCCGTCGCCGGTGACCCGGTGATAGCCGGGTCCGTACTCCTCGAACGCCAGCAGGATCTCCCGCTGGCGGATCAGCACCAGACGGCGCTCAGGGTCATCGACCTCGGACACCAAGTCGGCGTCAGTGGACACGGGGCTCCAATCGGAAATGTCGAGAGCTGGCGCGGTGAGTGACTTCGCTCCGCTGCGGAGTCGGGTTGGCACGCGAGTCGGCGGGGGCCTACGCGCAGTGCGTGGACCCCCGCCGATAGCGGATCTTCAGATCAGGACTCGCCGCTCACGGGCTCGTCGTCAAAGGTCTACTTCTCGACGTCGGCCAGTTCATCGGCGTCCGAGAGGCCATCGGCCTCGGGGCCCGCTGCCTCGGGCTCCGTCGCCTCGGGCTCGGGCTCCTGCGCGGTGTGCGGTGCGGCGAGCACGTCGTCGTCAGCGACGCCGTCGGCCTGCTCGGTCTCCGCATCGACATCGCCGAAATCGGGATCATCGGCGTCTGCGGCCGTGGACTCGTCGGTGTCTTCGTCGTTGGGCAGATCGTCCTGCGGGTCACGGCCCAGCGAATCCCGCAGCGTCTTCTCCGCCTCGGAGAGGGTGTAGCCGTCGGCGACGAGCTGGTCGAGCCACGCCACTGCCGCCTCGTCATCCAACGCCCACGTCTCATCGCGGGCCGCGTAGCCGAGGTTGCGTTCCTGGACGCAGATCCACTGCGCCACCAGGCAGCGGCGCAGCTTGTCCTCCCGAGCCATCGCGGCTGCGGCACCGTCTACGCCACCAAGAGTTGCGTACAGGCCGTCGACGTCGTGGAACCGCAGCCCGTCCACGACGGTGGCCCGAATCGCCTCTAGGAAGAGCCGCTTCACCGCCCGCGCCGACCCGTATGCGGTGCGGTAGAACTCCCGCCGTACCTCCGCCGCGACTGTCAGACCAGCGAGGTACTCGGCGCGGGCCTGCTCGGCTGCCTCCCGGCGGGCACGTTCCTCTTCCGTGACGCCCCGACGACTGCCGTAGCTCAGGCGCTGGTAGCCATACCGGTCCGGCTCCGCACAGTAGAAAGTCGTCTGGGCATGGTCGCCGATCTTCTCAACGAACGCTGCGAGCCCCGCCAACGTGGGAAACATCTCTGGGTCGAGCGGGTTGCCGTTGGCGTCGGCGAGTTGCGTGGCGGCCACGGCCGTACCGCTGTAGGGGTAGCCCTTCGGCTTGGACGTCACCTTCACCCCGGCGAGCACCAACTCCGCCTTCGCCCGCTCCTTCGCCGCCGCGAAGGTCCGCTTCGAGCGCTCGGCGGCGATGGCGTGCCGGAATCCCCAACTCGACCCGGTGCCCTTCAGGATTCGATCCAGGGCAGCCGGATCCTCGGTGAATTCGGTGAGCGCGGAGGCGTCTTCCAGTGTCAGGGTGCCGGCGTCGGCGGCTCCGCGCGCCGCCTGCGGCAACTCCCGCAGCTTCAAGGTTTGCTTCACCTTGGCCGTCGGGATCGCCCGCACGGTGGCGATCTGCTCGGGCGACCAGTCCAGCAACGTCAGCTGGTGGAACGCCTCAGCCTCCTCGGTGGGGGTCAGCCCCACCCGGTGGCCGTTCTCGGCGAGCTGCGCGACGATCTGCGCCGCAGCACCTTCGTCGGAGGCGACCCATACCGGGACCTGCTCCATGCCGAGCTCGATCGCCGCGTACTTTCGGCGATGCCCGATGATCAACTGAAACGCGTTCGGCTGGTCCGGAGCCGGGATGGCTACCAACGGGCAGAGGACTCCTACAACCGTCATCGAGGCAGTCAGGTCGCTCAGGTCACCGACGTCCGTGCGGAGGTTACGCGGGTTATCGACCAGGTCACGAGGGTCGAGGTACTGGGCCCGGAGCATAGGGCCCGCAGGGTCCGCAGAGGCTGTGGCCTCGGCGATGCTGATTTCGTCCGATCCGGGTCGGGACAACAGAGTGGTCGTCATTACAGAGAACGTCCTTCCAAACCAAAAGGACGCCCTACCCGGCGCGGGAACGGCCGGGTGGGCGGTGCTGGCCCGATCCGCCCGGCCGGCCGATCGGCGCAGCCCCACACAGGCCCACCCCACGCTCGGTACGACGCGCAGACGCGGCTGCGCCGGGTGGGCCTTGAGGGGCCAGCCGCGGTCGGTCAGGATCGAGGGTCAGTAACCGCACCCGCGGCCTCCCGCCCGAGAGCAGGTCAACGTCGACGACGAAGCTGCGCGAAGGCACGCCGCTATCACCGGGGGTCTGCCGGGCCGAACTTGGGCGCGGTCAGCGGGTGCTACGGTCGGAAGGCGGACCTGCCCCACGTTTGTGGATCGGCAGGTCCTGCTTTTTGAGCCCGCCGCCGCTGACGTGTCCCCGTCGCCCGGGGTGAGTGTCTAACAGCATTGGATGCTGCTGGTCGTTGCTGCGACGCGCGCTAACTCGCAGTGACCCGATTCTGTGCGGAAGGCATACACGAGCTCTGGGAAAAATCCTTGGCCCGATCCGGCGGGCCGGCCGATCGGCGCCGACCCGTACAGGCCCATCCGGCGATACCTGCGAGGCACTGAACGGCTGGGACAGCGGGCCTTGCAGCGGCCAGCCGTGGCCGGCCATGATCGAGGGCCAGCAACCGCAGCCCCGGCCAAACAACGCCAGGCACGCCGACGGGCTCCGTGGTGGTGCGGAACTTGTTCGGGTAGTCGAGGATTTGGGTCCGAAGCGGAGCCCGCCAAACCGTGAGCCCGCTGTGAGCCCGGACGTCTTTGGACGCCGTGACACGTGCGCGTACAGCCGAGGAGCGGCAGGCATGTCCACCTGGACAGATAGACACACCTGCCGATTGCCGATCACCATCAAGTCTGGCTGGCGTCTAACTCATAATCCCTCGGTCGCGGGTTCGAGTCCCGCCCGCCCCACCAGCCGTTCTCCCTGGTCAGCCATGCTGCCGACGATCCGGGCGAACCGCATCGAGGTCTGGCCCGACACCCTCAGGCCGCACTGAGTCCGCAGCAGCACGACCCGCCGCCCGGTCGAGGCGGTCCGCCACCTGGTCCAGGTCGTCCTCGAACAGGTCCGCGTACACGTCCAGCGTCATGGCCGCCGAGGCGTGCCCGAGCATCCGCTGCACCGCCTTGACGTTGGCGCCCACGGCCACCGCCAAGACTGGCCGCCGTGTGCCTCAGCTCGTGCGGCGTCAGGCCGGCGAGACCGATCGACTCCGCAGCCCGATCGAAGACCCGACGACGAAAGTTGTTGTTGCGCAACACGTGCGCTCGTTGCGCACCCTGCTGCCGAACTGGCCGGACAGTGGAGGCTCGATGGTTTCCAACGACCCAGTACCGATCGTCTCCGCCATGATTGCCCGTCAGCGGTCGCTACTTGGTCAGCGGGTTCCGCGTGATCTCGGCGGCCGGCGGAACATCAACCTGCACCTTCGTCCCATACTCGGAGATGGTCAGCTCCGACCGGTCTCCCTGACTGTCACCGGCCGGCTCGCGGAGGTAGGTAAGGCGGGTAAGGCGGCCCTGGCTGTCGACAGTCGCCTCGAACGCAACGGCTCGGTCCTGCGGCCTGTCCTTCAGGCCTTGGGCTGCCGCGAAGTCGAAGTCGCCCCGGAAGTTGCCGGTGCCGGCCCGTTCCGCCCGGACGATGTGATCCAAGGGCTTCAACAGGGCACGAACATCCATCTCGATAAGCCCGTTGCCCCTGGGGTGCCGTGTGAGATCGGTGTACACCCAGGTCTTGCCCTCTTGGACTTTGACCAGCGCGCCGTCCTTTGCGAAACGGGTGTAGACGTCGTGCCCGATCTGACGGGTCTCCGTGGTGACCTTCACCCCGTCCTCCAACACGGACACCGTGAAGACTCGCCAGTTCCTTGATTGGTCTGTCACTCCAACCACGTCACTGAGTTCCTGCCCATCCCCTCGCGTCACCTTTGCAGTCGCTCGAAAGCTCTCGCGGTCCAGCCGGTTGACCGCCTCATGGAGCACGGCTGCGGCATCGTCGTCCCGCTCCGGTGTACACCCGCTCACCGCGCACACGGCCGCAACGACGAGGCCGAGGACAAACCCTTGATACCGACGATTACCTACCACTGCCGAGTCCTTCCCCCGTGAGGTGCCAACCCGGGCACTCATCGGATGACCAGAATTTCCGTCACCTCGGCCACAGGCAGGCGTCAGTGTAGGCGACGACTCGGCGAGGGGTATCCGATTGAATGCGAGGTGATCTACCAGCCGCCAGTGGATCATGTCGTCGCACCCGCGGCCCGCATCAGTCCTCATCCAGTCCTGAAGAGGCCGGACCACGACCACCGACATTGAGAGATGCCGAGAGGTATTTCCGCAGCTAGACGCCTGTCCGCACAGGTCGCCGGCATGGGCAACTTGATTTCATAATCCCTCGGTCGCGGGTTCGAGTCCCGCCCGCCCCGACATCGAGTTCGATGCCGCGAAAAACCAGCGGCACGGCACCCAGGCCACCCGGACGGTCAAAGCGGTGGCGGACGCGGTCCACGGCCACCGGAGCATGCCCGCCCGAGCGATGGTCACCAAGACCGCTGCGCTCGTGGGGCGGTTGCGATGACGACGTCCCTGTACCTCGCCGCCGCCGACCGGATGCTCAGCAGCGTCATCCGCGGAGCCTGGCCCCGGGCGTGCGCCTGGCTGCTTCGCCACGAACTGGAAGCAGCGATGGACCGGTACTGGGCCCGAGTCTGCCCCGAGATCGGACAGACCCGGGTGCAGCGACCGAAACTGCTGCTGCTCGCCCACTACGCCGGCCCCGACCTCGGGCGCCGGGCCAGCTACCTGTGGTGGGCGCTGTCCCGCGCCGGTCACCACCACCACTACGAACTCGGCGTCACCGCAGCCGAGCTGACCCGGCTCCGCGCCGAACTCCTCGACCTCGTCGCGCTCCTTGACCACACGGAGGCCCCGACATGCTGAAGCGAGATCAGGCCATGCTGATCCTCGGCGTTGAGGCGCTGGCCATCGTCGGCGTCGTCTACTACCTCGTCACGCTCGATCTCATCAGCCTTGCCTGGTCGGCGTCGATCGCGATCGCCATCCCGGCCTGGCTGCTTGCCGTGAAGGCGCCGACGACGTGCGGCGTGACCACCCAGAACGGCGGCCGGTGCGGACGAAAGGTCAACGGGGTGATCTTCGGCTGCGGCCGGTCGAACCACACCTGGGCCAAATTCTTGGCCCGCTTCGGTTGGCGTCGCCAGCCAGACCCGAGCAATCGTCAAAGCCGGTCTACCGAGGTCACCGAAGTGGTGACCGTGAAGATCGCCGAGGACTGGAAGAGCACCGTGACATTCTGGCTCGCCCTCACTGCGACGACGTGCGCCCTGGTCAGTGCCACCGTCGATGCCACCAACTTTTTTAACGAGCCGCCGAAGCCGCCGGCCGCCGTCTCCCGCTGACCCTGACTCCCCCACCGATACGTCGAAGATCAAGTCCCGGCGAGGATCGCGCGCTACGGCCTCTTTCGCGCCACGCAACAGCTGTTCGAGTTGGGCTTCAGCTGCGTCAAGCCGCGCGGCGCTGCAACATTTCGGCCTGCTCGATGGGCTGACAAGGCACAGCGGTGCTCCGGGCGCGGAGGTGAAGGTTGCTGAGAGAGGTCGTTCCGATGACGTCGGGTGTCGGAAATCGGATGCATAGATGAACGTGTTATGCGCCCTATCCTGGAGGGCTTTGCCTCGGGCCGACGGCCCGGCGGATCAGCATTGGCGTACGTCGACTGACTTGGAGACGAGATGCTGTTGACCCAACCGGATGTACTCCACCTCGTTCAACAGGCCGCTGGCCGGTGGGCAGACCAACTGATCGACTTCGGCCCGCGCAACACGCTGCTCTACTTCAAGGAGCGACAGACCACCACCCTCGATCTCGCTGACGCGGCTCCCGGCGTGGTCGCCGATCTGCTCCAGGGACAGAAGGTTCGCCTACGGACGCTGTTCCCGGACCAGGATCGGCACAACACCGCCTGCAACACTGCGCGCAGCCTCCGCCGCAAGCTGGTCGAGCTGGAGGAGGAGCAGGGCATTCAGGCTGGTTGGGTGACCCGCGGTCTGCTTTGCATGGTCGGTCCGTACACCCGCGGCTCCGTGCCGATGCAACCGCTGCGGGCGCCGTTGATCCTGCAGCAGCTTGCGCTGGACAGTAGGACGGCGACCGAGAACGACTTCACGCTGGAGCTATCGGAGTCACCCGAGATCAATCCCGTACTCCTGTACGCGCTGGAACGGCAGTACGGCGTGGAGGCGGACATCAGCGTCCTCGGCGAGAAGCTGAGCGCGATGCTGTCCGAGATCGCTGATCCGGACCAGCAGCTCAGTGCCGCCTACGAGCTGATCGCCGAGGCAGCCGCTCCCAGCGGCCTGTCTCTCCGGCTCGAGCCCGCAGTGGTTGCCGGCGTCTTCAGCTTCGACAAGCTCGCCATGGTCAGGGATCTGCGTAACTCGGCCGAGCTGCTGGCATCGCACCCAGTGATCGGCGCGATGGCGGGCGATCGCGACGCTCGGCAACAGTTGCGCACGGAGCAAGCTCAGGGGTCCAGTTCCAGTGCCGATCGGATTGATCCGGCCAAGGAGTTCCTGGTCCACGACGCGGATTCGTCTCAGCAGTCGGCGATCGACGCGGTGCTGTCTGGCCGGCATGTGGTCATCGAGGGTCCACCCGGCACGGGGAAGAGTCAGACGATCGCGAACGTCATCGCGTACATGGCCGCGATGGGCCGCAGCGTGCTGTTCGTCTCCGAGAAGCGGGCCGCGATCGAAGCGGTGATGAACCGCCTTGGCGACGTCGGGCTCGACAATCTGGTGTTCGACCTGCACGACCGCAAGATCAGCAAGCGGCAGGTCGCCCAGCGCATCGCCAACGTCCTCACTCAAGCCGGCGCTGAACCACCCGTCGACACCGACGAACTGCACCGCCGTCTACACAGCCGCCGGGCCGCGGCGAAACGGCACCCGGCCGAGCTGCACGAGGTTCGGCAACCCTGGGGGGTGAGCGCTTTTCAGGTCATCGAGCAGCTCCTCGCGCTCCCGACTCTCGATGTGAGCGGCTACAACTTGCGCGCATCCGAGCTGCGGAACCTCGACCGGTCAAGGCTCGAGTCCGCGCGGGAGGACCTTCGGACGTTCGTGGATCGTGGCGGCCTGAGGATCTGGCGCGGGGAATCGCCGTGGGCGAAGGCCGCCATCCGCACACCAGACGATGTCGGCAAGGTGCTGGTGCATCTCGAAGAACTCGCGGCCGGTGCCCTGCAGGGCGCACAGCGCCAGATCCGGGACTTGGTCGACCGAGCGGGGCTGGACGTGCCGGACGACCTCGCTGCGTGGAAGGATCTGTTCGACCTGCTCAGCGAGGTCGACCGCACCATCGCCAGCTACGGCGAGCAGGTCTTCGGCCCGGATCTGGACGACTTCGTCTATGCAACAGCACCTGGGCGATCCCGGCCGCGCCGCTCAGAGCCGCTCGGGATCTTCCGCCGGTTCCAACTGCGCCGCGAGCTACGGCGGACTTGTCCGGCCGCTCCCCGGAATCGATCCGAGATGTATCAGGGCCTGGTCGCCGCAGTGGACCAGCGTGAGCGGTGGCGGAAGCTCAGCCGTCAAGACAGCGCACCCACTGCTCTGGCGGGTGCCGACCTGTGCATGTCGTCCTTCACGCAGGTACGTAACCACCTCGCCGCGGTGGCGGCATGTGCCCGGATCGACGGCCTTGAGCGTGGGCCGACCACCACCGCGGCCAACACGCTCGCCGAGTTGAACGCCGACCGCGAGACGTTGTTCCTGATGCCCGACCTGAACAAACAGCAGCAGCTGTTCCGCTCGTTGGGACTGAGCCACATGCTCGATGACCTGGCCCACCGGCAGGTCTCAAGCGACGAGGCAGCCGACACTCTGTTGCGCTCCTGGTTGCAGGTGGTCCTCGACGAGATGCGCATGCGGGTCCCGTACCTCGGTCAGTTCGTCGGGCAGCAGCATGCCACGGTGGTCCAGGACTTCCGCGCTGCGGACAGCCGGCACATCGAGATGGCCGCCCGGCACGTGCGCCGCAACGTGGCAGTGAACCTGCGGAAGGCCCGAGACGCCCATCCCGACCAGAACGGCCCTCGTCCGGCGGGAGGCGGCCAAGAAGAGCCGGCACCTCTCTCTCCGGAAGCTGCTCAGCAGCGCACCGGAGGTGCTCCTCGCCGCGTTCCCGTGCTGGGCCATGTCACCACTGGTGGTCAGCCGCATCCTGCCGCCCGAGAGGTCGTTCGACGTGGTGATCTTCGACGAGGCGAGCCAGATCGAGCCGCACGACGCGGTCGCCTCGATCATGCGGGGAACCCAACTCGTCGTGGCCGGCGACCCGAAGCAACTCCCACCCACGCCGTTCTTCCGGCGCCTCGTACAGCAGAGCCCGGCTGGCGAAGACGATGATCTCGGCGACGACAGCCTCGAGGACTACGAGTCCGTTCTTGACGTCCTCGGTGGCCTCATCTCGGACCGGTACCGCTTGACCTGGCACTACCGCAGCCGAGACGAGCGCCTGATCGCATTCTCGAACGTCGAGATCTACAACCGGTCCCTCGTTACGTTCCCCGGCGTGCAGGTCGACAGCCCGCTGCGCTTGGAGACAGTGGACGGCCGTGTCGCCCCCGGGCAGGGCGGTTCATCAACCGAGGAGGTCCACAGAGCGGTCGAGCTGATTCTCGAGCACGCCGAGCAGCGACCAGACGAGAGCCTCGGCGTCATCACCATGGGGCAGAAGCACGCCCTGCGGATTGAAGCGACCCTGCGCAGCCGACGCCGCGAGCATGAGCACCTCGACGACTTCTTCTCGCAGGACCAGGCCGCGAGCCAGCGGTTCTTCATCAAGAGCCTGGAAAACGTCCAGGGCGACGAGCGGGACGCCATCATCCTGAGTATCGGCTACGCCAAGACCAGAGATGGCCGACTTCCGCTGCGCTTCGGACCGCTCAACCAGGAGGGCGGTGAACGGCGCCTCAACGTCGCGGTCACCCGAGCGCGTAGTCGGATGACCGTGGTGAGCGCCTTCTCCCACCACGACATGGACCCGAACCAGACCGCGGCAACACGGAACCGCGGACCCGAACTGCTCCGCCGTTACCTGGAGTTCGTTGACCTAGGCGGCGACCTCGGCGCGCGACAGCACACCGGGGTCGAGCTCAACGGCCTCGAACGCAGCGTGTTGAGCGCTCTTCAGCAGCAGGGCATCAACGCCGTGCCGCAGTGGGGCGTGTCGGGCTACCGCATCGACTTGGCCCTCGCTCACCCGGACCAGCCCGGCCGCATGGTCCTCGCCGTGGAGACCGACGGTCACTCGTACCACCAGGCCCACAGTGCCCGGGATCGGGACCGGCTGCGCCAGCAACACCTGGAGCGGCTCGGGTGGGAGTTCCACCGCATCTGGTCGACCGACTGGTACGTGGACCCGGCAGGCCAGACTGCCCGGCTCGTCGCCCGCTGGAAGCAGGCGGTGGACCGCGCCAACCACGCCGCGAAGAGCCACCCCGTACCTCCGGCACGCCGGCCCGCCGAGCCATCGACGCCGCCGGCGACCCGCCGTGGCCCCCGCCCCGACGTGCCGATCGGTCTGCGGATCACCGAATACACGCGGGAACACCTGGTACAGATCTGCACCTGGCTTGTGAGCGACCAGCTTCAGCGTGATCGGGATGAGCGCCTCCAGGAGGCCATGAGCGAACTTGGCTTCCGCAAGCGCGGC
This sequence comes from Micromonospora sp. NPDC048839, assembly GCF_040649915.1. Taxonomy (NCBI): domain Bacteria; kingdom Bacillati; phylum Actinomycetota; class Actinomycetes; order Micromonosporales; family Micromonosporaceae; genus Micromonospora; species Micromonospora sp. NPDC048839. The sequence continues at coordinate 199,783 of NZ_JBEZGL010000014.1, forward strand.
TCAATCATTTTCCAGCGCCTGACCGAAGCACTCGACATCGCGCAGCAGCGCGCCGACCGGGAGGTATCCCGATGATTGCCCTCGACCCGCTCACTCTGGAACGCGTCGCCCGCCTGATCTGCGACGTCGATGGTCCCTACGAGCGGACCGGTACGCAGGTCGAGCGGTTCCTGCGCCGGGTCCGGTGGCCTGGCGATCCGCAGTACGACGGCTCTCCGCGCATCCCCTGGCTGACTGAAGTACTCAATTGCCATGCCGATGACGCCGCCGCCCTCGACCGGCTGCTCTGTCGCATCGGTGATCCGCTGGAGTACGACGGCGGCGTCGAGGCCGCCGAACCGATCGCGCAAGAGCTGAACCGCCTTCTGGCTCCCGAGCAGCTCACCATCACCTACGTCGGCGGGCGCCCTGTGCTCGGTCAGATCAGCCAGAGCAGCGACGTTCCCCTGTACGGGCCGCCGCCGGACCTCCACGAGCGGGTGCGACGACTATCCCCCAACAGCAAGGCGACCGACATCCTCATGGCCCGCGCCGACGAAGCGTCGATCTGCCAGAACAACGGAGCCTACGCACTGGCGATCATCGGCATCGGCAGCTTCGTAGAAGGCCTGCTGCACGTCGTGGTGACTGACCGCGACGAGACCGTGCGCAGGAGCGGCCTGGTCGACCGGAACGGCCGACGGGTTCGGGCCGAACGAGCGGGCCTTCACCTGCTCCTCGAGTACGCGCACCGACAGAAGTGGGTCCAGACCGACGCCAAGGACTTCATGGAGAAGGTCCGGGACTACCGCAACTTCGTCCACCCCCGCCACCAGATCGACTACGGGCTCGTGCCCGATCTGGACACGGTGCGGATGTGCTGGGCACCTGTACACGCGCTCCTCAATGACCTGGAATCCGCACCATGATCAACAGCTCATCTCGGTGACCAGCAAGCAAGCGGATTGACCTCTCCTTGTCCAGATGCCGACCTCGACACCGCCGCTGCTACTCCAGCTTCCGAACCAAGACCAGGTGCTGGAGTGGCAGGCGGAGGTCAGCGGGGCCGCATCGAGCGAGTGCGGCGACGTTTACGGCGGAGCCCTCTCGCCTCTAACTCGAAAATCGAACCGTGCGTAGACACGCGGCAGCATCCCGCGTCGCGAAGCGGCGTGGGATGGGTCGTGGTGTGGCGGTGGTTAGGCGGC